>NZ_JBIOOP010000001.1:220000-812500 GCF_051712285.1 Enterococcus sp. DIV1337a | reverse complement strand
TCAGACTCGCTTTCGCTGCGGCTCCGTCTCTTCGACTTAACCTCGCATGCAATCGTAACTCGCCGGTTCATTCTACAAAAGGCACGCCATCACTCATTAACGAGCTTTGACTTGTTGTAGGCACACGGTTTCAGGATCTATTTCACTCCCCTTCCGGGGTGCTTTTCACCTTTCCCTCACGGTACTGGTTCACTATCGGTCACTAGGGAGTATTTAGCCTTGCGGGATGGTCCCCGCGGATTCCGACGGAATTTCTCGTGTTCCGCCGTACTCAGGATCCTCCTAGGTGTTGTTAGCATTTCGTCTACGGGGCTTTCACCCTCTTTAGCGGAATTTTCCAAATCCTTCAACTATACTAACAGACTACCATATTGGAGTCCTACAACCCCAACAAGCAAGCTTGTTGGTTTGGGCTCTTCCCGTTTCGCTCGCCGCTACTCAGGGAATCGAATTTTCTTTCTCTTCCTGCAGGTACTAAGATGTTTCAGTTCTCTGCGTCTACCTCTAATCAGCTATGTATTCACTGAAAAGTAATATCCTATAAAAGATATTGGGTTCCCCCATTCGGAAATCTCTGGATCATAGCTTACTTACAGCTCCCCAAAGCATATCGGTGTTAGTCCCGTCCTTCATCGGCTCCTAGTGCCAAGGCATCCACCGTGCGCCCTTATTCACTTAACCTTATCAACCTTACGGTTGGGTCTTGATCACTTCTTCTAGCGATAGAAGGTTAATCAATAAATAAGCAATTGAACTTATTAAAAAAACTCATTCAACGCGGTGTTCTCGGTTTGTTTTGATTCTTTTTACTTCAATATCCAGTTTTCAATGAACGAATCTGATAGCAAAAGCTATCAATGGAGCCTAGCGGGATCGAACCGCTGACCTCCTGCGTGCAAAGCAGGCGCTCTCCCAGCTGAGCTAAGGCCCCGAACTTATTTGATTGAGAGTAGACCTCTCAAAACTGAACAAAGTAAAGACGAAATGTGTATTTCCGTAATATTCCTTAGAAAGGAGGTGATCCAGCCGCACCTTCCGATACGGCTACCTTGTTACGACTTCACCCCAATCATCTATCCCACCTTAGGCGGCTGGCTCCAAAAAGGTTACCTCACCGACTTCGGGTGTTACAAACTCTCGTGGTGTGACGGGCGGTGTGTACAAGGCCCGGGAACGTATTCACCGCGGCGTGCTGATCCGCGATTACTAGCGATTCCGGCTTCATGCAGGCGAGTTGCAGCCTGCAATCCGAACTGAGAGAAGCTTTAAGAGATTTGCATGACCTCGCGGTCTAGCGACTCGTTGTACTTCCCATTGTAGCACGTGTGTAGCCCAGGTCATAAGGGGCATGATGATTTGACGTCATCCCCACCTTCCTCCGGTTTGTCACCGGCAGTCTCGCTAGAGTGCCCAACTAAATGATGGCAACTAACAATAAGGGTTGCGCTCGTTGCGGGACTTAACCCAACATCTCACGACACGAGCTGACGACAACCATGCACCACCTGTCACTTTGTCCCCGAAGGGAAAGCTCTATCTCTAGAGTGGTCAAAGGATGTCAAGACCTGGTAAGGTTCTTCGCGTTGCTTCGAATTAAACCACATGCTCCACCGCTTGTGCGGGCCCCCGTCAATTCCTTTGAGTTTCAACCTTGCGGTCGTACTCCCCAGGCGGAGTGCTTAATGCGTTTGCTGCAGCACTGAAGGGCGGAAACCCTCCAACACTTAGCACTCATCGTTTACGGCGTGGACTACCAGGGTATCTAATCCTGTTTGCTCCCCACGCTTTCGAGCCTCAGCGTCAGTTACAGACCAGAGAGCCGCCTTCGCCACTGGTGTTCCTCCATATATCTACGCATTTCACCGCTACACATGGAATTCCACTCTCCTCTTCTGCACTCAAGTCTCCCAGTTTCCAATGACCCTCCCCGGTTGAGCCGGGGGCTTTCACATCAGACTTAAGAAACCGCCTGCGCTCGCTTTACGCCCAATAAATCCGGACAACGCTTGCCACCTACGTATTACCGCGGCTGCTGGCACGTAGTTAGCCGTGGCTTTCTGGTTAGATACCGTCAGGGGACGTTCAGTTACTAACGTCCTTGTTCTTCTCTAACAACAGAGTTTTACGATCCGAAAACCTTCTTCACTCACGCGGCGTTGCTCGGTCAGACTTTCGTCCATTGCCGAAGATTCCCTACTGCTGCCTCCCGTAGGAGTCTGGGCCGTGTCTCAGTCCCAGTGTGGCCGATCACCCTCTCAGGTCGGCTATGCATCGTGGCCTTGGTGAGCCGTTACCTCACCAACTAGCTAATGCACCGCGGGTCCATCCATCAGCGACACCCGAAAGCGCCTTTCACTCTTATGCCATGCGGCATAAACTGTTATGCGGTATTAGCACCTGTTTCCAAGTGTTATCCCCCTCTGATGGGTAGGTTACCCACGTGTTACTCACCCGTCCGCCACTCCTCTTTCCAATTGAGTGCAAGCACTCGGGAGGAAAGAAGCGTTCGACTTGCATGTATTAGGCACGCCGCCAGCGTTCGTCCTGAGCCAGGATCAAACTCTCATAATAAAAGTTAGAACAATCTTGCGATTGTTAAGCTCAATTTGTTTGCTAGCATATTGCTTGCTTGTTAAAAATGTTTGTTGTCTTGAATTGAATCAAGACGCCCTACACATTTGGTTCGTCTATTCTTTGTTCAGTTTTCAAAGGTCTACGTTACCTCGCAGCAACTTTTACATCATAACAAACTTTCGTTTGAATGTCAAGAACTTTTTTGAAAAGTTTTTTTCAAGTTGTTTCGCTCGGTTGTTGTCGTCTGTTGTGACAACTTCTACATCTTATCATTATCTCAGTTGTTTGTCAACAAGTTTTTAAAACTTTTTTGTTATTTTATAACAAGTTTTTTCGATCAAATGATTGATTTGAAAGCAATCTCTTTAACGACTTTGTTATTCTAACATGTTATTTATCTTTTCGTCAAGAAAAATTTTTAACTTTTTAAAACTTTTTTCTTAACGGACTGTTTGTCAGAACAGATATTAATATACCAAGGATTTTTCTAAAACGCAACTATTATTTTGCAGAAAAATAACATTTTTTTCAATTTCGAACGATGAATATTTTCTACAAAGAAAACATTCGTTTCTTTATCTTATAATCCCTTTTCTCTTACTGAAATGTTCGTTAATCATTCGTAAAAAAAGAGCCTGGGACAAAAATTACTTTGGATTTTTGCTCCAGGCTCAAAACCTGATAAACGGCGGAAACAGAACCAACTCCTTCGGAAATAAGCCGAAATTCTCCAAAAATTAAAGAGCAATTTTCGGAAATTTCTTCTTATTTCTCGGAGCTAAACGGTTCTGTCCCGACCTCCTCTTCTTTTATTCTAGCGATTGGAATAAAAATTCTAAAGATCGTTCCTTGATGCAATACGCTTTCTGCATCAATACGTCCTTTATAGTTTTCGACTAATTGTTTTGCAATGGATAAGCCTAAGCCATTACCGCCTTTATTTCTTGCACGGGCTTTATCTACTCGGTAGAATCGATCAAATATTTTCTCCAAGTCTTCTTCAGTGATTCCTTCGCCAAAATCTTGCACAGCTATTTCAAATTCATTCATCGTTCGAGAAATGGAAATATGCACTTCTTTTCGATCTGTTGAATATTTAATCGCATTATCTAAGAGAATAATTAACAATTGTTCAAAGTGATTACGATAGATTTTCAGTTCAACTTCGGTTGGTAAATCGTCATCTAATGTGATATGAAACTCAGGATAGACCAATTGGAAGTTATTAAATACTTGGTAGACTACTTGTTTAGCATCTGTTCGTTCATTTGCATATTGGGTGTCCACTTGTTCAGCGCGTGAAAGGTCAAGCATTTCTTGGACCAAACTCTTCATACGACTGATTTCTTGTAAACTGGCCTTTAACGATTCATCTAAAATTTCAGGATCGTCTTTTCCCCAACGATTTAAAAGATTTAAATGGCCTTCCATAATCGCAACAGGCGTTCTTAATTCATGGGAAACATCTTCAACAAACTGCTCTTGTTGTTCGATATAGCGTCTCATACGATCTAACATTTCGTTAAAGATTTCCGAGATATCTGCTAACTCATCTCTCGTATTAATCTCCGGCATGTGGACATCTGATTGTGGGTCTTTGCGGATGGTATCCATCGTGTCTCTCAATACTTTTAATGGTTTTAAAAAATAAGAAGAAAGAATAAAGCCTAAGACACTACTTACAATCAGAGAAATCACTTCCAAAACTACAAGTGTTAATAATAAATGATTACGAATTTCATAAAAAGAAGAAAGCTCATAAAACGCTTGAATATAACCAATCTTTTCTCGTGTTTCTTTTGAAAAAATAGGTTCCACGGAATAAAAACCGGTTTTATCAAACACGGTTCTCACGACAGGTAATTGTCGATCCAATTGTAATAACTTATCATATTCATTTTGTGTTTTAAATACAAGCTTTTGATTTGTGTCATACACAGATAAATAAAGTTCTGGTTGTCCTAGTTCAGATATGAAACTGTCCATTTCCATAAACGAACCTTCTACTGCTGTATGTTTATTATAGTAGTTTTCATCTCTTTCACTCGGCGTTTTTAAATAGTCAAAAACGTCTGTTACCGTTAAATTTTCATTGGCATTAGCTAACCGATTTGTTACTTCTGCAATCGTTGCTTCGACATTTTCCTTTTCTTTGGCAACAATAAGACTAACAGAAGACTTATAGGTAATCACCGCAAAAATGGTAAAAACTACAAATATAAAGAAAGAACTTGCGAAAGCCCACTTTATAGTTAAAGATGGGCCTTCCAGTTCTTTTTTAATCGTTCTTTTCATTAATTAGTTCTCACGAACGCATAACGTAGCCAGTTCCACGGACAGTTTGGATGTAGCTTTCTTCTCCAGGTACGTCAATTTTATTTCGTAAGTAGCGGATATATACATCCACAACGTTTGTTTCTACTTCTGTTTCATAGCCCCAAACTTTATTCAGTAACACATCACGTGCCAAGACAACATTCACGTTTTCCATTAGCGTTAATAGTAATTCGTATTCGCGTTTTGTTAATTCAATCATTTCAGAATTACGACGAACAACACGATTTTCTTTTTCAATTGTTAAGTCACGATATGTAATCGTTGTTTGTTTTGCAACGTTTTTATCGCCCTCAATATCAATACGACGAAGTAACGCACGTAAACGAGCTAACAATTCTTCAATTGCAAATGGTTTAACAATATAATCATCCGCTCCATGGTCTAAGCCAGAAACACGGTCAATTACTGAATCACGCGCAGTCATCATAATAATTGGTGTATTTTTCACTTGGCGAACACGGCGACATACTTCTAATCCATTTAATTCTGGTAACATCAAATCAAGAAGGATAGCATCCCATTCGTTGTTAAGAGCGGCTTCCAATCCTGTACGACCATTGTAGTGTACTTCTGTCGTATACCCCTCATGTTTTAATTCAAGCTCAACGAATCTCGCTAAGTTCTTTTCATCTTCAATAATTAAAATGTTGCTCATTTGATTAATTGTCCTTTCTCTTTAAAAGCTATACTCAAGCTCAACCTTTTTATTCCTTACTACTTATTAGAGAATTACTACTCAATCTGTCTGGTTCTTTTTTAAGCCACAGTAAAACCATGAGCATGGTGAGCCACACTCATGGTCTCCAGCGTGTTTATTCTTCGTTGTACCAGCTGTAATGGTAGATTCCTTCTTTGTCTGTACGTTCGTACGTATGAGCACCGAAGTAATCACGTTGTGCTTGAATTAAATTCGCTGGTAAGCGATCTGAACGATATGAATCGTAATAAGCAATTGCAGATGAGAATGTTGGCACAGGAACACCTGCTTGAACAGCAATCGCAACAACTTCACGAACGGCTTGTTGATATTTTTTCGTAATTTCTACGAAGTATTCATCTAACAACAAGTTTTCAAGTGCTGGATTTTTTTCATATGCATCGGTAATTTTTTGTAAGAATTGTGCACGGATAATACAACCTGCTCGCCAGATTTTTGCAATTTCACCAAATGGTAAATCCCATCCGTATTCTTCAGAAGCTGCACGGAGTTGTGCAAAACCTTGCGCATAACTCATTAATTTACTAAAGTATAATGCTTCGCGAATTTTTTCAATCAATTCTTTTTGATCGCCTGCAAAGTTAAAGGCTGCAGGTTTTGATAAAATGCCACTTGCTTTAACGCGTTCTTCTTTGTAAGCCGAAATAAAACGTGCAAATACTGATTCTGTAATTAATGGTAATGGTACGCCAAGATCTAACGCACTTTGGCTTGTCCATTTACCTGTTCCTTTGTTGCCTGCTGCATCCAGAATAACATCAACGATTGGTTGGTCGGTTCCTTCATCATCTTTACGTGTCAAAATGTCAGCCGTGATCTCGATAAGGTAACTGTCTAATTCGCCTTCGTTCCATTCTTTGAAAATCTCTGCCATTTCATCAACAGATAAACCTAAGATTTGTTTCATTAAATCGTAGGATTCAGCAATTAATTGCATGTCCCCATATTCAATCCCATTATGAACCATTTTTACATAATGTCCAGCACCATTTGGGCCAATGTAAGTCACACATGGTTCACCGTCTTCTGCTTTTGCTGAAATTTTTTCAAGAATTGGCGCAACTAACTCATACGCTTCTTTTTGTCCGCCAGGCATGATAGATGGTCCTTTCAAAGCCCCTTCTTCTCCGCCAGAAACGCCAGTACCGATAAAGTTAATTCCTGAGTTTGCTAGTTCTTCATTACGTCGCATTGTGTCTTTGAAGAACGTATTACCGCCATCAATTAAGATGTCGCCTTTATCAAGGTGTGGTAACAATTCTTGGATTGTCGCATCTGTTGCAGGTCCAGCTTTAACCATCAACATAATTCGACGAGGTTTTTCAATTGCATTCACAAATTCTTCAATTGTGTATGTTGCTTGAAAGTTTTTGTCAGGATGTTCTTCAACCACTTCTGTTGTTTTTGATCCTGTACGGTTATACAGCGCAACTGTATAGCCTCTGCTTTCAATGTTTAAAGCAAGATTTTTTCCCATGACAGCCATGCCGACTACGCCAAATTGTTGTTTTGTCATTTTATGACCTCCTATATTATAATCAACGAAAATTCTATGAGCATTCTCTTATAATCCTCACTATTATAACGCACTATCTTTCATATGAAAACAATATAGTGCCAATAAATTTCCAATTTCTTCATATTTTCTTAAAAAAATACAAATCCCCTAGGCTCCATGGTTAGCCTAGGGGATTCAACATTTCAAAAAATGTTTTTATGCTTATGCTTCTTTAGACATTACGTCTTTTCCATCGTAGTGACCACATGCTGGACATACGTGATGGCTTTTTTTCATTTCACCACAGTTTGAGCATGCATTTAAGCCTTTGATTGTTAATTTGTAGTGTGTGCGACGTTTTGCTTTTTTCGCTTTAGAAGTTCTTCTAGCTGGTACTGCCATTGTTGTTCCACCTCCTTGTAAAGATGCGTGTATTTACATACACAATATATTCCAACCTAGCTGTTATCTTCCTCTTCAGCATTATCGCTGAGTAATTCTGATAGTTTAGCCAGACGAGGATCCACTGTTTGTTCTGCTGCTTTCTGCTTACTTTCCAAATATGCTTCTTCTGAAATTACTTCCCAGTCATTGCCGCTTGGCATTTCTTGACTGTTTTGTTCTTCTTCTGTAAGCACTTGAATTGGAATGGACAATAGAATGTTGTCTTCGACAGATTCATCTAAATCAATTGTTGGCTTGTCCAATAAAATAATCTCTTCAGCTGCAAATCGTTCATCTCTTGTATCCATTTGTTCTTTTGTCATAAAGACTTCATCGACCGTGATTTGCATTGGCAAAGCCACAGGTTCTAAAGAACGGGATGAAGGAACGGTTACAGTTACCTGAATAGTGTAATGAAGTAAATATTCTGATTTATTGACTGCTAATAAGCCTTCTACTTTGATTGGACTTACATCCAACAAGGTATCATCTCGTTGAAGAAGCTCTTCTTTAAGATGCAATGTTTCTGAAAACACTAGCGGCTCTTCTTTGTATTTATTTAATTCTAACAAAGACCACTTCATAATTATCACTCCTAAGCAACAAAAGCTATTATACAGGGGTATGAAAGCTTTGTCAATGAAATTTTCTTGACAGCCCTTTCTTATTTCCTGTTTTTCTTTCGTTTTTTTTATAATTGTTTTTCAGTTGAAGCTAACTTAACGCTTATTTAATTAAATAACAAAATTTTTGTGTGAAATAACATAGATAATTTAAAACTAAGACATAATTTTACTATTTGCGCCCAACTCTTTATTTACTGAATACGTGTTTTCTGAACATTTCGTACTACTGTCTTTTTTGTAAAAAAAGCTGAGACAAACTGACGAATCGGTTTGTCCCAGCTTTGCGTCCGAGTACATATTGCTTAAAGTCAAATGATTGAATTAATTAGACTTAGATAGCTGTTGTTGCTCCGCGGTAAACAATACCACGACGAGGATCAACAGTAATCACTTCGTCATTATTAATTAATGATGTTGCATCTGCAGCACCTACGATAACTGGAATATTTTGCGCAATCGCGACCACAGCTGCATGAGAAGTTAAACCACCTTCTTCAACAACTAATGCTGATGCTTTTTCAATTGCAGGCATGTATTCTTTATCTGTTGTTTTTGTAACTAAAATAGCTCCTTCAGTCGCTTTAGCAACTGCTTCTTCAGCAGTTCCTGCAACAACGGCTTTTGCAATAATTGCTTCTTCGCCGACACCTTGACCTTGAACTAATTTAGAACCGATCATTTGAATTTTCATTAAGTTTGTTGTGCCTTTTTCGCCAACTGGAACACCAGCAGTGATAATGATTAAATCACCTTCTGAAGCATAACCTTCTTCTTGTGATACTTTTGAAGCTAAATTAAACATTTCATCTGTGCTTGATGGTTTGTCAGCAACTGTTGCGTAAACACCCCATGATAATGATAAGCTACGTGCTTTTTGTTCTGAGAACGTAATTGCAACGATATGTGCTTTTGGACGGTATTTAGAGATCATACGTGCTGTATGGCCTGATTCTGTTGCCGCAACGATTGTTTGGATACCCAAGTTACGTGCTGTATGGCCAACAGATTGTCCGATTGCTTCAGTCATATCTGTTTTGCTATATAATTTCAATGCGAATGAATCTTGGTTAACTAATGTTTCTTCTGTACGAACTGCAATACGAGCCATTGTTTGAACAGCTTCTAATGGGTAATCCCCTGCTGCAGTTTCGCCTGATAACATTACTGCATCTGTACCATCGTAGATTGCGTTTGCTACGTCATTTGCTTCCGCACGTGTTGGACGTGGGTTACGTTGCATTGAATCTAACATTTGTGTTGCAGTGATAACTGGTTTACCTAAAGCGTTACATTTTTTAATTAAAGCTTTTTGGACAACTGGAACATCTTCTGTTGGAATTTCAACACCCATGTCACCACGAGCAACCATTAAACCATCAGAAACTTTTAAGATTTCATCGATATTATCGATACCTTCTTGGTTTTCGATTTTAGGAATGATTTGGATGTGTGTTGCGTTTTCTTCTTCTAAAATTTTAGTGATTTCTAAAACGTCAGAAGCACGACGAACGAAGCTAGCTGCGATAAAGTCAATTCCTTGACCAATTCCGAAACGGATATCGTTAGCATCTTTTTCAGTGATCCCTGGTAAGTTTACAGAAACGCCTGGTACGTTAACGCCTTTTTTGTTTTTCAAGACGCCTTCGTTTTTAACAACTGTTACGATTTCGTTTGCATCACGGTCGATATCAGTTACTTCTAAATCGATTAAACCATCATCTAAAAGAATGTGTGAACCTACGTTTACATCATTGATTAATTCTGGATAAGTGATTGAGAATTTTTCATTTGTTCCTAAAACTTCTGTCATAGAAATACGCACTGAGTCACCAATTTTCATTGTGATTGCGCCATTTTCCATGTCATTTGTGCGGATTTCAGGACCTTTTGTATCTAGTAAGATCGCTACGCGTTTCCCTGTAATTTTTACAGCTTCACGAATGTTTTTAATACGAGCACCATGCTCTTCGTAGTCACCATGTGAAAAGTTCAAACGGCAAACATTCATACCTGCATTAATTAAGTTTACTAGCATCTCAACGGATTCACTAGCTGGTCCAATCGTACATACGATTTTCGTTTTTTTCATTACTAAAACGCTCCTATTCCAAATTTGTTTATACAAAGCTAATAACATTAGCTAATATACAAGATTAAAAAGAAATTTCATGATTTAACTCATAAAGAGATAAATCTGGTTTGTGTTGATTGTTTTCTAACGTGTCAATAATATCAGCTGCAACTACTTGGTTATCTAACATACCGATACATAAACCGCCTTTGCCTTCTTTTAGAAGTTCAACAGCATATGACCCAAATTTACTTGCTAATACACGGTCACGAGCACTTGGCGAGCCCCCACGAACCACGTGTCCTAAAATTGATACACGCGTATGGAAATCACCGTATTCAGAAAGTTTATCAGCAAATTCATTTCCGCCCATTACGCCTTCTGCTAAAATGATTAAGCAATGTTTTTTCCCGCGGTCGCGGCCTTCTTGAATACGTTTGGCAACGTTTTTCATATCAAAATCATGTTCAGGAATAATGATTTCATCTGCTCCGCCAGCCACGCCTGACCACAATGCGATATCACCAGCGTTACGTCCCATTACTTCGATAACGAATGTACGAACATGAGAAGTTGCTGTATCACGAATTCGGTCAATTGATTCCAAAACAGTGTTAATCGCTGTATCAAAACCGATTGTGAAATCTGTTCCAGGAATATCATTATCTATCGTTCCAGGAATTCCAACAGCCGGGAAACCACGTTTTGTCAAAGCCATTGCGCCATGATAAGAACCGTCTCCACCAATAACAACTAAGCCTTCAATACCGAATTTTTTCAATTGTTCGATTCCTTTTAATTGCCCTTCTTCAGTAGCAAATTCAGGATAACGAGCAGAGTACAAGAATGTTCCACCACGTTGAATCTTATCGCCAACGTCAGCAACATCTAAACGACGGATGTCGCCTGCGACTAAACCGGCAAATCCATAGTTAATACCGTAAACTTCGATTCCATCAAAAATACTTTTGCGTACGACTGCACGAATTGCAGCGTTCATTCCAGGGGCATCTCCCCCGCTGGTTAAAATACCAATGCGTTTCATTCGCTATTTCACCTCATATAATATACTTTCAACTGCCAAAAGAAACCTTTTCGCAAAAATTGATATACAAAAATATTACGTCATTCATTTTACCATTAAAGAACCAAAATGTCTTGAGTTAAGAAGAAAAAAATGAAAAAAGTTGAAAACAACTAGTATTTTTTACCGTAAATCATTTGAAAATGACGTTTTGCTCGCCTAAAACGTAAGCTAATTGTTGCTGACTAGCGCTTGTATGAGCGACCCAATTTTCTTCATTTAATACTATTTTCTTTCCTGTTTTTTCAAAATAGACAATCACTGGAATGTGTCCAACATGACGACTGAGTACCTCTTTCATTTTCTGAAAAACGTCCGTTTGTTCGACATCTTTTGTAATTCTGATAAAACACGTTTCGTCACTAATTGATGTTTCTACTTGTTGGGCTTTTTCTATTCGTTGAACCAATATTTGCAATTCTTGATTGTACGTACTGCGTTCCACTTTTCCTTCCACATAATAAACTTGCCCTTTCTCAACGCTCTGTCTTAACTGGCGAAAAACAGTTGGGAACAAAGTTAATGAAATACTTCCTGTTGTATCATCCCCGTCAACAAAGGCCATTTGTTCTCCCTTTTTGGTCCGAATCGTCCGAATGTTTTTGACATAAATTAATAATTTCGTGGGCTGATTTTCAACAAGCTCATGAACAAGTTGCGTTTGCTTAGCTAAGCGTGTTTTTTTGAACTCTTCTGTCGGATGTCCTGATAAGTAGACCCCTAAATATTGTTCTTCTTGTTCTAGTCGCTCTTCTAGCGGATAATCGGCAATTTCTTCTTCCTTCGGCTTCAACGTTTCTAACAAATCCATACTACCACCGCTGAGAAGAATACTTTGGATATTACTCTCTAAACCTACCGCTAATTGACGGCGATTGGGTGCAATTTCGTCAAATGCACCGATGGCAATCAATGGTTCAATATTTTCAACTTTCAACCACTTGCGGTCAATTCGCAAAAGAAACTCATCGAACGTTTTGTACGGTCCATTTTCTCGGCGTTCATTTAAAATATTTTGAATGAAATCTCGGCGGATTCCTTTTAAAGAACTAAAACCAAATAAAATTTGCTGTTGCTGATTTAGGTAAAAGCTGTAGTGACTTTGGTTAATTGACGGCTGCAAAATCGTCTGCTTGTTTTTTCTAGCTTCGCCAATGTATTCTTTAATTTTTGTTGGATTATGACGAACAGAATGCAACAATGCGACATAAAAAGCACTCGGATAATGAACCTTCAAGTAAGCCATTTGAAAACCAATAAAGGAATAGGCAAATGCATGCGAGCGGTTAAAGCCATAATTAGCAAAGCGCTCAATATAATCGTACACTTGGTTAGCTGTCTCTTGGGGATAGCCTTGTTGTAGCGCACCATTAACAAAATGATTTCGTTCTTCATCTAGCACGTCTTTTTTCTTTTTACTAATAGCCCGACGTAAAATGTCGGCTTGCCCTAAAGAGAAGCCTGCCATTTTCGCAGCAACTTGCATAATCTGCTCTTGGTAAACAATAATTCCGTACGTATTTTCTAAAATAGAGGCGAGACTAGGCTCTGGATAACTAATTTGTTCCAAGCCTTTTTTCCGGCGGATGAAAACATCAATATTCTGCATCGGACCAGGACGATACAGAGCATTGACAGCAGCAATATCTTCAATGCTAGTTGGTCCTAATTTTCTTAATACATTCCGAATTCCAGCAGATTCAAACTGGAAAACGCCACTTGTTTCCCCTTTTCTAAATAAAGCCAGCGTTGTTTCGTCATCTAATGGAATCTGATTCAAACGAATGGTTTGATTATAGACGCGTTTAACAGCTGTGAGGGTGTCATCAATAATGGATAAATTTCTTAAGCCCAAGAAATCCATTTTCAGAAGACCAATTTTTTCAACATCATTCATAGTAAATTGGGTCAATAAAATTTCATTCGATCCTGGTTGTAACGGAACCAAATTCAAAAGATTTTCATCACTAATTACCACACCTGCTGCATGCGTAGAAACATGGCGAGGCAATCCTTCTAGCTGAACAGCTGTTTTATAGAGCAATTGATTATTCGGTGAAAAATTGACCAATTCTTGCATTCGTTTCGACTCCTGGTACGCTTCTTCTAACGTGATTTTCAGCTTGTTGGGAACAGCTGCCGACCAACGATTCGCTTCACTCTGGGACAACCCGAAAACACGTGCAACGTCCCGTAAAACCATTTTCGCAGCCATCGTACCAAACGTGGCAATTTGCGCCATGTGATAATGACCATATTTTTGACTGACATAAGCTAAAACTTCCTCCCGCCGATTATCAGGAATATCTAAATCAATATCGGGCATCGTATAGCGTTCTGGATTCAAAAAACGTTCAAAAAGCAAATCATATTTGATTGGATCTACATCTGTAATTGATAACACATAGGACACTAAAGAACCCGCAGCCGAGCCCCGACCAGCGCCTGTAACAATTTGATTGTTATGACAGAAGTCCATCACATCCCAAACGATTAAAAAGTAATCATCAAAGCCCATATTATGAATGATGGTTAACTCTTTTTCTAAGCGTTTTTGGTAGACTTCATTTAGATGAGGCACTCTTTCTGGTAATTTTTCTAAACACAATGTGCGTAAATAAGAACCAGCCGTTTGATTATCAGGCACAGGAAAATGCGGTAATAATTTTTGATGTAAAGGAATGTCAACTCGGCAATTTTCAGCTAGCTGAATCGTATTCTGGACCACTTCTGCACCAGCTATTTGAAGCATTTGTTCCATCGTCGTCTCTGCTTCACGCAAGTAATTCAGACCTTCAATTTCCGGTGTTTGGCTTGTAATATTTAATTGATTATTTTCTTTGATGCTCTCAAGAACAGTAACGGCAAAGCCTTCTTCCCTTGTTAAATGACGCACCTCTTGCAAAGCCACGCCAGGCAATTGTTCTCGTTGGTAAAAAGAAAAGAGTGCTGGATTGCGTTGTTGATTCATTGAAAAAGAATGCTCAACAAATAATGACTGGGGATCAAAATATGAAGCAAGTTGTTGGAAAGCGTGAACCGCTTGTTGTTCATCTTCAAAAAATGTTTGGGCGACTTCTCCTCTTGCTGACAAAGTCACGGCAAATAAATCACTTAATAAGGATTGATGTTCCGCTAAGTAAAAGGGACCCTCTGTCGTCATTTTGCTGCTAGATAGTTGCATTAATTGCTGATAACCTTTTAAGTTTTTAGCAAATAAAAGCAACTCGGAATGCCCTTCTTTTTCTGCTGGGGTATATTCTAATCTTAAACCGATAATTGGTTGAATTCCCGCTTCTTGGCATGCTTCATAAAATTCAACTGCCCCATGCAAGACATTGATATCGGTAATCGCTAATGTTTGATAACCTAACGCTTTTGCTTGTTCTACATAGGAACGAATCCTAACCGTACTAGATAAAAGCGAATAGGAAGTAACGGTATGTAATTGTGGAAATGACATTGGACAGCTCCTTTTTGAATCCTTGCTATTTTTTCCTCTTCTCTTATTTTCCTATTGCGGATTCTTTACTTTTAAAGAAAATATGCTAAACTAAGAGCTAGAAAAGAGGTGCTCATATGCGTTATCTTGTTGTATTTTTCTGGACCTTCGCATTAGGCCAAGTCGTTGGATATATCGGCGGTGCGTTATCTGGTGGTTCATACGACTTTAAAATGACAACGATTCTATCGTTGGCAACAGCCGTGATTATTTTATTAATTGCACACTTTGCAGTACCGAAAGAAACCAAACCTGTTAAATAAGAAAAAACCAGTTACTAAAGTTATTGTAACTGGTTTTTTTATCTTTTCAACTGTTTATAGCTTTTTATTTAAAACTTTTCGGAAATTAAAGAAGGACAACCCAATGTTTCCTAAAACGAAACAAGCGGTTACCAGAAAAACAGAAGAATAGCCAAAACCATGGGCAACTGTCGACCCTACCATTGGTCCTAAAACTTGACCGAAATTACTACACATCTGATTGTAACTATAAACTCTACTTACGCCCTCCGTTGGCGTTATTTTACTAATTAACGTATTGATTGATGGCATTAAAGCGCCGGTTGAAAAACCTAAAAGGAACCGCAAAACGCCTAACTGAAAAGGTGTTTGCACAAACGCCATGGGAATGTAACAAATAAAAGAAAGAATTAATCCGCCTAATAAAACTTTTTGGTTCCCGATGCGGTCCCCAATTTTCCCCAAAGTTGGAGAAGAAATAATTGCTGAAACGCCGGCAATCGAAACAATCAAACCACTAACAAATAATACATTCTCTGTATCGCCACTTAAAGAGCGAATATATAGCGTTAAGATTGGGCTGATACTTGTAATTCCTAATTGTAAAATTAACGTAGTCACAAACAAACCAATCAACACTGAAACATGATCCATCTTACTAAAAATTTCTTTAGTCGTTAATAAATCCTTTTTCTCAACTGGTTGAAAATCTTCTTTAACTAAAAAGATCGTCAGCAATGTTGTAATGAATAAAATAACACCAGTAATAATAAAGACATTTTCCATTCCAAACCACTGTGCCAACGCACCGCCAATCGATGGCGCAATTAACGTTCCAGCAATTGCACCTGTTGATAATGTCCCTAGAGCCCAGCCGTTTTTTTCTTTTGGTGCCTGCGATGCAATCATCGCTGTTGCGTTAGGAATATAGCCGGATAAAATCCCGTTCATAAAACGCATAATCAACAACCAATATACATTAGGAACAAACGCTAAAGCCCCCATTGTGATTGTCATTCCTGCTGCAGCCCGAATCATCATAATTTTCCGACCTTTTCGATCAGCTAAATTTCCCCAAATCGGTGCAACAATCGCAGCAGCAAATGCCGTGACAGAAATTGCCAATCCAGAAAACAGCTCTACTTGACTCTTAGGCGTCCCTAATTGTTCAACGTATACTGGAATAAACGGCATAACTAAACTAATACTCGCCCCTGTAAAAAAGCAACCAATCCATGCGACTAATAAATTCTGCTTCCATTTTATTTTCATACTTTTATCCACCTTATCACCTCTTCACCTACCACTATACTCTAAAAAAGTGAATCTCTCAAAAGAAAATTCTTTTAAAAAAAAGTCTGGAAGAGCAGTCAAAACGACCAATCTTCCAGACTCCTTAACGTTTAAGCTTAAAATAAATAGCTGAACAAATACAACACCTTCGAAGCTACCCGCTGTTATCTCAGCCTCACTTTTGTTTACTATAAAATAGCCAAGATTACAAAGTTTAAGATAAACAACGCATCAATAACCCAAATAATTGGTGAAATTTCTTTGGCTTTCCCTTTGACTACTTTCACCACTGCATAAAAGATGAACCCAGCAGCAATCCCATAAGAGATGCTATAACATAATCCCATGAAAATTGAAGCAAAAAATGCTGGAATCGCATCTTCTAAATCCGTCCAATTGATGTCTTTGAAAGAAGCTAACATCATAATTCCCACTAAAATTAACGCTGGAGCCGTAGCTTGTGCTGGCACAATAGCAATAAGTGGTGAAAAAAGACTACTTAGGGCAAATAGAATTGCTACCACTACCGATGTCAAACCTGTTCGACCACCTGCACCGATTCCTGCTGCACTTTCTACATAAGTTGTCGTATTCGATGTACCAAAAATCGCACCGATAGATGTTGCAATAGCATCTGCAAATAGAGCTTTGTCCATTTTAGTGCTGAAGCCCTTACTATCTTCTAAAGCTAATTCATCTTCTTTAGAGAAGATCCCTGTTCGACGTCCCGTACCGATAAATGTTCCAATTGTATCAAACGTATCTGATAAACTGAAGGCAATAATGGTCATTAAGACTTGAGGAATTTTTGAAGAATCACTAAACAATGACTGTAAGCCCTCAGCACCAAAAGCAGCGCCAAAAGTTGTACCTAATTCTTTAAATGAATTGCCCAGCGAATTAGCATGCCAATCAACCGAAGCAGTATCTACCACTCCCATTGGAATTGCGATTAACGTAGTAACCACAATACCAATTAAAATCGCGCCGCGAACATTCGTGACAACTAAAATCGTTGTTAAAACTAACCCAATCACCGCCAATATAATGGCTGGATGATCAAAATTTCCTAAAGCAGGCACGATACTCGAACCATTCACAACACCATTTTGAGGTTCTGCTTGTACTGTGAAACTCAGTAAGCCAGCATTTTTCAGCCCCACATAAGCGACGAAAATTCCAATTCCACCACCAATAGCATGTTGTAAACTCTCTGGAATTGCTTTAATAATCATTTTGCGAATTTTTGTCACTGTAATCAAAATATTAATCAAACCACA
Source organism: Enterococcus sp. DIV1337a (assembly GCF_051712285.1). NCBI lineage: Bacteria > Bacillati > Bacillota > Bacilli > Lactobacillales > Enterococcaceae > Enterococcus > Enterococcus sp. DIV1337a. The sequence continues at coordinate 794,831 of NZ_JBIOOP010000001.1, read as the reverse complement.
AATAAAAACCATTGCTAGTGCTTGTTGCCATGTATACCCCATCCCAAAAACGACCGTAAACGTGAAGAAAGCATTGAGTCCCATTCCCGGTGCTTGAGCGTAAGGTACATTAGCAAACAGCCCCATAATTAATGTACCAATGATTGAAGCAATAATGGTCGCTAAAAAAACAGCCTGAAAAGGCATCCCTGTTTCTGAAAGAATGGACGGATTAACAAATAAAATATAACTCATTGCAAAAAAGGTCGTAACCCCCGCCATTATTTCAGTCGACACCGTTGTCTTGTTTTCCTTTAATTTGAAAAACGTATTCATAATTGCACTTCTCTCCCTTAAAATCCATGATTTCGAATAATTACTCTTTGATTATAAGAGAATCGCTACCTTTTTACAACAAAATATTAACTATTATATATACTTTTCTATATAACGTTCGTGTTTTTCAGATATAAAAAAAGAAAAAGCTTTACATTGCTTCTTCTTTTCCTAATAATTGGATTAGCCCAAACAACAGCATCTGTAGAAACATCATTAATAAAATAAACATTAATTTTTGAAGGGACCAATCAAAAAAGATAATTTTCACTGTTTCAATTGGACTCATAAAAAGATAGACACTGTGTAATCGATCAAAACGTCCAACATAAATCGCCAAACCAGACAAGAAATGAAGGACGGCTTGAAAGACTACAATTGTTCTATAGCCGCAATAACTTTGCAATTTCTGACTAACAATTGTTACTGTTTTCATCCCTAAAAGCCCATATATAACAATCCCGCTAGTTAAGCAAACAAACGCCCACCAATCACCAATTTGGTTTGCAAAAATCGTATTAAAGCCTTGATAAATAGATAGCGTTTCTAAATGAAAAAAATCCGTAAATAGGTACGGCGCATTAGGATAAAAAATTAACCAAGCAAAACCTATCAACCAATCCCTTTTACGTTTTCCTGCGTTTAAAAGATAACTAAGTTCAATTGGAATATAGGCTAACAACACGTTCAACGCCATAAAATGAAAATGCGTAGCAAATAACCACATATAGATACAATAGATTAAGGTGATCACTCGTAAATAATTTCTAGAATTTCTCAAGATACTCTGCGCTCCTTTTCCAAACGGTTTATTTTAGTGTAGCATACTTCTTAAGCTTTTTTTTAAACCTTATAAATGAACATGCTTCTCCCCTTGATAATCTTCGGTTTTATGCTAGACTGAGTAAAAGGCATTTAGGAGGAATTTTTACTTGAAAAAATTAATTGCTATTGATTTAGACGGCACAACATTAAATGCACAGTCTTTAATCAGTCCAAAAACCGAACAAACACTAAAAAAAGCGATTGACAACGGTCATTACGTCAGTATTGCTACTGGACGTCCCTATAGAATGAGTCATCAATTTTACCAACAACTTGGCCTAACGACCCCTATGGTTAACTTTAACGGCGCTTTAGTCCACATTCCAGAGAAAAAGTGGGACTTGGAAAGCGAAGCCAATATTGAACGTGACCTAGTCTTTGACATTTTGGCACAGAAAAAAGAATTACAATTAGATTTTGTTGCTGCTGAAAACAAAGAAACATTTTATATTGATACGTTAGATGGATTCGATCCGAAATTTTTTGCTTCAAAAGCAACCTTAGATAATTTACTTACTGCTAAAAATTTACGAACAAATCCTACCTCAATGATGGTTCGGACCACACCAAACCAAGCTGAAAAAGTTGCTGATACATTGACAAAACAATATGGCGATTATATTGATGTCCGTACCTGGGGCGGTCCAATGCCTATTTTAGAAATGGTCGCAAAAGGAATTCAAAAAGCCCATGGCGTTGACCAAGTGGCAAACTTTTTATCTGTCAAACCAGCTGATATCATTGCTTTTGGCGATGAACATAATGACGAAGAAATGTTAAGTTATGCTGGTTGGGGTGTTGCTATGAACAATGCCACGGATAAAATTAAATCCGTAGCCAACGATGTCACTGAAAAAACAAATGATCAAGATGGTTTAGCAGATTACTTAGAAAATTATTTAGATCTATAAAAGGCTAAGACAATAGTATTTCTTTAAAAAGAACTCGCTTTGGTTTAGCTGTTAATCTTAAGATGACGAAAGTGGGGCATAAGTCGAAACGACTTATGCCCCACTTTCGTTTTTTTATTCCTTCAATGAATTTTGAAACGTGCTGATTTTTTCAGCCAATCTTTGATAAGTAGTAAAAGACGGATGCTGTAGCTCTTGTTCTTCGTTAACGGATAGAGTTTGTTGTGTCGTAATGGCCTTTGTTAGTGCATCTACAAAATGAATAAAAGCATTGTTGGTTTGTTTATTGTATCCTGGTGAATAATATTTCGATTGACGATAAAAAGGCCGCAGAGCTGTTTCTGTGATTTTTTCCTGTTCATCCGAAAAGTATTCATCATAGCTGACATGTTTTATTTTCTGCTCTTCTGTTATCACTTGAAGTCGACCGATTAGGCCATTGCCTAAATCTTCTGCGTAACCGATATACGTTTCTTTCGATGGCTCTTTTAGCCAAGTAGCCATCTCTGCTGCTAAAGGCATCAATCCTTCACGCGCAGAAGTTGATGAACCACGTACAGTATAAAAATTACCTGTGACACGATTTTCGTCACGCATTTGTTTTTCTACATAAGTAATACCATTAACAACGGTGACTAACGTATCGTCTGTGCGCGTGTTGCTTGCTTGAAATTCAGGATAATCCGACAGACGTTTGTTGACACCCGAATAGCGTGTATCATAATAAGGGTCACTAGCAAACTCTGTAAACTCAACATTTAGAATCCGGTGCGTTTCAGGTTCCGTAACAATCTCTACAATGCCGTAATTTCCGCCAGTAAATACACCTTCATTTCTATAATAGTTGCCCGTCATTAATCCCAATGGCGGTTGATTGGACCAAAACATTTTTTCCTTTTTTTCTTCTGGGGTATATTTGGCTGGTGGGGTGGTCCCAAATGTCGTTTGCGTGGCACCTGTAACCACTTCGTACGTGTATTCATGAGAATCAAAAGTCAATTGATTAGCAATCAGTTCTTCATTTTTAGTTGGCGCTTGTTTTTCCACCGCAGAAGTTGTTTGATTGGTGACGGTAACTTGCTTCACTTGCTTTGTCTCTTGCGGGCCACTTGTGGTTTGTTTCGTTGGCTCTTGATCTGGCGCACAACCAACCCAAATAAATAATCCGATAAAAACCAACATTCCTTTAATATGTTTCATTCACTTCTCTCCTTTTTATAAACGCTTAATTTCCTCTTATCTCCAGTGTAGCAAACATTTATAAACCAAAACTAACGGAAAAATGAATAAATAATAAACAAAAACGCTAAGCCTCCTGCATCTTAAGAGACTTAGCGTTTTTTTATTTAATGGTTTGGCGCTTTTGGCGCAACCACTCTTCTTTGATGTGTTCAGATAGGCGAATCATTCGTTTACCAACTTCACTATATTGGTTAGTCGCTAAATTGGCTAAAGAAATTCGAACTGACCATTTGTCACTCCCGAAAGCATCCGCTTTTAAAAGCATTAATTTTTCTTTTTCTGCTAACGAGGTTAATACTTTTGTAATCGTCCACGATTTCGTTAAATAACTTGAAAATTCTGGGCCATAACGTTTTTCTGTCCAGTCTCTAAAGTTAATTTCACAATAGTATGCTGTATTTAAACTTGCTAAAGGCTCTTCAATACCTAAGGTGCGGAACAAGAGCTTTTCACGCGTATGACAAATATCCATCACTTCGTCTTTATATGCTTGACCGTCTTTTAACAAAGCATACAAACTAAATAAAGCCATCATCGCTTGCTGAATAGAAGAAAGTCCCGCTGCATGGTTCAACGCAATATCGCGGCTGTCTGCGACTAAGCGACTGATAAAATTAATTTGGCTTGTGTCTGCATTCAATGTAGCATAACGTGCCTGTAATTCCATTTTTCGAGCCACTGGCAATTCTTTTAATAATTGGTCAAAGATGTTCTCTTGGCTGACCGCAATGGTCCCCACACGCCAACCGGTAGCACCAAAGTATTTAGAATAAGAATAGATACAGGCTGTATTATAAGGTAACTCCGTAAATAGTGAACGGAAAGCTGGCACAAAGGTTCCGTAAACGTCATCTGTTAAAATCATTAACTTAGGGTTATCCACTGCAACGATTTGTTTGATTTGTTCAATGGTAGGTTTTCCCATAGCATTGGCAGTTGGATTGCTGGGATTTACGACAAAAACCGCTTTGATGGACGGGTCTTTTAGTTTATCAATTTCCTTGTTTGAGTATTGATACGTCGTTTTTCCATCAATAATCATTTGCTCTGCTTTGATTTTAACCACGTCAAAATCATAACGTGGTAGTTCTGGAATTTCTAGATAAGGAGCAAACGTTGGCAATAACAACGCAATACGATCACCTTTTTCTAGTAAATAATTATTTGCCAACGTATCAAACAAGTAACAAATCCCTGCTGTACCACCTTCAACGGCAAAAATATCAAACGGTTGTGCTTCGCTGGAAAATAATTCTTGATTTAAATATGCTTTAATCGGTTGTTCACACGCCTTCAAGCAACGAACAGGATTCGGATAATTATCCCCAATCACATAGTCTAACATGGCATCTAACCACATTTCCTTATCCATCCCAAAATAGTTATGCTCTGCTGTCCAAATTTCTTGTAAGAAGGTTGCCCCTTTGCTAGGATTTTCTGCTAAAAAGTTTAAGAAGCGTTGCGTTCTACCAAAACTTGGCTGAATCATACCAGCCGTTTGTTCGCTCCCCTCTCTTAACGTTTCTTTTGTAGCAAATTGACCTAATAAAAAAAAGGCTTCCCTTGGTGTTGGCGCTGTCCAATTAGGATTGCCTCGCCCTGCATTTAGCAATGTTTCTAAATTATGATTTTCTTCATGTAATTTTTTCTCTAAAAATAGACTTAATTCAAACGGACTAAGGTTTTCTGTCAATTCATCACTGGTTATCATTTTATCCTCCTGAAACACATGCAGTCATTTAGTATGTAGTCTATACTACTCTTCTACCTCCAAATGTCAACCATTTAAGTGGAATATTCTGACAATTAATAAAAAAGAAACAATCCTTTATAAAAAATAAAGAATTGTTTCTTTTTTGCTGATTAACCAAAGAACCGTTGCATTTCAATTTTTGCTGATTGAACAGAGGCAGAAGCATGGATTAAATTTTTGGTGACTGACAACCCATAATCCGCTCGTAAGGTGCCACTTTCAGCATCTAACGGATTCGTTGCTCCAACTAATTTACGTACTTTTTTAACCACATTGTCCCCTACAACGACCATCACAACCACTGGGCCACTTGTCATATAGGCTAATAATTCAGGGAAAAATAGTTCATCTTTTAAATGCTCATAATGTTCCTTCACTGTTTCTACTGTTAGTCGTTCGAATTTAAGGTGCAATAAGTCAATACCTTTATCTTCAAAACGTTGAATGATTTTGCCAACTAACTTCCGTTCAACGCCATCTGGCTTAATAATTACTAAACTTGTTTCCTTCATTTTTTTCATCCCTTTCAAAACTTCCTTTTGCCCCTTCCCAAGGGGTAGCTACAGAATAAAATGAAAGCGGATACTTTGTCAATGATAAATTTTCTTTTCCTTTTGATTAAATAAAAAATTAAAGATTATGCACAAGGTTTGTGAATTGTTCTTTCAGTTCTGTATTACTTGTTTCTTTTAAAAGAAAATAAGGTTGCTCCGCTACTGGCTGTTCTTTACTCACATAGACTTTGGCTTCACCATTCACTAAAGTAAATAGATAGACATGCTTCTGGGCAACTTGTGTCGCACTGTCAGAGTATACTGCCACCAGACAATAACCCCCTTCGCTGCCTGTTTCTGACCAATTTAACCAAATGGGATTGTTCCCAATAGCTGGTTGTAATTTAGGTTCATAACTCAATAAATCATCAGGCACTTGAATCGTGTAAAAAGCTACAGAGTGACCTGGTTGGTATGCTTGATAGTTCTGATTGCGTTCTTGGCCCCAGGTTTCCATGTATTGTCCTAACTGTTTTGCTTTTTGCTGATTCCAAATCGTCCCTTCTTCTGTAACTAATTCAGTTAATTCTTGCGTTTGCGTTGTTTGCTCTAATTCCAACGCCGTGGTTTGACTAACTTTGGTTGCTGAAATCGCTCTTGTTTCTTCAGTATTTACATTGTGTGTTTGTACTTTCTGTGATTCCTCTTTTGATTTTTGCCAACCACAGCTAGATAAAACGTTTCCAACAACTACTATCATAATAATCCCGTTTAGTTTCATTCCTTAAACTCCTGTTTTTATTTTTATTCTATCGAAACAAGCCTAAAATCTCAATCCCTTTCTTTGGATAGTTGAAAACCATTTGGGAACTAATAATTCTCCACAATTATAGTCCTCTAGTAAAGATCTCTTGATTTTTGGTAACTTTAAATCCGTTGACCAACCACGGTGAATAGCTTCAACTTTTTGCCATTGCTGAAACTCTGGAATCTTCTCAAACGCCCTCATTGCTTTCGCCTCATTTCTCTCTTGGTTTTAGTATACCAAAGAAAAAAGGCTGGAGACAATTTATTCCAAATTGTCTCCAGCCTTCACTGGTTATTATTTTCTAGTTCTTCTTATATAAATCGTTCCACTCGTTACTAAGAAAGCTCCCCCTAAAACAATCCAGAAAGTACTCGGTACTTCTGCACCTGCTTTGGGTAATACTTTTTTGGGAAGCTGATCTTGTTTCCCAACCATGCTTTTATTAGAAAAAGCATGCGTACTCTCTGTTGATTTGATCCCCTGTTTTGCTGATGAATTCAGCGAATTATCTAAGGATGACTCACTAGTAGTTTTTTCAGCTTTGTCTGGGTTTTGGTTTTGGTTTTGGTTTTGGTTTTGGTTTTGGTTTTGGTTTTGGTTTTGGTTTTGGTTTTGGTTTTGGTTTTGGTTTTGGTTTTGGTTTTGGTTTTGGTTTTGGTTTTGGTTTTGATCTTTTCCTTCGATTGGTCCTTCACTTGTTTTTGTTTCTTTATCTTTATCTGGTTCGCCACTTGTATCTGGTTCTTTGTTTTTTTCTGGTTCGCCACTTGCATTTGGCTCTTTGTCTTTGTCTGGTTCGCCACTTGCATTTGGCTCTTTGTCTTTGTCTGGTTCGCCGCTTGCATTTGGCTCTTTGTCTTTGTCTGGTTCGCCGCTTGCATCTGGGTCTTTGTCTTTTTCTGGTTCTTCTAGATGTGGTTGATTTATCTTGTGGTTATTTTCAAATAAAGCACCTAATTGTAGCAATGTTCGGTCTTCATTTAATGCACTATTAAATTGAATCCCCAAAGGCAGTCCTTCTTTTGAAACGTAAGTTGGTACACTTAATGCTGGATGTCCAAATAAATTTGCTTGTTGTGTAAACGGTGTATATGTGAACGCCGTCAGCCATTGGTCATAAATCAATTGTTTTTGTTCTGCTGGTGACAATTGATCAATTCTTTCCATCTGGGCTGCATGTTCTGGCTTTAGTAACGGATTATCAATACTAGGTGCCGTGGCAGCTGTCGTTGGTGTTAATAAGATAGGATACTGTTGATAAAATTCGTCCATCTTTTGTGCTTGTAAAGCAATATCTGTCCAAGCCGCAGTTGTCTCTTCACTCGTTATATTTTTTCCTGTTTGAAAAAGCGCCCATGTTAACAGTTCTACATCATTTCGTTCAAGCGGTCTTTTCAATTTCTGCCGCGCCATAAAATCGGCAATTCCTGCTGAGCCAGCAGCTACAGTATAATAATTTTTCATTAGACGTTCCCCATCAACAGGGTGCTTCACTTCAACCAATGTGTACCCTTGGTCTTTTAAAAAAGCAACAGCTTCAGCGACCGCCTCTTTTGCTTCGGCACTTACAGGTGTTCCGGCAGGGGATTCTGTTGTATAAGCAATGGGTTGCGCTTGACTTAAATGTCCCGCAGGAAGATCTTTTTTGATTAATAAGGTTTCAAATAATGCACTTGTATCCGCCACGGTTCGACTTAAACCAAAGTGAACAGTTTGACCTTTTGTACTATTAGAATTACCAATGATTACTCCTCTAGAAGGTTTCAAGCCTACGGTGCCTGTCCAAGAAGCAGGGATGCGGATAGAGCCACCAGCATCACTTCCAGAAGCAATGGGAACAAATGCCGCGGCGACACTAGCACCCGCTCCGCCTGAAGAACCACCTGAATAATGGTTAGGATTCCATGGATTGACGGAAACGCCATATAACTTCGAATCTGAAATATTCTTCCAACCTAATTCTGGATAATTCGTTTGACCAATGATTATGAATCCAGCATTTTGTAGCGCTTTGACAAAGGTCGATGTCCCACCAGCTACTTGATCTTGGAGAAAACCAAAACCGTTCGTGTTACTTTCACCTTTCAAGGATTGTCCTAACCCTTTTAGTAAGAGCGGCACACCTAGAAATGGTTGACCTGTATCTTGTAAAGCTTTTGCTTCTGTCAAAGCCGCTTCTTCTCGTAAAGTAATGACCGCATTTAATGTAGGATTTTCACGTTTAGTGATGGCCAACGCAATTTTTACTAATTCTTCGCTCGTCACCTTTTTTTCTCTTACTAAAGTTGCTAACTCCAGTGCAGTTGCTTGTTTATAATCTGTTTCTGAAAAAACATTCTCTGCAGAAACAGCTTTTTCAGCTGTATCACTATTTTGTATCTCATTTGTGATTTCAGTGGTTACTGCAACCACACTTTTGCTACTGCTTTCCGCGATGGACGAAGCGGATTCTTTTTCCTGTATCACCGCTTGGCTAGTAGTTTCAGATTCCAAGCTAGCTACAGTCTCGCTGGTTTCTGTTGTTGCTGGTTTCGTCTCTGTTTGAATGGTTGTTTCTAATATACTTTCTTGTGCCAGCATTGGTACCCCTACCAGTGTTTGGCTAATTAATAAAATAATCCCTAACTTTTTGAACAAAATTGACTTCTTCATAAGTCACATCCTTTATCTATTAACACAGATAAAAAATCTGTATTACTCATAGCATAAATGAAAGCGATTAAAAAGTAAAGTTCTCTTAAAAATTTCTGTAGTCAACTTTTAGGTTAGGTTCTTTTTATATGATAAAATAGAACAGAAACGGAGGTTTTTAAATGGAATGGATTAAAATTAAGCACGCAACACAAAATAATTTGAAGGATATCTCTGTCAATATTCCTAAAAAGCAACTAACTGTTGTTACTGGACTATCTGGTTCGGGAAAGTCCTCCTTAGTATTTGACACATTAGCCGCTGAATCGCGTCGCGAATTAAATGATACATTTAGTTCATTTGTTCAAAATTATTTACCCAAATATGGTCGTCCAGAAGTTGAAAAAATCGAGAATCTCCCTGTCGCAATCGTGATTGACCAGAAAAAAGTAGCAGGTAATTCACGTTCGACAGTGGGAACGTATACAGATATTTATACGTTTTTACGTTTGTTGTTCTCACGAGCAGGTTCTCCATTTGTTGGTTATTCAGATACTTTTTCGTTTAATCATCCGGATGGAAAATGTCCCACATGTGATGGCTTAGGAAAGATTACCGAAATCAATCTTCATCAGCTAGTTGATTTTGACAAATCATTAAACGAAGGCCCTATCGATTTCCCAACATTTACAGTTGGCAACTGGCGGTGGAAACGCTATGCCCATAGTGGTCTATTTGATTTAGATAAAAAAATCAAAGACTATTCCCCTGAAGAGTTAGCATTATTTTTATATGCTCCACAACAAAAACTGGCTACGCCACCCAAAGAATGGCCTCATACAGCTTTGTATGAAGGAATCGTCCCGCGCATGCAACGTAGCATATTGCATACAGACGAGGGTAAACGTCATCAAAAATACCTTAATCACTTTGTTACCGTAAAAAGATGTCCTGATTGTTTAGGAAGTAGAGTCAATGAACGTGTTCGTAGCTGTAAAATTAATCAGAAAAGTATTGCTGATGCTGTTGACATGCCACTCAATGAATTACATTCTTTTATTCGTTCAATGGACCTATCGTTAATAAAAAATATTCAAGAAGAGCTGCTTGTACGTCTAGAAGCATTAATTAATATCGGTCTCTCCTACCTTACATTAGGACGAGCAACTGAAACACTTTCTGGTGGTGAAGCACAGCGAATTAAAATTGCTAAATATGTAAACAGCGCCTTAAATGATATTATGTATATTTTAGATGAACCAAGTGCCGGCTTACACCCAAAGGACATCGAACGGATCAGTCGCGCATTGCTCAATTTAAAAAATAAAGGAAACACCGTGGTTCTGGTGGAACACAATCCACAATTAATTAGAGAAGCTGATTTTATTATCGATATAGGACCTTTTGCAGGCGAAAATGGTGGCCATGTCCAGTTTTCAGGAACGTATGACGCATTTTTAGCCTCCAAAACCTTAACTAGTCAAGCGCTTCAAGAGCCGGTCCCTTTAAACGACCAACCAAGAAAAGCAATGAAGTCTTTAACAATCGAACATGCGACACTGCATAATTTAAAAGATCTATCTGTCGAAGTTCCTTTAGGTGTTTTGACTGTTATCTGTGGTGTCGCTGGTTCAGGTAAATCATCATTAGCTGAAGAAATTTATCAAAAAGCACAAGCTGATAACCAAGAAATTATTCATCTTTCACAAAAAAGCATTACTGCAAATTTACGCTCCACGCCAATGACCTATCTCAATATTTTTGATAAGGTCCGCAAGCTATTTGCTGAAGAAAATCATGTTAGTCCAGCTTTATTTAGCTATAATTCCAAAGGCGCCTGTCCTACTTGTAAGGGCAAAGGAATAATTGTCTCCGATATGTCTTTTATGGAGGATGTTACTAGCGTTTGCGAAACCTGTCACGGAACGCGTTACAAAGAAGAGGTGCTTCAGTATCTATATAAAGGAAAAAATATCGTTGAAGTACTAGCTTTAAGCGTTAAAGATGGCTATGATTTTTTCAAAGACCAGGCTTTTGCTCTTTCATTAAAAAATTTACTGGAAGTTGGTTTAAGCTACCTTAAACTCAATCAATCGCTCTCAACATTATCCGGCGGCGAATTGCAAAGGGTAAAATTAGCAGACACACTTCACCAAAAAAAGGTTATCTATTTAATGGATGAACCTACAGATGGTTTACACTTAATTGATATCCAACAAAGTATTCAACTTTTCAATCGAATGGTAGAAGAAGGAAACAGCTTAATTTTATTAGAACATCACATTGATGTGATTAAAAGTGCCGACTGGTTAATTGAAATAGGTCCCGAAGGTGGAGAAAAAGGCGGACAGCTTCTTTTTACAGGAACGCCAGCAAATATGCTAAATTCCACTCATTCTATTACTAAAGGCTATCTGTAAAATAAAAAGTACAAATGGTGCAAACAACAAGCACCGTTTGTACTTTTTCTATTTCAACCCAACTTCCATCTTCACAGGTTGGTGATCTGTATATTTAAATTGTTCGTCCTTTGTTTTCACGCTATGAACAGCCACGTTATCAGAAACAATAAAGCCATCAATTACATACACTTGGGATGTTTCATAAGAGCCAGTGTAAGGTTTGTTAAGCACCCGCACAGTCGGCTGTTGATCATCATAAGCAAGTGAAAAATGTTTGGGTAAGTCTGCAGGATCAATTTCTCCTGGTACCCAACCAGCTTCCCCTAGGTTAGGATATCGATGACTGCCTTTGAAAACTTGATTAAAGTCACCTCCAGCAATTACGTAGTTTCCTTTAGCGTATTCTTGGGATAATACGTCAGCTAACTTTTTACTTTGAGCAATCTTCCCTTTCCCATTGTCATAGGCTTCCAAATGTAAGTTAAAAACCACTAATTCTTTGTCTGTGCCTTCAATTGGAAAACGCGTTTCTAGAAGCGCTCGTTTTAAGTTACTAATGCTAACGGGCCAACGAAAGGGATTGGGTAAAGCAATTCGTTTAGCCTCTGTTATTTTTTCATTGGTTAATGTTAATAAACCACTTTCTACTCGTCCAATCGGCGGCCAAGGAATGGGCACATAATCTACCTTAAAATTATAAGCAAATACGCTGTTCAGCTGCAGTTGTTTTTGTAATTCTTGCTCTTGATTGACTTCATAGGAACGCTGCGAGCGACGATCGACTTCTTGTAATAAGTAAATCATCGCTGGTAATTCTTTTAAGGTTTCTTCAATGCCTGTTAAATTCTGTTGGATCATTGCCTTATTAACTGGTTGAACAGTTTTGCCACCATCCATAAAAAAATCTTCTGTTTGTCCTAGACCAGCATAGCCTATGTTATACGTGACTAAAGAAATGGGTTGCTTTTTTTCAATGGTTTTTTCTGAAAAATTTTTATTTATAGCAACTGGTTCAACCGCTCGTGGTCGAAACTCTCGGAAGGTTAAATATCCTATCAAAATTAAAGCTATGCTTAGAAGAAGGACAATCAAGCTACCGAGATATTTAAAAAACTTTTTCATTGGTTCCGATGTTCCTTTCCGATTATGTCAAACCAAAAGTAGCAATTATCTTCGTTGCTACTTCTTCTGGTGTCATGTTTGAATTATTTACTTTCGTTATTTTTACATTTGGAAATGTACTTTCTAGTTCACCTTCGTGGCTTACTAACCGATGTTCTTTGAAGGTATTGAGTAATTCTTTTCGAGAAAAATCGACATCGCGTTTTGAAGGTTTTGCCTCTAGCCGCTCTGGATGAACATTTCGTTCTAGGCGGATTTCTGTTGAAGAGACGAGTTCGACGAAATAGACGGATTCATGTTTATTAAGAAAAATTTCTGATATTTCTTCTAAAAATTGAAAATCCTGTTCTTGATCAAAAGCAATCACCACTGTAAAAATAATGTTTTTTGTTGTATTTGTGGCTGGATTTTCTACAAAGGCATGAAAAAGTTCCTTTCTAACGGAATCAGACAATTGAAACGCACGTTCCGTATACCCAAGATAGTTTGCAAATAAGTCAATGGTTTGATGATTAAATAGTAATTTAGCATCTAACTGCTTTTCTAAAGCCTTGCCAACGGTCATTTTCCCGACAGCTTGGGCACCAATTAAAACGATTAAAGACATCAACTTTCCCTCCTCTAGCCTAATTTTTAGGTGGCTATCTTCTACTATATCACACTATATTACAGCACCTTACAAAACTGTTCGGAAAATTTTCTGTTTTTTATTACAAAAAAAAGACAAAAGACTCTATAATGAGAGAGGACTCGATTGATTATAGATGAGATAGGTGACGGAGAATGGCAATAGAAAAATATTTTCAAACAATAGATGGCAGTCAAATTTTTTATCAAATTTTTGGCAAAAAAACAAATTACCCCCTTGTGTTACTTCATGGTAATGGCAATGATCATACTTTTTTTAATTATCAAATTTCTTATTTCTCCAAGGAGTATCAAGTTATTGCGGTGGATACCCGCGGACATGGACGTTCCACCAATACACAAAGTCAATTAACTTTTCCGCTTTTGGCAGAAGATTTAGCTGGGATTATTCAACAAGAACACTTAGCAAAAATTAATTTATTGGGCTTTAGTGACGGAGCAAATATTGCCATGGTTTTTACCCATTTATATCCTGATTTCGTCAACAAACTCGTCTTAAATTCTGGAAATGTCACTATGTCTGGTCTAAAAAAATATGTAACAATCGCCACCTATTTTCAATATTGGTTTAGTCGTATTGGTGCTTTCTTTTCAAAAAAATTGCGCGCACGGCTCCCTATCGTGGCTCTGTTATTTGAAGATACTGGACTGACAAAAGAAGATTTAGAACACATCCCCTGTCCTACTCTTGTTATTACGGGCAGTCGAGATTTAATTGCACTTTCCCATTCACGTGCGATTGCTGATGCCATTCCTGCTGGCAAATTGGTCTTGGTAAATAAACAGGGCCATTTATTTGCCAAAAACTCACCAGATATTTTTAATAAAACAATCGAAAAATTCTTGAAGGAAATGAAGGTGTCTAAATGAAACAAATTATTCATTGGATCAAAACACATACAGGATTACTAAAAACACTGTTTGTTATTGCGGTCTCAATTATTGTTGTTGCCCAACTTTTATCAATTGGTAAGACAATCTCATTTGAACAATTAAAACAGATTTTTGATGAGATTCCGCTATGGAAATTGTTATTGATGATGGTTATCGGTTTAGTTTCCGTTACTCCGATGCTAAATTATGACTTAACATTAAATCGCATTTTAAACTTGAAAGTCTCAAAACGGGAACTCCTTGAATCTAGCTGGATTGTCAATACAATTAATAATGTTGGTGGGTTCGGTGGTTTGGTCAGCATGGGACTTCGTTCTGAATTTTATGGAAATAAAACAGAGGAAAAGAAAATTTTACCTGCGTTAACCCATATTTTACTTTTTGTGTTATCCGGTCTATCTATTTATAGTATTCTGTGCTTTTTCCTTGTTCAGTTCGATCCAAAGATGGCTTATTTACAGCAATATTGGATTTGGTTATTAGGTGGTGGTCTTTATTTCCCATTACTTTATCTTATTTTACATTTCCAAAAAAATAGTTCCTTTGGTAACCTCGATGCTAAAAATCGCTTATCTTTAGTTGTTTCTTCGTTTTTAGAATGGACAGGTGTTTTAATTACCTTTATTAGTATTGGTTACTTATTGGATGTGCCGATTCCTTTAATTGATATTGTTCCTTTATATGTAGCAGCTTCGATTATTGGGATTGCTTCGATGATTCCAGGGGCTTTAGGTAGTTTTGATGTTATGATGATTTTAGGACTAAGCAACTTAGGTGTCGATCGTGAAATTATTGTTTTGTGGTTATTGCTCTATCGCTTATTCTATTATATTATTCCTTTCTTAATTGGCTGTTTGTTCTTTACAAAACACTTGAGCCAAAAGTTAGATACTCATTATCGTCAATTATTGAAACAAATTACTTTGGAAATTGCCCACAAGCTAGAAGTGATTTTACTTTATTTTTCAGGAATTATGATGGTGCTCTTAGCCACTATTCCAGAAGCCTTCACTCAAGTGCATTGGTTAAGAGATATTAACCCCTTCCGTTCACATATTATTATTCAAATTCCGAGTATTGTGCTAGGCTTTGCATTATTAATTATGGGACGTGGGATTGCTGATCGTGTTAAAAGAGCCTATTATCCAACGATTATTTTATTAATTGGTGCTATCTTGTATTCATTTGTGGTTGACTTTAGTATGTTTTCCATTTTCTATTTAGCTATTTTATTATTTATCGTTATTTTTTCAAAATCAGAATTGTACCGTGAACAACTGGTTTACTCTTGGGAGTGGATGACGATTGATGGGTTTATTTTTGGCTTGTTGACCTTGTTATACCTAGTCATTGGTGTTTATAATTTACCGAACTTCCCACATCATCGTCATCATTTTGTGGAATTTTTCTTGTTCCCTTCAGAGCGGATCTGGTTGTCAGGATTTATTGCTATCCTCTTAGTTATGAGTTTTAACTTTCTATTTGTTCGCTACCTTCAAGGGAAAAAACACCAAGTTGGTGAGTTTCCAGAAGATAGTATCTTGCATAATATCCTAACAACTTATGGCGGGAATATTGACAGTGAACTTGTCTTTCTTCATGATAAACAGGTTTTCTTATATCCCAAAGAAGAACCAACTGTCTTTTTACAATTCAACACCATTAATAATAAATGTGTTGTGATGGGCAACCCTTCTGGGAACAAAGAAGATTTTCCTGCGGCAATTGATGCATTCCTTAAAGAAACAGATCATTTCGGCTATGTACCCGTCTTTTACGAAACCAATGAAGACAGCGTGATGTTATTACACGAATACGGCTACGAATTTATCAAAATGGGCGAAGAAGCCTTAGTTAATCTAGAAACATTTACGATGTCTGGAAAAAAATTCAAAGGTACCCGCGCAGTGTTTAATAAAATTACCAAAGCCGGCTATTCATTTGACGTACTCCAACCTCCTTTTAGTGCCGAACAAATGCACGAATTAAAAGCCATTTCGGATAGTTGGTTAAACAATCGAAAAGAAAAAGGCTTTTCACTGGGATTTTTCGATGAAGCTTATCTTCAAAGAAACCCAATTGCTGTTGTACGAAATGCCGAAGGAGAAATGGTTTCTTTCGCTAACATCATTCCTAGTTACACAAATGAAGTTGGTACCATCGACTTGATGCGTCACCATAAAGAAAAAGCCCCATCTGGAAGTATGGATTTCTTGTTTATTCATTTATTTGAATATATGAAAACAGAAAATATTCATTATTTCAATTTAGGGATGGCTCCGTTAGCCAACGTTGGTCAATCAAGAAAAAGTTTTATTCAAGAACGAATTGCAGCGTTAATTTATGAATTTGGCTCGGAAATTTACTCCTTCCAAGGATTACGCGAGTACAAGGAAAAATTTGCTAGCAAATGGCAACCACGCTATACACTTTATTCTAAAAGTAGCTGGATTGTCTACGTGATGATTGCTTTACTCATTGTCGATCAAAAAAATATTGACTAACAAAAAGAATCCCAATTAAGTATGAAAAGCTTGGCAACCTCACTACATTTCAGTGAAGTTGCCAAGCTTTTTAATTTCTTTCATCTAGTTTTTCTTTAATTAAAAAGGCTGTTTCTTCGACAGATTTTGCGGTTACATCAATCACTGGGATGTCATACTTCGCAAAAATTTCTTCGGCATAGGCTAATTCTTGTTCAATCCGTTCAACATTGGTATAGCTGGTCTCATTACCTAAACCTAAGGAAGCCAACCGACTGCTACGAATCTGTCCTAATGTTTCTGGCGAACAAACTAAACCAATCATTTTTTGTGGATCCATTTCTTCCAATATTGTCGGCAATGGAACTTCTGGAATTAATGGTAAGTTAGAAACGCGGTAGCCTTGATTCGCTAAATACATGCTGACTGGCGTTTTTGAGGTCCGCGAAACGCCTAACAACAATACATCGGAATCTAGAAACCCTTGAGGATTTTTGCCATCATCATATTTTACAGCAAATTCAATCGCTGAGATTTTATCAAAGTAAGCACGATCTAGTTGGTGGCGTCGTCCAGGTTCTTCAATAGGATCTACTCCAGCTTTCGCTCTAATTAATTCAAAAAATGGCGCCATTAAATCTAAATATAACAACCCTGTTCGTTCACTAAAATCTTTGGCCGCTGTAATTAGTTGTTTACTTACTAATGTACTGACAACTAAGGCTTTATCTTTTAAGGCATCTTTTAAAATCTCCAATAATTCTTCTTCTGTTGTAACAAAAGAAAAATTGTAACGATTAAGAAAAGAAATATCTGGATATTGTGCACTTGCTGCAGCTAACAATTTTTGTGATGTTTCTCCAAGTGAATCGGAAATAGTATAAACAATGATTTCTTTTTTCATAATTAAGCTCCTTTATCTGTTTTGTGCGGCTTCTTTCGCTTGTTGCGTAATATAGGTTAAAATTTTCGTTTTCGTAATTTTTCCAATAACTTTTTTAGGATTTTCTTTTTCAACGACTGGCAAAGAATCCACTTCGTATTTTTGCAAAGTGTCAGCAGCTTCAAGAATAGTAAATTCTGGTGTGCAGGTTTTCACATGTGGCACTCTTGTCATACAAACAGCAACAGGTGTGCCATCAATATTTGTATTTAAAGAGGCCCGCAATAAATCTTTTCGTGACAAAACCCCTAATAATTCTTTTGCTTCATCCATGACATAAAGAGAACCGACATCATACATAAACAAGTTGGTAATCGCATCTCGAATTGAGGTGTCTTGAGCAACCATCAATGGTGGACTCATAATCTCCTGAACTTTTGTTTGAAAAACATCAAAAAAGAAAAAAGCCTCCATATTATCACTTTCGTAAGTATAGCCAACTTTCGGACTTGCTTTTAAAATTCCTGAAAGTGTTAAAAAAGACAAATCAGAACGCAATGTCGCACGTGATACGGCTAGAATATCTGAAATGCGTTCACCGCTAACTGGCTGATGCTCTTTTACAACAGCGATAATTTGCTCTTGTCGTTTACTTAATTTCATCATTTCCTCCTCAATTCCTCTTAAATAAATTGTGCATTCGCTTACAATTATACACATATTTATTGTTTTTTCAACATATTGACAGGAAACTTTTTCTATTGACAAACTTATTCCCGTCTATTATGATGTTTATTGAACATATAAGACACATATTAAACGGAGGTCACTCATGAAAAAGTTTATTTATTCTTTTAACGAAACACACAATGAAGGAAAAGAAACCCTTGGTGGTAAAGGAGCGAACTTGGCAGAAATGACTCGCTTAGGTTTGCCGATTCCGCAAGGGTTCACGATCACAACCCGTTGCTGTATGGACTATTTGGCAGATGCTACTTTCTTTGAAGAACACTTACAATCAGAAATTTTGAAAGCGGTTAAAAACCTAGAAGCTGAAACAGGCAAATCTTTTACCGCGGACAATGAGATTCTCTTAGTTTCTGTTCGCAGTGGTGCTGCCTTCTCGATGCCTGGTATGATGGATACTATTTTAAATTTGGGTTTAAATGATCAACGTGTGAAAAAATTTGCGACCTTAACCTCTCCTGGTTTTGCTTTTGATTGTTATCGCCGACTTATTCAAATGTTTGGAGACGTCGTCTATCACATTCCCAAAGAATTATTTGACCAACAAAAAGAGCGCTTAGAACAAGAGCTAAACAAAAAAATTACCGCTTTTCAAGAAGAAGACCATTTCGCCTTGATTATCCGTTACCAAGAAGTTTTTGAACAACATCAGGTGGTCTTCCCGCAAGACCCTGTCGCACAACTTTTTGAAGCAATCAAAGCTGTTTTTGATTCATGGAATAATCAACGTGCGGTGGTTTATCGAAACTTACATCATATTGCACATGATTTAGGTACGGCTGTCAATATTCAAGAAATGGTTTTCGGCAATCGTGGACTAGACAGTGGCACTGGCGTTGTTTTCACTAGAAATCCGGTCACAGGGGAAAATCAATTGTTTGGAGAGTTTCTTTTGAACGCGCAAGGAGAAGATGTAGTGGCTGGTATTCGGACGCCAGAACCCATTCGTCGTTTACGTTTGACTATGCCAAAAGTTTATCAAGATTTTCGCCATTACGCAGAGCTTTTAGAATATCATTATCGTGACATGCAAGATATTGAATTTACCATTGAAAATGAAAAATTATATATTTTACAAACAAGAAACGGGAAACGAACTGCCGCAGCTACGGTTAAAATTGCTTTAGACTTAGCCAAAGAAAATCGCATCACTAAACAAGAAGCACTGTTGCGTGTGACACCTGATACGATTGATCAATTAATTCATCCCGTGTTTGATCAAGAGAAACGACAACACATGGAACGCTTAGCTATAGGACTTCCTGCTAGTCCTGGTGCAGCAAGTGGCCAAATTGTTTTTACAGCAGAAAAAGCCAAAGAACTGACCAATCTAGGAAAGAAAGTCATTCTTGTTCGTCAAGAAACTTCACCAGAAGATATTGAAGGCATGGTTGTAAGCGAAGCAATTGTAACCAGTCGTGGCGGAATGACTTCTCATGCCGCCGTGGTCGCACGAGGAATGGGAACTTGCTGTGTGACTGGTTGCGAAAGTTTAACCGTCAATGAAGAAACCAAGCAACTACACTGCGGACCACAAGTCATTTTAGAAGGAACAATCATTTCCGTCGATGGCTCAACGGGAGAAATTTATCTTGGTGAAATTCCCACAATTTCTGCTGACAATAATGATGACCTTCAAGAGCTCTTGTATTGGGCAGATGAGTACGCTGATTTAACTGTTCGTGCCAATGCAGAAACTACACAAGATTTAGAGACTGCCATCCGTTTTGGCGCAGCGGGGATTGGTTTAGCACGAACAGAGCATATGTTTTTCGGTGAAGAGCGTGTCTTGGAAATGCGTCGCTTGATTTTAGCAGAGTCTGAAAAGGAAGCAACCTATGCGTTGGAACAACTTCTACATTTTCAACAGGAAGACTTTTATCAAATGCTGAAAGTAGTCCAAGACAAGCCCATGGTGGTCCGCTTATTAGATCCGCCGATGCATGAGTTTTTACCTCATGAAAAGAATGATATTCAATTATTAGCGAAGCAACTACAACGGTTCCCAGTGACCATCGCCAAACAAATTGAACGGTTACAAGAAACCAATCCAATGTTGGGCCATCGGGGTTGTCGCTTAGGTGTGACCCAACCACAAATATACAAAATGCAAGTTACAGCCTTATTTACTAGTGCCATTCGATTAGTCAAAGAAGGAATTACTGTTTATCCAGAAGTGATGATTCCTCTAATCGCCGAAAAAGAAGAACTTCTCTATCTCAAACGCATTTTAAAAGAAACGATTGACGGTCTCTTTGAAGAATATAAAATGACTCCTTTCCCTTACGAAATCGGGACAATGATTGAGCTACCTAGAGCTTGTCTGATTGCGGATCAGTTAGCAGAAGAAGCAGACTTTTTCAGCTTTGGAACAAATGATTTAACACAAATGACCTATGGTTTTTCTCGTGATGATATCGGTAAATTCATTAATACGTATCGGGAAAAGAAAATCATTACCCAAGATCCGTTTCAATCACTAGATCAAACAGGTGTTGGTCAACTGATTCAATTAGCTGTAGAGAAAGCGCGTCACACTAAACCAAACATGAGTATTGGCGTATGTGGAGAAGTCGGTGGTGATCCGCAATCCATCACATTTTTCCAAACACTTGGCCTAAACTACATCTCTTGCTCACCTTATCGGGTACCAATTGCGAAACTCGCAGCCGCCCAAGCCAGAATTTTAACCGAACCGGCTGTGACTGAAGAACAAATGGTCCTTCTTTAATTTAACGTATGTAACAAATGATTCATCCTTACAAGATAAAAAGTGCTAGGAACATCAGTCGCAACGACTGATGTTCCTAGCACTTTATTTTATGATTAATGCTTGTACTCTGGTTATTTTCTTATAAATGCGGCATCTTTTGTCAAGGGGTCTGTTATATCTGATACATATCTTTCTACTTTCATATGCAAATCATATTTTTCTCTAAGTTCCGTAATACAGGCCATCATTGGAGAAGCGTGGTGTTTGTCTAATGCTTCCTGATCTGTCCAACTATCAATCAGCAGAACTGTTTCTTCATCGTCCATTGGAAAAAAGTATTCATAGCGGCTATTCCCTTTTTCTGCACGAATCGCCTCTACAATTCCGCTGGCAATCATTTCTTTGGCAAATTCTCTTGCACGTCCATTTGTTCCACTATAATAAATGTTTATGGTAATCGCCATCTGTCTCCCCCCTAAATTTGCTTGCCTTTTTACGTTCCCGACTGGAATTGAACCAGCGACCTACCGCTTAGGAGGCGGTTGCTCTATCCTACTGAGCTACGAGAACAATCTGTTTTAATTTTAGAAGTCTTCACTACATCTGTCAATAGACAAAAAGAAAGTATCTCGCATAATTGTTTATGCGAGATACTTTCTTTAAGTGAAACACATCGTTCTTTTATCTATTATTTTTTTGCCGCCGATCAAGAATCATTTTCCCTAAATAATAAAGTCCTGTCGCGATAGCTATATATTGCCCAATTTTATTATTGCGTGCAACTTTTTCTTGTTTCGTTTTCGCCATTGTCCCCATCACCTTTCTAAAATAATTCTTTTTACATTTTTATTATAGTAGGTTCTGTCATTTTTTGCGAATAAACACACTTTTTAAAAATAATCTTCTAAAATTGGCATGCCTTTGACTAAACGTTGGCCTAAACGTTGAACTGTCGTTGCGTCTCCTTGCAAGCGTTCATAAAAAGATAACGTCTCTGCTGAACGATAGCCCAAGAATAATTGCGTCCACGTTTGGATATCTGCTTTCAAAGCAGCAGTCCCTTCTTTTTCCACAGCACCTTTAGTCACTGTCGCTTTTCCTTGTTCGTCAATTATTATTGTCCAAATACCTTCATTCCATGGCCCATAGGAATCTTCAATCTCTAAAGAATACGTTTCTTTTTCTCCTGATTGAAATGGATACTTTTCCAGAAATGTTTGTAACTCAACGATTCGTGCCATCATGTAAGGTAAAATTTTTACAGAAGCTGCTGGCGTTGGCATTAAATCATTTAAATCTTTTCCAGCAAAACCATTAATCCAATGGAACGATTGAACGGAACCACTATGTGAGCCAATAAACCCAGCTAACGCTTTAAAAGCTGTATTAGTTAAATAGTTCCATTCTACGATTTCAAAAGTTCCGGCAGCTATCCGATAAATCACATAACCTTCCGCTTTCCCTTCTGGTGAATAATAAATCGCTTGATTATTTGGTTTACTTGCACGATTCAGCGTATAATCCAGCCACCAAGTTTCACGGATCACACCACCAGAGTGCGCTCTTTGATTTTCAAGGTATACGTCTTTAATGACCTCTTTACCGTCAGTCCAAGAAACTCGTTTAATGGTACCCGGAACTCGTTTAATACGTGGCCAATCTTCCGTTTTAATTGTATACTCTGCTTGTTCGAATGTTTGTTCATAGCCATATTGACGATAAAATGGATATGAAAACGGTGCTAAGTAAGAAAGGGCAACCTTTTGTTTCGCTAAATCAGCCAACATTTCTTTCATAATAGCAGAGATGCCGCCTTCACCACGATATTCTGGATAAGATGCCACATAGCCAATTCCAGCCATGGGATAGTGGACACCATGGAAATTCACTTGAAAAGGTGTCGCCATCACTTGACTTGTTAATTGCTCATCAATTAGGAAGCCATAGCTTTGCGTATGTGACAACAATTTTTCAAAACGTTCTTGGCGTTCCGCCGTGGGTTCCTGATTAAAAGCATAGATGACAAGATCAAACATCTCTTTCATTTCTTCTTTGCCCATTTTTTTGACTCTTTTAGTTGTCATTTTCTTTCCTCCTCGCACATTGTATCAATTCATTTTATCACAGAAACGGTTCTCTTTCTAAAAGCCGTTATTTACTGTCATTTCTTTGAACCAACGACCGCTTTTCTTAATGGTCCGTTTCGCATCATCATCTAAATCCACAGCGATGAAGCCGTAACGATTTTTATAGGCATTGAGCCAAGACCAGTTATCCATACACGTCCACATATGATATCCTTGAACATTACTACCTTCTTGAATCGCTTGATGCACCCATTTCAAGTGATCTTGCACGAATTCAATCCGATAATCATCTTCAATGACTCCTTGTTCATTGACAAAGCGTTCTTCTCCTTCTACGCCCATGCCATTTTCTGAAATGTAGCAGCGAATGTTGCCATAATTTTCTTTTAAATTCATTAATGTATCATAAATGCCTTTTTCGTAGATTTCCCAGCCACGGTAAGGATTCATTTTTTTGCCAGGCATATCATAGACATCATAAAAATCTTCTGGAAGTAAGCCTTCTGGTCGTGTTTCAACAGGTGTTTCTTTTGCTTTGGCACGACGTGGTTGATAGTAGTTTACCCCTAATAAGTCTACAGTATTTTCAGCAATTATTGCTAAATCTTCTGGCGTAGTTTCTGGCAACAAGTCATTTGCTTTCGCCCAGGCAACCATATCTTCTGGAAAATGGCCTTTAACAGCCGGATCTAAAAACGAACGGTTAAAGAAACCATCGACAAATTTAGCCGCATTTACATCGGCTTCATTGTGCTCATCACGAGGATAAGTCGGCGTTAAGTTTAAAATAATGCCAATTTCACCTGATAAGTTCATAGAATGATAGACGGCAATCGCTTTGGCACTAGCTAAAGCTTCATGATAGAGTACTTGAATCCCTTCTTTTAGATTCACTTTATCAGGATAATGCCAGCCATAGAGATAACCACCTTCAACTGGTACAATTGGTTCATTGTGTGTAAACCATTTTTTCACGCGATCGCCAAACAATTCAAAACAGGTTTTGGCAAAGTCAACATACAAATCAACTACTTCACGGCTTTCCCAACCGCCTTTTTCTTGAAGTACCATCGGCATATCAAAATGATACAAGTTCATAAAGGGCTCAATCCCGTGTTCTAATAAATCATCAATCACTTGATTATAAAAATCAACTGCTGTTTGATTGACTTTCCCTGTTGTAGGATCTGGAATTAAACGGCTCCACTGAATGGATGTTCGAAAGGAGTTATGTCCCGTTTCTTTCATTAACTGAATATCTTCTTGGTATTTTTTATAAAATTGTGAGGTCTTATCTGGACCGACTTGTTGAAAGAATTTTTCTGGCGCTTCTTGATACCAAAAATCCCAAATATTTTGACCTTTACCATCACCTTCAAAAACGCCTTCTGTTTGAGGACCGCTGGCTGCAGAACCCCACCAAAAATTTTCTGGAAATTGATATTTCATGTTATTTGCTCCTTTACGATTTAATCATTAAAAAAAGGATTGAACCCTCCGTAAGAGTCCGGACGATTCAATCCTTCGATTTTTTACTCAGCTGCTTCTGCGGCTGCTTCTTGTTTCAAGTATTGATCTGTTGCTACTTTTACGAAAGGCATGTAGATCAAAATAGAAATCAATAAGTTAACAGCTGCTAAAACTCCGCCGGCGATACTCTTCGTTGCTAAAAATCCGCCAATAATTGGTGGTGTTACCCAAGGTGGCATAAAGGTTGCAGCTGGCACTAAACCAGTTGCTGTCGCCACATACGCAACAGTTACAAGAACCATTGGGACTAAAATGAATGGGATAAACATAATTGGGTTTAAAACAATTGGTAAACCGAACATGACTGGTTCATTAATATTAAATAGTCCTGGTGCTAAACTTAAGTTTGTAATGACTTTGTATGGTTTGTTACGACGACCTACGATAAAGATAGCAATTAACAGACCTAATGTTGCCCCTGTTCCACCTAAGTTTACAAATGAATCAAAGAAAGGTTTGTTTACAATATAAGGAATTGCTTTACCTGCTTCTAAAGCTTTAATGTTCGCATCAATCGCTGGTACGTTGATTGTTTGCATTAATGGGTCAACCATGTTGGCACCATGTAAACCAAAGAACCATAAGAATGGTGTAATGAAAGCTAACAATAATGCAGATGGGTAGCTGTTTGCAAGTCCCATAAATGGTTGTTGAACTGCTTCATAGAATGAAATAACGATATTGTCAATTCCTAAAGCAAATAGAATTGATGTAATTAAACTAAATAAACTGATTGTAATCATTGCTGGTAATAATGCCGCAAATGATTTTGCTACTGCTGGTGGTACACCATCAGGCATTTTGATAACTAATTTAGGATTGCCAGATAAACGTTGGAATAGTTCTCCTGAAATAAGTGCAATAATCAAAGCAATAAATAATCCAGTTGCGCCCATACCTTCTAAGCCGCCAACTGCGAAGAATGAAGCTACAGAAACTGTCCCGGCTGCAATACCGTCTTTTCCATAAGATTTAACTAAATTGTGTGCTACTAAAAAGGCTACTAAAACGGCAAAGATTGCGAATGTACCGTTCCAAATGTTGCCACCAAAGCTTTTCCAAATTGGTGCATCGTTATACATCATTGGGAAAATTTTGTTTAAAAAGTCCTCATATCCTGGAATTGGAATATTATTAATTAATACCGCCAAAGCCCCTAAAATCATTAATGGCATCGTTACGACAAACGCGTCACGAATTGCTACCAAGTGCCGTTGCGCTGCGATTACTGACGCTTTCGGCATAAAGTGTTTCTCCATCCATTGAACAAATCCGTCCATTGTTATTCCTCCTAATTAACGCTTTCTCAAGCGCGTTTTTCTTATAAGACGCATTGACAACGAGATTACTCGTTATCAATACGGCGATAAAGATCGATAATTTCTTTTGCTAAATCTGTAAATGCAATCGCAGTCATTAAATGATCTTGACTGTGCACTGTTAACAATGTTACTTGCATGTTATTGCCTTTTGCTTCTTCTGTTAACATTCCTGTTTGCGAATGATGTGCATGTACAAGTGATTCTTCTGCATCTGCAATTTTTTTGTCTGCTAATTCAAAATCCCCCGATTTTGCTGCGGCAATCGCTTCCATTGCATCGCTTTTAGCATTTCCGCCATACATGATTAAACCCATGATTGCTTCTAAGTTCTGTTGTCCGTCCATTACCTCTACCCCATTTTCTGCTCTAGTTTGATGATCCCATTAATGAAATTGCTTGATCTAAAACTTTTTCGCCATTCATCATGCCATAGTCTGCCATGTTAATGACATCTAAAGGAATCCCTTTTGGCTGTAATTTTTGTTCAAATTGCCCTTTCATGAAACGAACTTGTGGGCCTAATAGTAAAACATTTACCTCTTTATTTTCCAAGTTTGTATCTGCTTCAGAAGCCGATACTGCAAAGATGTCTGCTTCCATACCACGATCTTCTGCTGCTTTTTGCATTTTTGTTACTAATAAACTCGTGCTCATTCCTGCGGAACAAACTAACATAATTGTTTTTTTTGCCATTTTCCTTCATCTCCTAAATTCTCTTTGTTTTGCTTTACACCTTTATATAAGCAAGAAGCGTGCCAAGTTTTAACAGATTAAAAACCTTGATATGACAACGTTTCTTGATATAGAAAGCGTGTACACACTAAAAATAAAACGATTACACACAGCTTTTTTGTGTGCGTTTCCAAAATAATAGGGCAACAAAAGAAAGTGAGCGATAAGTCGAAACGACTCATCGCTCACTTTCTAAAGCTGAAGAGAATCAACTGGACAAAAGCCGCTTTTTCCCTTTAAGCAGTTTCCATCATTTTAAGCATTTTATAAAACTGTTTCTTTTTAAAATAACTTAAAAAGATACCTAATACTGCATCATTCAGTTTTTGTAACGCCCCATAAGAAACCATTGTTTCTGTATAACGCAGTTCACAGCTTTTTTCGTCAATTGGCTGGAGCTCATACCGCACCGAGAAATCATTTTTAGTTGTGGATGTTCGAAATTGATAGGTCTTATTTTCTACAGCTTCTTCAATAACTATTTTCGCGCGACTATTTTTACTATATTCTTTGATGTATTCAAACTTACGCAACTGCTTTCTTGTAAGAGTTTTGCCTGTTTGCTTACGGATATCAAAAATAACAGAATTCATTAATTGCGTGTAAAATTCATCTGCTGAAATAGTTAATGTTTTCGTAATTTCCATTACCGTTTCACCTCATCCTTTGTCGCCTCTTCTTCAGCAACTTTTTTTCCTTTAAAAAACAGGTAACCACCAAGTCCAATGAAAAAAATCCCCGTTGTCAGACTTAATAAATCATAGTTTAAGGAGCTGGGATTCAACGAATACAAAACAATCAAGAAGCCAATACTACATAAAAATAATCCATTTCTAATCATTTTCATCCATCCTATCTTTTTAGACTACCGTTGCTTGGAAGTATAAAACGCCACCCCAAGGTTGTTCCTTAATCAGCTGTTTTGCAACTTGTGCAGCAGTTTCAGGGTCTCCTTCAACTTCAAAAAATAACTTAATACCATTCTTTTCTTTAAAAGTAAATGTTTCATTTTCCCCTTGATATGCCTCTAATAAAGCAATAATTTCCTCTTGCTTCATTGCACTTGCAATCGAAATCATGCCGCTCGCTCCTTTCTATACAAGTAATTGCTGTTTTTATTGCCTATTGCTCACTTTCGCCTAATGCAGGATCCATTTTGTTAGCAGCGATAACAAACGGTGTCCAAATCAAGAAAGTGACTACCATACATACCAACGCTACAATTGGTGCGCGCCAGTCGGCACCTGTCGCTAAGAAAGATAATAGCAACGGCGGTGTCACCCATGCGACTTGTTGAGAAACTGGGGCGACTAGCCCAAGATACGTTGCAACCCAACCAATTGTAGTAGCAACTAATGGCGCAATTACAAATGGAATAAACATAATTGGATTCAGAACAACTGGTAAACCAAACATAATCGGTTCATTGATATTAAAGATTCCAGGTCCTAATGATAATTTACCGACTGTTAAATAATCTGCTCGTTTGGAGAATAACAAGATTGCAATAATTAGGACGATTGTACCGCCTGAACCACCAAACCAAGCAAAAGCATCAAACGAACCACGGACCCACATGTAGGCTTTACCGTCGTCAATAGCGGCTAAAACCGCAGCTGTTCCTGTTTTTCCTTCATAACCTTTTTGGAAAATATCAATATTGATTAATTGTGCTTGTCCCCAAATTCCTTCAAGAACTGGTGCCAAAACGTTTGGCCCATGAATACCAAAGAACCAGAAAATTTGAACAAAAACTGTTACGATTAACACAGCGCCTAGTCCTTGTGATAACCCAAGAAACGGTTCCGCAATATATTTTTGAATTAAGTCAATTAATAATTGACCGCCTGAAAGTTTTGAGACAGTAAAGTTAATAATTGCTACGACATACAACGCGATTGTTGCTGGTAAAATTGCCGCAAACGCTTTTGAAACTGCTGGCGGAACAGAATCAGGCATTTTTATTGT
Organism: Enterococcus sp. DIV1337a; assembly: GCF_051712285.1. Taxonomy (NCBI): domain Bacteria; kingdom Bacillati; phylum Bacillota; class Bacilli; order Lactobacillales; family Enterococcaceae; genus Enterococcus; species Enterococcus sp. DIV1337a. Next base: position 766,321 of record NZ_JBIOOP010000001.1, on the reverse strand, counting down.
TAAATCTGCTTGCATTAATTTACAAAAAATAATGGTTGATAAAGCGCCCATAATCATCACTGTAAAGAAAGCGTTACCATTTAAATGATTGAGATTTAACCAACCCCATGGATTGACAGTCAATTGATTATTAGCAATTGACGCACCAATTTCTGCACCATTAATTGCGTTGGCAATCTTTTCTGGCACTTTTACAGCTAATTCAGCTGTGTTATTTGGTGCAAAAGCAACACCTGAAATTAAGGTAGCTAAACTGACAATCCCACCAGCTAGCTCATTCACATTGTATGCTTTCGCTAAGTTATAGCCCCAAGAAAAAGCGAAAATCAAACCAGCGATAGCCAATGTACCATTCCAAACAAAACCATTAATCCCAATGATGACATTCAATACTGCAAAAATACCTTTGTCTGCTTCCAAACTTGCCGCATAAGTTGAGACAAACTCTTGGGGAAGATCTCGAATAATTGCGTTAATCATTACGGCGACTGATCCAGCCATTGTCGCAGGTAATGTACCAATAAAAGCATCCCTTAGTGCCACCAGATGTTTCTGTGCACCAATTTTTGCGGCAGTTGGTAAGATATATTTTTCCATCCATGCCATTAATCCGTTCATTTTTATTCCTCCTGTATCCATTTATATTTATTAAAAAGGCAGTAGCCTCATTAAACGAATGAATCGAGCGTACAAAATAAAACCTTTGGTAACATGCACTATCCTTATTTGCTATTCACTTTTCTTAAACGTTTTAATTTCTTATCCCATTAATGAAATTGCTTGATCTAAAACTTTTTCGCCATTCATCATGCCATAGTCCGCCATGTTAATGACATCTAAAGGAATCCCTTTTGGTTGTAATTTTTGTTCAAATTGCCCTTTCATGAAACGAACTTGTGGACCTAAAAGTAAAACATTCACCTCTTTATTTTCCAAGTTTGTATCTGCTTCAGAAGCCGATACTGCAAAGATATCTGCTTCCATGCCACGATCTTCTGCTGCTTTTTGCATTTTTGTTACTAATAAACTCGTGCTCATTCCTGCGGAACAAACTAACATAATTGTTTTTTTTGCCATTTTTTCTTCATCTCCTTAAAAGTTATGACGTTATACACTTTATTTATAGCAATAATTGTGCCAAGTTTTTTCCTCATTAAAATACTGATATAACAGCTTTCGCTATCAAAAAAAGCGTGCACACACTAAAAGAAAACGCTTACACACATGAAATTGTGTGTAACTTACAAAAAGAAAACATCAAGAAAAAAGAGAGCGTTTTCTCATTTCTTGATGTTTTTTTATTTATTATTGTTTACTTTTAATTTCATTTTCTAAGAACATTTGGGTAACATGCGCAACTTCCGCTTCTGGAATCGTCACACGATATGCCCGTTCAATTAACATAAAATTCGTGCGTACGACATCGATTTCTAAACGATGTGTTTTAACATATTCCGCTAAGTTTGGAAAAGTTCTTGCTTCTTCTCCTTTAATTAAAGCATCTACCAGAAAAGCCAAATGAATCATGATTCCGGCATCCACCCCTGGTTCAACAATAATATGCATGTCTGTTTGTATTTGATGAACTGTTTTTTGTAACATGAGAATTAATTTTTGTAAGGAGTCCACAGAAGTAATAACGCCACTTAGTGAATGAACAATTGTATCAATCGCCACTTCATCACTAGCAATCCGTTTCAGTACATTTAATTTTTCATCATCAAAAATATCATAGACAGAAAAGAATGGAATATTTTGATATTCAACATCCACAGTTCCCGCAATGGCCTTAATTTCATATTCTTCCATCAAGTTGTCGATATGCTTTTTAAACGTTTCTCGTTCAATAAATTGCATTTGAATCAGTTCCACTTTTGTTTCATCAATAACTGGTAAGATTCGTTGGTATAGTTTTGCGGCAACCCCTTCTCCTGTAAAGCACGTCACGATTACTGCTTTTTTAACGTTTTGACGTTTTTGCAGACTAGAGCGAAATTGTTCTCTCACAACGCTTTCAAAAGAAAGTTGAATATTTTGGTAAATGTCCTCTAAACTTCGTCCCACGCTTGCCATTCGAATAGCTTCTAAGACAATCATTGTGCTCGTCATTGTAATCGCCTTCGTTCGGATACCTGTTTCTTCAAACAACATATTTCCAAACGAATTTAATGAACCCATATCCGTCAGTAACAAAATCCCATTATTTAACGATTCTTTTTGCGCAATTACTTGGTTTCGTAATTGTTCATACATCGTTTGAACTTCCATCGTTAACGGCATATTCATCGCTGTTCCGATTGATGTTCCTAAAAGTTCTTGGGCGGTTTTCAACATACTTGAGGCAGTAGAATCCCCATGCATTAAGACGAACACACCAACATTATTTTCTGGAGTTCTTTCTTCTTTACCGACATTAATAGATAAAAACATACTAATAAAGCCAATTTCATCGAAAGGAATCTCTATGTTGTTCTCTTCTTCAATAATAGAAGATAAATCTAAGGCTACTTGAAATTCTTTTTTCATATTTTTACGGACATTATTTAAATCAGGATGAACAATCACATGACCTTCTTTGACACGTTCAATCGTACTTTGTAAATGAAGTGCAAAGGCAAAGCGCGCTGTTTCATTGTACGTGTGTTCCAAACGCTCTTCTGCGATATCATAAAGACGATTCGTTAAGTCCCAAATAGCTTCTGGTAGTAACTCCTTATGTAAAGAATGTTGGGTTAATTCTTCGACATAATTTTTAAAATACGCATTCATATCTTTAGAAATCAATTCTTCTAAATCAACATTTTCTAAGTCAGCTTCGGACAAGTCAGCGACTTTTTCTTCAATTTCATTGTACACTTGCATGTCTCTAGCTGGATCTTGCGACCAAACAATTTTGTTGGTACCAGGCTGAAAAGATAAATAATTACTTTTACTATCGACAAATTGATCCAAGCGCTCAGGTACTTCTTTAATTTTTAATAATCCTTTTTGGACAGGTAACGATAAATCCCGTTTACGGATAACCAAGTGTTCTAAATTGTGCGTCCGATAATAAAGAAATGACTTAGCACAAACTAATTTTAAGTCCCGCTTCACCTGACCAATATTTCCTTCTGCATCGTATAACATGAACGCCAACACTGCTTCGCGTTCGATATCAATTTGTTGGCCCAAACGTGTTGCCTCTTGCTGAATAAATAACGAAATGATGGCATAACGCTCATCTAGCGTCCGTGCATCTAAAGATGGCAATGTAATCGACATCGGAATCCGCCGATTAAAAGTGGTTAAAAAGTTTTCTGATGATTCCGTTGTCGCACCAATAATTTGAACAGAGGCTTCATAGGTTTGGCCACTTTCTCCTAATGGACGGTACACGCCTTTATCAATAAACGTAAAGAGCATTTCTTGACCTTCTGGCGGTAAGCGATGAATTTCATCTAAAAAGAGAATCCCGCCATCTGCTTTTGCCATTAAGCCTGGACTATCTTCATTCGCACCAGTATAGGCACCTTTTTTTACACCAAAGATATGACCAAATAATAATTGTGGGTTTTGCGCATAATCAGCACAATTAAAAGAGACAAAAGGAGCATCTTCATCTAAGGTTTTTGAATCAATTGCAAAATGGTACATACATTCAGCAAAAAGAGATTTCCCAGTTCCTGTTTTCCCAAAGATAATCGTGTGCAAACCTCTTGGTGGATATAAAATAGCCGCCTTGGCTTGCTGAATACTCACTTTTAAAGAATCATTGGCACCTACTAATGTATCAAAACTAACAGCTGTGGACTCATCCACATGGACTTGTTCCCCTTCATTGATTGTTGGCACTGAATAGATGACAGGACGACCAGTACTTCTAGTAATCTTCTTTTCTTTGAATAATTCATTTAAATAACGGCTGGCATTACTACGGTCAATCATTAACTGTTCTGCTACCGCTCCTGCCGTTAAGCCTGTTTCATTTTTTTGAAGTAACGCTAAGATTTCTTCCTTCCGAGATTTCATGGAATCCTCCTCGATACAACGTTCTGCTTGAAGCTCGTAAAGCGTTATTTCTTCGCTTTACGAGCTCCTTTGTTTTTCGTGTTTTTCTTTTTGTTTTTCTTCTTTTTACGTGTTTCTTGCGGTTCTTTGACGCCAGAATTTACTGTTTCTGGTTTTCTTTCTTTCGTACTCTTTTTTTCTGAATACGTATCTTTGGCTACGTTCTTTTTTTCTAGTTCATCTTTGGCTTTTGGCTGCTCATAAAGTGCACCATCATATAAAAAGATTTCCTGATAAGGAATGGCTAATTGTTTCATTAAACGTTGATAATCTCTTTTAGTGCCGTCATTGATAAACGTAATCACTGCCCCTTGTGCACCCATCCGTCCAACGCGACCAGCGCGATGAATATAGCTCTCTTCAGTTAAAGGAACATCTACGTTTACGACGTAAGGGACCCCTGTGAAATCTAAGCCCCGTGCCGCAATATCCGTGGTTAGTAACAACTTCACTCGTTCTGCTTTAAATTGATCGATTGCCAATTTACGCAACTGTTTACTTTGATCTGAAGCCAGACCAATAGCTGGCACATTCTCGTAAACTAATTTTTCTTCTGCTGCACCTAAATCAGCAACTTGATTGAAGAAGACCATACTTCTGAATGCTTCTGTATGTGCCAAACGACGTAAGTAATCGGCTTTTTTTCTTGGCGCTAACCGAATAAAGTAGTGGGCGACTTGACCTGCTGAAGTATCTTCTTCCGTCACATCAATCACCTGTAATTTTTGACTTAAAGATTGCGCTTGATTCACAACACGGTCAGCGGTAGCTGAATAAAAAACAAGTTGGTATTCGGTTGGTGTGTGTGTCAAAATTTGTTTGGTTAAACTTAGCTCTTCCTCTTGGAAAAGTTGATCAACTTCATCCATTACAATTGTTTTTAACAACTGAGCTTTGACTTTTTTATTCTTCATTAACTCTAAAATCCGACCCGGTGTTCCGATTAACACTTCGGGGCGTTTTTTTAACTTGTCAATCTGGCGTGAAACATTGGCCCCACCGATTAACGTTTGAACCGTTAATTGAAGTGGCTTAGCCCAAGTCCGAGCAACCTCAGCAATTTGCATAGCTAATTCTTGAGACGGAGCAATAATCAACAATTGATTTCCCTGTCCTTTTTCAACAGTTAAGAGTAAAGGCAGCATGTAAGCAAGTGTTTTTCCAGTTCCTGTCGGCGAAATTCCTAAAACATTTTCTCCTTCGCGAAGGGGCGTAAAACTTTTTTCTTGAATTGTTGATGGTTCGTTAAAGCCAGAAGCTTGCCACTGTTCTTGCCAAGCCTCTGGAAGTTGTTCTAAAAATCTCATATTGTTCCTTTCCTATCGCTTAATTCTTATTTATCAGCATCAAAAATAATGCCGGCACTATGACGTAAATCAGTGACTACTTTATTGACATTTCGAGCAAGCTCAACCCATTCTTCATACTTGGTGCCCCAATACTTATCTGTTGGGTTATTTAAAACTGCTGCAAAATCACGGGCTTCTTCAATCATTGGATTATCGGCTACTTGAATATCTAAGACATCACGTTCTTCATGTGCGCGATCATGGTACTCAGCCGAAGAAATAGCATTGACACTATCTAAAATCAAGGTCCCGTTTTCAAAGTAAATTTCGGATGGCGCAAAAGAATCACTAATTTTCCCAGTGTTTAACGTCACGTCAAACTGATCATAACGTAAAATAATTGTTCCTAAGCCATCGACACCTGTCGCAATTTTACTAGCAAAATAATGGCTTTCGTTTGGTACGCCAAACCAGCCTAAGGCTGCATAAACTAAATAAACGCCTAAATCTGCTAAGGCTCCCCCAGAAAAATGAGGAGAAAAAATATTTGGTTCTTTGCCTTCTAATACTTGATCATAGCGAGAAGAATATTTCATATACGTAAAATTCGCACCTAAAATTTGGTTTTTTAATGGCAATAATTCAGCAATTTTTTGGAAACTTTGCTCATGAATATTACGGGCCGCTTCAAAGAAATACACACGATTTTTATTCGCTAATTCAATAATTTCTGCCATCTCATCAGGCGTTGAAAAAGCTGGTTTTTCAACAATTACATTTTTTTTCGCTAAAATTGCTTGTTTCGCTTGTTCAAAATGTAATGAATTTGGTGAGGCAATATAAACCGTATCCATATGTGCAATACCAAAAAACGTCTCTAAATCAATTGCATATTCCACATCCCCATAGCGAGAACCAAATTCTTGTGCCGTTGCTAGTTTCCGAGAATAAACAGCCGTTAAATCATACGCACCCGTTTCTAAAGCTGCTGCAACAAATTGATGACTAATCCAATTGGTACCAATTACGCCTAAATGTATCATAATCAAAAACCTCCATTTTTTGTTTATTTACTCTCTTTATAATAGTAATCTCTCGTACAAAAGTCACGTAATTACCCTGCCTTAAAGCGCTAGGAGTTCTTCAAGTTATTTATTAGGATCATCAAATGCCTGTAATAAATCAAAGGTTACCTGTGACTTAAGTTCAATCGTTGCTGGTGTTACGTGGCAATTGTAAGCAAGGACTTGCACACCTTGGTCAATTGCAGCACCCACATTTTCAGCAAAGGCGGGTTGCATCTCTTGGTGAATCGTTGCTTGCTTAATTTCTTCAAATTGGACCACAAACAAAATGTAACAGCGGTAACCAGCTTTAGTTGCAGCCATTAGTTCAGTGACATGCTTCAAGCCACGAAGTGTTGGCGCGTCAGGAAAAGCACCAACGCCTTTATTTTCTAAAGTCATGCCTTTCACTTCAACAAAAGCTTGTTCGTCCGCATCCGTTTCCACTAGAAAATCAAATTTTGAATGTGCAAATCGTTGCTCACGTTTAACAGTTTGGATCGTACCAACTAAACCAGGAAGCACAATTTGACCATTTTTTAATCCTTCATTAACTAATGTATTCGGTACTTGGCTATCAATATTAATCCAAAAAGAACCTTTTTTTACTGCAATCAAATCGTAATCTGTTTTTCTTTTAGGCGATGGTTGATAACTAAGCGCCACAACAGCACCTGGTAAAAAGACTTCTTTCCCTCTGCCAGTATTTTTAACATGTGTGATCACTTCTTCATTCGTCTCCATTAAACGACAGTGTGCAATAAACCGATTGGGTCGTTCGATAAAATAAGCGAGTTGGACATTCGGGTACTTCATACACAGACTTCCTTTCTTACACACTATACCATAAAAAAACAAGGAAAAGTATAGACCAAAACCAACAATTTTACTATCTTGTGTCAATCATTAAATATTTGTCAATTCTCAGCGATTTAGTCGAATATTTTAGACAAGTTCTATATAATAAAAGTAACGAAGACGAATAAATGAAAATGAAGGTTAGGAGGAATTTCTTTGAAAAAACATTGGACTTTCTTGGTTGGTGCATCTTTACTTACTGGATTAGCAGGCTCTATCCTCTGGAAAAAAAACAAACAGCTCCCTTCCCCACAGGAGCTTCAACACAATTATACTGGGCATTGGTGGTTTGTAGACGTGAAGAAAGCCACGCAACACACCTTGGAAATCACCTCATCTTTCAATGTTTTCATTGATGGTAAACAAATGCATGCCATGCTTGTTGAATTAAGTCCTAAACGCTTAGTTATCTTAGACAAGTTAGGTTATCATTTAATCATTCAATGTGAAAATGGTGTCCCTGCAACGCTTTACGATGAAGCCGACGACGAAACCTACACACTAGAACGTGCCATTTACAATTAACAAATCACCCACTCACATGAAATTAAGCATGTGTCGTGGGTGATTTGTTTTTTGCATCCCTTGCAAAAGCATTCAGAAAGTTTTCTTACAACTTGAATATTATTAAATAGTCAAATGCGCCTTTTTCTGATAAACTTAGGATGATGTTTTTTTGAAAGGATGAGCCCCTATGACACCAAATCGCGAAGACTATTTAAAATTAATTTTTGAATTAGGTGGCGACGAAGTTAAAGTGAATAATAAACAAATTGTTTCTGGACTAGATGTTTCGGCAGCTTCGGTTAGTGAGATGATTTCAAAGTTAGTAAAAGAAGATTTGGTTGAGCATTCTCCTTATCAAGGGGTACAATTAACTGAAAAAGGCTTAAAAAAAGCGAGTACGTTAATTCGCAAACACCGAATCTGGGAAGTCTTTTTAGTAGAGCACTTAAATTATACTTGGAATGACGTTCACGAAGAGGCAGAAGTTTTAGAACATGTTACTTCACAAACGCTTGTGAACCGATTAGCGGATTATTTAAATCATCCAGAATTTTGTCCACACGGTGGTGTTATTCCCGAAGATAATCAACCCATTCATGAGGAAAAACGCCAAACGCTAACAGACTACCCTGTTGGCACAAAAATTCGTATTGCGCGTGTCTTAGACGAAAAAGAATTACTGGATTATTTAGTTTCCATTGATTTAAATATTCAAGAAGAATATACAATTAAAGAAATTGCTGCATATGAAGGACCTATCACCATTTATAATGAACACAAAGAACTATCCGTCAGCTTTAAAGCAGCAAACACAATTTTTGTTGAGCCGTTGATTAGAGAAAGTGAGGAAAACTAATGAATGAAAAAGTAGCTTTATTTACTATTTTCGGGGGGACAGGCGATCTTGCCAAACGCAAATTGTATCCTTCCCTGTTCCGCTTATATAAAAAAGGATTATTAGCTGAGCGTTTTGCGGTGATTGGTACTGCACGTCGGGAATGGACAGACGAATACTATCGTGAAATCGTTCGTGAAACCATTCAAGACTTAAAGCCCACGGCCGAAGAGGCGACTGAATTTTCTAGTCATTTCTATTATCAATCACATAATGTGAATGATACGGAACATTATAATACCTTAAAAGAATTATCTGATCGTCTAAATGAACAATATCATTTAGAGGGCAATCACGTATACTATTTAGCTATGGCCCCTCAATTCTTTGGAACCATTGTTAATCACTTGAAATCGCAACATATTATTTCGGAAGAAGGCTTTGATCGTCTAATTATCGAAAAGCCATTTGGTTCTGACTATGAATCTGCCTACGAATTAAATGAAGAGATTCGTGCTGCATTTCCTGAACAAGATATTTTCCGAATTGACCATTACTTAGGCAAAGAAATGATCCAAAATATTTCAGCCATTCGTTTTGCCAATAATATTTTTGAATCACAATGGAACAATCGTTATATTGATAATGTCCAAATTACCTTCGCTGAAAGCTTAGGTGTCGAGGATCGTGGCGGCTATTATGACCACAGTGGTGCACTAAAAGATATGGTTCAAAATCATATTTTACAAGTCGTTGCTTTGCTTTCTATGGAGCCTCCTGTTGCCTTTTCTGAAAAAGAAATTCGGACTGAAAAAGTAAAAGCTTTACGTGCCATCCGCCTTTATTCTGAAGAAGAAGCCCTTCAAAATTTCGTGCGTGGACAATACGGCGAAGGTCAGCTAGCTGATCAAACATTTGCAGCCTATCGTGATGAACCGAATGTGGCAGAAACTTCATCCACTGAAACTTTTGTTGCTGGTAAATTTTTAATTGATAATTTCCGTTGGTCTGGCGTCCCTTTCTATGTTCGCACAGGTAAACGATTAACTGAAAAAGGTACACGCATTAACATCGTCTTTAAACAAGTACCTATTAATGTCTTCAAAGATGATACGTGTGAAGAATGCGATAAAACCGATTTACCACCGAATGTTTTAACTATCTATATCCAACCAACTGAAGGATTTTCATTAACCTTAAATGGAAAAGAAATCGGTCAAGGGTTCAATACAACTCCAGTGAAACTTGATTTCCGTCAAAGTGCTGAAATGACTGAAAATAGTCCAGAAGCATATGAAAAACTTCTATTAGACTGCCTAAATGGCGATAGTACAAACTTCTCTCATTGGGACGAAGTTGCCCAATCTTGGCGCATTGTTGACATTATTCGACATGCTTGGGATAAAACAGACGTTTCTTTCCCTAATTATGCCGCTGGCACAATGGGCCCACAAGCTGCCTTCGACTTATTAGAAAAAGATGGCTTTACTTGGGAATGGCAACCAGATAACTGGTACCGTGACCGCGGTCAACTTGATCAATAAATAAGCCAAAAAAGATCCACTAGTTAACGACTAGCGGATCTTTTTTCTTGTTTATTCGAATCCTTCAGCAACCGCTTCTGGATAATTTTCTTCAACAATGTGTGCGCAACGGCCACAAAGTGTTGGTAATTTTTCATCTGAGCCGACATCTTGACGAACGGAACGACAACGGTCACACGTTTCGCCTTCTGCTTTTTCAACTAAAATAGCCATGTCTTCAAATTGAATAGCTTCACTAGGTGCTACTTCTTTTGATACTTCAAAGTCGGAAACAATTAGTAATTGAGCAATATCTGCATCAACAGCTGTCATTAATTGACGAATTTGTTCATTTGGATAAACGGTCACTTTGGCTTCTAACGATTTACCGATTAATTTAGAATGACGAGCTTCTTCCAACGCTTTTAAGACATTGTCACGGAAATCCATAAAGGCTGCCCATGTATCCATCAATTCTTCTTCATTAGTAAACGTTTCGTAACCTGGGAATTCAGCTAATTGCACATACTCTTCTTCTTCTTGTAAGAAACTCCAAATTTCTTCCGCTGTATGTGGAATAATTGGTGTCAATAGTTTTGTTAATGAAACCAGTGTTTGGTAGAAAACAGTCTGCATACAACGACGTTGATAATCATTTTCTGCTTCAATATAAACGACATCTTTCGCAAAGTCTAAATAGAAAGAAGATAAATCTACCGTTAAGAAGTTCATAACTGTCCGATAAATATGCATGAAATTATATTTTTCATACCCATTTTCACGGATTTCTTGAATGACTTGATTTAAACGAACCGTCATGTATTTATCTACAGAACGTAAATCAGCATAAGCTACAGTATGCTCAGCTGGATTAAAATCACTCGTATTCGCTAACAAGAAACGCATAGTATTACGGATTTTCCGGTACACTTCAGATACTTGGTTTAAGATATCCATTGAGACACGCACATCGGCTTCCGCGTCAACACTACTTACCCACAAGCGTAAGATATCTGCCCCCATTTGGTTGATAACTTTTTCAGGTAAGATAGTATTGCCTAACGATTTACTCATCTTACGGCCTTCGCCATCGAGAACCATCCCTTGAGAAATGATTGATTTATAAGGCGCTACCCCATTGATAGCGACACTTGTTGTAATGCTTGAGTTAAACCAACCACGATATTGGTCAGAACCTTCTAAATACATATCTGCTGGGAAAGTTAACTCTTCTCTTTCTCGTAAAACTCCTTCATGTGAAGAACCTGAGTCAAACCAAACGTCCATGATATCTGTTTCTTTGGTAAACTCGCCATTTGGTGAACCTGGATGTGTAAAGCCTGCTGGTAGTAACTCTTTTGCTTCACGCATAAACCAGATATTTGATCCATGTTCTGCAAATAAATTCGCTACATGTTCAATTGTTTCTGGCGTAATGATGGCTTCTCCATTTTCAGCATAGAAGATCGGTAATGGCACGCCCCACGCTCTTTGACGAGAGATTACCCAATCACCACGGTCACGAATCATATTATACAAACGTGTTTTTCCCCAAGGAATTAGCCAGTCAACTTTCTCAACTTCATCTAAAATATCTTGACGGAATTTAGAGATTGAAGCAAACCATTGTGGCGTTGCACGGTAGATAACTGGTTTTTTGGTACGCCAGTCATGTGGATAACTATGCGTAAAGAAATCTAATTTTAATAACGCGCCTTTTTCTTCTAATAACTCAGTAATCATTGGATTCGCTTTGTCATAGAAAATTCCTTCAAAGCCAGCTGCTTCATCTGTAAAGACTCCTCGACTGTCAACAGGAGAAATAACAGGTAAATCATATTTACGGCTAACGATATAGTCATCTTCACCATGTCCCGGTGCGGTATGAACTAAGCCAGTCCCGGCATCTAGCGTCACGTGGTCGCCTAGCATAACAAGTGATGTTCGATCATAGAATGGATGTTGAGCTGTCATACGATCTAATTTTTCACCAGAAAATTCTCGCAAGACTTCTACTTCTTCCCAACCAATCGCTTCTTTAACTGTTGCTAATAAATCTTTAGCAATTACAAATTTGCGACCGTCTGCCTTCACTTCAACATACGTAAAATCAGGATTAACTGAAATACCTAAGTTGGCTGGTAATGTCCAAGGGGTTGTCGTCCAGATGACGAAGGCTGTCTCGTTATCTAAAAGACCTTTACCATCGGCCACGTTAAAAGCTACGTAAATAGATGGTGATTTTACATCTTTGTATTCAATTTCTGCTTCTGCTAAAGAAGATTCACTTGAAGGAGACCAATAAATTGGTTTTAAGCCTTTATAAATATAGCCTTTTTCTGCCATCTTACCAAAAACACGAATTTCTGCTGCTTCATACTCTGGATCTAACGTAATGTATGGATGTTCCCAATCACCTGACACACCTAAACGTTTAAAATCGTTACGTTGTTTGTCGACTTGTGATAAGGCATACTCTTTACATTTTTCGCGATACTCAGCGACAGTCATTTCTTTACGTTTAACCCCTTTATTGGTTAACACTTGCTCAATTGGTAAACCATGAGTATCCCAACCAGGCACATAAGGAGAACGGAAACCAGACATTGATTTTGAACGAATAATAATATCTTTACTGATTTTATTCAAAGAATGTCCTAAATGAATATTTCCGTTTGCATACGGAGGGCCATCATGTAAAACAAAGGTTGGTTTTCCTTCGTTTAATTTTTGACGTTGTTCATATAAGCCTTTTTCTTCCCAGTCTTTTTGCCATTCTGCTTCACGGTTTGGCAAGTTCCCACGCATTGGAAAAGCTGTTTTTCCTAATTGCAATGTTTCTTTCATTTTCATATGCATTTGCCTCGCTTTCATTTTATCGATTTAATTGTGTTAGTTCATACTAAAGATGAACGATAGCTGATAAAAGTAGATAAAAAAAGAGTACTCCATCCCAAGGGACGAAGTACTCGTGTTACCACCCAAATTCAAAGTAGAGTTGCCCCTACTTTCTCTGAAATTGATAACGGTAATTATCCGGCAGTTCCTACTCAAGTGTTCAGAACTGCATCTAGGATAGAGGATCTGTTTAATGCCAGTGTCTGTCAAACTTTCACTATCATTGACTCGCTGCTAAGAATAAACATTAAACGTTCTGTTCTATCTATTTTGATTCTTCTTCAATTGTTTCTTCAGTGACTTCAATTACAGGCTTTTTTTCTACTACAGCATCTGTGTTCTCTTCAGAGTTTACAACAGTTTCATTTTCGTTGTCAAGGTCTTGTTCATCAAGAATTTCCTTAACTGCTGTATGTTTGTCTCCGACATAACTAGAAAAAGGCTTTAAAATTTCTTCCCACTCTTCACTCTTTACTTGCTCTAATTGAGTTTCAAGCATTAAGCTTAAGCGTTGATGGAAGACACGTGTTTTCTTCTTCAAGTCTTCTGTTTCCCCAGCTAATTGACGGGCACGTTCAATTGCTTCTGCTAAGATTTGTGTTGATTTCGCTTCAGCATCTGCAATCATTGCATTTGATTTACGTTCAGCTTCTACCAAGGTTTCTTTGGCTTGGTTATCTGCCGAAGTGATAATCATTTCTGATTCTTTATTGGCACTTGATTTCACTTTATCAGCGGTATCTTGTGCAACAATAATTGATTGGTTCAATGCATCTTTCAATTCATTGAAGTATTGTAATTTTTCTTCTGCGTGTTTTAATGATTTCTCAAGTTCACGATTTTTTTGTAATGCATCTTCATAATCACGTGTGACTTGATCTAAAAAGTCATCTACATCATCTTGGTTATAGCCTCTCATTTTTGTTGAGAAGTCTTTGTTTTGAATATCTAATGGAGTTAATGCCATATTCCTTCACCTCTTTGGATTATTTTTGTAAAACCCCTTATGAACACATTCTCATACTAATCCTGAAATAGCAAATATCTTACTTTTTTTATTATACACAACTTCGTCTGAATGAACAGCCAAAATGGTTTTCTTAAACAAAAGTTCGAGATTATTTTCTCAATACCCCTAAGAGGACACGGAATTTTTCTTTTTTTGTTTTTCCTTCTAATTCTTGAATCTGAAGGCGCCCAAATCCTCGTATCGAAACAATATCTAATAAGTCTAAGGCAAAATCTGGTCGTGTCGTTTCTGTCCAATTGACTTTTACTTTACCAGATTCGATCAATTGTTTTGATCGCTGCCTTGAAATATTAAATACGGCGGAAATTACACTATCCAGCCGCAAAGAGCTCATAGTCGTTCGCTCTTCCTGCCAACCATCCTTCGGTATCAAAATTTGTGTATAATCCCGCGCTTCTAAGCGAACAGTAATTTTACCAATTTTGTCGACTTGGTTAACAACGAAGCCAGCTACTTCTTGTGCTATAAAAACCTGCCACTTATCGCCATCGGAAATAATATCTCCAAAGGCTTCCCTACGAACCCCAACATTCATCAAGGTGCCTAAAATTTTCCCATGAGATAATGTCGCAAATTTAGATGGATAAATAATTTCAAATAATACAACACCAAAATCTGTCTCTTCTGGTATGTAATACGCTGGATAAATCAAGCAGCGTTTTCGTTCTGCTTGCTCATAACCACCATAAAAAGTAAACGATAAATCACTGTTTTGTCGAATCAACGTTTCCAAAATATACGCCTGTCTAGGATCAAGAAAGTCTGTCAAATAAGGCGCGTATTGCATCTCCACTTGCTCTAGCCAATCCCCGACAGTGTCAATAAAAGGATGTTCATCTTTGCGGAAATGTTGATACACATTTGCGTTCATAGATAAATCATCCTTTCTAAAAGTTATTAATAAACAATAGCTCGTAAAATGACTGCTAAGCCACCCGCTGCTAGGTTAAGGACAATAATCCCTACCATTACGTTAAATCCAACCATTCCAATCCTTAAATTCAAACGGTCAAACAAACTTAAGTATGGTTCACAAATTCTAGAGAGCAAACGCCCGAAAGCAGAATCATATGCTCCTGGAAACCATGAAAGTAGCGCGTAAATCACTAGTAATCCTGAATAGATTTGAACGCCTTTGTATAATAGAGTAATCAGTGTTGCGATAATAACACCTCCCTAAGGCTTAGAAATCAAAGAATTGTTTGTTGGCTAAAGATTGTGCTGTCGCACTATCAATTTCCATATTCGCTGGTGTGCATAAGAAGATTTCATTGCCAACGCGCTGAATATCTCCGTCTAAAGCATACACAGTACCAGTTAAGAAATCAACGATGCGTCGTGCTTGGTCTTCTTCTACTAATGTAAAATTAACTAGCACAGCTTCTTCAGCAAATAAATGTTTCGCAATGCTCATTGCTTCTGAATACACACGTGGTTCAATAATAGTAATTTTATGTGTTTTTGCATTGGCGGTGCTTTCTTGTGCTCGTCTTGTATTCGTAGTCGCTGATTGATTAGAACTACGCATAGAAACCACTTTTTTCTCTGTGTAAGCAGCTTGTTGTGTGTCTCTTTCTTGATGCGCTTCAGCAGAACGATAGCGTGCAGAAGGTTTTTCAACTACAGGCTCACTTTGTTGTGTATAAGCTGGCTGACTGTAACTTTCCTGTTGTTGAACAGGTCGTTGTGGTTTAGGCCGAGCTGCACGACGCGGTGGTTCATTAACTGCTTTGCGCTCTTCATATTCTTCGTAGTTATCATAATAATCATCTTCTTCGCCAGATAAGCCAAAAAAGCTCGATAACGCATCCTTGTTAAAAATTGACATAAATTCCTCTCCTTTACGCATCTCTGAATAACGCTGTTCCGATTCGTATAAAAGTTGCACCTTCTTCAACTGCGATTGGGAAATCGTTACTCATTCCCATGCTAAGTTCTGTACAAGGAGCAAAAGATAAATGTTTCTCATTTACGGTCATTTGCAGCTCTTTTAATTCTCTAAATGTTGCATGTAATACTTCTTCACTTGCCCCAAAAGGTGCCATAGTCATTAGACCGACGATTTGAATTTTGTCCAAATCAGCAAGTTCTTGAATGAAAGGTAAGACGTCTTCTTTACGAAAGCCGTGCTTGCTTTCTTCCCCAGTTATATTCACTTCAACAAAACAACGAATAACTTTCGTTGCTCTTTTTTGAATTTCTTTGGCTAGACTCAGACTATCTAATGCATGAAAATAATCTATCTCATTAATAATTAATTTTACCTTCCTACGTTGTAAATTACCAATTAAATGCCACTGAATATCATTAAATTTTTCCAATCCAGCTTTCTTTTCTAGTAACTTATCTACTCGGTTTTCAGCTAAATTCTGGACACCAAGCTGAACAAGCTCTGCTGCTTCCTCAATTCCTACTGATTTAGTGACGCCAATCATTGTCACATCAGCAACAGAGCGCTGTGAGCTTTTGCATGCTAGCTGAAGTTGATTATTAATATTTGTTAAGTTTTCAGCTATCATTTCTAATCGATGCTCCTTATCGTTTTCTGCGGAAAAATGGTGGCGTACTTAATTCGTCATCATTGTGATTTGGTTCTTCACGGTGGAATGTGTCAAATTCTTTTTTGTCTACTTGTTCTAATGAAGATTCATCAACTTTTGGACGTGTATTTTGTTCTCTGCGAATATCCCAATCGCCAAAAGCACTTGCTTCTTCTTGTGATTTTGGTTGATCCATTTCCACAGATTGAGTTGTTTGTTGCATTGGTTGAACCGCTTGTCTTGTTTGACGGTGCGGTTTTCTATCCTTTTTTGATTCATCAATACCTGTAGCGATTACTGTTACACGAATTTCGTCGCCTAAATCTTCATTGATTGATGTACCTAGGATGATGTTCACATCACCTGAAGCAGCATTTGTAACGATATCTGAAGCATCTTGCGCTTCAAACAAGGTCATATCTAAGCCACCAGTAATGTTTAATAAGACTTGTTCCGCACCATCGATTGATGTTTCTAACAATGGTGAAGAAATAGCTTTTTTCGTTGCTTCAATTACGCGTTCTTCGCCGCTCGCTACACCAATTCCCATTAAAGCTGTTCCTTGGTTTTCCATCACTGTTTTCACGTCAGCAAAGTCCAAGTTTACGTAACCTGGCGCAGTGATTAAATCTGAAATTCCTTGAACACCTTGACGTAATACATTATCAGCTTCTCTAAATGCTTCAAGCATTGGCGTTTTCTTGTCAACGACTTCTAATAAGCGGTTGTTTGAGATAATTAATAGTGTATCAACGTTTTCTTTTAATAAGGCAATTCCTTCAGCAGCAAAACGACCACGTTTTGGACCTTCAAAACTAAATGGACGAGTTACTACACCAACTGTTAAAGCGCCTAATTCTTTAGCGATTTTTGCAACTACTGGCGCAGCACCTGTACCAGTTCCGCCACCCATACCAGCAGTAATGAAAATCATATCCGCGCCTTGTAATGATTCTGAAATCACTTGTTCACTTTCTTCTGCAGCTTTTTGGCCAACTTCAGGTTGTGAACCGGCACCTAAACCACGAGTGTATTTAGGGCCTAATTGAATCACTGTTTCTGCTTTTGAATGTTTTAATGCTTGAACGTCTGTATTGGCTGTGATAAATTCCACGCCTTTAACGTTTTCTTCGATCATACGGTTTACAGCGTTTCCGCCGCCGCCACCTACACCGATAACTTTAATGACTGCACCGTTGTTAATGTTATTGTCTAATGAAAATTCCATGATATCGTATCCTCCTGTTTGTGTGATTAGTCGAAAATGTTCGAGAAGAAGTCTTTGATTTTGCCTGTCATTTTTTCACCAGACTCACGTTCGTTGAATTCTTCGTATTCTTCTTGAGGCTGTTCAGCATATGTGTCATAGCGAACTTCTTGTTGGACAGCGACTGACTGTGCTGGTTTCGATTTTTCACCAGGGATTGCATATTTGGCAATGTGATAAATATCGTTTAGTTGCGCTGAATATTCCACAATGCTAATGACATTAGCAAAGACTGGGTTACGTAAGCCCATGTGATTTGGTACGTATAGTTTTACGTTGGCTTCAAAAATCTCTTGCGCCAAATCAACAATACCTGGCATACTAGCGGCGCCACCAGTTAACACAACGCCTCCAGGTAATTCAAACGCATCAATTTCATCCAGAACTTCTTTTGATTTTCTCAAAATTTGTTCTACACGCGCTTCGATAATTTCTGAAAGGTAACGTTCGTCCACTCTTACAGGCTCAGACTTACCGATAACATCAACAGGAAATTCTTCGTTCGCTGAAGTTCTTTCTGGATAAGCATCCCCATAATTAATTTTTAAGGCTTCGGCGTTGTTAAAAGAAGTATTCAACACGATTGAGATATCTTTCGTGATGAACTCGCCGCCTTCTTGGTTAACATGAGTAAATTTCAATTGTTTGTCATGAATAACAGATGTCGTTGTTTGACCGCCACCCATATCAATGACAATCGTTCCAAAGTCTTTTTCGCCATCTGTTAAAATTGTTTCCGTTAAAGCAAGCGGCGTAATCACTAATTCGTTAATTCCTAAGCCAGCTTTTTCAACACATTTACGGATGTTATGGATGATTGTTTTTGGTCCAGTATAGACAACGCCAAACATCTCCATGCGAACGCCAAGCATTCCACGTGGGTCTTTGATGCCTTCAAAGCCGTCGACGGTAAAGTCTTGCGGTAAGATTGCAACAATTTGACGTTCAGGAGGAGTTGAACGAACCAAAGCTGCAGATGCGACGTTGCGCACATCCTCATCTGTAATTTCTTTTGATTCACTACTAACAGCTATCATTCCTTGACAGCTTTCTACTTCTAATAAATTCGCTGGTAATCCAACATTTACGCTTTTAATTTGAATGCCGGCTTTTTCTTCGGCTTGTCGAACGGCCCGTTGGATTGCTTGAACTGTTTGATCAATATCGACGACAATCCCTCGATTCAAACCGTCTGATTTTGCATTTCCAACGCCGATGATGTTCATTTGACCTTCAATATATTCAGCGACAACTACTTTGACAGAAGTTGTACCAATATCGAGGCCTACATACATTCCTGTTTTTGCCATGAACGGAATTCCTCCTCCTATTAATTCCAATATCTAAGCGGACAAAGGCGTCCGTTTAACTATCTCTTTTTTAGTATTATTCACTTCTTCCAATTTTACCATAAAAATGGGGGTTTTAGAAAGCAGATTATACGAATTTGTTCGTTAATTTTTGAAACATTTTTGTAAAAAACTTATTCTGCTTGTTGCACTTCTTGATTTTCTCCATTTGTCGGCGTACCGTTATTCGCTTCATCCGTTGCTACGCCTGTATTTGGGTCCACAACTTCTTGATTTGCAACCGCTGAATCTTCGGAAACTTCACTGCCCGTTTCTTCACTTTCTTTTTCATACGGATAAGAAAAAATGCCGACTTCCATATCAACGATTCCAGGTTTGTCCATTTGCTCGGCTACTTGTGAATAATAAGCCATTTTTTCACTTAAATCAGAAATATTAACAATCACTCGATTTCCATCATTCATATAGACATTAATCAAGTCTTTATTGGTTTTGGATGGTGCATATTTAATTTCTGAAATTCCTTGTTTAATTTCTTGAGGCAATTTGTTGTAAGAGGCCATTAATTCAGGGATTAATTTATCCTCTTTAAAATTCTCAAAAATTGGTTTGCCACTTTCAGCAGCTTTGGTGGTTTCCGCCAAAGTTTTACCATTCTCTAAAATCGGATGATAGCCGCCTTTAGTCGCAGCAAGAGCGACAATTTGATACTCTTGAATATCAATTTTAAATGAATTAATACCATTTAACTTAATGTTCGCCTTTTTTATAATTGGAAACTTTTTCTGAATATTTGCAGAAAAATAATTTCGATTCGAATACTGCTCCCATAAACCACTGCCCGTTTCAAGTTTTGACTGCTGAATAATCGCTTGGCTTTCAATACTTTTGTTCCCTGAAACTGTCACTTCACTCAATCGACTAAGAGGCGAAACAAAATACAGTGCCACTAAAATAGCTGTCCCTAAACAAGTTAAAATAAAGGCTAAACGCCTGTATAACCGCTTGTTCCGTGTTTTCTTAACGTTCGGTAAACGATCTGCAAAATGCTCCTCTTCTTCCACTGTTTCTTGTGGAAGATGTTGTTGAGGCTCTTCTTGACTTTGTTCTTGTAAAGTGATGGTGACTTCTGCTTGTTCCTTTTCACCTTTTGAAGCAGCTTCTTCCGCTTGTTTCTTCAAATATTCTTGGTTTTGTTTTTGCCAAGGTGTCAGTTCAGGTTGAGACTCTTCCGATTTTTTTGGAGGTAATGGTTTTCTTTTTTTGAATATATCGTTCTCGTTACTAATCTTCCACACCTCCTATCTCAGACTAACGTTTTCACAACTTGATACAAACGATCACTTGCATCTGGGATGCCTTCCCCTTTGGACGCCGTTGCCATCTGTTGTCTTTTTTCATTGTTTAATAAAATATCATCAATTGCCGCAACCAAACGAGCGCCGGTCAATTCTGCATCTGGAATCATTTCAACAGCACCAACTTTTACTAAGCTTTGCGCGTTTTTCGTTTGATGATCATTGGTGACGTAAGGACTCGGAATTAAAATTGCTGGTAATCCTAATGCGGTGAACTCCGCAATCGAGGTTGCTCCTGCACGTCCCACCATTAAATCGGTATTAGCCATCACTTCAACCATTTTATCAATATACGGTTGCACACTTATGTTTGTCAATTTCTTTTCAGAAAGCTTTAGACTTTCTTGAAGTTCCTGATAATATCTTTCTCCTGAAGCGTATAAAACTTGATACTCCCTCTCTTCAAACAAAGGATAGGCCTGTTCAAACGCTTGATTGATTTTCAAGGCACCGCGACTTCCACCAAATAAAACCACCGTTTTCTTTGCTGGGTCCAAGCCAAACTCTGATAAAACAGCTGACTTTTCCACCGTTACGACTTCTTGTCCCCGCGGGTTCCCTGTTAAAATTGTTTTTTCTTTCGGGAAAAAACTAGCGACATCCGGAAAACAAATCGCAATTTTATCTACATAACGACTTAAAAATTTATTTGTCATTCCGGGGATACTATTTTGTTCATGAATAATTGTCGGTATTTTTAATTGATGGGCTGCATAAACGACTGCACCAGAAACATAACCACCTGTACCAATGACCACATCTGGTTGAAATTCCCGAATAATTTTTTTCGCTTTATTGATGCTTGTTAAAAATAAATAAATTGTTTTAAAATTTTGAGGACTCAGTGAACGCTTGAATCCTTGAATTTTAATCGTTTTAAATGGAATTTTCGCCTTTGGCACAATTTGACTTTCTAAGCCATTTTCTGTTCCCACATACAAGAATTCTGTTGCAGGTGCTTCTTTTTTGACGTGTTCGACGAAGGATAACGCAGGATAGATATGCCCACCTGTGCCACCACCAGTTACTAGTATCTTCATTTTCTCACATTTCACTTTCTTTTAATTGTTGAACAGCTTGCATAAAGGCTTCCCCGCGTACTTCAAAATTCAGGTATTGGTCCCAACTTGCGCAAGCAGGTGATAGTAAAATAGTATCATCTTTTTCCGAATAATCAAAGGCAATGGTAACCGCCGTTTGAACATTTTCAGCAAATAAAATTGTTTCAATGTTCGCTTTTTTAGCAGCTTCCGCTAATTTTTCTTTGGTTTCTCCAAATAAAACAATTGCTTTGAGTCCTAGCAGAGCAGGAACCAATTCATCAAATGAGTTGCCACGATCCAAGCCGCCAGCAAGTAAAAGTAGCTTTTGGTTGTCAAACCCACTTAACGCCATCTCTGTAGCTAAAATGTTGGTTGCTTTTGAATCGTTATAAAAACGTCTTTGCTGAACTTCACCAACAAATTGCGTTCGATGAGGAACGCCCGAAAAGTTTTTCAATGTTTGTCTAATCTGAGCATTCGATACATTTTTTAATTTAGCTACACAAATCGCTGCGAGTGCATTTTCAATGTTGTGACTGCCAGGAATCCCTAGCTCATCGGCGGGCATAATATATTCTTCATTAAAATATAATTTCCCATCTAAAAGATAAGCTCCTTCTACTGCTTCTTTTGTTGAAAAAGGCAATACGTTAGCAGCTGTGGTTTTGGCTAACGTTTGAAGCTCTACTTGATTCCAATTTAAAATCAAGGTGTCGTCTGCGGTCATGTTTTTTTGAATGGCCCATTTGGCAGCAACATATTCTTTCCGCGAACCATGATAATCCAAGTGTGCCTCAAAAATATTTGTAATTACTGCAATTTGTGGGTGAAACGTCTCAATTCCCATCAACTGAAAACTAGAAAGTTCCATTACAAGGTCATCCTTGGCTGTTGCTTCTTGAGCCACCGTACTCGCTGGAAAACCAATATTTCCCGCCAAACGTGCCTCACCAGCCGTTCTGTCAGCGTTTAGCAATAAACCAATCATCGTGGTCGTGGTTGTTTTGCCATTGGTACCCGTAATGCCGACAATTGGACATTCGGCAATTTGACCTGCTAATTCCACCTCAGTTATGATAGGAATTTCCCGAGTTAGTGCTTCTGCCACAAGTGGATTTGTATAAGGAATACCAGGATTTTTAACGATTAGTTCAAATTCTTCATCCAACAATTCAATTGGATGCCCCCCTGTAACAACACGAATACCCAAGGTTAATAAATCTTGGGCGTCAGGGTTTTGATCAAATTGTTTTGCGTCATTAACGGTAACGAGCGCACCTAACTCATGTAAGAGTTTCGCTGCGCTGATACCACTTTTAGCTAGTCCTAAAACCAACACTTTTTTGTTTTGATAGGTTGTTATTTTTTTCATTGTCAATTTCCCCTTTGATAGATTAGAAAAGAATCCATAATGTGATTCCTGAACAGATTAAACCGACAGACCAAAAGACAAAATCAATTTTCCATTCAGACCAACCACACATTTCAAAATGGTGATGAATTGGTGACATTTTAAAAATCCGTCGACCAAATAATTTAAAAGAAGCAACTTGTAAAATAACACTTGCTGTTTCACAAACGTAGACAAGTCCAATTAAAAGTAGCGTCCATTCTTGATGCAAAATAATTGAAATTGCTGCTAACAATCCACCTAATGCTAATGAACCAACATCACCCATGAAGATTTTTGCTGGTTTTCTATTATAAGGGAAAAAGCCAATCAGCCCACCAATCACACTTAGGCAGATAATCACAACATCAAATTGTTGTTGTTTCCAGGCAATGATTGCATAGGTACCAAAGGAAATTGTTCCTAAACCAGCAACTAGGCCATCAATCCCATCTGTCAAATTCACGGCATTAGAAAAACCGACTAACCAAAAAATAATAAACACGCCATAAAAAATACCTAACGGAACTTCTGCTAATCCAAACAAGTCTAAGGTGTCTGCAAAGCCTTCACTTCGATAAACAAAGTAGAAAACCAACCCACCAAAAATTTGACCAATTAATTTTTGACGAGAATTCAAGCCCATGTTCCGTTTTTTAAAGACTTTAATGAAATCATCTAAATAACCTAGCAAACCGTATAATACTAAAATAAATAGAATAATTAGTAGAGACGGCGTAAATTGGTGGAAAAACAACCCCATTGCTAGCGAAGTAATCAAGCTTGCTACAAGGAAAACCACTCCACCCATTGTAGGGGTACCTGTTTTCACGCTATGCCAAGTTGGGCCATCTTCACGAGTAACCTGCCCTTGTTTTTTCATTTGAAAATAGCCAATGAATAGTGGCATTACGCTCACTGTAATGGCAAAACTCACCACTATGGGAATAAAAATCTGTGTCCACTCCATGTTATCTCTCCTAATTATTCTACGTTATTATTCTGTGCCTTCTAAAGTCACGGTTAATTTTTTCTCCGTAATTTCAGTTTCAGCAGCGATACTTTGTTTCGTCACATAACCTTCACCTTTAAACTCGACAGTCAAACCTAATAGATTACCAAGCTTGGTGACATCGCTCTTCGACCAGCCGGTTAAATCAGGCATATAGCTCGTTCCATTTGTGATTAAAATCAATTTCTGATTAGGCATTAATGTTTCACCAGACGGCGTTGATTGTTTCTTGATTTTTTCACCATCGCCGATAATCACAGGATCCACCCCGTTCACTTTGGCATTGGCCAACGCTTCCGCTGGTGTCATGTTTTTATAATCAGCAACCGTGACTTTATCAGAAGCTACTTTCGTTGTTTCCGGATCTGTCTCTTTAATGTCTAACGCTAATTTCATTAATGGGTTTGCAATTGCCGCCATTGCTTCTGAAGGCGAACCTGATTTTGCTTGTCTAAGTGTAATATACAAAACATATTCAGGATTATCCGCTGGGACCATTTCCACTACAGAAGACAAGACTTGACTTGCTCCATCAACGTACCCTTTACCATCTGAAATCTGGGCAGTTCCTGTTTTGGCAGCAACATGATAGCCTGGTACTTTATAAATATCATACGCAATCCCATAAGTTGGGTCTTCAACGGTATCAATCATGTACGTACGAATCTGTTGAGCTGTTTGCGCTTTGATGGGGGTTCCTACGATTTGTGGTTCCGTAATCGTTTCTTTTCCTGTATTTTTATCAACAATTTTGCTGATGTAATGAGGTTGCAACATTGAACCGTCATTTGCAATAGCTGAGAAACCTTTCATCATTTGGAAATTAGTAACCGTAATTGCTTGACCAAATGCCGACATTGCTCTATCTACAAAGTTTGTTCCTGGCAATTTACCAGCAGATTCACCACTTAATCCTGAATGCGTGCTCGTACCAAAACCAAATTTTTTCAAATATTCCATCCATTTTTCATCACCCATTTTTTGTTCTAGTTTTACCATACCGATATTACTAGACCAAGAAATGGCTTGACGATAGTTCAAATATTCTTTGCCGTTTAACCGAGTGTAGTCATGGTCATTTACAGTTACATCCCCAACTTGAATTCCACCAACACGATTGAATAATTCATTAGGATTAAACTGTCCTTGTTCCATAGAAGCAGCTGTTGTAAATAATTTGATTGTTGAGCCTGGTTCATAAGGACTTTCAACTAATAGGTTCTGCCACGTGCCATTATCGTCTAATCCTTGTTTCGTTTCAGGATTAAATGTCGGCCGTTGAGACATGGCAACAATTTCACCTGTTTTGGCTTCCATTAACATAGCGGTCATGGAAACTGGTTCATATTTTTCATTAACTTGAGTCATTAAATCTTCTAAGGTATTTTGCAAGCGACTATCTAGCGTTGTGTAAATATCTTGACCATCCACTGCTTTTTTCTCTTCCGCCACAGTTCCTGGTAAGGCATTGCCATAAATATCTTTTTCAAAATAAACACGGCCATCGGTTCCGCTTAAAATATCATTATAGGTCTGTTCTAGTCCCATCGCGCCTACTAAGCCTTCTTTATCATCATCTGGATTGGCGGCTTTTGTATAGCCAATAAAGTGAGAAGCAAACTGACCATTGGGATATAGTCTGGCTGGATGTTCATTGAAATAAACACCTGAGATTTTTTTCTTTTTCAAATCTGCTTCAATTTTTTGACGCGTTTCCAAGGTGATATTTTGACCACCCGCACCAAACTCCACTTGATATTGTGTTGACCCATCTTCATGGATCCCATTATTCAAGTATTTCAATGCTGTTTTTTTGTCTAGTTTGGTATATTTCGCTAAAATTTCAGCAATATCATCGAAGTCTTTTTTCTCCGCATATAGCTTTTCATTATTTTGTCCCGTATATTTTTTTGATAATACGACATACAGCGAATAGGAGGTAGCATCTTCTGCGATTGGATTACCATATCGATCTAAAATTGATCCTCGCTTAGCTTTTACCACTTTGCTTCCTTCATATAAAGAAGCTGTTTTTTCCTTTAGTGATACACCGGCTACTTTGCCTGTTGCCACAATGTATGTCGTTCTAAAGGCAAATAAAAAGAACAATCCAATACTCGTAGCGAATAAAATGATGCCTACTTTTTTACGATTGTTCATCGGATTTAAGTTTTTCTTTTTCATGAATTGTTTAAATTTATGTCTTTTACTCATTATTTAACAGTCCTAACATTGTCGCCATTATTTTCTAGTCCTTGTTTTTTAGCGACATCTTTGATTCGATCTGATTTAGAAAGTTCGCTTCTTTCTTGTTCCAATTTCAAAGCGTTATCTTCCTTTTCTTTAATGACTGCTTGTGTTTCTGTAATATCGTTCATGGTTTGGACAATTGTCGTTCTTACTTGAATTGTCGCAATTGCAATACCAATCGTTGCACAAACTAACACAACACCGATTAATTTTTCTAGTAAAGAGACATTTTTTAATTTCTTTTTGGGTAATAGAGTGGGGACAGGTAGCGTTTCCTCTTGCATTTTTCTGTCTTGCTCTGTTGCCACAGTTGGCTGATCCATTTCTGGTGCTTCATAATGGAAATCATTTATTTTCTTCAATTCAGCCATGTGTCTACCCCTCTCTCTAACTAGATTTTATTTTTTCGGCAATGCGTAACTTCGCACTTCGTGAACGATTATTCTCAGATAACTCACTGTCACTTGGTAAAATTGGTTTTCTCGTAATTACTTTTAATTCTGGTTGAAATTCTTCTGGTACGACTGGAATGCCTGGTGGCAAGTCTTGTACCGTACTGTACTCTTTAAACAATGTTTTAACGATCCGATCTTCTAACGAATGGAACGTAATCACACTGATTCTGCCATTTTTCGCTAGCAAATCAATTGCTTGTTCTAGCGATTCTTCAACTGCCCCTAATTCATCATTAACAGCAATGCGAATTGCTTGGAAAATCCGTTTTGCGGGATGTCCACCTTTGCGTCTTGCTGGAGCGGGAATCGCCGTCTTAATAATCTCAACGAGTTCGCCTGTTGTTTCAATTGGCTGCTTTTCGCGAACACGTTCAATTTCTCGAGCAATCTGTTTCGAAAACTTTTCTTCCCCATAACGAAAGAAAATTTTGACTAACTCACCATAGCTATACGTATTCACCACTTCGCGAGCCGTTAAGGGTGCGTCTTGATCCATGCGCATATCTAAGGGCGCGTCTTGATGATAACTAAAACCACGTTCTGCTTCATCTAATTGTGGTGAAGAAACACCTAAATCGTATAGAATCCCATCGACATGGAACACCCCATGTTCTGCTAATTCTTCTTTAATATTTCTAAAATTTGATTTGATGAAGGTCACTTGACCTTTGTCTACATATTTCTGCAAACGAGTCTTAGCATGTGCCAACGCTTTTTGGTCTTGATCAAACGCATATAAATGACCGTGCTCATTCAATTGTGTCAGTAAGTATTCACTATGTCCGGCACCACCGAGTGTGCAATCTACGTATACGCCATCCGGCTTCACTTGTAATCCATCCACTGTTTCTTTTAAAAGAACGGTGTAATGGCGAAATTCTTCAGTCATCATTTGCCTCATTCCTAAAATCCAAAATCAATCATTGTTTCTGCTAATTCATCAAAGTTTTCTTCAGCTTCATCAGAGAATGCATGCCAACGTTCGTCACTCCAAATTTCAATTCGGTTAGAGACGCCGATAACAACACAGCCTTTTTCTAAACTGGCATGTGTCCGTAAATTCGCAGGAATATTAATACGACCTTGTTTATCAATCTCACATTCTGTTGCAGCGGAATAAAAGAATCGTACAAAGGTACGTGCATCTTTCTTAGCTAAGGGCATTTCTTGAAGTTTTGCTTCAAGTTGTGACCATTCATTTAAAGGATAACCAAATAAACAGCCATCCATCCCTCTCGTTACCACAAATTTTTCACCAAGTTCCTCACGAAACTTTGATGGAACGATTAGGCGGCCTTTGGCATCGATATTATGTTGGTATTCACCCATAAGCATAGCCAATACACCCGCTTTTCCACTTGATAGAACAAGTCTACCACATCCCACCACTTTCTACCACTATAAATCTAAAAACTTCTATTTTTTAACTGTTATTTAAAATTTCTGTAATATTTACAGGGTTTTATGTAACAAGAATCACCGAGCAAAAAATGTTATTATAACAAGGTTTTTACTATGTTTTTTATAAAATAAACCCACAAATAACAAAAAAACCCCACGGAGTGGGGAGTTGTGGGGGACATTTTCCCACAGCGTATTTCCCCTATTGTTTCTACGCTTTATTACAGTAGATAATGACTGATATTAAGCAAGATAAGCAACACATACAATACAAACGTTAGTAAAAACGTCAACCGCCAAAACATCTTGAAATATCGTCTATATAAAATCTCTCCATAATAATAAGCTTGAAACAGGGCAACAGCGACTCCTAGTAACAAAATAGAAATCACAAAATACGGCATAATCGATTCATCATAACTATCTTTGGATAACTCATGGATCCCTATGAATAAAAACGGAATGGCCAAATCCGGTGCTTTTATTTTCCAACGTTCCGTTAGGGAAAAAGTGGACACGAGAAAATTGCACGCAAAGAGCACAATTACCGGAAAAATATACCAAAATAACATTATTGCCGAAAACGACACCATTCTCTCAACAAATCCTTTCATTCCACCTGCTATAACTATACTTCATCAACGTTACACAGATGTTTCATTTCGTTTAAATATATGTGCTAAAAGCCCTTCTTGCTTGCTTTTTCATATAAAAAACGGATTACTTATCAAACAATTTTCAAAACGAGGCTTCACTTATCGTGGCCACTTATTTTTTGAATGTTTTTTATAAGCTTTTCTTCTCGTATTGTGTCATACTTCTATTATAATGGATTTAGAACAAAAAATGTTGATTCGGGGTGAATCTTTTGATTAATTATTTATTATTGAAAAATGACTATTTTGAACCTTGTTCACCAGACGATGAAGCGCTAAGTTGGATTTCAATAGAATCCCCTTCGGAAGAAGAAATCGAGCGTCTTGTGAATCAATACCATTTACCAACAGATTATCTTACCGGCGTTTTAGATGATGAAGAAAATGCTCGAGTGGAAGGTTTTCGCCACGAAAAATTACAAACGCCTACGTTACTTTTGTTTCGTTATCCCAAAGCTAGCATCAGTCCTAGTGGCTATCTGCAAGTAGAAACGGTTCCGATTGCTTTAATCGCAACTGTCGATAACAAATTAATTACTGTTAGCAACGGGCCTAACGATATCGTTCATGGGATTCAAAAAGAGGCTTTCACGCATCAAGATCTTTCTATCGAAAAGGCCTTAATTTTAGCCCTTTCATGGAAGATGGCCCTTTCCTTCAATAAAAACTTACAAGCACTTATCCAACAAACCAACAAACTTGAAGGAGAGCTCCAAGTAGCCACAGAAAATAGTCAATTGTATCAGATTATGGACATTCAAAAAAGTCTGGTTTATTTTGAAGCAGCTTTAACGGATAATTTAAAAGTATTAAAACGTTTATATAGCGCTGAAATTTTTAATCATCCAGAAAAACATTTGCCATTTTTAAGGGATATTTTAATCGAACTAGAACAAGGACTGAATACGACTAAAATACAACTAAAATTAGTTGATAACATTAGTAATACTTTTTCAGCAATCGTTTCAAATAACTTAAATAATGTCATGAAAATTTTAACATCCTTAACAATTGTCCTGACCATCCCGACCATCATCGGAGGAATTTACGGCATGAATGTGAAACTCCCTTTTGCAGAACATGAATATTCTTTTTGGATTATTTTTGCCATCACTACCTTAATCTGTGTAATTAGTATTCGAAT
Organism: Enterococcus sp. DIV1337a; assembly: GCF_051712285.1. Taxonomy (NCBI): domain Bacteria; kingdom Bacillati; phylum Bacillota; class Bacilli; order Lactobacillales; family Enterococcaceae; genus Enterococcus; species Enterococcus sp. DIV1337a. Next base: position 736,441 of record NZ_JBIOOP010000001.1, on the reverse strand, counting down.
TTTAAAGAAAAAGAATCTCTTATAACTTTAGGTTGCTGTTTTCAGGAAAAGGTTGTACACTATTAGCAGAAATTAAAAAGGACGTGTCATTTATGAACGACAAAGAACAAAGTCGCTTTTCAAAAATCACGAAAGTCGTGGTTTGGCTAATGCTGATCGCAATTGTAGGTTCAACTGTTTTAACAGCAATTCTTAGTCTTTAAACTGGAGAACTTCTTCACACATTAAAAGTAAAAAAACAGCCCCTTCTATCAATTGAAGAGGCTGTTTTTTTACTTGCTCAAATAGAGCGGCTATTTTTTCGCCATCGCCAACAGCTCTTGTGCATGTTCAATGGTTAATTTCGTAATTTCACTTCCTGCGAGCATACGCGCAATTTCGTTTACTCGCTCTTTTTCAGATAAAATTCGGACGCTTGTTTCTGTCCGACCCGCCACGATTTCTTTTTCAATAAAATAATGTTCATCGGCAACGGCCGCCACTTGTGGCAAGTGCGTGATACACAACACCTGCGAATTTTCTGAAATTTGATAAATTTTATCGGCAATCGCCTGTGCTACTCGGCCACTGACTCCTGTATCCACTTCATCAAAAACAATACTAGTGATCCCTTGCGTTTGAGAAAAGATTGTTTTCATAGCCAGCATCACTCGCGAAAGTTCTCCGCCAGAAGCCACCCGAACTAACGGTTTTAATGGTTCCCCTGGGTTAGTAGTAATATAAAATTCTACTCCGTCTAAGCCATTTTCTTGTAAATGCTCAAGTTCTGTAAAGCGGACTTCAAATTCAGTTCGCTCCAAATATAGTTCTTTTAATTCGGTTAAAATTTGTTGTTCGAGCTCTTTGGCTAGGCGCTTGCGTTCTTTTCGTAAAGCTAACGCTTGTTGATGAGCGGCTTGTTGTTTCTCTGCAAGCAACGCTTCTAAGTCACCTGTGCCACCTTCCAAAAAATCAGCCTCTGCTAACTCTTTGGTGATTTCTTCATAGTAAGATAAAATTGTTTCGATCGAATCGCCATATTTACGCTTCATTTGACGGATTAATTCCAAACGATTTTCTACTTCATTCAAGCGGCCTTCATCTAGTTCTAAGCCATCAATCAACCTAGAAAGATCTCCACTGGCTTCTTGTAGTAAATAGTAAGCATTTTGAACAGTATCTGACAATGATTTATATTCTGGATCAAGGGATTCAATCGAAGCGAGTTCATTCATACTTGTGCCGATTTTATCCAAACTACTATCATCTTCACCATTTAGCGCGGCATAACTAATCGTCAGTGCATCAGCAATCTTTTGAAAATTGTTCAGTTTATTGCGTTCTTCTAGCAATTGTTCTTCTTCGCCAGCGACTAACTGTGCACTAGCAATTTCATCACTTTGAAAATGAAGCATGTCCATTCTTTGGGCAAATTCTTTTTCATTTTTTTGTCGCTTTCTGACTTTGGCTTCGAGTGCGCGATACTCTTGATATGCCCGTGTATATTTTTCTTTGACTGCTAAAAGTTTTTTCCCACCAAATTCATCTAACATATCAATATGGCGTTCACTTTGCATCAATTCTTGATGTTCATTTTGGCCATGAATATCTACTAAATATTCCCCAATTCTTTTTAAATTAGTAATGTTGACAATTCGTCCGTTGACACGGCAAACATTTTTACCAGAAGCGGAAATATCTCGTTGAATCACTAAAGAATCTTCTTCTGTTTCAATCCCTAATTCTTCTAATAATTGCTTTAATTCTTGACTTTTCGGCATTGAAAAAAGTCCTTCTAAGGTGCATTTATTTGCTCCTTGACGAATATAATCACTGGAGCCGCGTCCGCCTGTGAGTAATCCCATTGCATCAATAATGATGGATTTCCCCGCACCCGTTTCTCCCGTTAAAACGGTCATACCCATTTGAAACTCTAATTGTAACGAAGAGATAATCGCAAAATTTTTCACGGAAAGTTCTTGTAACATCTTGTTCACCTCATTCTTTATAGATAGCTTAACAGCTCTTTATGAAGTTTTTCTGCCGCCTCCTCAGTTCGTGCAATCATGAGAACACTATCATCATCGTTGATGACGGCAAAAAGTTTCTCCTGGTAATTCTTTTCGATTAAACTACCACACGCCGCCGCATTGCCAGGAATGGTTCGTAATACGACATATTTTTCCATTTGTTCTGCAGCTACAAAGGCATCTTTTAAAAGCTTTGCAAGTTTAGCACTCGTATTAGCTTGTGTTTCTAATGGAAGGCTATATCGATAACCCCCTTCTGCAGAAGGAACTTTAATCAGTTTCATATCTTTAATGTCGCGAGAAATCGTTGCTTGTGTGACAGCTACGCCCTTTTCTTGTAAATAGTTGACAAAATCTTCTTGCTTTTGAATATTTTTTTCAGTCAATAAACGTGTAATTAAACGGTGTCTATCTTGCTTTCTCATGGCGCCGCTCTCCTTTTCAGTTTACTCTTGCCCTCATCATAGCTTATTTTTATGCATTTTAAAAGACTAAACAAAGAAAAGAATAACAAAAAGCAAGGGAAACTCCGCTGACTTTTTGTTATTCTCTACTTCTATTCTGCTGGAAGTTCAATTCCTAATTCATCTTTTAAATAGGTAGTTAAATTAGTCGTTTCTTTGGTTGATTCATTGACAACATTCCACGTTTTGCCAATCGCTCGACGATTTCTTTTGGTTAATTCCTCAGCAGGTTGCTGCTCGTCTTCTAAACGTAAAGAACCGTATTGATAGCCCATTATTAACCCCTTATTCCATTCCGTATCCCAATAAACATAAAACAAATAGGTCTCACCAGCTGCTAAATAAAAATCTCCTTCATACTGTAATATTTCAACAAGCTGACGACTTTGCTGAATCGGTGCCATTCGTCTTGTTGCACGCCCACGATTCAATTTATCAACATTTTCTTTCGCATCATTTAAAAACATTCGCCCTTCTTCCATAATGCCACCTGGTCGCGCAAATTCAATCGTAGGTGCTAATTCGCCTTGAATATTTTTTAGTACTTGGATTTTTCCAAATGTCCATGGATAGATTTCTCCATTATAGGGACTACTAGGATCATTAGCAGGCGCATCTGCTTTATCTAAAGAAAGAACTTTGCCAATAATAATATTTGTTGACAAAGATTGGATATCTTTTGGGATTTCAGGATTATACATTAACAGTCGTTGCGATCCACCGGATTGATTAATAACCTTACTTTGGTCAATTTCATCAAGATATGAATAATATTTTCTTTCTGAAGAATCAATACTATTTTTCAAGGCTTTTTTCTTTAATGAATTGGAAGTTGTTGTTATTTTTTCAGCAGCAACTTGTTTCTTCTCTTCCTCTTTAACAAAATTAATCATTAAGAAAGCGCACACCAACAAAGAAAACGCTATCAAAAATGCTATGGAATTTTTTTTCATTTTTTCACCACCCGTATATTCTTGCTAAGATATCATTATTCGCTTTATCAACAGAAAGATTTGTATTAGTACTTACAGAACGTGTCATAATGCCATTTGAATGTGCAATTCCAAGCGCATGCCCAATTTCATGTCTAGCAATAGTCCCATTTTTCATCGATGAAGCTCGTGAATACATAGTATTATAATTAATTTTAGCATAGTAATAGTTTATTCGCGGAGCTTCTCGCATCCCAGTTGCAATCATCCTATCTCTGCCATCAAAAAAATCTGTAACCCCACCTATTCCCGGATTTAACTTTGTTGAATAAAAATCAATTGATGTCCCATAGTTATTCCCTTGTTTATAAATATACAAAGGATTCCCCCACGGAGTATACATCCAATTTCTAATCGCTGTATCGGTATTACCAAATGTTGCGGTTGGTCCTAACCAATAACTAATTCCATTAATTCCTCTCGATAATACGCCAGGAAACCTAGAGGCTGCAAATGTATCAACACTAGTACCCAAAACGATTGCTACAAAAAAAACAGAAATTAATAACTTCATTTTTTTCATTTTTTTACCTCTCTATTCAATTACTTGGTCTTACTAAAATAGTTTGTCTGATCAGAACTATCCTTAGTTTAACATTAAAAAATACATAAATAAATTAAAATAAGATTAAATAAATTTTTGGATGTTTTTTAAATTATTATTTAAAAGATACATATTTTAAAAATGTTATTTCATCACGATAAAAAAGGACCAATAAAGTCCAATTCAACGACTATTTTTATTCAAACCCCTTTCTATCATTATTAAATGTCTCACTAATTCATTTATAAAATAAAAAAGGACCTGAGACAGCTGCACTTCTAATGACTGTCACAGATTCCTTTTTGTTTAATTGCTTAGTCTACAAACTTTGCTGTTTTTCTCATCATTCCGCTAATTTTTGATGCGCATGCGCGACAACTTCTTCAATGGATTCTGTCGCTTGATAGGATCCTTCCCCTTCAACAGAAACTAAATGTGCCAAAAATTCAATGTTTCCTTCGCCACCAGTGATTGGTGAAAAATCTAAGTTTTTCACATCATAACCGTTATTCATGGCAAAGCGTGTAATTTCCTCCACAACCATTTGATGGGTTTCTGGATCACGCACGATTCCTTTTTTCCCAACAAACTCTTTGCCAGCTTCGAATTGTGGCTTAATTAACGCCACCACACTACCACCTTTTTTCAAAATATCATGAAGAGGTGGCAAAATTAAGCGTAATGAAATAAAAGAAACATCAATCGTTGCAATATCCGGCACCCCTTCGGTGAAATCTTCAGGTTTACTATAGCGAAAATTGGTACGTTCCATTACCACCACGCGTTCATCTTGCCGAATTTTCCATGCTAGTTGGTTATAGCCAACATCTAAAGCGTAACTCAAACGAGCCCCATTTTGTAAAGCGACATCGGTAAAACCACCTGTGGAGGAACCAATATCTAGCATTGTTTTGCCTTGAACGTTGATTGCAAAAACATTTAGTGCCTTCTCTAGTTTTAAGCCCCCACGAGAAACATAAGGCATTACTTGGCCCTTAGTATGTAAGGGTGTCTCCACAGAAATTTTTTCCCCTGGTTTATCTAAACGTTCATTTTTATCATTGTAAACCAAACCAGCCATCACGCTGCGTTTGGCTTTTTCTCGTGTTTCAAATAGTCCTTGATTAAACGCCAAGACATCGACGCGTTCTTTTTTCATAAGTGCCTTCTTTCTATCTCAATTGTAACTGAGTTAACAAGTTTGCTAAATGTTCTTCTGAAAAGTTGGGAACATTTGCTTTGATTTTTTCTAAAACAGCGCTGCCTTTTGCTAATTGATGTGTTAGCGCATCTTTCGCACCAGCAATCCCTAAAAGAGCTGGATACGTACTTTTATTCAACGCTTCATCTCGGCCTACTTTTTTACCTAAATCTGCTTCTGTACTTGTGGCATCTAATAAGTCATCACGAATTTGAAAAGCTAAGCCATAGTGATGCGCAAATTGTGTCAGTAAACCAATGACTTCTTCTGTTTGATTGGCTAATACGCCCCCTGCAATTAAGGCGAATTCAATTAGTGCTCCGGTTTTCTTTTCATGAACAGCCGCTAACTCTTCTAAAGTCAAGCTGACTTTTTCTCCTTCAATATCACCCATTTGGCCAGCAACCATGCCTTGATTCCCCGCTGCCTTTGCCAGTTGTTGCAGCAGTAAAACTTTTTCACTTAAGCCTAGTTGGCTCAAAGAAAGTAACTGAAACGCGCCTGTTAATAAGCCGTCTCCTGCTAAAATGGCAGTTGCTTCACCAAACACTTTGTGATTGGTTGGTTTGCCACGACGTAAATCATCATCATCCATTGCTGGTAAATCATCATGAATTAATGAATACGTATGAATCATCTCTAAAGAGGCAGCCACTTGATAGTCTTGTATTTCCAGCTCTTTTTGAAAAGCGGCCACTGTTGTTAACACTAATAGCGGGCGTAATCGTTTGCCACCTGCGTGTATTGAGTAGAGCATTGCTTCTTTCAAACGCTCATTTTCAGTATATTCTGCGATAAAATCGACCATGACTTTTTCAACCAACGGTAAATGCTGTTGACTAAAATTCGTCATTACGCTTCCTCGCTCTCTTCAAAAACAATTTCTTCATTGTTTTCTGTCATCATTTTCGTTAAAGTTTTTTCCGCTTTTTCCAATGTATCTTGACATTGTTTACTTAATGCCATGCCCTCTTGAAAGGCAGCTAATGCTTCTTCCAAAGGAACATCTCCTCGTTCTAAGCGCTGAACGATTTCCTCTAAGGCATTTAATGATTCTTCAAACGTTTTTTCTTTTGCTGGCATGTTAAAACTCCTCTTTTTTCGCTGTTATTGTTTCGACGTTTGCTTGAACTGTACCATCCGCATAATGAATCGTTAATTGATCTGCTGGCTGCAACTCGGTAACAGTTTTAACGACACGGTCCTCTTTTGTAGTATAACTATATCCTCGACCCATAATTTTGAGTGGGCTGAGTAAGTCTAATTGTTGAACAGCAGACGTGAATTGCTTTTGTTTGTTTAGGAACAATTGTGTCATTTGTGTTTGCAAGTTTCGTTGTAAAAACGCCAACTGTTGCTGACTTTCTCTTAATTGTCCCTTTGGTGTCTGTTGTTGCAATTGAGCGATAATTCCTTGGGCTTGACGTTGTTTTTGGTGATGAATCGTTGTCATTGCTTGGAAAAGACGTTGCGTCATTCGATCTAGTTTAATCGTTTGACCTTCATAAAGTCGCTCAGGTTGCTTAAACACATAAGAGTTTTGTAGTCGTTGGAAACGTTCTGTTCGTTGTTGTAAGAGATATAAAAAGCTTTGTTCTAAACGACTACGCCGTTCACTAATTCTTAATAGTTCTTCATTTAAAACTGGTACCGCCAGTTCCGCTGCTGCCGTTGGCGTTGCCGCACGAACATCTGCTACCATATCGGCAATTGTTACATCTGTTTCGTGACCAACCGATGAAATAATCGGTGTGGTGGCAGCATGAATGGCTCGAGCCACTTTTTCTTCATTAAATGGCCATAAATCCTCGATTGAACCACCGCCACGGCCGATGATCATCGTATCAAAATCACCTTGCGCATCGGCTCGCTGAATGTTCCGCACAATGTCATCTGCCGCCTGTTCGCCTTGGACCAAGGTGGGAAAAAGGACCAGTTGTGCAATCGGATAGCGTCTTTTGACTGTCGTAATGATATCCCGAATGACAGCACCACTAGGACTTGTAACCACAGCGATTCGTTTGGGATAACGAGGCAACTGTTGTTTAGGGCCTTCAAAAAGTCCTTCTTTTCCTAGTTTTTCTCTTAATTCTGCCAATGCTTGATAAAGTGCACCAACACCATCTGGTTCCATATGTTCAATATAAATTTGATAGGAGCCGCTGTTTTCATAAAGCGAAATCCGCCCCACCACCATGACTTTCATGCCTTCTTTTGGTTGAAACTTCAATTTTTGAAAGGCTGATTTAAACATAATTGCAGAAATCTTCGCATGGTCATCTTTTAAACTGAAGTACTGATGCGCGTTCGCTCGGAAGCGAAAGTTCGAAATTTCCCCTGTTAGATAGACACGTCCTAAGTAAGGGTCTGCATCAAATTTACGTTTTAAATACTTCGTTAAGGCTGTTACTGTCAAATACTGTTGCGTCATTTTTTCACCTTACTTTTGTTTTTTTGCTGCCTCGACCGTTTGATACATTAACATGGTAATCGTCATTGGGCCGACACCTTTGGGAACTGGTGTGATATAGCTTGCAATTTCAGAAACTTCATCGAATGCTACATCACCAATCAGTTTTCCTTCTTGATTGCGATTCATCCCCACATCAATCACTACCGCACCTGGTTTCACAAACTCTCTGGTGACAAAATGCCCACGTCCAATTGCTACAACTAAAATATCCGCTTCTTTTGCAACTTCTGCTAAATGTTCAGTTTTAGAATGGGCTATCGTCACAGTCGCATTTTTCATTAACAATAATTGTGCCATTGGCTTACCAACAATATTGCTTCGACCAATAACCACCGCGCGTTTACCTGTTAAATCAATATCATAGGCTTCAAACATCTTCATAATTCCATACGGCGTGCAAGGAATCATTTCAGGTTTGCCTACAAACAAACGGCCTAAATTCATTGGATGGAACCCATCTACATCTTTTTTGGGATCAATCGCTAATAAAATCTTTTCTTCATCAATATGTTTTGGCAAAGGTAGTTGTACAAGAATGCCATGAAAGCGTGAATCTTGATTATATTTATCAATCTCAGCCAACAATTCTTCTTCTGAAATAGTTTCTGGTAGTTTTTCAACCTTTGACAGAATGCCAATTTTGGCTGCTGCACGTTCTTTATTTCTCACATACGTTTGGCTGGCAGGATTTTCCCCAACTAATAAAACAACTAATCCTGGTTGGATGCCTTGTTGTGTCATCTTTTCTACATCTTTTTGAATCTCTGCTTGCATTTGATCTGCTAATTCACGACCGTTAATTACTGTACTCATTCCTTCGCTCCCTCTATTGTTTCTTTACTTCTTTAATAGTATTTATTTTAGCATATAACCCAGTATCTTAACACCAGTTAGATAGTAAAAAAGATTCAGAGCTTACGCCTCTGAATCAATTTCTTTCATTACATTTGATAACACACCATTAACAAATTTACGTGAACGGTCGTCGCTGTATTTTTTACTTAACTCAACAGCTTCATTTAATGCCACAATGTTTGGCACATCTGAAACGTATAGCATTTCAAAAATAGCTAAGCGTAAAATAACAATATCTATTTTTGCTAAGCGTTGCATAGACCAGTTATTACCTAAATGGTTCGTAATCACTTCGTCTAATTCTACTTTGCGGCTACACACACCGCCGACAAGTAAATCTAAATACGTAGGGACTAAATCTTCGCCATCTTCACTGACGATTTCCCGATTATCATAAGCCAATGCATAATCAATGGCATCTTGTTTGGTTAAATCAGCATTAAAATCTAAAGGAAAAAGGGCTTGGAGCGCTTTTTCACGAATCTCGTGACGGGTTAATTCTGTTTTACTCATTCTCTTCTCCATCTTCATCTTCATCTTCTGGGAATAATTCATTTAAGTCTGGTTGAGGGAGTTTTTCAGGTACTACCGCTACAACATGAATATTCACTTCAACTAAATCAATATCTGTCATAAATAAGACTTGTTGTTTCACACGGTCTTGCATTTCTAAAGCAACTTTTGGCACAGAAACACCGTAGTTAAAGTAACAATAGATATCGACTTTTAAGCCTTCTTCTTCTGTTCGTAAATATACACCTTTACCGTGTGCTGCACGGCCTAATAATTCATTCACGTTATTGGCGAACGTGCCACGCATCCCATAAACGCCCTCTACTTTTGAAGCAGCGATTCCGATAATTACTTCAATAACTTCTGGAGCAATCACGATTTCTCCTAAAGAATCGTTTGCATTGATTACAAGATTTTTTTCTTCTGACATTTGGTTGTCCTCCTTATCTATTACGCACAAAATCGTTAAATAAACGATTTATTTGATGAATCACTAAGTCTCTTAAGGATTCTCTTTTAAGCAACGGATGATTCTTAAAAATTAAAACAACACTGGTTTCTTCAGTTGGTTGTGAAAGAACGTCCAAATTTTGCTTATCAATACTCGTTCTTAGTTTATCATTAATTAGCCTATTTCGCTACCAGAAAAGCTAAGTTCTGGCTAAAAGAACAGATAATTTCTTGTCATAAATTTCTAATCTAAGCCTTTAGACGTAAAAATAAGAAAGACCAAGTAATTTTGGCTTTCTTATTTTTACGTCTTTATTCTTCAGCATAACGTTCCATTAATTTCGTCCGATGCTTTTGCATAATCATTTCTAAAGAGATGTCATATTTATCGGCTAAAATAAATAAATTATCCAACACATCGCCTAACTCTTCCGTTAAATTTTCCAGATTCTCTTCATCCGCCAAAACTGTTTCATCAGGTCGATCACGGCCAATTTCAATTGTCCGAATGGCCCGACAAACTTCGCCGACTTCTTCTGTTAAAAAGTTGGAACGAATAAACGGATCATATTGATACCAGTTACGTTTTTTATAAAACGCGCTAATAAACCGCTGATACTCTTGGATATCCATGTTCTCCCAACCTTTATAAAATGATTAATTCTTTTGGCGCATGTGTTAATACACGATTACCTTCAGCAGTAATTAATAAATCGTCCTCAATGCGCACGCCACCAATTCCTGGCAAATAAATTCCAGGTTCGTCCGTAATGACATTTCCTGGTACAAACTGTTTATCTGCTCGGAATGAAACATTTGGTCCTTCATGAATTTCTAACCCAATGCCATGACCAGTACTGTGGCCAAACGCATCGCCATAGCCATAGGAAGCAATATGATCCCGTGCAATCGCATCTAATTGAATGCCCGTCAACCCAGGTTTAGCCTCTGCCAACACTTTTAATTGTGCTTCTAAAACAATATCATAAATTTCTTTTAGTTTTGGCTGAATACTACCAATAGCGAATGTCCGTGTCATATCAGAAACATAGCCTTCATAATAACAACCGAAATCCAAAGTGATTAAATCACCTTTTTCGATGACTTTATGGCTAGCAACGCCATGTGGCATCGCCGAACGTAGACCGCTGGCCACAATTGTCTCAAAAGAAACACCGCTGGCTCCTTTTAAACGCATGAAGAAATCTAATTGATTCGCTACTTCAATCTCTGTCATTCCAGGTTTAATCATCTCTAAAACAAAGGCAAATCCTTGATCAGCGATGGCACACGCTTTTTCAATAATCGCTACTTCTTCTTCATCTTTTACTTCTCTTAATTCTTCAATCAAACCCATTACCGGAACTAATTCACATGGTAAAATTTCTTCCAATAAGCTATAATCAGCGAAACTAACTTGCGTTTCTTCAAAAGCTAAATTATCTAATTGCAAACGTTCAGCTAAATCGGCTACTTCGTCAAAAATATGTCCTGTGTTTTTAACGATAGTAAAACCCGTTGCTTGTTCCGCGGCTTGTTCCGTATAACGAAAATCCGTTACAAAAAAAGCTTTATCTAATGTAATCATTGCCAAGCCTGTTGTCCCAGTAAAATTGGTTAAATAACGTAAATTATACGGACTTGTCACTAAAAATCCTTGTAGATTATTTTCTTTCATTAACTCCCGTAGCTTTTCGACTCTTGCCATCATTGGTTCGACCTTCTTTCTTTTTTCTCATTTTTCATTATAGCAAATTTGCTTCAGAAAAGCATGAATCACCAAACAACTTCATCGAGAAAGTTTACTGAAAATTTTACCTTTCCTTATTTTTTACTTAACACTTTTATAGTAAACTAATTTAGCGTCTTCAAGGAGGAAATTATGAACGTTTATTTATTTCTGGCACTATTTTTCATTATTATTGGCGTTTTAAGCTATAGTTTTTTTATTGAACCTAAATGCTTAGTCATACACAAAAATCAAATTAAAGTTACGGAATCAGGGAAAACCTTACGAATTGTTCAACTCTCTGATATTCATTTAAAAAAGAATTATTCTGTGAAGGCCTTAAAACAGATTGTTGAAAAAACAAATACATTGCAACCAGACATAGTCGTTTTTACAGGAGACTTATTTGATGATTATGCCCGTTACGGTATCGAAATTCAGGATGAAGTGAGTCAACTTTTCCGTAAAATTAACGCCCCTTATGGCAAATTCGCTATTTATGGCAACCACGAGTATAGCGGGTTGGATACCAATTTTTACGAAACAATCTTAGAAGCTGCCGACTTTACCGTACTAAAAAACACGGGTAAATTACTGCCTGTCTCACACCGTATCTCCTTGTACGTCGCTGGTTTAGAAGATTCGTTATATGGACAAACCGACTTAGCTGCGGCTTTAGTCAACCGTCCTACTGGAACGCCCACTCTGCTATTAACCCATGAGCCAGATGTCGCAGACTCAGCAGTCAACAAAAACATTGACCTCATTTTAGCAGGACATAGTCACGGCGGACAGATTCGCTTACCTTTTTTCACTTACAAAAATCAACTTGCCAAAAAATATACACATGGGCTTTATCGTTTAGAAGATGAAACACCGTTAATTGTTCACCCAGGAATCGGAACCACTAAAATCAGCGCACGCTTCGGTGTTTTACCAACGATTGAACTGATTGAGCTAACTATTTAACTATGCATTAAAAAAGACCGCCTCACGTTAGAGAAAAATTCTCACGTTGGACGGTCTTTGATTATGTTCGATTAATGATGAAAATCTTGCTCGTGATCTTCTTCTACTTTCGCTTTTCCTAGCGTATAAAATTTGCTGCCATTTAACCCGAGAATAAATAGCACAACCACTAGTAAAAGAATTGATAAAGATAACAATAAAGTCTGCAAGCCATCGCCATGTGCAACCATTAATTGACGTAAAATTGCGGTTAAACAAATTAAAATCAAATAACGAATCGGAATATGGTGTCCTTCTTGAATATAGCGAAGAATCATCATAATAAACTCAAATAACATAAAGAATGAAATAATTTCTTGCATGATAACTGAAAAATTATCCGGCGTCATTGGCTTCATGAGATATGTAGCGAGGTCAACTAAATAACTAGCCATAAATACTAATAAGAAAACTCCTAAAATCCCTAATACAATATCCAAAATCAAATTCACGTACTTCTTTACTACACTAAAATTCTTCTGCATAATACCCTTCTTTCTTTTGACTCAATTATTTTATAACATGCTTGTTATTACATTAAATATATCATCAATTAACCTTGTCAGACAAGCAGTTAAACCCAATGTGAGATTTTTTTTATTTTGAGATCTTCCTCTATTTTCCGTCCAACCCTTTATGCAAAACAAAAAAAGCTGAATCCACAGATTCAGCTTTTTAATCGTATTAGTTAGCTACTGGATAAACTGATACTTGTTTTTTGTCGCGGCCTTTACGTTCGAAACGTACCACACCGTCAACTTTTGCAAATAACGTATCGTCGCCACCGATTCCAACGTTCACACCTGGATAAATTTTAGTTCCGCGTTGACGGTATAAAATTGAACCACCTGTAACTGTTTGGCCATCAGCACTTTTAGCGCCTAATCGTTTAGATTCAGAGTCACGGCCGTTTGATGTAGAACCGCCACCTTTTTTATGGGCAAATAATTGTAAATTCATAGTCAATAACATAGTCTGCACCTCCTATTTCTCAGTGATTGTTTTTATTTGAATAAATTCAGTATTTTCGTTCTCTATTGATTGTAAACCTAATAAAAGATTTTCTAATAGAATTTGGGCAATATTTTTTTGTTCCTGATTGACAGTTGTTAACATTTCGACATAAAGGTAGCCACCTTCTACATCGTCAACTTCCACAATCGGTTCAAAACCTGCTAAGGCATCAATTCCATTGACTGTGCTAATTGCTAAGGCAGAAACTGCCGCGCAAACCACATCGCTGCCATAAGGACCTGCTTCAGCATGCCCGGTTAATTCGAATGAAACGATTCGGCCGGAGCCTGTTCGTTTAAAAGAACCTTTAATCATTGATAGGCCTTCTTTCCTGTCAACAAGAGAGATTAAGCGTTGATTGCTTCGATCATAACTTTTGTATACGGTTGACGGTGACCTTGTTTACGGTGAGAGTGTTTTTTAGGTTTGTATTGGAAAGTCACGACTTTCTTTTGTTTGCCGTGTTTTTCAACAGTTCCTTCAACAGTTGCGCCTGCAACAGTTGGCGCACCAACTTTTGTAGATTCGCCACCTACTAAGATAACTTCGTCAAAAACAACTTTCTCGCCAGCCTCAACGTTTAATTTTTCAACGTAGATTGCTTGACCTACTTCAACTTTCACTTGTTTACCACCAGTTTTGATAATTGCGTACATGCTATACAGCACCTCCTTCTTCTAGACTTAGACTCGCCATCCCAAGTGATGATTGCTCATGCTTAAAAACTTGTTCTGTGCGGTTGTAGCTGTGGAGACCACAATTACAACACTAACTATAATAACAGAACCAGAAAACCTCGTCAATATAAACTCTCTATTTTCTTCACTTTCTCTCTCCAAAAAAACTTCTTCTGTTATTTAAATTTCCGATTGACTTTCTAACACTACTTCCATTATAATTAGCTTTGTTGTGTTACAACTATTGTCATAGTAGCTCAGCAGGATAGAGCATCCGCCTTCTAAGCGGACGGTCGGGGGTTCGAATCCCTCCTGTGACGTAACAGACTGACAAAGACAGCGTTACCTTTAGGGGTGACGCTGTTTTTTTAGAGTTTATCCAATTCTTTTCGATATGTCCTCGTCCATTCACGTTCTTTTTCCTCTAATTGTTGTCTATAACGATTTCCTTCTTGACGTATCAAGTAATCACTTTGTTCCATTGCATGGTAAAATTGCTGTTTATGCCATTGATCATTTTTCGTTAAATAATTGACTTTATCTACCAATTGTCCAGTTTCTCTTCTAAAGTTTACTAATTGATTACTCAGCACTTCTTGTTGGCGGTGAATTTTATTTTTTTCTTCATAATATTGTTCTTCTAAATATTGCCGTTTTCTTCGCTGTTCCTCCATTTGTCGGTCACTCTCCCTTGACAGGTGTTTTTAAATTTGGTCTCTGGCTTCCTTTTAAAAATTTTTCTGCTGATTCTGCACTTTTCCCCTTCAAAGCTCCGTTCAAGGCGTTAGGTAGGGCACTATTTGTTTGTTGAAACATGGCTTCTGAAAGTTCTTTCAAACTTGCGGTTGTGTTTTGTTTGGTTGTAATAATTCGTGTTTTTTTAGCAGTAATTACTGTCTGGATTGCTACTCGTTCACGAGCTTTTTGTTCTACTTCTAATTTTTCTTGAAATTCTCTTTCATTCATAGGAAAACCCTTTCATTTATTATTTTTGAAATAAACTACTTCTTGCTTGTTGATCGTATGCTTGAATATTTTTAGCAACAGTTGTTAATTTTCCGCTAAAATCAGTTAATTTTTGCTTGTATTGCTTGGCTTGGTTGCTAGTATTTGTTGCTTCAGCGCTATCCCAAAGACGACTTTTTTCGTAAGGAGCAATCATTGCTTGAACTTCTGCATAGGATAGATACTGTCGGATACTCATTGCACTTTCACGAATTTCCTTTGAAACTGTCTGGACTTCACCTTCTGCTTCTTGGAGGATATTTTTCACAAGTAGTTCGTATTCTTTTCCAGCTTGCTGCGCTTGTTTTGCAACTAGTTCTGCTAATTCACTACGTAATTCAATCTTTTGACTACCTGAAGCACTGGCTAAACTTTTCTGAATACGACTCACTTTCCCTTGCCATTGGCTGGCAATTTTTGCTTCGTGAATGATTTTTTCATATTCTTTGATGATTTTCTGGCGATTTTCTTCAGATAGCAGACTTAACAAAAATTGGAGACTGTTTTTAGCTAAGGATTCACCTGAAGCATCCATGATTTTCCCTAAATATTTATCAATAAGTTTGGAAACTTTTACTCCTGCCGCAAAAATATAGCCATGTTCCTTTAGATTGGCTTCTTTGGGAGTACCATCAGGATTTAATTGATACTGACCAAAATCATGACTAGAACCGTATTTGTCCGTCAGATCAAAAGTAGTGGTGAACGTTTTCGGTAATAGATAATGCACCCGACCAATTTCATCTACCCCTTTTTTATTTCGATTCAACATGGAGACAATATCAAAAGCATTTACATAATAATCAATTTTCCCTTGTTCTTCTAATTGTTGAATATTTTCCTGAGCTTGTTGAGACATTTTATTAATGCTTTCTCGCGCATCAGGCCCTTGAAACAATACTACTTTATCAATTTTAGCGAGATCTGCTTGGGGGAGATTGGCCACCGCTTGAATAGAAATCATGGTTCCTAAAGAATGACCTGTAATCGACATAGTCGCATTAGGGCCTTTAGCACTCATCTCCATTATCTTTTGATGCATGGCTTCATTGGCTAATTTTGCTTGAGGCAAATAGGCATTGAATAATGTAAAGGATCCATTATTATTGACCCAGTCATTCAAATTATTCCCTGACCAACCTTTTTTCACGTCCATTGAAACGCCGTCACTACCGCGAGTGGTAAAATATGTATGCTGCGTTTTTGGACTCAAGGTCGGCGTATCTGTTACATAATAAGAATTATAACCAGCTTTCTCATCTGTTAATAACCCTTTTTTATAAACCTTTTCCCTGCCTACCCAGTTTTTTTCTTTGATTGTTTTTACAGTGTTGTCGGGTTGGAGATAGACAGTACTGGCGTCATTCCCATGGGCGTCTTTGGCGTTGGGAAAATGAAATGTAGCATGCTTTTTTATCTCCATTTCTTTCAATTGATTATCGTCAAGTTTAGCTAACGATTTAGACTGAGGTCGCCCTTTATACGAAGCTTGGGATAAATTGGCATAAACATTATAATAATTTGATAAATCACTCATATATATTCTCCTTTAATTTATGTTACTAATTTTCTTAGGATCTCTCACATTGTCTACAAAAATATTAATCCAAAAACCATTTATTTTTATATTTCTTCCGTCATAAATATTGGTTTTAATTGTTAAAAATTCTTTTGTAAATGCCATGCCTTTATCTGATTTAACCGTATTCCAAAGGTACTCAACACTGGCCACTTTATCTAACTCTGATTGTTTAATATACTCCGTCATTTCCTCTTCATACTTTTTCAAAAAAGCAATTTGTCTTTCTTTTTCTGTTGGTTCGTTCATTTTCTTCACTCCAATCGTGCCGATTACGGCTATTGCTATTACTGCGATTAAGATACCAAATTTTATCCGCTTTTTGTTTTTCACTTTTTCACCTCCTTAATATGTATGGGGAAGAGTTACTATGTGTTTTTTTCGATTTAAATTGTTTTTACAGTGTTGTCGGGTTGGAGGTAGACAATTCCACTATTTGGGAGATTTTGACCTCCTTTAGTTCTATCTCCTTTTTCATCAATTACATCTAAAGAGTAATTAAATTCTTCTTTTTCCTTGCTATTTTGATATTTTGGAAAAGCGTTAGGTCTACCATTATAAGAACTCTCAGATAAACTTGCATAGATACAATTAAAGTTTTCTAAATTATTCATACAACATTCCTCCTATCCTAAAAGAATTATAACTTGTCATACTTTTAATACTTGGTAATTTAGTAGATTTATCAAATTTAAATTGTAAATAAAAGCTAGAATCATAAATACTATTGAATTTTCCATCAATCGTGAGTATTTTTCCAGCTCCTATAGGTGTTCCGTTACCAATAGTTCCAACCTCTACACTTTCCCAATCATATTGAACACTGTAAATCTTTGAATTTTGAGATTTTACATACTCCGTCATTTCTTCTTCATGCTCTTTCAAAAAAGCAATTTGTCTTTCTTTTTCTGTTGGTTCGTTCATTTTTTTCACTCCAATTATTCCAATTATGGCTACTGATATTACTGCGATTAAGATACCAAATTTTATTCGCTTTCTATTTTTCACTTTTTCACCTCCTTAATATGTATGAGGAAGAGTTGCTATGTGTTTTTTTCTATTTTGATTGACTTTTCCTATGTTAATAACCCTTTTTTATAAACCTTTTCCCTGCCTACCCAGTTTTTTTCTTTGATTGTTTTTATAGCGTTGTCGGGTTGGAGATAGACTGTGCTAGCATCATTTCCATGGGCGTCTTTGGCGTTGGGGTAATGGAATTTGACAGATCTTCCTTCCTCAAGCCTTATTCTCTGTTTCTTTGTAAGAAAATCATTGCTAAAATTTATAGGTCTCTTAATATATGAAGCTTCTGATAAACTCACATACAAATTATAATAATTATCAAGATTTTTCATGGATAGCTTCTCCTTGTTTCCAATTTACTAAAAATAGTCCTTTTATTTCATCCAGTTTTTTTACATCTACGTCAATCACTAGAGAATAGGTATCTGTTTCTAAATCATCTTTACTTTTTATTTCAACACGTAATGATAGATTTTCTTTTGTAAATACGCTACTAGATGACTTTTCTGTAGTATCCCAAAGATAATTTATATTCTTAATATTTGATGATTTCGATTTTACATACTTTGTCATTTCTTCTTCATGCTCCTTCAAAAAAGCAATTTGTTTTTCTTTTTCTGTTGGTTCGTTCATTTTTTTCACTCCAATCGTGCCGATTATGGCTACTGATATTACTGCGATTAAGATACCAAATTTTATTCGCTTTCTGTTTTTCACTTTTTCACCTCCTTAATATGTATGGGGAAGAATTACTATGTGATTTTTTTTGATTGACTTTTCCTATGTTAATAACCCTTTTTTATAAACCGTTTCCCTACCTACCCAGTTTTTTTCTTTGATTGTTTTTACAGTGTTGTCGGGTTGGAGATAGACTGTGCTAGCATCATTTCCATGGGCGTCTTTGGCGTTGGGGAAGGTGAATGGAACAGCCTCTTTATTTCGGTACTTATCTAATTGTTTATCATTCCATTTCTTTGCACTATACGGAAATTGTATGGATCTGCCATTATAAGTTGCCTGCGCTAAATCCGCGTATAAATTACTATATTTTTCTAAGTCTGCCATATTATCCTCCTTCTGTATAGTAATCGTAGTCAGCATTAATCGTATACAGTTCTTTTATTTTAGTAGGCTCATTCCAATTATTTGGTTTTATTGCAAGTCCAAATGAATTTATTTTATTGTTATTATTATCAATAATTTGTATTCGGATAGATAGAATATCTCCTGCTCCTTGCGGAAGACCATTTCCCACTGACTCTTGTTCTAACGATTCCCAACAAAACGCAACTTTAGCAATCTTTTTATTTTGCTGTTTTACATACTCCGTCATTTCTTCTTCATGCTCTTTCAAAAAAGCAATTTGTTTTTCTTTTTCTGTTGGTTCAGTCATTTTTTTCACTCCAATCGTGCCGATTATGGCTACTGATATTACTGCGATTAAGATACCAAATTTTATTCGCTTTTTGTTTTTCATTCATTTAGTCTCCCTTTGTATCTACATACAAGAATTAATCTTTCGCTTTCTCCTTTTATTCCATTGTTTTATCAAGATTTTTACAGCCAGTTTTTCTTTGTTTACAGTTTATCAAAAATCAATCTGGCATTTTCTCAATTTTTTTAACGTTAGATTAATTATTAGAGAATATTGCTGTATTTCTATGACACACTGACTTTCTATCTCCAATTTTTTACTGTCTTGTTGATCACTACAGGATCATTGGTATTTTACTTCTATTGTAAAATAAAAAAAGTGGTACTCATCTCTGAGAACCACTCCTTACTACATTTCTTTTTCTAAAATTTCTGTTCGCTCTTCAAAATTTAGTTCTTGGTTAATTTGATGTACCATCCACATGTAACCAAATGGATCAACAAATAACGAATTTTGAATAGCTCCTTCCATCATTTCTGTAACTGGTTGCATCTCAATGCACTTATTTGCTAAGGCTTTTTTATGAGTTTGCACAATATCTGCTACCGTGATATTGAACCAAATTGTATTGGGATGTTCTGAATCTGGTGCTTTTAAACCAAATTCTTCATTAGCATCTAACATATGGAACCGAGTATCATATAAGTTAAACACTACTTCATTCCTTCCAACAGGATACTTTGTCGCTTCAACTACATGGACCTCAAAGATTTCTTTATATAAAGCTAATGCCTTTAAACTATCACTAACAATAAAATCAATTTCTGTGCCTGTAATCATTGATTGTTCCTCCTTAAAATTTTTTGCAGCAGAAAGCTACTTTTTATTTCTGTTTTCCGCAAACCCTTCAGAATTTCTTAATACTGGCTATTTTCCACTTCGTTATTCTTTTTTAGAAGTTCTTCGATTCATTTGTTTCAACACTTATTTTTCTGGCACTGGATATTTCACCGCATTTTTCTTCAACTTTTCTTCGATAATTTCGTCCAAATCAAACCCTAAATTATCAGCCATCATGTAGGAGTAAATGAGAACATCAGCCAATTCTTCTTTGATTCGTTCTTCTTGTTTGATGCCTTCTTCTGCTGTTTTCCATTGAAAAAGTTCTAACAATTCTGCCGCTTCTAAACAAATTGAGAGCGCCAAATCTTTTTCATTATGGTGGGGGCGCCAATTTCTTTCATCACGAAATTGATTAATTTTTGCCATTGCATCCATCTGTTCTCCTGCTTTCTTATTCATTTGATGGCAACTGAAACCCATCGAACGTTTCACCATCATAGTATTTTAATAACTGTTCTGTAGACAATAATGAGGAGGTTATTTCTTCCTCTTCAACAACTGCTTGATTCTCCTCTCTATACAACAAATAAGCCTGTAAAAGCTGTTGATATAGTTTTTTTCGTGAAGAGGCTTCCGCTGAAAGAAACGTTAATTCTTTTAAATGTCCGCGATAGACAGGCAAATCATCAACGAATTCGATTGGTAATTCTACTACAGTTAACTGAAATTCTTCAAAGACTTCTTCATACATCTGCCATTCCTTCTTTCTGTCGATATTGTTTTGGAGTCATGCCCATTTCTTCTTTAAAACGTTTATAAAAAAAGGCTTTGTCTTGATAGCCGATTCGTTCAACAATCGTTTGAATCGATAAATCTGTTTGCTTCAAGTAGTTTTTCGCCAATTGGATTCGGTAGTCTAAGACAATTTCCGTAAACGTTTTGTTTGTTTTGTCTTTTAAAAAATTCGATAAGTAATTCGGATGAAAATGAAATTTAGCGGCGACTTCTGCTAAAGTGACATGCGCAATCTGTTGCTCAATATACGCTAAAATCACCTCAACACGTTGATGATTCGACAAATAATCATCTTGCATCTTTAAAGATTCTCTAGGCAGTTGACCTAGTTCCACCACTAGCAAAACAAAGGCCGCTTTGGTCACTTTATTATTAAAATAGGCCATTTTCACAATTTGTTTCAGCAATAATAGCGAATAGACGTGAACATCCGAATTTGGCTGGCTGGCAAAAACGAAATATCGAGGAATGTTTTCAAATTCACTGCTAGCAATTTCTGTAAAAAAACGATACATGACTGGTTCTTCCGCCAGCTGATTTAAGAGCGTATCAAGAAAATAGTGCTTTTTAAAATAAAATATAATCATAGACATTCCCTGCCCCTGATAGCTAACCGAGGTTGCCTCATTGACAATCATGACTTGGCCAGCCGAAAACGAACACCTTTGTTGATCCAAATAAGCATTGCCATCTTGTTCTAAACAATACAGCATCCGAATAAATCCTTTCGGAACGTCAATCGTTTCCGAAGATGCCAGCATGAAGCCCGCAATTTCTCGATGCGGATTTTCCTTAAATTGCGCTACTTCATTTTCAAGAGCACTAGTAGTGGTTAAATAACAATCTAAGGTCTCTAAAAACTGATAAAATGCTGCATATTGCTCTTCTTTGCTTGCCAATTAATCACCTCATAATCCAACACTTTTTACTTTACTCCCTCTATTTTTTTCTTTGGCGTTTCCTTCTATACTAGATACATGGTAACACGAAAAAAGAAATTCAACAGTTTTTAGGAGGAATTTTTATGAAAATTAGTTTTATCGGTGCTGGAAATATGGCATCCGCCATTGCCAAAGGTGCGCTAAAAAAGCAATTTATTGCCGCAGAAAACCTTTATTTTTATGATATTCAAGTCGAAAAAACCGCCGCTTTTGCACAAGAAATTGGTGCACATGCGGTCGCTTCGCCACAAGAAGCCATTGCAGTAGCTGACTTAGTTATTTTAGCGGTAAAACCGCAATTCGTTCAAGCAGCTTTACTTGAAGCAAAAGAAGCAATTTTAGACAAGCAACCGTTAATTGTTTCCATTGCAGCAGGTACGACTATTGCAGAATTGTATCAACTGTTTGAGACCACTCAATCGCTTCGTCTTGTTCGTGTGATGCCTAATATGAATGCACTGATTGGCGCAGGCGCAGCAGCTGTTTGTGGCAATGCTTTTACATCCCCTGAAGACATCCAGACTGTTTTATCGTTGTTTCGATCAGTTGGCCAAGCTTGGGAATTAGAGGAACAGTATTTTTCGATTTTTACTGCTATTGCAGGTAGCACTCCTGCGTATTCTTTCTTATTTATTGATTCGATTGCCCGAGCAGCCGTTAAAAATGGCATGAACAAAGAGTTAGCCTTAGAAATTGCCACACAAGCTGTACTAGGCAGCGCTCAAACTTTGGCGAATAGTACAGAAAATCCTTGGACTTTAATCGATCAGGTCAGTTCTCCTGGTGGAACCACGGTTGCAGGGATTGTCGAATTAGAAAACAATGCGTTTATTTCAACAGTCATTAAAGGGATTGAGGCCACTATCCTTCGGGATCAAGAATTAGCCAAACAAAACTGAGAGGAATAGTTACATGAGTGAGTGAATAAGAAAAAGCGCTGAAAATTCAGCGCTTTTTCTTATTTTAATTGAATGAGTAAGCCAAAATGATCACTGACTATCGGCGTTTCCCTACCATCAAAAATTACTTCATATTTTCGCACGTGCCACTGTTTTGGAACAAATGCGTAGTCAATCCGCAAGGCTGCTTCATTTTCTTCCCAACCATCTATTTTTTTCTCTACTGTCGCTTCACCGCTTGTCTCTTCCGCTACAACAAACGCATCTTGAATCGGCAAGTAACTATTTTCTACTAATTGATAGCCAGTTGTACCAGCTGGGTTGTTTAAATCGCCTAAAATGACTAACGGTTGTTGCCGCGTCGCTAAGTATTTCTCTAATTGTAGCCATTCATAGGCAAAACCTGTACAGGGTGTTTCCCACCAAGAAAAGTGACCAGAGACAACAGTAAGCGGACCTTTTGAACTCTCTGTCTCCGCTACTAAGATTTTTCTTGTTCGATAATTCATTGATTCTTGGCTTTCTGAAATAAGGAGAGCTTCACTAGTCAACGGACATTTCGAAAGTAGTGCATTCCCTTCTTCATAAATAGCGTAACCAATGTGGCTCATTTCCCAGCTCCAATAATAGTGTTGGCCTTTTTCAGCTAGGTATTGAACGATTAAATAAGCAAAATTATCTTCATGGATCGGTGTTTGGGTCACCACAGGACAAAAAGTAGTTAACTGTTCTAACGGCGCTTTCTTAGAAGCGACTTTCTGGTTCACTTCTTGTAAAGCAATTATTTCACTTTCAGAAGATAAAATCACCTTGGCAATCTCCTCTAATTTTTTTAACGGTTCTTCTTCTAACCAGCTATGAGTATTGATTGTTAAAAGATTCATCTTTTCACCCTCCCTTACATGCTATTAGGTCTGGCACAATCACAATTATTGATTGCGCCAGACCTAATCATTTAAATTTCAATCTGTCCGATCACAGTTCCCGCAGTGGCGGTTCCTAGTTGATTGATGACTACTTGTTGCACTTTGTCGCTGTTTGTAAAAGCGACAATAATCGTTGTTTCTTTGCCAGCTTGTTCAATCACATCTAAGTTCATTTTAGCTAGTTTCGCACCGGCTTTCAATGATTGTCCTTCTTTAACAAAAGATTCAAAAGCAGGAGTTGCCATTTCGACTGTATCAATCCCCATATGGACAAGTACTTCGATGCCTTCTTCTGTTTGTAGCCCAATCGCATGTTTACTTGGGAAAACACTTAGAACTTTCCCTGAAATTGGTGCCACCACCTCTCCTTCTAGAGGCTTAACCGCAAATCCATCCCCCATCATTTTTTGTGAAAAGACAGGATCATTGACTTGCGTCATTGGAATAACTTCCCCTGTCGCCACAGCCACGAAATCTTTTTTCTTGCCTAAGAAATTCGTCGTTGTCGCTTCTGTTGTACTTTCTGCTATAACTGGTTCTGGAATGTCAACGCCAGAAGCTAGTAAATCTTCAATATCGGATTTTAAAACATCGGCTTTTGGTCCATAAACGGCTTGAACGCCATTATCTTTCACAATCAAGCCCATTGCACCTGCCCGTTTCCATGCCTCTTCCGAACCGACTTTTTCTCGATCCTTTACACTGACACGTAAGCGTGTCATACATGCATCAACTTCTTTGATATTTTGTTTACCGCCAAGTAAGTAAACAATTTGCGCGATTTGCTGATCGACGACGCCTGAACCAGCCGCGCCAGATGCGATTTCTTCGCCGTTATCATTGTCATAGTTTCCATTTCTTCCAGGTGTTGCGTAATTAAATTTTTTAATTAAGAAATTCGCTAAGAAGTAAGTTACTACGCCAAAAACGATGACCATTAAAACAAAATTGATTAAATCGCCACCTAAACCAGCTTTTATTGCTAGCGGTGTTCTTGTTAACAATTCAATATTTCCAAACGAATGCACACGCAATGGTAAAATATCAGCCATTGCAAAAGCAGCACCTTGAATCACGGCATAAATCACATAAAGCGGCACTGCTGCAAACATAAACATGAATTCTAACGGCTCTGTCACACCAGTTAAGAAAACAGCTAAAGCAGCAGAAAAATACATTGATTTATATTTAGCTTTTTTATCTGCATCGACATTACGATACATAGCCAAAGCCATCCCCATTAAAATTCCTGAAGAACCAATCATTTGGCCTACTTTGAATCGAGCCGGTGTCCAATTTTCTAAAACAAACTGATACTTGCTCATGTCACCAGCGCCTTTAAGATTCACTAAGTCTGTTGCCCAAGCCAACCATAAAGGATCTTGACCAAAAACTTGTGTTCCAGCTTGTGCGCCAGATAAAATTTCATACGTTCCACCTAATTGTGTATAGTTGATTGGAATCGTCAACATATGATGTAACCCAAAAGGTAATAACAAACGTTCCAACGTTCCATATAAGAATGGCGCTAAAATAGGCGCACTGTCTTGAGATTGCGCAATCCATAACCCAAAATTATTAATCCCCGCTTGAATATTTGGCCAAATAAGTGCTAATACAATTGAGACAATTGTTGACCATAAAATAACAACAAAAGGGACAAATCGTTTACCATTAAAAAATGATAGCGCATCTGGTAATTTCCGATAATTGTAATATTTGTTGTAAGCCATCGCACCGACAAAACCAGCAATAATCCCTACAAAGACACCCATATTTAATGCCGGAGCTTCTAAGACACTTGTAAAGAATCCCTTGACCATAATCTTGGTGCCAAATAAGGTATGCGTGAAAGCTTGTTCATCTGCCAACATTTCATTTGTTACACCAAAAATGGCTCCAGTAATCCGATTGATTAAAACAAAAGAAATCCCCGCTGCGAATGCTCCACCTGCACGATCTTTGGCCCAACTACCACCTATTGCTAACGCAAATAGTAAATGTAAGTTGCCAATAATTGCCCAACCGATACTCTCTAGAACTCCGCCTGTTGTTACTAACAAGCCTAAATTAGGATCGATTAAGGGAAGCGATTTCCCAATACTAATCATTAAACCCGCTGCGGGCATTACTGCCACAACGACCATTAAAGCTTTTCCGAATTTTTGCCAAAATTCAAAACTAAACATTTTTTTCATTCCTGCCACTCCTTATGCAATCGGTTTCGTTATGTTGCCATTATATACCCCTGTTTCCTTTTTGTAAATGCTTTAATTTCAAAAATATTGCGGAAAACAAATCCCTACTACTTAATCATTTTTTATTTTGTCTTTTAATAAAGCAAATAAAGATCCCTCTATTCTACCTTTGTTACAGCTTTTATTCCATAAGATTAACTTTTTAAGCATTGACTATTGACTTATGCAATCGGTTGCGTTTATGATAGACCTATCAATAAAATCACTGAGGGGGATTCTCATGAAACAAATCAAACGTTTATTCCAAATTGATCCTTGGAAAATCCGTACTACACACTTAGATAAAGAAAATTTACGTCTACAAGAATCATTAACGAGCATTGGAAATGGCTATATGGGGATGCGGGGAAATTTTGAAGAGCATTATTCTGGCGACCACCATCAAGGAACCTATTTAGCAGGTGTTTGGTATCCAGACAAAACACGTGTTGGTTGGTGGAAAAATGGTTACCCTGAATATTTTGGCAAAGTGATTAACGCAATTAATTTCATCGCAATGGATTTACAAATTGATGGACAAACAATTGATTTAGCCACCACCCCTTACGAAGATTTTTCTTTAGAATTAAACATGCAAAATGGGGTTCTTTCTCGGCAATTCACCATCCAAACACCGAAGAACAAGGTGCGCTTCTCTTTTGAACGTTTTTTAAGCTTAGAAAAAAAGGAAGCAGCTTACATCCACTTAACAATTGAAATGCTGGAAGGTACAGGCATAATCACCCTGCACTCAAAATTGGATGGCGATGTTCAAAATGAAGATAGCAATTATGAAGAACATTTTTGGGAAGAAATAGCTATTGAAACACAAAAAACACTTGGCTTTGTTACGACTAAGACCATTCCTAACAACTTTGAAATAGAGCGTTTTACAGTGACTGCGGGCATGCGTCATTTCATCGATGGAGCCTCTGTTGTGCCTACATATACACAACAGCCCTTGGCTTTAACCGCAGAATTGACAGTGTCCTTAAACGAAGGTGATACGACCGCCATCACAAAAGAAGTGCTTGTCGTTACCAGCCGTGATGTGCCAGAAACGCAACAAATCGCACGAATAAACGAATTATTTGCAGAAATGACTACCTTGTACCCTGAAGCAAAAGCTGGTCAAGCTGCCGCTTGGGCAAAACGTTGGCAATTAGCTGATGTTGTTATTGAAGGAGATGACGAAGCCCAACAAGGCATTCGTTTTAATCTTTTCCAACTTTTCTCAACCTACTATGGTGAAGACGATCGTTTAAATATCGGACCAAAAGGCTTTACTGGCGAAAAATATGGCGGTGCCACATACTGGGATACCGAAGCATATGCTGTCCCACTTTACTTGGCGTTGGCTAAGCCCGAAGTTACTAAAAATCTACTGAAATATCGCCACAATCAATTGCCTCAAGCCATTCATAACGCCCAACAACAGGGGTTAAAGGGAGCCCTTTACCCAATGGTTACTTTTACTGGTGTGGAATGTCATAACGAATGGGAAATCACTTTTGAAGAGATTCACAGAAATGGCGCGATTGCTTACGCGATTTATAATTATGTCAACTATACAGGAGACGAAGACTATCTAAAAGATGCTGGGCTTGAAGTGCTTGTGGCAATTGCTCGTTTTTGGGCAGATCGGGTCCACTTCTCCCAACGTCATAAACAATATATGATTCATGGCGTAACGGGGCCAAATGAATATGAAAATAATATCAACAATAACTGGTATACCAATACCATCGCTGCGTGGGTTCTACGTTACACCCGTGAGTCTTATTTAAAATTCCAAGAAGAAACAACGCTCAAAATCGCAGACGACGAATTAGCTAAATGGGCAGACATTGTAGAAAATATGTACTTCCCAGTGGATAATGAATTAGGCATTTTTGTACAACATGACACTTTCTTAGATAAAGATTTAATGCCTGTTTCTGATTTACCACTTAGTGAGCTGCCTTTAAATCAACATTGGTCATGGGATAAAATTTTGCGGTCTTGTTTCATTAAACAAGCCGATGTTCTTCAAGGAATTTATTTCTTCAATGACGCCTTTTCTTTAGAAGAAAAACGCCGGAACTTTAATTTTTACGAACCAATGACTGTCCATGAATCTTCCCTTTCACCAAGCATTCATGCTGTGTTAGCTGCTGAATTAGGCATGGAAGAAAAAGCAGTGGAAATGTATCAACGAACAGCGCGCCTTGACTTAGATAATTACAATAATGATACAGAAGATGGCTTACACATTACCTCAATGACTGGTAGTTGGCTAGCGATTGTTCAAGGTTTTGCCCAAATGAAAACGGACCATCAACAACTAAAATTTGCACCCTTTTTACCAGCGACATGGACAGCCTACTCATTCCACATCAATTATCGGAATCGTTTACTATTTGTTGAAGTTGCAGCAGACCAAGTGGCCTTCACTTTACTCGACGGCCCAGCAATTCCATTGACTGTTTACGATCAACAATACACATTAAAAGATCGATTAGTTTTACCGATTAGAAAGGAAGAAGTTCATGTTTAAAGGCGTTTTGTTTGATTTAGATGGCGTTATTACTGATACAGCAGAATTTCATTACCACGCTTGGAAAAAATTAGGGAACGAAATTGGGATTTCCATTGACCGTGTTTTCAACGAACAACTGAAAGGTGTAAGCCGTGAAGATTCTCTGCAGTTACTGTTAAAATACGGAAAAAAAGAAGGCACGTTTTCTTCTGAAGAATTTGCCCAGTTAGCGCAACGGAAAAACGATTATTACTTGGAAATGATCCAAGCGATTACGCCTGAAGATGTCTATCCAGGAATTCTCTCTTTATTAACGGAATTGCGTGAGGCCAATATTAAGATTGCCTTGGCTTCTGCAAGTAAAAATGGACCTTTCCTTTTAGAAAAAATGCAATTGACGCCCCTTTTTGATGCCATTGCTAATCCAGCAGACGTTCAGGCGGGCAAACCTGCTCCAGATATTTTCATTTTAGCTGCGAAAGAAATCGATTTGACACCAGCAGAATGTCTTGGCATTGAAGATGCCCAAGCTGGGATTCAAGCGATTCTTGCTAGTGGAGCGCAGCCTGTTGGCGTTGGCCGCAAAGAAGATTTAGGTGAAGGGTTGCCAATCGTACCAGAGACGAGCGCTTTAACGTTTGATTACTTAAAAAAAGTGTGGCTGGATCATGAAGCATAATCGTATCACTGTAACCGATATTCCAAACACAAACTTAAAAAAAATTACTTTGAAGAACGACTTTTTAGAAGTCGTTCTTCTCAATTATGGCGCGCGCCTCCATCAACTTTTGATGCCAAACAAAAATAATCATTGGGAAAATATCCTTTTAGCGTATGATTCTTATCAAGATGTCTTAAAGGATCAAAGCTTTTTCGGCGCCACTGTTGGACCAGTTGCTGGACGCATTCGTAATGGCCATTGGCAAAATGGAACATTAGAACAAAACAGCGACGGTCATCATATCCATGGTGGCTCAAAGGGTTGGTCTTTTCAATATTGGACAGTCGAGCCCTTTGAAAAAAATGATATCATTGGCGTCGCTTTTCATTTAACCGACACCATTTCTGGTTATCCCGGACCAATTGATGCTACCATCACCTATCAGCTAGAGGATAATCGTTTACGAATGATCAGTACTGGACGGAGTAAACAGGAAACACTTTTTAATCCTACAAACCATGCCTACTTTAATTTATCTGGTGATGGAAAGTTAGATATTCTGTCACATTCGCTATCTTTGAACTGCCAAGGTATGTTAGAATTAGACGATAATAAGCTGCCTACTGGACGGATTTTGCCAGCTTCTGAACTACCCATACAGTTTAATGAACTGACACCTATCGAAACAATCCTCCAACACTATCCAACTGGGTTAGATGATGTTTTCCCCTTAGTTGGCTCTGACTTAAGACAGCCACAATTACGCTTACAAGAACCTACTTCTGGAAGAAAAATGACGATAGCAACAACGAACCAAAGTATGGTATTATTTTCTACGACTGGTTTTGAGGCTCCTTTTTCTATAAATGGACAAGCGATGCATTCAAACTATGGCTTAGCAATTGAACCACAAGAGTATCCAGACATTGTTCATCATCCTCAGTGGGGCTCTATTTTATTACCAGCTGATAATAAGCAAACCTACCAAACGGTTTATCAATTTAACCTTCTATAATCACTAAGAAAGGCGTGGCAAAAATGGCAATTACAGTAAAAGATGTCGCTAAGAAAGCGGGGGTTGCAACTTCAACCGTTTCGCGTGTCATTAACGATCATCCAAGTATTTCTGAATCGACAAAAAAGAAAGTGCGAAAAGTCATGGATGACTTAGGCTATGTGCCAAATATGACGGCACGGAATTTGGGCAAACGAATTTCAAGTGCCATTGGCGTAATTTTACCTCCTTTAGATTCGAAAGAACGGTTAGGCAATCCATTTTATTTAGAAATTATGGAAGCCATCAACGAGGAAGCCCGTCTTTACGACATGACTACTGCTATTGCAACTGCCAAAAGTTTTGATGTACTACTGGAAAACGTCAAAAGGATGCATCTTCAAAAGCAAGTGGACGGTTTTATTCTTGTGTATTCAGATAGTAAGGATCCCGTCATTGATTACTTATACCAAAACAATATTCCCTTTACTCTAATCGGTCAACCTTACCAACATGAAACGGAAATAGTTTACGTGGATAATGATAATCAATTATTAGGGAAACAAGCGACGGAATTTTTAATTGAAAACGGCCATAAAAATATTTTATTTGTGACCAATACAACGCATGAAAGTTTGTACTTTGAACGTTACTTTGGTTATCAAAAAGCAATGATGATGCAAGGATTAACCGTTTTGCCTAGTGTTGCGTTAGAAAAACCTGAAGATTACATGGCTTTCGATGACATTCTTCATCAAAATAATGCCACTGCGTTGGTAGTGATTGATGATATCTTTGCTCTACGGACGATGCAACTTGCGCAAATCTATGGTTATCAAGTTCCTGAAACATTATCCATTATCAGTTTTAACAACTCAATCTTTTCAACATTGACACATCCTTATCTAACAAGCATTGACATCGACACGTCAGAGTTAGGTCGAATGGCGATGAAAAAATTATATGAATTAATCCACGAAGAATTGACGAATGGTGTCCGCCTCGTTATTCCTCACAAATTAATTAAGCGTGAAACAGTTATTCCTATTCATTAAAAAAGAAGCGTAAGCAGTGTCGAACTGCTTACGCTTCTTTCTATGTGTACGCTCTTATTCGTATGTATTACTTTTATAAAATAACTTTTTGCGAAATTTTTTTCCAAAACGTTTCTTCTTTTGCATCAAATTGAGCTGGTTCCCCGTCAGACAATTTTTCATTTAATAATGATAATTTTTCTTGATGTTTTGCATACTCGTCTTTTTTTATTAGCTCTAAACGATACGCACGATCCAAGATTGACTCCCGGTAGTTAACATTCATTTTCGTTGCCTTCGCCATTTCTTACATTCCTTCCCAAAATAAATTTTCATTTTTTCGTTAAATTCTTCTATAATTATAACAAAAATATCAGAAAAATAAATATGAAACAAACGATAATTGCGAAAATTTTGTTTTTTCGTGCAATTATCGTTCGATTATTTAATAAATTAAAATTATTAACTAATAATTAATCAATCAGCAAACGCATTAAATGAACATCTAAAAATTCACCTTGATCTGTTTTGGCGCCCCGAGGCATAATTGCTTCTGTTTCAAACCCTAATTTTTTATAGACGTGAATCGCTCGTTGATTGCGATCCTGTACCGTTAATTCCAAACGACGAATAACATGACTTTCACGCGCCCAGCAAATAAGTTCTTCCATCAGGATACTGCCTAGTCCATAGCCCCAGTACTCTTTTAAAATACTAATGCCGATTTCACCAATATGCTCCATCCGCTTTTTAGAAGATGCAGACACAGAAGCTGTACCAATGATCGCTTCTCCCGCTAATGCCACCAATAAAACATTATTTGGCGATTCATAGAGTGTTGCTAGATTTTCAGCCAATTCTGTTGTCGACATGGCCATTCCTCGCTCATCCATTACCAAATAGGGCGTTTCACTCCCAATTTTTGACATCACAGATAGTAATTGATCCGCATCGGTAGGAACTGCTTCTCGAATAGAAAATGTTTGTTCAATCATATTCGCGAGCCTCCCACGTTTGCAGAATCTCTGCTATTCTTTCTTCTGCCAACGGACCAGTTCCGCGGAATTCAAGAACTCTCTTGTCAGCTTCTTGAGAATCTTTATTTAAAATAATTTCTAAATAATCTTCTGGCAATTCTTCTTCAATCAAGCCGCCCCATTCTACAACGGATAGCCCATCTCCTTCAAAATACTCATCTAACCCTAATTCATCCGCACCCTCTTCAACACGGTAGACATCCATATGGTATAACGGAAGTCGTCCTTGTGGATATTCTCGGATAATCGTATAGGTGGGACTTTTAATCATTTGGGAAATGCCTAATCCTAAAGCAATCCCTTTCGCCATTGTCGTCTTACCGGCCCCTAAATCACCAGTCAGGACAATTACATCACCAGCTTGTGCCTTTTGTCCAATAATTTTAGCAATCGCTTCTGTTTCCAATGGATTGTTCAGGACAATGTTCATTTTTTTGCCTCCCATCTGCAAGAATCTATGTATGAAAGTATACCGAAAATTCAATAAGTTGACTAGTGGCAGCTTCAAAAAAATAAAGTTGAGGTCCAAGTGTCCTGGGAACCTCAACTTCTACTTTGCTTATTTATAATGCTTCGACATAGCTAATTAGTCGTTCATTAATGTTTGAGCAGCTGTAATGATTGATAATTTATAAACATCTTCTTCGTTTGCGCCACGTGATAAGTCAGAAACTGGTTTATTCAATCCTTGTAAGATTGGGCCAATTGCTTCAAAGTTACCTAAACGTTGAGCAATTTTGTAGCCAATATTTCCTGATTGTAAATCTGGGAATACAAAGACTGTTGCTTCCCCAGCAACTTTTGAGTTGGGCGCTTTTAATTGTGCGACAGAAGATACATAAGAAGCATCAAATTGTAATTCACCATCAATCGCATATTCAGGTGCTAATTCTTGCGCAATTTTTGTAGCTTCAGCAACTTTTGTTACTTCTGGTGCTTTTGCAGAACCTTTTGTTGAAAAACTTAACAATGAAACTTTTGGTTCAATGTCAAATAATTCAGCTGTTTTGGCACTATCAACAGCAATTTCAGCTAATTCTTGTGCAGTTGGGTTCACGTTAATCGCGCAGTCTGAGAATAAATATCTTTCTTGGTCACGACCACGAATCATTAAGAAGGCACCACTTGTACGGCTCACGCCTGGTTTTGTTTTAATAATTTGTAACGCAGGACGAACTGTATCACCTGTTGAGTGGATAGCACCACTAACCATACCATCAGCAATACCCATATAAGTTAACATAGTACCGAAATAGTTGACATCTTTTAAGATTTTTTCAGCATCTTCTTTAGTAGCTTTTCCATTACGGCGTTCAACAAATGCTTCGACCATTTCATCCCATTTTTCATAATCATTTGGGTTGACAATAATAAAGTTTGATGTGTTGATTCCACGAGCCATAGCAGCATTTGCGATATCTGTTGGATCACCAATTAAGATTGGTTCTACTAATTCATCAGATTTTAAGCGGGCAGCAGCACCTAAGATTCTAGGATCTGTTGCTTCAGGGAAAACAATTTTGATATTACGGCGTACGACTTTAAATTTTAAGCTATCGAATAATTCCACGATAAACCCTCCAGTTTTATATTTACAAAATCCATCATACACTATTCTCAAAGAAAATAACAGTTTTTTCTAGCTGTATTAGTCAAAAAAACCAATAATCCGATAAACTTTTCACAAACTAACTTTTCTACACTATAACAGCCCACACTGTTGCACTACACTGTTTCAGGCAGCTGCCAATCAATCGGCGTTTCCCCTAAATGTTCTAGAGCGGTATTCGCTTGAGAAAACGGACGTGAGCCAAAAAAACCACGATGTGCTGACAATGGACTTGGATGTGGCGATTTGATAATCACATGCCGAGTCGTATCAATCATTTTAATTTTTTCTTGAGCAGGACGACCCCATAAAATGAAAACAACAGGTTTTTCACGCTCATTCAACTTTTCGATAATGACATCTGTCAGTTGCTCCCACCCTTTGCCTCGATGGGAATAGGCTTGACCTGCCCGAACGGTCAACACAGTATTTAATAATAACACGCCTTGTTTGGCCCAGCTTTCTAAAAAGCCATGGTTGACGGGTTGGTACCCTAAATCAGCTTGTAATTCTTTGTAAATATTCGCAAGAGATGGCGGCACTTTCACACCTGGCTGGACAGAGAAACTTAGTCCGTGTGCTTGATTGGGTCCATGATATGGGTCTTGTCCCAAAATCACTACTTTTACTTCTTCAAAAGGGGTTAGTTCTAACGCTGAAAATAAATGATACATATCTGGATAAATCGTTTGTGTCTGATATTCTTTTTTCAAAAATTCCCGCAATTCTTGATAATACGGTTTTTCAAATTCAGCAGATAAAACGGTTTGCCAACTATTGTGAATAATTTCTTTCATAATGCTCACTCCTTCTCTCTCTAAGCATAACGAATTTCTCCAAACCTGACAAGAAATTTCTGGGTACTTTCTCTTGGAAAAACGTGGTAAACTATAGGTAAGCTTTAAATAGATAATGAGGTGTAGAGAATCGATGATTAAATTAATTGCTTCAGATATGGATGGAACACTTTTAGATGCAAAAATGAGCATCACAAATGATAACGCTTCAGCAATTCGCGAAGCGGAACGTTTAGGAATCGAATTTATGGTTGCTACTGGCCGCGCATATACCGAAGCGAAACCCGCGTTAGAAGAAGCTGGAATTGACTGCGCCATGATTACTTTAAACGGCGCCCAAGTGTTCGACAAAGATGGACACTCACTTTTCACGGCTGGGATCGAAAAAGAAACAGTAACAGAAGTACTAACTATTTTAAGTCAACACAATGTTTACTATGAAATCTCTACAAATAAAGGTATTTTTTCTGAACATCAAGAAAAAAGAATTGAAAACTTTGCCGCTCATATTGCAGAATCCATGCCCCATTTAACTTATAAAGTGGCGATTGCCATGGCTTCAGCCCACCTATCTTTATTGCATATTACCTATGTTGATCGTTTAGAAGACATTTTAAAAGATGATTCAATTGAAGTCCTTAAAATTATTGGCTTCAGTATGGATGGGCCAAAAGTATTAGGTCCCGCTGGGATGGAAGTAGAAGAACTAGATGATTTGGTTGTCACCTCTTCTGCACTTAATAATATTGAAATTAACCACCGCCTAGCACAAAAAGGGATTGCGGTTGCGCGCGTCGCTAAAGAACGTGGGATTCCAGCTGAACAAGTCATGACTATTGGTGATAACTTAAATGACGTCAGCATGATTCAATGGGCCGGAGTAAGTTTTGCAATGGGCAATGCCGAACTGGAATTAAAAGAATATGCTAAATATGAAACAGCCACTAATTTAGAAAATGGTGTTGGCGAAGCCATCCTGCGTGCAATAAGAGAAAATTTGTAATCAGCACTACCAGTTACAGCACTCATTTATATATAGAAAGGAGATCGTGCCGTGTCTGAATTTTTTATTCAAGAACAACAGTTAGGAAAAGTTACGCGAACCATCGTGAAAGACCAAGCAGGCCGTTCACTTTTTCTATTGGTGGGGCGCTGGGGCACACGAGGAGATGCGCTTTCTTTATATGCAATGAACGGAGAAATTTTAGCCAGTATTAAACAAGTTTCTTGGACTTTTGGTACACGCTTTGAGTTATACCAGCGTTTCGAAAAAGTGGGTACTCTACGAAAACTGTTCAATTTGAATGCTGATTTCTATTATGTTCAAGGTCTTCGCTGGGCAGTTGTTGGGGATATCAAAGCGCACCAATATTCAATTTATCAAGTCCGTAAAAAAATCATGTCAATGGATAAAACCATGCTTTGTACAGGCGACTATTTTGTTTTAACTGTTGCCAATGATGCCGACGCACCGTTGTGCATCTGCATAGCAGCTGTCCTTGACTACTGGTTATATAATAAGAAAAAACAAAAAACTTCCGATGATTTTGGATTAGATTTTGATCCTTTAACGGATTAATGAACAATAACGAAGCTAAAGTGATTGACTTTAGCTTCGTTATTTTTACACTTCTTTCTGCATATGATTGTATAAGTGGCCACTAATAGTCATGGTTGTGACATCTTTAAAGCCTTTGCTTGCATATAACTTTCTCGCCCCTGGATTGTCAAAATCAACATTTAGACCCAAGGCTTGCTTCCCGCTAGCTTTGGCTACTTCAGGTAAAGCATCTAATAACTTAGAACCAATTCCCATTCCGCGGAAACGTTCATCCACAGAAATTGTGTCTAAATACCATTCATTAGGCAAGGTTTCTTCTTCAATAAATAGCCGAACGTCTTCTGCTAAGCCATGTTTTTTAAAGACTTCTCTTAAAGGTTCATCAATAATCTTTTCATCTTCTGCAGGATAGCCAACAGCAATCCCTGCAACTTCACCTGCATGTTCATAAACTAAAATTCGTTGATAGCCATAGCGATAGGTTGGATACGCCGTTGCCTCTGCTAACAGGTCAATCATTTGTTCTTCTGAGACTTCTTCTAAAATTGGTAACTCCATATCTTTTAAAATAACTAGGACTAGCCGAGCAATCGCTTGACCGTCTTCTTTTGTTGCCGAGCGAATCATTGTAATTCTCCTTTACATTTAACTAAAAAAGAACTGGCTACTATCATTACTGACTTAGCCAATTCCTTTTATCTTATCTTTAGTATAACAAATTTATTATTGAATTTCTACTGTAACCTGACGTCGTCCCCAAGCAATACATTGGTCTACTGAATCAAAATGAACATCAATAATATTTCCTTGAATAGCGCCACCTGTATCTCCAGCAATAGCAAAGCCATAACCAGAGACTTTCACTAATGACCCCAGAGGAATTACACTTGGATCAACTGCAACTACATTGCTTTGTTTACTTAAGTCAATGCCAGTAGCACTTAGATTACTTGCACCAGCTTCGCGCCAAGAATAAGCAGTTGATTCCATCTGAAGCACACGACCAGAGCCAGTTCCTGGTGTTGATGGTTCGCCTGTCGATGATTCTGTCGTTGATGACGATTCTGATGAACTAGCTGAACTTGAAGATT
This sequence comes from Enterococcus sp. DIV1337a, assembly GCF_051712285.1. NCBI lineage: Bacteria > Bacillati > Bacillota > Bacilli > Lactobacillales > Enterococcaceae > Enterococcus > Enterococcus sp. DIV1337a. The sequence goes on along the minus strand of NZ_JBIOOP010000001.1, from coordinate 699,587 downwards.
CAGAGCTACTGCTTTCCGTACTTGTAGAAGAGCTTGATGTTTGACTGCTTGACTCTTCAACAGTTTCGGCTTCTAGTTTAGCCGCTGCATCTGCTTGCGCTTGTTTGTCGGCAGCTGCTTGTTTCTTCGCTGCTTCTGCTTTTACAGTTTGTGCCGCACGTTTTTTCTGTGCCTCAGCTGCTGCTTTTTCGCTGACTAAGCGTTGTTGCTCTTTTTGTTTGTCTGTCGAAATTTGAGCCAATAATTCTTCATTATTCGCCATTTTTTCTTTTAAATCAGAGACTTTATTATTCATTGAAGAAGCTTCAACTTGTAATTTCTCTTCATTTTGTTTTAAAGTTGTTTGCGTATTTTCAACTTTTTCTTGTAATGCAGCTAACTTTTCTTTTTCGCTAGTTAAGCTTTCAATCTTTTCCCGTTCAAAGTTTTGTAAAACGGTCATGGCGTAGGCCCGATTAAAGAAATCTGATAAATTTTCTGCATCTAATAAGGCTTGCCAAGTACGTTGGTCGCCATTTAATTGAATATCCTTCATACGATCGCCAACAGCTTCTTTACGACGAGAAATATTTTTTTCTGTTTTTTCTATTTCCTCTTTCGAAGTTTTCAACGTATCTTCCGCTTTTGAAATTTGCGTTTTTAAACGTTCGATTTCCGCATATTTAGCATTTACATCGTCTAAGGCTGAATTGATTTCTTTACTAATTAACTCCCCAGATTGTTTCGCTTGCGCTTCTTTTTCTTGCAACGAATCAAGTGATTCTGCTGCCGCAGCGACTGGAAGTCCAAAATTGATAAGCATCATTGTTGTTAAAAATGGTATCAACTTTTTAACCTTCACTAAATCCAACACCTTTCCTAACTTATCTAAAACACCTACTCATTATACTAGTCAGGAGGGCTTGTTTTATTTCAATTATGTTACAATTTATTACAATTTAAATGCAGCTCGTTTTTTATCCTGCGTTTATTCATTAGTCCATTTCTATCTTAATTCTTTAAGAATTTCTTAAGATGCCTTAAAAACTGGCCTTTGACGATTTTTCTTTTTTTCATCCCATTAGACCATTGATTGAAATATTTTGTAATATTTTTTGTTAATTATTGAACCTTTTTCTTCAAATCTTCTAAGAGATGCCGAACTTCTTTGGAATTTTTAATGTTTTTTAAAGTTAGTTTTGGGTAATTGTTAATAAAACGACGTTGTTGGAAATTTAACCGATTTTGGAAATGCTCTTTTTTGGTTCGCTCTTTTAACTTCTGCCAATCAGCTGTAGCGATTTCCATTTTTGTGTCCAACCGTTGCTTAAATTCTTGTTGGTTCGTTTCCAACGTTTGTCCCATCTCGGTAATGAGTTTTTTGAAGCCTTGCATGTTCAGCAATGTATAAATTAAGTCAAGCCCCATTACAATCACTATGCAAAGTGCTAAGTAGTTGCCAAAGGTTGCTTGTAAAAAGCTGACAACTTTGGCGATTTCTGGTTGAATAACTTTGACAATCAAGACACAACCCAATCCCCAAAAAAGAGAAACCGGTAAAGCCACGCGACCGTTTAAATTAAAAGGTACATCATGATAATCCCACCAAGAGGCATGAAACAGTTTTTCCAAGCCATAACTAGTGACATATTCTAATATCGTCACTAAAACAGCTGAGCCAACATACAATACCAAGAGATTATTCTCAAAGGGTTCCACAAAATAGAGAACGCTTAAGATCCCAAATCCATAAATAGGACAATAGGGGCCTACCAAAAATCCTCGATAAACAAATTTTTTAGCTTTTAATGAACAATACACCGTTTCCCATAACCAGCCGATAAAGGAATAAATAAAAAATAACAGAATAACCTGACTCATTTTTTCCACGTTTCTGTCACACTCCACTTCTTTGCGCTTTTCTTCTATTTTAACAGAAGTTGAGAAAATGTAGCGAACAACTTTCTTTCATTGAAAGATTAGGCTACAATGAGAGCAGCAAAGGGAGGAATCTTATGTTTGGTTTACTGAAATACGCAAAAAATTATCGAAAACAAATTATCCTCGGTCCAATCTTCAAATTTTTAGAAGCTTGTTTCGAGTTAGTCTTACCCTTATTCATGGCTCACTTAGTCGATGTCGGTATTCGTCAAAACGACCGACAGACTGTCATAGAAATGGCCCTCTGGATGCTCGTTATGTCGTTAGTTGGTTTATTTTTTGTTATGATTTGTCAATATTATGCTTCAGTCGCTTCACAAGGTTTTGGGACGGAGCTAAGAAATCAATTAATGAAGAAAATTAATCAGCTTTCACACAAAGAATTGAATAGTTTTGGTACAGATACCCTCATCACTCGGATCACAAACGATATCAATCAGCTTCAATTGGCTTTAGCGATGTTTATTCGTTTGGTCATTCGAACACCTTTTTTAAGTATCGGTTCTGTGGTCATGGCTTTTTACATTGATGTACAGATGGGCTTTCTTTTCCTATTACTTTTACCAATTTTTAGCCTTATTCTCTTTATTATCATTAAAGTGACTGTGCCTTTATATCAAAAAGTCCAAGAATATTTGGATCGGTTAAACCGTCAAATCAGTCAAAACTTAAGCGGCGTCCGTGTGATCCGTGCGTTTGCTAGAAAGGAAACAGAACAACGACATGTTGATAAAGCTTCAGATGATTTAGGCGATATTTACATTCGCGTATCGAATGTCTCTGCTTTATTAACGCCTTTAACCACTTTGATTATGAATGTTGGGATTTTATTTTTACTTTATTTTAGTGGCTTAAAAGTTTCTTTTGGTTCCTTGCAACAAGGGGAAGTTTTAGCATTGATCAATTATATGAATCAAATGATGCTCGCTTTAATTGTTGCTTCTAATCTCGTGGTAATTTTTACGCGAGCCGCCGCTTCCGCAAACCGTGTCAATGCGGTTTTAACTGTAGAAAGCCAGTTAACAGATACACCAGAATCAGCAAAAACATCTCCACAATTTGGTGATATTACCTTTGACCATGTGGATTTTCGCTATGAACCAGAGGCCGGTTTGGCTTTGGAAAATATCAATTTTACGATTCCTAAAGGCTCCATTCTCGGTATCACGGGACCTACCGGCAGCGGGAAAAGTACCTTAACCCAACTCATTCCCAGATTTTATGATGTGAGTGCAGGAAACCTTTTTATTAATGGTGTAAATGTGCGCGATTGGCCGCTCTTTACTTTACGCCAACAAGTTGCAAGTGTCCCACAAACTGCCGTCTTATTTACAGGGACTATTCGAGAAAACTTACAATGGGGCAAACCAAATGCAACTGATGAAGACTGTTGGGAAGCATTAGCTATCGCCCAATGCAAAGAATTTGTTGAACAATTAGACCAAGGGTTAGACACACCTGTTAACGAAGGCGGAAAAAACTTTTCTGGTGGACAAAGACAACGGTTGACCATTGCCCGCGCCTTGATTAGAAAACCGCATTTACTTATTTTAGATGATTCCTTGAGTGCCCTCGACTATCAAACAGATTTGAATCTGCGCCGTGCTTTACAAAAAGAGCGAGCAGAGACAACTGTCATTTTAATTTCACAACGCGTGAGCTCGATTGCTACGGCGAATCAAATTTTAGTCCTAGATAGTGGAAAAGTCGCTGGTCTTGGCACCCACGAAGAATTACTTACTTCTTCTAAAGAGTATCAAGAAATCGTTGCGTCACAGGAGGAGGATACCCATGCAAACTAAAAAAATTCATTTTGGTGCCTTCTCACGTTTTAAGCCGTATTTACTACGCTATCCAAAAGAAATTATCGGCGCCTTAATCCTAGGAATTCTCAGTGGTTTTTCGACTGTCCTCATGACTTATTATATAGGTAAATCCGTTGATACAATGGTTGGGAAAGGGCAAGTCAATGCTGCGCAACTCATCAAAATTTTAGGTTTATTAGCAGGAATTTTACTCGTAACCGCTCTAAGTCAATGGCTGATTCAACGTCTCGGTAATCGCGTGTCTTATTTATCGACCACACAGCTGAGAAAAGACGCCTTTGCCCATTTAAATCAATTACCGTTAAGTTATTATGACCAAACGTCACACGGCAATATCGTCAGTCGCTTTACCAACGATATTGACAATATTTCAATGGCTTGCTCGGCCGTCTTCAACCAATTATTTTCTGGCATGGCCACCGTCGTTGTTGCCTTACTCTTTATGATTCGGCTAAGTCCCCTGCTCACATTAGTGGTTCTTATCAGTACGCCGATTATTTTTATTGTAAACTGGCTTGTCGCAAAAGCTTCACAAAAAAACTTTGCTGCTCAACAAACGATTGTTGGTGAAATTTCCGGCTTCGTTTCAGAAATGGTTGGCAACCAAAAAATTGTTAAAGCCTTTCAACAAGAACAAGCTACGCAAGAAACATTTGAAGCATTGAATCAAACGTTGTATGAAAAAGGACAGAAGGCTCAGTTTTCTTCTTCCTTAACCAACCCACTTTCTCGATTTATCGATCATTTATCTTATTTATCGATTGGATTAGTCGGTGGCTTGTTAGTTTTAAGTGGCAATCCTTTAGTCACAGTTGGTGTTATTTCCAGTTTCACCATTTACTCTAGTCAATTTTCTAAACCTTTTATTGAACTCTCAGGCATCACCAACCAAATCCAAGCAGCCTTAGCTGGATTGGAACGTACCTTTGATATGATGGATCAACCAGTTGAACGTCCTGATGCCCCGAACGCAATTGTTTTGAAAGAAGCGCGAGGCCGTGTTGAATTTAAAGATGTTGATTTTTCTTACACGCCAACGCGACCTTTAATCGAAAACTTTAATTTAATTGCTGAACCAGGAGAAACAATTGCCATTGTTGGGCGAACTGGTGCGGGTAAATCAACATTAGTGAATTTGTTAATGCGCTTTTACGAGGTAGACCGTGGCCAAATTACGGTTGATACTCACGACATTACTCAAATTACTCGGGATAGCTTACGAAAAAGTTTTGGCATGGTTCTCCAAGATACTTGGCTATTCGATAGCTCCATTCGGGAAAATTTAACGTACGGTAATCCTGAAGCCTCTGAGGAAGAAATCATAGAAGCCATGAAAAAAGCCCATATTTTTGATTTCGTCATGCGTTTGCCTCAAGGACTAGATACCGAGATTGGTTCCCAAGGCGTTAAAATTTCTGAAGGACAACGACAATTAATGACCATTGCACGCACGATGATTAGTAATCCGCCGATGCTTATTTTAGATGAAGCGACCAGTTCAGTTGATACGCTGACTGAGCAAAAAATTCAGGATGCTTTTTTACAAATGATGACTGGCCGGACCAGTTTTGTTATTGCCCATCGCTTAGCAACAATCAAAAGTGCTGAAAAAATTCTAGTTATGGATAATGGTCAAGTGGTTGAAATTGGTACCCATGACGAATTATTGCAAAAAGAACAGGGTTATTATCGTGACCTTTACGAAGCACAGTTTAATCAAAAAGCACAATAAAAAAGAGTCACTTTTCTGGGATGATGAAAAGTGACTCTTTTAATTTTAAATTTATTGATCTAATTCAGATAATGGTTTCCCAAATAAACGTTTAAAAGGAATTTTATTGCCTAAATAATAAGTGGCAATTACTTGAATGGGAAAGAAAATAACTGTTTTAACTAAGCGTGGCACCCACCAAGCAAAATTTGCTAGATTGACTCCATACATTAAACTTAACCATAAAGGAGTTAAAATGATATTAATTAAAACGGTGACCATCAATGTCGCCAAAATCACTCGTTGCCATGTCATTTCTTTCTTATAATAGAAATAACCATAAATAGCACCAGCCAAAAAGGCATTTAAAGTAAACCCAGGAAAATAGCCTGCTTTTGGAAAAAGCAACATTCCTACTACATCAGCCACCGCCGTGCCGATTCCAGCCCAAAAAGGTCCGAAAATCATCCCAATCAATGATTCTGGAATAAACGTGAAACTGATTTTTAAAAACGTTGTTTCATACGCAAAAAAGCGTGAAAAGACAACGACCACCGCAATGAGTACGCCCATTAACGCAATGGATTTTGTGCCAAATTTTTTCTTTGTCATTTTTAGCATCTCCTCTAAGAGCTGCTACATGACGAACCATGCAGCGAATGCGAAAACAAAACCGCGAACATTAAAAAGCTGAACGTGTTGTTCTGATGATAAGCAAAGTAAGAACCTTTGCTTTCTAGCAACACACTATTTATGTTCTTCGTCCAAAAGGCAACATCCCATCCTTTTAGCACTTAACGCTTTGTCTCCTACTCTGTTATTTTATTTGGACAAAAGTCCTCATAAAATATACCACAAAATAGTCAAAATAACCATTAAGGTTCTCTAAAAAGCTAACGGTCGACGATCGCCTTCATGGATGACCTCACGGAAGTCCGCAAACCCCGCCTCGACACCTCTCAAAAGAATTTCAGCACTGCCAATATTGGTCGCTAAAGGAATTTCATAGACATCACTGAGACGAATCAAAGCCGTCACATCTGGTTCATGTGGTTGTGCAGAAAGAGGATCTCTTAAAAAAATAACTAAATCAATGTTGTCTTCTGATATCATTGCGCCAATCTGTTGATCCCCACCTAATGGCCCTGATTTAAAGCAATGCACGGGTAGGCCAGTTGCTTCCATCACTTTCATGCCTGTCGTCCCGGTTGCATACAATTCATGTTTTTCTAAAATATGTTTATAAGCGGTTGCTAGTTTGATCATTAATGTTTTTTTACGATCATGAGCGATTAAAGCGATTTTCATGTTATCCAACTCCTGTCTTTGTTATATTATAACAAAAGTTTATCGATAAATCCGCTGAGAGTGTTTGTCCTTTGTCACCTTGACGAAAAAGTCTTCTTTTTCTTGTGCAATTCTCCCTTGCCGAAAGATAGCGTTTTCATTTAAACTATGAGTAACAAATCAAAAAGAAAAGAGTGACGTATCAAATGGTGGAAATGGCGCTTAGAAATGTGTATAAAAAATATGATAATGCAGAACATTATTCTGTTACAGATTTTAACTTAGAAATTACAGACCGTGAATTTATCGTCTTTGTCGGACCTTCTGGTTGCGGTAAATCAACAACATTGCGAATGATTGCTGGCTTAGAAGATATCACTGAAGGAGAATTATCAATCGGGGACAAAGTCATGAATGACGTTGCGCCAAAAGATCGTGATATTGCTATGGTTTTCCAAAACTATGCGCTTTATCCGCATATGACTGTTTTTGATAACATGGCTTTTGGTTTAAAACTAAGAAAATATGATAAAGCTGAAATTAAAAAACGGGTGGAAAATGCTGCGGATATTCTGGGCTTAACAGAGTACTTACAGCGTAAACCTGCGGCACTTTCTGGTGGGCAACGCCAACGTGTGGCACTTGGGCGGGCAATCGTCCGTGATGCCAAAGTCTTTTTAATGGATGAACCTTTATCAAACTTGGATGCAAAATTACGTGTAGCCATGCGTGCTGAAATCGCTAAACTACACCAACGTTTAGAAACTACGACAATTTATGTGACACATGACCAAACCGAAGCGATGACTATGGCTGATCGAATCGTAATTATGAAAGATGGCTTTATTCAACAAATTGGTTCACCAAAAGAAGTTTACAATACACCAAAAAACATGTTCGTAGCTGGGTTCATCGGCTCACCTGCCATGAATTTCTTCAAAGTTACCTTAAACAATGGGGTTATTTCTAACCAACATGGCTTAAAACTAGCAATTCCTGAAGGAAGAAACAAAGAGCTCGTTGAACATGGTTATGAAGGCAAAGAATTAATTTTCGGTATTCGGCCAGAAGATATTCATAGCGAACAAGTGGCTTTAACGGCAATGAAAGATGCGGTGATTAAATCTGAAGTCGTTGTTTCTGAATTATTAGGGGCTGAATCCATGCTTTATACAAAAATTGGTGATACAGAGTTTATCTCAAAAGTAGATGCTCGTGACTTCCACCATCCTGGTGAAATGATTGACTTAGCTTTTGATATTAACAAAGGACATTTCTTCGACCCTCAAACAGAAGAAGTCATTAAATAAAAAAATCTCGAGGCAGCCGTCGCAATGACGGCTGCCTCGATTATTCTCTTTATGCTAATTTAACCTTCTTCTTTATCACTTTGGGTTGTTTCGCTTCTGTAAAAGTTGGAATATCTACATGTTTACTTAAGGTACTTGCTAAAAAGTAGGCAATACTGAAATCCACCAAACTATGAATTAATCCACCAACGCCCATCAAAAGAAAAATAGAATACATGAAGCCGGCTGTATAATAGGTTCCTGGCAAGTTGCCCATTGTGTAAAATACAGAAACAACCACTAGCTCGGCAGCGGAATGAATCACTCCAATTCCCACGTTAAACAACTGTAATTTTCCATTTAATAAAGTGAATTTCCCCTCTTTATTAATTAAAATTTCTGGATGCTTTTGTAAAATCACTGCGCCAATGACTGCAAAAATCAAATGAGATAAGGCCCGTAAAGCAATAATCGGTGTCGCGGATAAGAAAAACCCAAAACCTGTTCCTAGACTAACCGCAATTGCCACCACTGGAGAAATAAACATGGCAATAAAAACTGGGACGTGACTTGCTAACGTAAAACTGGCTGGACCAATGGTAATTCTTGGCATAACCATTGGAATGATAATCCCCATTGCAATTAAAAGTGCTGAAATTGTTAAACGTTTTACTGAGTTTGTTTTCATTAAAACTGCCTCCTAAAGGTGTCATGACACCTTTTTGTTTTTCTCAAGTGTAGCTGAACAGCCGCAATGTGTCAAGACACATAAAAGAACTTTCTGTTATTTCTCATAAATAACAGAAAGTTCTTTTTTATACTGGTTTATTTTTTTCTAAAGTATTACTTAAACGAGCGAATTCTTCTAAAGACAATGTTTCACCACGTCTAGAAGGATCAATTTCTGCTTCAACTAGGCTTTCTTTAAGCCAAGCCACCGTTTGTTCATCTTTCCCATAAAAATGCGTTAAGTTATTCCACAATGTTTTACGTCTTAATTGGAAACTGGCTTTGGTTAATTTGAAAAATTCTTTTTCATTGGTCACTGTCACCGCTGGTGTAGCACGGCGTGTCAATTTAATAATCGCCGAGTCAACATTGGGCTGCGGCACAAAAACTGTTTTTGGCACAATAAAGGCGACACTTGCTTCCATAAAATATTGGACAGCAATTGATAATGAGCCATAAGCTTTCGTTCCTGGTTTAGCAGCAATTCGATCAGCGACCTCTTTTTGCATCATCACAACCATTTCAGCTACATCTAAAGAAGATTCTAAAAAATGCATCATAATTGGCGTAGTAATATAGTAAGGTAGGTTCGCTACTACTTTAATCGGATACTTCTCTTGAAAAACTTGGTTGGTTGTCTCGACCAAGTCAGCTTTTAAAACATCCTGATGAACCACTGTCACATTATCATAGCGACTTAAGGTATCCGCTAAGACAGGAATCAAGCGATCATCAATCTCAAAAGCCACAACTTGGGCTGCGTTCATCGCTAATTGCTCTGTTAATGCACCAATTCCAGGCCCGACTTCGACAACATTTGTCTGCTGATTAATTCCCGCTGTTTCTACAATTTTTCTTAAAATATTAGGCTCTGTTAAAAAATTTTGACCTAAACTCTTTTTAAATGAAAATCCATGCTTTTTTAGTATTTCTTTGGTTCTGGATGGTGTGGCAATTTCTTTATAGTCCGTCACGCTTGTTCCTCCATGTAGTTATTCTTCGTTTGCAAGTTCTTTTAAAATACGTGTCATGCTTTCTTTCAATTCTGCTTCTGTAATCCGAAACATGCTTAACCGTTTGACTAACTGTTTGCTATTTGTATAGCCAATTCTTAGGTCATCTCCTAATAATTCACGGTATTTTTTGGCATTTGCTCCCGCTATTAAACCATATTCAACTAGTTTTTGTCTAGGAATTTCTTGATAGTCTTCACCAGCTTGGACAGGTGTCACGACTTTTTTTAAGGCTTCAATAATTGCTTCATCACTAGCATGTTCAACCCCTAGGCTACCGCCATTTTTTTTAGGCACTGCGACTTTTCTTGATAAAAAAGCATGCTTTGCATCAGGAACGACTTCCATTATTGTTTTACGAATTTTTTCGCCCGAATAGTCTGGATCTGTAAAAATAATTACGCCTCTCGTTTCTTGTGCGTGTTCAATTTGTGTCAAAATTTCATCATTGATAGCAGAACCAATCGTTTCAATCGTATCCGCTTCAACTACCTCTTGAATGCGGCGTGTGTCGTCTTTTCCTTCAACGACAATGATTTCTGCAACTTTCATTTTTCCCTTCATTTATCTATCCCAAACAAGCGATGAGCGTTGACTCTCGTTTGTTCTGCCACTTCTTCAAAGGTTAGTTGTCGTAATTCAGCAATTTTTTCCACTACGTATCGTGTATAGCCTGGTTCATTCCGTTTACCACGATAAGGAACGGGAGCTAAATAGGGTGCATCTGTTTCCACCAACATTCGTTCGAGTGGTACCGCCATCGCCGCTTCTTGAACATCCAACGCCTTTTTAAACGTTACGACTCCACTAAAAGAAATATGCAGACCTAAATCTAAAAATTTCTTCATCCACTCGGCATCGCCACTGAAACTATGCATGATTCCACCAATATCTGAAATTTTTTCATCTTTTAAAATTCGATAGGTATCTTCTAATGCCTCTCTCGTATGCACACTAAACGGTAAATTCATTTCCCGAGCAATCGCAATTTGACGGCGAAAGACTTTTTCTTGCACCTCTTTAGGATCCTCCATCCAGTAATAATCAAGACCGATTTCACCTAATGCGACAATTTTTGGCAACGTTAATTGTTCTTGTAATCGTCGTTCAACCTCTGGCGTATAGCTGCCCGCTTCTGTTGGATGCCAACCAATGATACTATAAATATTGGCATATTCCTGACTAAGTAAAAGAGATTTTTCAATCGTTGGTTCATCAAAACCGACCACGGCCATCTCTGTAACACCCAATTCTTGGGCATGTGCAATCGTTTCTGGAATATCATCATTAAATTGTTCTGCATTCAAATGTGTATGTGTATCAAAAATCATTATGATTGCCTCCTTTATCTCCTCTCTACTTTATCATATTTCTTGAAAAATCTGAATGACTAGGCGACAAGATTCGCCATTTCCTCATAAACAGCGCTTGCATTTCTGATAAAAGTAACGTATACTATTCAGTCATGTTATTAAAAGGAGGAATCTCCATGACCGATGAAAAAATTTATGAACAACAGCATTTAACAACGGTTTATCATGAGCTGCAAGCGGCTAAAAAAGTTTACGAAGAGCAATTGGCGAACACAATGAAAGATGGCAAACATATGCTAGAAGAATTTGGTCGCGATTCTAAGCTGAATTTTGATAGTTATGCCGATAATTTAGAAACGTTTGCCATGTTGGAAATGAAGAACCGTGAAATTGATCAGTGGAACTTAAAAAATGAAGCAACGGCTAAAAATTTAGACAAAGTGAAACGTCTATTACAAGTTCCTTATTTTGGCAAAATTGGCGTGACTTTTGAAGACAGCCCGGAAGAGCCAGAAAACTTTTATATTGGCGTAAACGATTTTACTTCTTTAGAAGAAGAAACGCGCATTCACGATTGGCGCTCACCGATTGCTTCGTTATTTTATGACAATGTTTTAGGGAAAACAGCCTACATGGCACATCAACAAACCATTCCTGTACAACTTAATTTGAAAAGACAGTTAATTATTGAAAAAGATCAATTAATCAACTATTTTGACACAACCATTGCGATTCAAGATGATGTGTTATTGCATTCTTTAGAAGAAGATGCTTCTCCTTACATGAAGGACATTACGACAACCATTCAACAAGAACAAAATCAAATAATTCGTGACGAAACGCAGCCACTCCTGCTAGTCAACGGGATTGCTGGTAGTGGGAAAACGTCTGCGATTATGCAACGGATTGCTTATTTACTCTATCAACATCGAGCAGAAATTACGGCGGATAATATTTTATTACTTTCACCAAATTCAACATTTATTGATTATATTTCTCAAGTTTTACCGAATTTAGGCGAACGAAATCCCTTGAATTTGACTCTTTTACAATTTTTGCGCTTTACTACCAAAGAAGCATGGCCCATGGAAGAAGAAACGGACTATTTTGAACGCATTACTCGCTCTGAGGCAACGGAGCAAGAGCACGTTATTCGTTCAAAAGAATTTGCAACGTTTCTTTTAAGCAATCCTGAAAAAGCAGTTGTGCAGCCACATTTTTTCCGTCCTTTAACTTTTAAAAAGCAGACCTTATTTACTTCAGAAACAATTTTTAAACTTTATCAAGAAACACCAGCTGATTTGAGTATTCGCCAACGAATTTCAGCCACAAAAGAAAAATTAACCAGTCTTTGGACACGGTACTTATTAAAACAAGCCCATTCTAAAAAAATGTTGGATCAATTCCAAGACTTAACAGAAGCTGAACAAGTTCGTTATTTTGGCACAGTGATTACCGAAGATAATGAAAAACATCTGGCTGATTTTGCTTTAAAACGTTTGAAGAAAAAATATCGCTCTATCACTGCCGCTATCAAAAATGATGCTTGGCTAGATCAATGGGCCTTTTTTGAAACGTTTTATTCTTTATTCACTGAAAAATCGTATCAAAAAGAGACAGCTGTTTTCACAGCCGATGAAATTGTGGCCCTTATTTTGGTGAAACATGCATTTATTGAAAACCTCGCCAACCAGCAAATGGCTTTTATCCTAGTCGATGAAGTCCAAGATTATACAGAAGCCCAATTATTATTACTGCTGACACTTTTCCCTAAAGCTAGTTTTACTTTAGCTGGTGATGAAAATCAAGCCATTTTTAATACAGCCATTGAATTTTCTGAAGCTCATGATTTATTGGTTAACGAAACCAGCCGTTCTGTTGGAACGTATCAATTATTAAACAGTTACCGTTCAAGTAAAGAAATTACACGACTCTTCCAAACATTAGGCACTCAACCAGAGCAATTAACCATTGTGCCCATCCGGCATGATGGAGAAAAGCCGACATTTATTCCTTGTGATTCTGCGTCTGACTATCTTAAAACAATCGTCGCTTTCATTGCAACTTTTGATCCGAAAGAAAGCACCGCCATTATTACTAAAACTTTTGCAGAAAAAGAACAATTAACAAAAGAACTCAGTGCTTCTCTTTCATTGGAAGAGCATCCGTCACTGCAAGTTTTATCAATTGATATGGCAAAAGGTCTAGAATTTGATAACGTAATTCTTCATAACCCAAATGTTAATCGCTATTCTGACAATAAACGAGATAAAAAAATCCTGTATACTGCTATTTCTCGTGGAATGAAACGGGTTGTTTTACCTTATACCGACACACTGTCTGAATGGTTTGCACCTTACTTGGCAGCCGAGTAACTGAGACTTAAGGCGGATTTTATTTTTAGAAAAACCACTTATAATAAACGAGTAGGCCCTGCTTTTTAATTAGTAGACCTACTCGTTTATTGTCTCTTAAGTTGAGAGGAGCGTGATAAGGTGAAACACTCACCTGATTTAGAGAATTTTTTAAAAACCTCTATCCAAAAAAATGTAACTATTGAGCGAAAACAACAAAACCAAACCATTTGGCACTGGCTACTGCTTATTTTATTTGGCTTGCTAACCTTTGGCTCACTGACACAGCAGTTACTCCTAATTGGCTTGTTTACACTTATTGCCGCTATTGTTAAAGGTCCCTTAATGCTCGTCTGGGGAACCATCTATTCGGCGTTAGTGGCTTTGTTTCCACCTTTTGCTTTAGTCCTATCTTTACTTTTTTTTATAATTAATTTAGGCACCGTTATGAAAAGTTGGCGGATTACTTTAACAAGTGCTTACTTTTATCTAATTCCTTTAGGTTTTAGTCTCTTGAAAACGACCGACTGGGTATCAACACCTTATTTCCTGACAGGCTTGGCTTTGTTAAGTATTTTAGGGCTGCATTTTATATTAGAGTGGCTCTATAAAAATAATAGCTTAGGCCGTTTACTCACGTGGCAAATTATTAGTGTCCCTTTTTCACTCTTACTGATTATTTTACCAAGTCGCCTAACGAAAGGTCGTTTTGGTAAAAAACGAATACCTAAAAAAGTGAAACTCTAAAATAGAAAAGCCTAGGAAAAATCGCAAATAATTTTTTCTAGGCTTTTCTTCGATTCTTTTAATTGAAAAATTCGTTGATTTTCGATTTTAGGACGTCGATAAAACTGGAGAAAGAGAGTTCACTTGTTTGTGAATATGTCCAATGAGCCAATAACAGAAAAACTAAAATAACCAGTAGCGCAACCACTAAAAAGGTTCTAATTCTTGCCCTTCTTTTTCTACGTTGAACTGTTAGCCGTGCTTGTTCCCTTACTCTCATAGCTTCTAAATAATACGGACGCCATTTAGGATCATTTTTTCGTTGCTCATAAAACTTAAATTTATGATAAGCCATCAAACTTCCCCCACATCAAATCACTTTTCTTCTAGTATACAAAAAAAGTGTGAAAGATAAAAGGTTACAATTCACCTTTTATCTTTCACACTTATACTTTTACGCGATTCCTGCACCATTTGGCATTTCTTTTGGTGCTTCAACAATTTGAAGTTTACCTTCTAGTGATTCAGCTGAAAGAATCATTCCTTGGCTAATTTGACCACGCATTTTTCTTGGTTTTAAGTTAGCCACAATGACTACTTTTTTACCAATTAGCGCAGCTGGATCTGGATAAAATTCAGCAATACCTGAAAGAATTTGACGATGGTTTTCATCCCCAGCATCTAAACGGAATTGCAATAATTTATCTGCTCCTTTGACTTTTTTACAGTCAATAACTTCGGCAACTTTTAATTCCACTTTATCGAAATCATCGTACTTAATTTGTTTTTCTTTCGTTGAAACCAACGTTGTTTCTTCTGGATTCCATTTAATATCCTCTTCTGTGGCACTTTCGCTTTGGGACATTTTCTTTTGAATATACGTCACTTCTGTTTCAATTTCTAAACGTGGGAAAATAGGTGTTCCTTTACTTGTTACTGTTACGTCTGTTGGGAACTCACCAAAATGAATATTTTCCATGTTCATTGTTTCTGGATCTAAGCCTAATTGTTCGAAAATTTTCCCTGGTGTTTCTGTCATGACTGGTTGCAATAAGATTGCCACAATTCGTAAGCTTTCCGCTAAATGGATCATGACACTTTCTAATTCATTGCGTTTCTCTTCTTCTTTAGCCAATACCCAAGGCGCTGTTTCATCAATATATTTATTTGCACGAGAAACCAGCGTCCAGATTTCTGCAATAGCCGTGTTAAATTCCATTTTTTCCATTGCTTCATGATATTTTCCAATAACATTAGCCGCAGTTGTCGATAGTTCACTATCAAATGGGGTAACTTTTGAAGCATAAGCTGGTACTTTGCCATCACAATATTTATTAATCATCGCAATTGTTCGATTCAACAAGTTTCCTAAGTCATTAGCTAAATCATAATTTAAGCGAGAAACGAAATCTTCTGGTGTAAAGACGCCATCACTACCAAATGGAATTGCTCGTAATAAATAATAACGTAACGCATCTAGACCGTAGCGTTCTACTAACATTTCAGGATAGACAACATTTCCTTTAGATTTAGACATTTTTCCGTCTTTCATCAATAACCAACCATGTCCAAAGACTTTTTTCGGTAATGGTAAATCTAAAGCCATTAACATAATTGGCCAATAAATCGTATGGAAACGTACGATTTCTTTCCCAACCATTTGTACGTTCGCAGGCCAATATTTTTGGAATAATGAATCATCTTCTGAGCCGTAACCTAGTGCTGTAATATAGTTTGACAACGCATCAATCCATACGTAAACCACATGTTTTGGATCATTTTTTAATGGAATTCCCCAAGAAAAAGTCGTTCTTGAAACGGCTAAATCTTCTAATCCCGGTTTGATGAAGTTATTTAGCATCTCATTTTTACGAGATTCTGGTTGAATAAATTCTGGATGTTCTTCGTAATATTCTACCAAGCGATCCGCATATTTACTCATGCGGAAGAAATAGGATTCTTCTTTAACTAATTCAACTTCGTGACCACTTGGTGCTTTCCCACCAATCACATTGCCTTCGTCGTCACGATATACTTCAGCTAATTGTGTTTCAGTGAAAAATTCTTCATCCGAAACTGAATACCAACCTTCATATTCTCCAAGGTAGATATCTCCTTGTTCTACTAAACGATCAAAAATTTGTTGCACGGCTGCCATGTGATAATCATCCGTTGTCCGAATAAATTTATCATAGCTGATATCTAATGTTTTCCATAATTTTTGAACATCTGCTGCCATTTTATCAACGTACTCTTTTGGTGTCACATTCAACTCAGCAGCTTTTTTTTCAATTTTTTGGCCATGTTCATCCACACCTGTTAAATAGAATACATCAAAACCCATTAAACGCTTGTAACGGGCCATTGCATCGCAGGCGATTGTTGTATATGAATTCCCAATATGTAACTTCCCACTTGGGTAATAAATTGGGGTGGTAATATAAAATGTTTCTTTCTGTGACATACAGAAAAAACCTCCTTTAGTCATTTTCCTAAACCCTCAGGATTTACTCCTAAACAGTATACCATAATTAGACATTATTAAACTATATTTCTTGTCGGTTTTCTTTTGAAAATGAAGAAAATGCCAGAAAGAAAAGAGAGAAACACCTGTCTATTTGACAAGCATTCCTCTCATTTTTTCGTTCATTTTTATTCTTTTGTCTCGAAACGAGCGATACTATGATGTCGACCATAAAAGAAATAAATAGCCAAACCAATCACTACGGCTACGCCAAATACTTGCCAAGTAGCTAAAGACAATTGGAACATCAGGGCTGCACAAACCACGATTGAAATTAATGGTAGAACCGGCACGAGTGGTACTTTAAATTCACCTGCTTGCGGTTCTCCTTTCATTGTTCGTAATTTGATAATTCCGAAAGCGAGAAACATCAAATAAAAGAGTGTCACGATATTTGTAAGTTCAGCCAACATCTCCATTGGAACAATCCCAGCAAAAACCATTGCTAAAAATCCAGCTACATAGGTTGCATTCTTAGGTGTGTGCCGCTTCTCATCGATTTTGCTCATAAACTGTGGCAATAATCCATCTTTACTAATCGCATAAATCACACGGGCTAAACTGTACATCATCGCAATCGTCACTGTTAATAAGGTTAAAATAGCGCCAACTGAAATGATTGTCGCAATTGCGCCATGATTAATGAAACGCATCGCAAAAGCCACCGGATCTTTGACCCCTAAATCCGTAAATGGAACAATCCCAGTTAAAACTAACGTAACAACAATATATAACAATGTTGAAATAATAATGGAACCAATAATCCCTTTTGGAATATCTTTTTTCGGATTCTTCACTTCCTCCGCTGCCATGCTGACTGCATCAAACCCTAAAAAGGCAAAGAAAACTAAAGCAGCGCCACTGAAAACGCCTGAAAAACCATAAGGAATAAACGGTTGCCAGTTCGTTGGTTTTACATAAAAGATCCCAACGAGAACAAATAATAAAATAATCCCAAACTTCACGAAAACCATTAAGTTATTTAAACGTAACGCTGTTTTCGCTTCTAAGGATACCCAAAAAGTTACGGCTACAACGACCAACATGGCAATCAAATCAATATATGTACCATTTGTTGGATTATAAGCGCCACTTAACGCTTGCGGCAAAGAAAAACCTAAGCTATCCAAAAAGCCATGGACATAGCCTGACCAACCTGAAGCAACGGATGAAACCGCCAAGAAAAACTCACAAATAATCATCCAACCAGTCATCCAAGCCACAATTTCTCCAAAGACCACATACATGTAGGCATACGGCCCGCCAATGACCGGAATACGTGATGCAAATTCTGCATAACATAAACCAGATAGAATAATCGCGGCTGCTGCTACCAGAAATGATAAGACGAGCCCTGGACCTGCATAGCGTTCCGCTGCGACACCTGTTACAACAAAAATCCCTGTTCCTACTACAGCCCCAATTCCTAGAAAAATTAAGTCCATCGTCTTAAGATTTTTTTTCATCCCACCACTGTCATTGACAGGCACAGTGATTTCTTTTTTTCTGAAAATAGACATGTGTTTACCCCCGTAAAAAAAATAAGCGTAAATAAACTATTTACGCTTTCATATACCCTAAAAGGATACCACCTAGAATAACAAAAATGCAACCAAAAATAACATAAAACATTTCTTTTTTTGATTTTCTTTCGCCTAAAAGGAAGATGCCCCCAAGAGTCGAAATAATAATCCCCATTTGTGATAAAGAGAAGCTAATAGCTAAGCCAATTTCACGCATGGTTAATAACATACAAATATTTCCTAAGCCCCAAAGCAGCCCCGTCGTCATATTCATCCAAACAAAACGATCAACTTTGACTTTTTTGAAGGCAAAGAAACTGGCCCCCACCAACATACCAATACTTTGTGGTAAGATAATTCCCCACGGATCTAAACCAGTGGCATTAATAATGATGGTATAGACACCATACCCAACTGTTGAGAAAATCAACGCCCGAATCCCTTTATTAAAATCTAACATACTATTTGAGGTTTTCGGTTGGCTGTCATCATCTTGTCGAGCTGTTAAATACACTCCAAAAACTAAAAAGGCTAAAGCGATAAAGCCCACAACAAAGTCTTTTGTTTTCGTCCATTCATGGAAAAAAACAGCCCCTGCAACGGTATTAACAACTAACTGCATCCCAGTTGAAATTGGTAAACCAACGGAAACGCCCATATATTTCATGCTATGAAATTGTTGATTCTGTCCCAAACTCCAGAATAAGCCAGATATAAATCCAACAATTAATGTGGCTGTCGTCAACGTAGGCTGGATGACAAAAAAGACAACAATTGAAAATAGTAATGCGCCGATTGTCATACCTAACGTTTGTTGATTGGCGCTTCCACCAATTTTACCGCTGACTAAACCAATACTGCCCCATGCAATCATGGGCACTAAAGCGATAAGTAAACTCATAATATTCTCCTAACAAATTTATTTCATTTCATTCTAACAATAAAAACGTTTTCTAAACAACTAAGAAGAGTAAGAGAAGTTAGCAAGAAAGTTTTAATAAATTAAAAAAGGGCCTATCATCTCTTAAATTTGCTGATAGACCTACTTTTTATTTCACTTCATTATAATAACTAAGGGATGGGAAAAACAATGTCATCGTTGTCCCTTGCCCCTCTGTCGATTCGACTGTTAAATCATGACCTAACTTTTTCGCTAAGCTATGGGCTAAATACAGGCCTAGACCAGTCGAATGCTGTTCACTTTTTCGCCCGTTTTCACCAGTAAATCCTTTATCAAAAATGCGTCGTTGATCTTGCGTCGGAATGCCAATTCCAGAATCTTTTAAAGATAAATAAACACCTTGTTTATTTTTGGAAATTAGGACCGTAATCGAGCCACCTTCTGGCGTATATTTGACTGCATTACTTAATAATTGGCGGAAAATAAAAATGACCCATTTTCGGTCGGTTAAAACCGCTTCATCTTCCCCTTCAATTGAGAATTGCAATCTTTTTTGGATAAAATAATTTGCTTGCGTACGAACAACAGATTGCACAATTTCTTTTAAAGAATATTCTTGGAGTAAATAATCTCGAGAAAAACTATCCAGTCTAGCATAATATAGGACTTGCTCGACATATTCATCAATTTTCCCTAACTCATTTTCCAATAGATAATATTTTTTCTCTGGAATATCATCTTCGACAGATTGTACCAGTAAGGTGATAGCCGCTAAGGGAACTTTAATTTCATGGACCCAAGAGTCAATGTAATCTTTTTGGTCCTGTTGGTTGTTAATTGCTTGCTGCATAGTTTGTTGGTGCTCTTGCAATAAACCGTTAATATACGTTTGGACAAGTAGTTCTTCTTCTTTTTCTGCTGTATTCAAATACTCTTGTAAAGAAGGCGGCTCTTTTTCCGTTGCCAACGAAAGCCACCATTTACGTTTTAAATAATAATCAATTGTTAAAAATAGCGATAAAAAAACACATTGCAGTAAAAAGATATAGCCAACCACTGTCCAATCTAAGCGGACATTAGGAGCCAACCATAAAATAAAACAAGTTAAGAACAGAAAAAATAACCAACCAATTAGTAATAACCAGCGATCTTTTAAATACTTTAGAATGGTCATTGTCTACTCCTATCTAGGGCACCATATAACCGACGCCGACTTTGGTTTCAATATAGCCAGCAATCCCTGCTTGCTCAATTTTTTTTCTTAAACGATTGATATTTACCGTCAACGTATTGTCATCCACAAAACGTTCATCGTCCCATAAAGCGCGCAATAGTTTTTCACGTGTTAAAATTTTTCCGTGCTTTTTCATTAAAAGATACAGTAATCGGTATTCATTTTTACTTAAATCGATCATTTCGCCTTTGATTTCCATTCGTCCATTGTCCACATTTAAAGTAATGCCATTATGTGAAAGCACTTCACTATCCGTATCGGAATAGTTATAAGAGCGGCGCAACAAAGCATTGATTTTAGCAATTAAAACATCTATCTGGAACGGTTTTGTAACAAAATCATCCGCGCCCATGTTCATCGCCATAATCATATCCATATTGGTACTACGACTCGAAATAAAAATAATTGGTACTTTAGAAACTTCACGAATTTTTTGACACCAATAGTACCCATCATACACAGGTAAATTAATATCCATCAAGACTAATTGGGGATTCTCCTCTTGAAAATCATCCAATACATCATTAAAATCGGTTGTTCCAATCGTTTCAAATTGCCATTTTTGTAATTCCTCGCTAATTAATTCTCGAATGGTTGTTTCATCTTCGACAATCATAATTTTAGCCATGCAATCCCACCTCTTTTATCTCTAAATTTTCATCTTTCTTATCCTAACAAACTTCATTCTTTTTGGATATAGGACTTTATGATGATTTTTACACTATTTCAAAAATAGGCGCTAATAATTCCCATTCTGATAACATGATGAATTTACCAACGAAAGCAAAAATACCATCTAATAATAACACAGACATATTAATTCCTAATACAATAGAAGCTTTTTCGACAATTGGCATGGACTTTTTATTTTTCAAAATAAGATATAAAACAAAGTTTGTTCCATAAGTAAAAACTGTTAACAACACAATTAACTCAATCATTTTACCACTTCCTATTTTGGACTTTTCATTTTTCCTTCAATAATTTGCTACTCTTAATTATAGCATAATCTTATAAAAAAATCGGCAGCGTCCTAACCCTTAAGATAAACAATGGAATAGAAATAGCCTCTTCGAAACTCGCAGGATAAAACTGTGATAAGCCTCTGGCGAGAAAACAAGCAGCCGACATTGATTAGAACCACGAGAAACGTAGTGATTCGCTGCTGCTACTTATCAACTCCGTTACACCCCAATCTCAACCACTTTTAAGAGTTGCAGGTCTTGATCCTTAAAAGACAAGTCCTGCAACTCTAGTATGTTTTATGCATAGAAATTGAGACCAATGAAACGAAGTGTAGTGTATCAGACAACCTCAGTTTTTCTAATGATTATATTTGTCATACACTTCTTTTAACTGGTTTAAATCTATTTTTTTCATTTGGTACAATTTTTTGGTCACTTCATTTGCTCTAGCTGGATTTGAGTCAGATAAATAACGTTTCAGTTCAGCATTGCCTGTTTGCCAACTGACCCCAAATTGATCTTCCATCCAGCCACACGGCCATTCTTTCCCTTTAACAGTCACTTGTTGCCATAGCCGATCTATTTCCTCTTGATTCTCACAATCAATATAAATGGAGAAAGCCACGGTAAAATCAAAGTCATGTTTATCGCGTGCATCCATTACTCGAAACGGTTGCTCCTGTAATGTGAAAAGTACTTGCGCAATGTTCCCATCTTCATATTCAACTTTTTCAATTATTTCGCCTGGACCGAAAATCGCGATCCATTCTGATAGAGCTTTGGCTGCTTCGCCATATTTTTCATTTGCAAACATAAAGGTTGGTACAATTGTTTGCTCTTTTCCTGAAAAAGACAATTGCCAAGAAACACCAAATTTGTCCATTACCCAACCATATAAAGGACTAAAAGGATATTCACCAAAAGGCATCAATATCTGTCCATCTGCTGTCAAATTTTTCCACAACGTTTCTGTTTGTGATAATGTTTTACATTCAACAAAAAATGAACTAGCTGGCGTAAAGGAAAATTCTGGTCCGCCATTTAAACCAATGATTGTTTGGTTCGCCAAGGTAAATTCAATGGTCATTAATGATGTTCCTTGAGGTTGGTGCTCCTCATTAACGTAGTTCGTTTTACTTAGAATCGCACCCTTTTCAAAGATTGTTGTATAGAAGTTAGCAGCTTCTTCCGCTTGTGTGTCAAACCATAAACAAGGTGAAAATTTAGGCATTGTGGTTCCCTCCTTCGTTTTCTTTTAGTGTAGTCAAAGATTGATAAATAAACAAAGAGAACGTTTTAGTATTTAGTCATTTCCGTCTGATAGAATCGATAAATTGCTTGTTTTACTTCTTGAAGCAAGGAGGATTTTAAATGTCCTCGTGTCAAAAAATAAAAGGAACGCCAGTACTTTTCACCTAACGTTTGGAAGGGAATTTTTTCAGTAATCGCCTTTCTTGAAAGCAACGATTGCCCCATGCCCAGTTCCAACATTTTAACAATCATTTCATTATTTTTAATTGTCATGAGTGTTGGGCTTTGATTACTTTCTTCTAAATACTGTTGGGTATAATGAAAGACCCCAGAATCCTTTTCACGTACCAACCAATTCTGATTGGCAGGGTCCCCAGCTAAAACCAATTGATCCTGAATAATTTCTTCACGAGATGCGCCTTTCGTAATTAATGGTTTTTCGATAAAGCCAAAATCAACTTGATGTTTTTCAACTTTTTCCACTACTTCTTCTGAATTATTCATTTCTAAAACAAAATTGATCGTTGCATACTGTGTCTGTAAATGCTGCATTAGTTCTGGCAAATAATAAACTGCAAAAGTATTAGACGCAGCAATTCGGCAAGTTTCTTTAGGTAATCTCGCCTGATGAAGAGCTGTTAATGTTTCTTGCCAATCATCAGCTAAATTTAGCAAACGATGATATAAGACTTCTGCTTGTCTAGTAGGGACCACATCTTGTCGACCATTTCTTAAAAACAATGAACAGCCTAATTCTTCTTCTAATTGTTTGATTTGATTAGAAACGGCTGGTTGTGAGATATATAAGCAGGCAGCTGCTTTGGAAAAGTTCATTTGCTCATACACAATTTGAAAAGTCTTTAATAATTTAAACATAGGTATCCTTTCGATAACTTTCTATTATAAATATTATTTTAACTATTTATTTCTCAAATGTAAAAAATTTCGTTATACTGGAAGTAATGAACAAGAAAGAGAGATTTTTTCAATGAAAAATTCAGAAAATGATTATATCCAATCTTTATTCCAAATTCTTCCCGGCTTGCTAACAGCTTTCCTTGTCGCCTGCCTTAGCAAGTTTCTTGCCATCTGGTTACCTAGCTTAGGCGCCGCAACGATAGCTATTTTACTAGGAATCTTTTTGGGAAATACCTTTGTTCGCGGTGCCAATTTAAATCGTGGAACCAAAGTAGCCGAAAGTAAATTACTAGAATTTTCTGTTGTTTTATTGGGAACCACCGTGACCTTTCAAACGATTGCCCAAATTGGCTTACAAGGTGTCGCATTTATTCTCATTCAAATGTCGCTGACCATTATTTTTGCCTATTTGATCGGTAAAAAACTGGCTTTTTCTGATAATATGTCTTTATTGATGGCTGGTGGTAATGCCGTTTGTGGGTCTTCTGCTATTGCTTCGATTGCTCCAGCAATTCAAGCAGATGAGGAAGAAAAAGGCCAAATCATTACTTTAGTAAACTTATTAGGAACCGTTTTAATGTTGACCTTACCCATTTTAAGTGGGATTCTCTATGGTACCAATTTGTTGGCTCGTAGCGCACTAATCGGAGGGACTTTACAATCAGTTGGTCAGGTTGTCGCCAGTGCCAATATGGTCAATGAGAACGCAGTTCAACTTGCGATGCTCTTTAAAATTATGCGGATTGTCCTACTCGTAGCAGTTGTCTATTTATTTGGACGTTTCAAGCAAAGTAAGACGGCAGAATCAGAGGCTGAATTGGTAGAAGTCACCAAAAAAAGTAGCGCCCTACCTTGGTATGTAGTTGGCTTTTTCATTGCCTGTGTCTTTAATAGTTTGATTCATTTCCCCGACGTGATCAGCGAGACTGCTCATTTCTTTAGTTCTTGGTTTGAAATTACTGCCTTGGCAGCAATTGGGTTACGACTCGATTTTAAAAAGTTTTTCCAAGAAGGCAAACGTTTCTTAATCTATGGTTTATCAGTAGGAACTGTTCAAGTCGTCCTAGCCATTTTGTTGTTGGCACTGTTACAGTTCTAATAAAAAAGTTTGACGTTAACACGTCAAACTTTTTTATTTCAGCTTATTCATGCTATTATAAATAAGGTTTTATTAACTTAAAGGAGTTTTTCGATGTTATTTAGTATTAAAAAAAGCGAATGGTTAGGCAATGAACGAAATGATCTATTTGCGGGTCTCGTTTCTTCTGTCGCCATTTTACCAGAAGTAATCGGGTTTGCGATTATCGCTGGGGTTCACCCGCTTTCTGCAGTGTTTGCTTCAGCAGTTACTTTACTTGTGATTACTTTTACGGGCGGCCGTCCGGCAATGGTTTCGGCGTCTGCTGGTTCAATGGCCTTAGTCCTTGCAAGCCTAATTCAAGCACATGGTTTGTCATACATGCTTGCTGCGACTATTTTAACAGGCTTTCTGCAATTTATTTTAGGTTATTTAGGTATCCATAAATTGATGCGCTTTATTCCCAAGACAGTGATGTACGGATTCGTCAATGCGTTAGCTATTTTAATTTTCATGGCGCAAGTACAGCAATTGCCTCATCAAACGCTGTGGTCCTACGGCATGATTATCTGTAGTATCTTACTTATTTATCTCTTACCTAAGTTTATTACGATTGTGCCTCCTGCTTTAATTGTTATTTTATTCATGACTATCCTGTCCTATTTTTTAAAAGGTCATTTGCAAACGGTGGGTGATCTTGGCGAAATGAGTCAGTTTCAGCCAGCTATCCGTTGGCCTAATGTACCCGTCGACTTAGAAACGTTGTGGATTATTTTACCTAGCTCTGTTGCCTTAGCAATGGTCGGGTTAATTGAATCTTTATTGACGGTCCCCATTGTGGACAAAATGACAGCAAGCAAAAGTGATAGCCAACGAGAAGTTAAGGCGCAAGGACTCGCTAATATAATTACCGGCTTTTTTGGTGGTCAAGCTGGCTGTGCGATGATTGGGCAAGCGGTCATTAATGTTAAATCTGGGGGACGAAAACGGCTTTCTACTTTGATTTCAGGCATTACCCTCCTTTTATTCATTTTTGTTTTTAAATCCGTAATGGTAGCCATTCCCACAGCTGCATTGATTGGGATCATGATGACGGTGGCAGTTGACACCTTTGATTGGGAAAGTTTACAGCTTTTCCAAACTTTTGAAATTACTGAAATTGTTATTTTACTCGTGACAGTGGGTGTGATCGTCTATACGCATAATTTAGCGATTGGAATTATTCTAGGTGTTCTTTTAAGTGGTCTTCTTTATCATTTTTTCAAAAAAGAACCAAAAAAAAGTTGCTAACTTTAGCAACTTTTTTTATTTTTCCCAATATTTCTTCAACGCTTCTTTTTCTATTTTCTTAATGAACGCATCTTTGCCATCCATATATTTATCAATGCTATCGGGGTGCGCTTGGGCCAATTGCTTTTTTAATGTGCCATAGGTTTTAGCAATTGCCGGATTTTCTCGTAAATAATTCCGAAAAGCAAGATGGCGCAAAATTTCTTGCGTATTGTCAAACTGATAAATATGCACATGATGTGTTCTTTTTATCGGGCCTTTTCGTAAATAACGACGTCCTGATAGCCCAAATTCCCCCATATATTCATAACCGAATCTTTCAAATTCTCCTTGTAACAGGTCTACTTTTTCAATTTCTTCAACAATGACCAAAAAATCAATAATTGGTTTAGCTGCTAAATTAGACACAGATGTGCTACCGATATGTTCAACTTTAAGACAATTTTCCTTTAGAATCTGTTTCAATACTTGGGCTTCTTCTTCGAACTGTTCCACCCATGCTGGTTGGTATTCTGTAACGATTACTCGCATGATTTCTTCCCTCTTTTCTATATCCGTTTCATATGTAAGATAGGGAACGGATTTCCTTCAGAATCTTCCTTAGATTCACCAATGACTTGAAACCCTTGAGATTGATAAAACTTTACTGCCCTTTCATTTTGTTTATTGGCATCGACAAAGATAATTGATTCTTGCTCTATTAACTTTTGGATAATTTCTCCACCATAGCCTTTACGAAAATAGACTGGGTCAATAAATAACATTTCCAACGTTTGTTGATTTGTTCCACTAAAGCCCACACATTTCTGTTCTTCATTTAACCACATGCTTAATTGAACTTGTTGAAAATAATCAGGTAAAACCAATTCGATTTTATCAATATCTTCCTGACTCAAAAATAAATGGGTAGCTTCTACTGAAGAACGCCATAGAGAAATTAATTGAGAATAATCGGTTTTTTTCACTTCTTTTTGGCTCAGCATTTTTAATTCCTCCCTCTCTAATAAACAAAGTATACCATATTTTTTCTCTCTCAATTCCATAAAAAACAGTCAAATCAACAGTGTTTTTTCTGTCAATTTGACTGTTTCTCTCTATTAACTCTGATAGCTAAACGAGTAAACTAAGCAAAGCCAAAATGGCTAAACCGCCTTGTGTTAAAATAATTTTTTTATCACTTGTTAAGCTACCGTACGCAGCCACTAAAATAATATAAATCAATAAAAATTTGGTCATCTCCATCGTTGCTTGTGCAAAATAGACACTATAAATAAGTCCTGCACCGATTAGTCCATTATAGATTCCTTGATTTTTAAACAATGTAGTCACTGATTTTCTTTGTAACTCTTGCTTATCCATTTTAAAAACACGGCTTGTTGTCTCAGAAGTTGGTACAATCGTTTCTAAATACATAATGTAGAAAAATTCTACAGCCACCAAGGTTACTAAAATTGTTGAAATTAATGTCATAAATTCCCTCCTCCCATTCCTTTGAACGAAGTAATTTTATGTAATTTTTGCTATGATGTAAATAGATATGCCTAGCCTTAACGAAAGGAAGAAACCTATGACTTTTCAAGAAACCATTAGCGCCTATATCCAAGAACGTTATCAGATAACGCCCGATTTTCCTTTTAAAAAACACCCAGACTATCTCGTCTTTCGTCATCCCAGAAATGCGAAATGGTTTGCTTTAATCATGCCACTGGATGCACAACTGCTCGGCGCTACCGAGAATAAGCAACTCACTATTTTAACCGTTAAACTCGCGCCTGAACTGGTTGCCTTATTAAAGACTCAACCTGGCTATTTTCCTGCCTATCATATGAACAAAGAACATTGGTTAAGTCTTTCTGAAGAAATTCCGCTCTCACAAGTTTTTTCATTTATAGATGAAAGTTACCAACGGAGTTATTAAAAAAAAACACCCTACTCAATGAGTAGGGTGTGAAAGATTGTTTAAGCTTATTTACTTAAAGCGTCTTTTGCTTGTTCAGCTAACGCTGTAAATGCTGCTGCATCGTTAACGGCTAAGTCAGCTAACATTTTGCGGTTGATATCAATCTCTGCCAATTTCAAACCGTGCATTAATTTAGAATAGCTTAAGCCATTCATGCGAGCTGCCGCGTTGATACGTGCAATCCATAATTTACGGAAGTCACGTTTCTTTTGACGACGGTCTCTGAATGCATAGTAATAAGAGTTCATTACTTGTTCTTTTGCTGATTTAAATAAAGTATGTTTTGATCCGTAGTAGCCTTTCGCTAACTTAAGGACTTTTTTACGACGTTTACGGGTTACTGTTCCACCTTTAACACGTGCCATGTTGAATTCCTCCTAATATCTTGTTTCTCTTGACGGTAATCTAAAAGTCACCGAGTTGTTTTATTTCATTCTTGCTAATTGTTGGCGGATACGTTTGTAATCGCCTTTTGCAACCATGCTTGCTTTACGCAATTGACGGCGTTGTTTTTTAGTTTTACCGTGGAAACGGTGAGATGTAAAGGCACGGCCACGTTTTAAGCCGCCTCCACCAGTACGTTTTACACGTTTTGCTAATCCACGGTGTGTTTTTTGTTTTGGCATGACTAATTTTCCTCCTCAAAATCTTTGCTTCAAGTGAAAGACTCTAACAGTCACAACTGTCGAATATCCTTCTTGTAGAAATTACCAAAAGTCCGAATGCTCGGTCTCTTCGTTTACTTGTCGTTTTTCGGTGCCAGCGTTAGAAACATGCTGCGTCCGTCCATTTTCGCTTTTTGTTCCACTGTGGCGATGTCCGCAGTTTCTTCAGCTAAGCGATCAAGAACTTTCTGACCAATCTCTTTGTGGGTAATGGCACGGCCTTTGAAACGGATAGAAGCTTTCACTTTGTCTCCTTTTTCTAAGAACTTACGCGCATTACGAAGTTTTGTATTGAAGTCATTTACGTCAATTGTTGGACTTAAACGAACTTCTTTGACGTTGATCACTTTTTGTTTCTTGCGAGCTTCACGCTCTTTCTTTTGTTGTTCGAAACGGAATTTTCCATAATCCATAATTCGCGCAACTGGTGGTTTCGCTCCTGGCGCTACAAGTACTAAATCCAAGTTTGCAGATTCAGCGATTTGTAATGCTTCTGCTTTGGTTTTTACACCTAATTGTTCACCATCTTGTCCGATCAAACGTAACTCGCGTGCACGAATGCCGTCGTTAACCATCATATCCTTTGCTATGGTCATTCACCTCCAAAATTTTTAAGAGAAAATCCTAACGGAAGTCTGCTTTGTTTGCTAAACGCAATAAAAAAACAGGTTCCTATCCAGAACCCGCCAACAGTCTGCCTTACTTAAAAAATAAGGAATACTTTATCTAGCCCAGCGATATACTCAACTAAGGCGAGAAGCGGGTGCTTCTGCTTTCATTTCTCAACTTCACTAGTTTACCTTAGTTTATCCTAGTTGTCAATATATTTCCTCAAAAAAAACGAATCTAGCACTAGATTCGTTTGAACTCGTATTTTGATCATTAATAATTAGTGGACTGTCCCAATGTGACTTCCTAGAAACAAATGGTTCAACACATGGTGTGCATTTTCTATCCCCTAGGCGATCCCTGTAGTCCCTACAGTTCTTCTATTTATAAGGTTTCTCGTTTAGACAAGCCACTTTCTAAGATTTTTTGGCTTCTAAGATACTCTGAATTTTCTGTACTTTTAGAAAAAGACAAATTTGTTTCTATCTCCTCTGACTCAATACAAATGAGTTCTTTGCCATACCATTGTGCTTTATACAACAATTTAGCTAAGAATAAGGACCAAGCTAGTTCAGAACGGTCATGTTTTGGCGGCCGCTCATTACTGTGATGGGCTTTTTCAATACAAATAACATCGTAACTTGAAACCAATTCCGTTGTAATTTTGTTTAAAATATCCGTTCGTTGGTTGGCTATTTTTTCGCGAATTTTTGCAACTTTTATTTTTTGTTTTTGATAATTTTTTGCTTGCGAAAGGTCGATACCTTTTTCCAAAGCAATCATTTTACGCTTGTTTAATTTTCGTTCTTCTTGACGTAGTTTTTGCTTTAAATGCTTTGAACAATAGCTTTTTTCGAAGCTTTCACCATTCGAAAGCAGCGCAAATTTTTCCCTACTGCTACAAATTCCGACCATTTTTTGTTGCTTTGTTTTTGTTTCAATCGGTGCTTCACACAAAACGGAAACGTAATAATTGTGACTAGCACTCATAGAAATAGTTACAGATTTTATCTCCCCCAGCGGTTGGCGATGTACCTTCATTTTAATTAAAGATTTCAATTTAGGTACTTTCAAATAACGATTATCCAAAATTTTGACCGTGCCATGTTGATTGTTCGTAGTGTAGGAATGTACCGTTTCTTTCTTTTTCTTTTTTGGAAAGCCCATCCCTTTTTCCCGATAAAAATTTTTAAAGGCGCGATCCAAATAAACTTGTGCATTTGCCAAGGCTAAACTATCAACTTCTCTGAGGACAGGATATTGTTTCTTATATTTAGCTGGCGTTGGCATTTTAAACGTTTGTTGAGGATTTTTTCGCATCTCTTTGTAGAGATCAATCCGATCTTGTAACATTAAATTATACACCAAGCGAACACAAGAAAATGTTTTTTGAATAAACTCTTCTTGTTTTGAGGTTGGATAAAGTCTGTATTTATAAGCTTTCAGAACCTTCATCTCATAACCACCCTACCCAGATAGTTAGAAAAGAAGCTGGTTATAAACCAGCTTTTCTTTTCTTCTCTTCAATTTTTTCACGGTACATTGCAACTTCGTCTTCAGCACAATAAACATAGTGTCCATTGAGAATTTCACGGAGCTCACGATCTTTCCCATCTGCCGCTGCAGGTTGGTAAACAATCCGTTTACGTGTGCGTTCATAGTCTGGATCTGGTAATGGAATCGCAGAAAGCAAACTTTCTGTATAAGGATGAACGCCGAAATTATAGACATCATCACTTGTGCCCATTTCCAATAATTTCCCACTGTGCATTACGCCAATTCGGTCACTGATATGTTTTACCATCGATAAGTCATGTGCAATAAACAAATAAGTTAAGCCTTGCTCTTTTTGTAAATCTTGTAATAAGTTTACTACTTGGGCTTGAATCGACACATCCAAAGCCGAAATCGGCTCATCACAGATAATAAAACGTGGATTAACCGCTAAAGCCCGAGCAATCCCAATCCGTTGACGTTGACCACCAGAAAACTCATGAGGATAACGCGTACTGTGACTTGGATTTAATCCTACCGTTTTTAAAAGTTCATTGACTTTTTCTTCCCGCTCTTTTGGTGTTTTAGCCAATCCATTGACATCGATTCCTTCAGCAATAATATCATTGACTTTCATTCTTGGATTCAATGAAGCATATGGATCTTGGAAGATCATTTGAACATCGCGGCGGAATGCTTGCATGTCCGCTTTTGATTTAATTTTGCTAATGTCTTTTCCATCGAAAAGAATTTCACCAGCAGTTGGATCATATAAACGAATGACACTGCGACCAGTTGTTGATTTTCCACTTCCTGATTCGCCAACTAATCCAAAGGTTTCGCCTTCATAAATATGAAAACTAATGTCATCAATGGCTTTTACTTCGTCTTTACGACCAACATTGAAATACTGTTTCAAACCAGTGACTTCTAATAGGACTTTTTTCTCTTCTGCCATTAATTACTACCTCCTGGATTTTTTTGACGCTCTGCATAAATTGCCCAACGACGAACAATCTCTGCTGGAGGCGTAACTTTTGGTGCTTGTGGTGCTAATAACCACGTTGCTGCTTTGTGTGTCGGTGATACTTCAAAATAAGGTGGTTCTTTTTCTGTATCAATTTTTAAAGCAAACTCATTCCGTGGATAGAAGGCATCTCCAGTTGGTGGATCTAATAAATCTGGCGGTGAACCTGGAATCGCATAAAGTTTGTCTTCTGTTCCTTCCATCGTTGGCATTGACCCTAAAAGTCCCCAAGTATATGGATGTTGTGGATTATAGAAAATTTCTTCTGCTGTTCCGACTTCAACCAAACGTCCACCGTACATGACAGCAACACGGTCAGCCACGTTCGCTACTACCCCTAAATCATGGGTAATGAAAATAATTGAAGTGCTAATTTTTTCTTGTAAGTCTTTTAATAACTCTAAAATTTGTGCTTGGATGGTTACATCCAACGCTGTAGTTGGTTCATCTGCAATTAGAACTTCTGGATAACAAATTAAAGCAATTGCAATGACAATCCGTTGACGTTGCCCACCAGAAAATTGGTGCGGATAGTTTTTCAAACGTTTTTCAGCATTAGGAATGCCGACTAATTTTAGTAATTCTAATGCTTGCGCTAAGCCTTCTTTTTTTGAGACTTTATTATGTTTGATTAATGATTCCGCCACTTGTTTGCCAATTGGCATCGTTGGGTCTAATGAAGTCATCGGATCTTGGAAAATCATTGCGATTTCTTTACCACGAATGGCTTGCATTTGTTTTTCTGTTTTATGAACAATATCTTGCCCTTTAAACAAAATTTCCCCGTTATCAATATTGGCATTACTGCTCAACAAACGCATAATACTGCGAGTTGTAACAGATTTACCACTCCCTGATTCACCTACGATGGCTAACGTTTCACCTTTATAAAGATCAAAACTCACACCACGAATGGCGTTGACTTTACCTGCAAATGTATCAAAGGAGATTCTTAAGTCTTTAACTTCTAATACTTTTTCCATAGTCATTCACCACTCTTACTCTTTCATCTTAGGATCAAATGCGTCACGTAAACCATCAGCTAACAAGTTGAAACAAATCATGATAACTGAAAGTGTTGCCGCTGGAATCCACATTAAATATGGAAGGAAACGGAAAGTTTTGTATCCTTCGTTTAACAAGGTTCCTAAAGATGCGGTTGGTGGACGTAAGCCTAACCCAATAAAACTTAGGAACGCTTCAAAGAAAATTGCCGATGGGATACTGAACATCATTTGGACAATAATGACACTTGAGATATTCGGTAAAATATGTTTAATAGCAATTTTCCAACGAGATTCGCCCAATGTTTCTGCTGCCATGACAAACTCTTGGTCTTTTAGTTTCATGGTCTGGGCTCGCACAATCCTGGCCATTGATATCCAGTTTGTAATAACCATGGCTAAAACAATCGAAACAATCCCTGGATCAAAGACTGTTAGCATCAAGATCATAACAACTAAGTTAGGAATACCAGAAAGAACTTCTAAAATACGTTGCATTACTGTATCGACACGACCGCCGACTAACCCGGAAATCAGTCCATACGTTACCCCAATCGTAATATCTAGAATTGCCGCGATAAACGCAATTAATAAGGAAATACGTGTTCCCATAAATAAACGACTTAGGACATCACGACCTAAACCATCTGTTCCTAGATAAAAGTTTACGTTATCTGGAACGTTTGCTTGTGCATATTTATCAACTAATTGACCAGCAACTGTTGTTTTACCATTTAAACCATTCACGCTTTCCAAGCCAGGAATTCGTGGTGGTAAGTTAATGTAAGAAACATTTTGTTTCGTTGGGTTATGTGGTGAAACCCAAATGGTAATAATAGAGATAAAGATAATAACTGCTAAGAAACTCATTGAGATAACTGCAGCTTTATTCTTTTTCAAACGACGCCATGAGTCTTGTAAGAAACTTAAAGACGGTGTGGCAATACGCTCTCTTTCTTTTAGAGTTGAAGTGTTTAGAGGCTGAAACTCATCTGCCGGAATATCTTTAATCGCTTGTGGTAGATTATTTTTATTGACTGTTTCCATTAGCCTTTTGCACCTCCTGATACGCGAATTCTTGGATCAATTAAACCATAAAGTAAGTCAACAATCAGAATTACAACAACTAACATTGTTGAATACAAAATAGTTACTGCCATAATTGTTGGATAGTCGTTTGTCATAATTGATTTTACAAACTGTTCCCCAATTCCAGGGATGGCAAAAATATTTTCTACTACTAAAGAACCTGTCATTAAACCAACGGCTAAAGGTCCTAATAAGGTAATCAATGGAATTAAACTGTTTCTTAACCCGTGGCGGAATGCAACTTGCCAGCGACTCAAGCCTTTTGCTTTGGCTAATTCGACATAATCACTATGCAAGACCTCTACCATCTCGGTTCGGATAAACCTAGCCGAATCCGCCATTGGACTCATTGCCAAGGCAATAGTTGGTAAAATTGTGTAGGCAAAACCATTCCACATAGCAATTGGTAAGATTCTTAATTTCATTGCAAAAATGTATTGTAATAATACCGCGAAAACAAAGTTTGGAATAGAACGACCTAAAATGGCTAACAATGTTGCCAACGTATCTACCCAAGTATTTTGACGCATCGCTGCGATAATCCCCAATAAAATACCGACTAACGTACCAAAGATAATCGCTTGTCCTCCCAGTTGAAGGGATGGCCCAATTCGACCAGCTAATAACTTAGCAACAGGTTGGTTTTTAAATTGGAATGAAATACCAAAGTCCCCAGTTACTAGGTTCTTTAAGTAAATTCCGTATTGAACAATCACTGGTTTATCTAAGCCAGATTGTTTATTCAACATAGCGATTGTTTCTGGACTAAGTTTTTCTTGGTTGGTATAAGGCGTACCTGGTAATAATTGCATTAAGAAAAACGTAATCGTTGCGATTAACCACAAAGTGATAATCATGAAAAAGATCCGTTTAAGAAAATATTTTCCAAAACTATTCAATAATGACACCTCCGAGATTTTTTTGACTTCCTCAGTTATTTTCGTTAAAGTAATGACTAGATAGACCACAATAATAGATAGGGTGAACACATGAAAACTTTTAAATGGCCAATTATTACAGCCGTTATTTCCAGTATCGGCATTTTTCTTTACTTATTAATAAGTAAGGAACCTATCACTACCTCCTCATTATCAGATACCTTCTTTATCGTTTCGCTTTTCTTTTTAATTATCGGCATTGCTTTATGGATTATGTCCTCTGGCTTTTTCGATAACTTTCAGCGCTCAATGAAGAACGCGTTTCGTTTTAAAAAGAAAAATGAACCGAAAGAGTTTATCCCGCTTTCAGTCATTGGCGATGCACATCGCTCTTTCTGGCTAAAAACTGGGGGCATCTTACTGATTCTGTCTTTAGGCTTTCTACTATTTTACTTGGTCTAAGACAAGATAGCAAGAGGACCGTTGCCTTTTATTCCATGGCAAAGGTCCTTTTTTGTTTGCTATCGATCTTTTGTCAGGTTATTCTGAAATGTATGCCCATTTGTAGTCATACGTTGCGCCAGCTGGATGAACTGCGACATCTTTGACTTTTTCAGCACGTAAATGCGCTTCTGATTTTTGGAATAATGGTACAACACCCATGTCTCCCATAATCGTTTTCTCTGCATTTAACATATCATCCCAACGTTTTTCAGGATTTGTCGCATCTGCGCTACTTGCTGCTTTCACAAACTTGTCAAACTCTGGATTGTTATAACGTCCACGGTTATATGAGTTATCTGAAGCAAATAAGTCTAAGAAACTACTTGGATCAGCATAGTCAGCACTCCAACCACCAATTACTGCATCAAAGTCGCCTTTGTTTGAACGATCTAAACGAACAGAGAATGGAACTGGACTAACCGTTACCTTCACACCATCTAAAGCATCTTGAATTGACCCTTGAACAAATTCAACTGTTTTCTTAGAAGAATCTGCATCTGAAGAAAGAATATCCATTGTTAAGGTTGAAATACCCAATTCTTTTTTCGCTTTTTCCCAGTATTCTTTAGCTTTTTTCGTATCATATTCAATTTGACTACCTGCTTCTTTAGCAAAGTCTTTACCGCCACTTGGGTCTTTTGCCATATCTGCTGGTACTAAACCGTTCGGCTCGATAGAACCATCCCCTAAGATTGATTCAACTAACGCTTTACGGTCGATTGAGTAAGAAATTGCTTTACGTAAGTTTGCATTTCTAAATGGTGATTTTTCATCACGTTGATTTAGTTCCATATATTGTGTTGATGCTTCTTTTTGACTAACAAAAGCTGGGTCATTGGCCATTTGTTGCGCTAATTCACCAGAAAGAACGACATCGTCTGTTTGTCCATCTTGGAACAAGTTCAACGCGGTTGGAGATTCTTTAACAACATTCACATCTACTGAATCCAGTTTTACTGTGTCTTTATCCCAATATTGATCGTTTTTCTTGAATGACCATTTTGTATCTGTCCCAGGACCATCAAAGCCGTCTAAGACGAATGGACCATTGTAGACAGCACTTTCGCTGTTTGATGCATAATTTTTACCATATTTTTCCACAATATCTTGACGTTGTGGGAAGAATGATGGGAAAGCTAATAAGTAATCAAAGTACGGTGTTGCTTTTTCTAAAGTTATTTCTAATTCTGTATCACTGACTGCTTTAATTCCTAATTCTGATTTATCTTTTTCCCCTTTAGCAATGGCATCACCATTTTTTACAGAGGCATACAGATAAGCATATTCAGAAGCTGTCGCTGGATCAACTGTTCGTTGCCATCCATAAACATAGTCATTCGCAGTCACTGGTTTACCGTCTGACCATTTTGCATCTTTATTTAATTTAATTTTGTATGTTAGTCCATCTTCAGAAACTTCTGCTTTTTCCGCTGCACCTGCAGGTTGGACTTTGTTATCTTTGTCTAAACGATAAATTCCTTCATATACATTATTTAATGCAATAAAACTAATTCTGTCTGTTGCTAGTGATAAATCAGCTGTTGGCATTTCTTGTTGTTCTGTGACACGTAAAACTTGTTCGCCACTTGCCTTGCCGCCACCAGATGCGCTTGAGCTATCTGACGTTCCGCCGCCTCCACAAGCTGCTAAAGTTGTCACGCTAAATAATGTAATCACACCGAATGTTAATGACTTTTTCAATTTCATAGTGTTGCCTCCTAAAATAATACAATCTGTATTTTCTGAAAAATCAGAATTTAATAATTATTTATTGCTATGGAATATATCTTACATTTTTCATATTAAAATTGCAAGTCAAAATGTTAACTTTTTTTAATTTTTCTTCTCTTACTATCAGAAACCACTCTTTTTCTTCCTCTCTTTTATTGCAATTCTTTTGTCAGTTTTCTAAACATTATGGTAAATTAGGAACTAAAGGAGTGACAAAATATGAAAAATTCTACGTTTTTAAAGGATTTGTTTGCTATTGATAAAGCAAATGACGAATTATTTCGGTTAGTTGGTGTCGCAATTTGTATGGCAATTCCATTATTAATTGGTTATTTTTCCAATAATTTACTCATTGGGACCTTCGGCTCGATGGGCATTTATACGTTTATTTATTATCAGCCGCTTCCTTTGCCCCAATTGTTGCGCAGACTGAATATTGTAGGCTTTTTTATCGTTCTGGGCAACAGCTTAGGAATGCTGAGCCACCATGTTCCTTGGTTGATTCCCATTACGATTGCTATCGTGGCTTTTCTTGCACGCTTACTTTTTAGATTGTATGGCATTGAAAAGCCTGGTGCTTTGTTAGTTATCATGTCAACCGCAATGGGAACGAGCAACAATTTTCCTT
Organism: Enterococcus sp. DIV1337a; assembly: GCF_051712285.1. Taxonomy (NCBI): domain Bacteria; kingdom Bacillati; phylum Bacillota; class Bacilli; order Lactobacillales; family Enterococcaceae; genus Enterococcus; species Enterococcus sp. DIV1337a. The sequence goes on along the minus strand of NZ_JBIOOP010000001.1, from coordinate 662,146 downwards.
TACATAAGATTCCCATCATGGCCAGTTTTGTTCTTTTAGGAGTAGTAACCGGCATTATCATGGGCATAGTGCTTCATTTTATCGACAAGCGCCCGTACGTTTTTCAAAAACGGATGTCCCTGCAAGAACGTCTTTATATCGATCCCGCTTCTTTATTAGACGCTTTGCATTATGCGGCTATTTTATTTTTAGCGGCTTATTTAAGTCAATCGCTTCACTTAGTCAACGCCTATTGGATGACATTTACTTGCGCAGCCATTTTACAAGGGGAAAATTTACATTCTGTGATGCAGCGAAATGTTCAACGGATTCTGGGCACGAGTCTCGGTTTGTTGCTTTCTGCAATTTTATTAATGATTCCCTTTACACCTTTACAAACAATCGGTATCATTAGTATTCTATATGCAGCTTTTGAAGGATTCATTAACAGAAACTATGCGATTGCCAGCTTTTTTATTACCCCGATGTCCTTATTATTATCAAATCTTGCACGGCAGCAAGTCATTAGTAATCTTTTAAACTATCGATTAGTCGGGATTGTGTTAGGCAGTTTACTTGGTTTTGCCGGCGCTTATGTTTTCACAACTGCGCTACGTTTCTATAATCGGGCCTACTCAATTGATGAAACCTTTGAAAATCAACGAGAAGAAAGAGGCGTTTTATGAAAATAACTTATCCCTTGCCACCAAATCTGCCAGAACAACTTCCTCTATTAACGAACTGTCAATTAGAAGATGAGGCCATCTTAGAAAATCATTTGTATCAACAGATTGATTTATCGAATCAAGAAGTTCGTAACTTAGTCTTTCGGGATGCTGTTTTCGATCATCTTTCATTAGCAAATGGCCAATTTGCTTCTTTTGATTGTAGTAATGTGCGTTTTGAAGCTTGCGATTTTTCTAATATCGAATGGCTGTCTGGCAGTTTTCATCGAGTGACTTTCCTTCGTTGCAATTTGACAGGAACGAATTTTGCAGATAGCTATTTAAAAGATTGTCTGTTTGAGGATTGCAAAGCCGATTATGCTTCTTTTCGTTTTGCAAATTTTAATCTTGTTCACTTTAATCAGACTCGTTTAGTCGAAAGTGAATTTTTCGAGGTCACTTGGAAGAAACTCCTTCTAGAAGCTTGCGATTTGACCGAAAGTAATTGGCTGAATACTTCTTTAAAAGGATTGGATTTTTCCCAAAACACCTTTGAACGCTTGACTTTCTCACCAAACTATTTATCAGGTCTCAAAGTCACCCCGGAACAAGCCATTTATTTGGCAAGTGCCCTTGGCTTGGTGATTACCTAAGAAAATTTTAAAAAAATAGTCGAATAACTGGTTCTGTCGGTTCTTTCTTATTAAATTGTTATTAATTTTTTGGAAAAACCAACGGAACCATTTTACTTGTGCCTTATTTTTAGGTAAACTATCTTAGGTTAAGCAATCTCTTTTTTTGGAACAAGAGAAACTTTTGGAATCATTTCCTATAAATCATGAAGAGATTATGACAAACGTTCTTCTAATCCAAGAACGTCTTTTGTCCTATACTCGATTCTACTCAAAAGGAATGTCAGTGAATGAATATAAAAAAACAAGGCCTCGGTCAAGCGACGGGAAAAATCATTTTAATGGGGGAACACGCCGTTGTTTACGGCGAACCAGCAATCGCCTTTCCTTTTCAAGCGACAGAAATTACAGCCGTCTTTACCCCGGCAGAAACTATGCAGATTGATTGCGCATATTTTACAGGATTGCTTGAAGACGTGCCCCCAGAGCTAGCAAATATCAAGAAAGTTGTTCAGCAAACCTTACACTTTTTAAAGGAAGATACGTTTAAAGGCACTTTGACCTTAACAAGTACGATTCCCGCTGAACGAGGAATGGGCTCAAGCGCAGCAACCGCTGTGGCCATCGTTCGAAGCCTTTTTGATTATTTTGATTACGCTTATACATATCAAGAATTGTTTGAGCTTGTTTCCTTAAGTGAGAAAATTGCTCATGGCAATCCAAGTGGTATCGATGCCGCAGCAACAAGCGGCGCTGATCCCTTATTTTTTACTAGAGGATTTCCGCCCACACATTTCTCGATGAATTTATCTAATGCCTACTTAGTAGTAGCTGATACGGGAATTAAAGGCCAAACACGTGAAGCAGTGAAAGATATTGCGCAGCTCGCTCAAAATAATCCCACAGCAATCGCTGAAACAATGAAACAATTAGGTTCTTTTACTAAAGAAGCAAAGCAGGCGATTTTACAAGATGATAAACAAAAATTAGGTCAGCTGATGACGTTAGCGCAAGAGCAACTCCAGCAATTAACCGTCAGCAACGATATGCTGGATCGACTAGTGGCTCTCTCTTTAGAACATGGCGCTCTAGGAGCAAAATTAACCGGCGGCGGTCGCGGTGGTTGTATGATTGCCTTAACAGATAATAAAAAGACCGCACAAACCATTGCACAGACTTTAGAAGAAAATGGAGCTGTTGCTACATGGATTCAATCATTAGAGGTGAAAAAGTAATGCTTTCAGGAAAAGCACGAGCGCATACAAATATTGCTCTGATTAAATATTGGGGAAAAGCCAATGAAGAATACATTTTACCAATGAATAGTAGTTTATCATTAACATTAGATGCATTTTACACAGAAACAACTGTAACATTTGATGCCCATTATTCGGAAGATGTATTTATTTTAGATGGTATCTTGCAAAACGAAAAACAAACAAAAAAAGTCAAAGAATTTTTGAACCTTGTTCGTCAACAAGCCAATTGTACTTGGTTTGCAAAAGTGGAAAGTCAAAATTTTGTGCCTACTGCAGCTGGTTTAGCTTCTTCAGCGAGTGGTCTAGCTGCTTTAGCAGGCGCCTGTAACGTAGCCTTAGGATTAAATCTTTCAGCAAAAGACTTATCACGTTTAGCGCGACGTGGTTCAGGCTCTGCTTGTCGTAGTATTTTTGGTGGTTTTGCGCAATGGAACAAAGGCCACTCTGATGAAACGTCGTTTGCTGAAAATATTCCAGCCAATAATTGGGAAAACGAATTGGCCATGCTCTTTATCTTAATTAACGATGGCGAAAAAGATGTTTCCAGCCGTGATGGAATGAAACGAACAGTAGAAACTTCTAGCTTTTATCAAGGTTGGTTGGACAATGTGGAGAAAGATTTATCACAAGTTCATGAAGCAATTAAAACAAAAGACTTTCCTCGTTTAGGAGAAATCATTGAAGCCAATGGTTTAAGGATGCATGGAACAACCTTAGGCGCTGTCCCTCCATTTACTTACTGGTCCCCAGGCAGCTTACAAGCGATGGCTTTCGTTCGCCAAGCACGGGCGCAAGGAATTCCTTGCTACTTTACAATGGATGCAGGTCCGAATGTCAAGGTCTTAGTCGAAAAGAAAAACTTAGAAGCGTTAAAAACATTTTTAAGTGAACATTTTTCAAAAGAGCAGTTAGTCCCAGCTTTTGCTGGTCCCGGAATTGAATTGTTTGAAACGAAAGGAATGGATAAATAAGCATGATTGAAGTTACTACGCCAGGAAAGTTATTTATTGCAGGAGAATATGCCGTTGTTGAACCTGGCCACCCTGCCATTATCGTTGCTGTGGATCAATTCGTAACTGTGACTGTCGAAGAAACAACAGATGAAGGCAGTATTCAATCTGCACAATACAGCTCTTTACCTATTCGCTGGACACGCCGAAATGGTGAGCTTGTATTAGATATTCGCGAAAATCCCTTTCATTATGTTCTAGCGGCGATTCATCTAACTGAAAAATATGCGCAAGAACAAAACAAAGATTTGTCATTTTATCATTTAAAAGTGACGAGTGAATTAGATAGTTCAAATGGACGAAAATACGGTCTTGGTTCAAGCGGTGCAGTAACCGTTGGAACTGTCAAAGCCTTGAATATTTTTTATGATTTAGGTTTGGAAAACGAGCAAATTTTCAAATTATCAGCACTAGCTCACTTAGCTGTTCAAGGAAATGGTTCTTGCGGAGATATCGCCGCCAGCTGTTATGGTGGTTGGATTGCCTTTTCAACCTTCGATCATGATTGGGTCAATCAAAAAGTAGCCACTGAAACATTAACTGATTTGTTAGCAATGGACTGGCCTGAACTAATGATTTTTCCGTTAAAAGTACCGAAACAACTACGTTTACTGATTGGCTGGACAGGTAGCCCTGCATCCACTTCAGACTTAGTTGATCGAGTCCATCAATCAAAAGAAGAAAAACAAGCGGCTTATGAGCAGTTCTTAATGAAAAGCCGGCTTTGTGTCGAAACAATGATTAATGGCTTTAACACAGGAAAAATTTCTGTTATTCAAAAACAAATTACTAAGAATCGCCAATTGCTCGCTGAATTATCTTCACTGACTGGTGTGGTAATCGAAACAGAAGCCTTGAAAAATCTTTGTGATTTGGCTGAATCTTATACAGGAGCTGCGAAATCTTCTGGCGCTGGCGGCGGCGATTGTGGGATCGTAATTTTCCGCCAAAAATCAGGGATTTTACCATTAATGACTGCTTGGGAAAAAGACGGAATTACCCCACTGCCACTTCACGTCTATACCTATGGTCAAAAGGAGTGTAAGGAGAAGCATGAATCGAAAAGATGAACATCTATCATTAGCTAAAGCGTTCCACAAAGAAAAAAGTAATGACTTTGATCGTGTGCGTTTTGTTCACCAATCGTTTGCTGAATCCGCTGTTAACGAAGTGGATATTTCCACTTCGTTTCTTTCTTTTCAGCTTCCCCAACCTTTTTATGTCAATGCAATGACAGGTGGTAGTCAGCGTGCAAAAGAAATTAATCAGCAATTAGGCATTATTGCAAAAGAAACTGGCCTTTTAGTTGCGACAGGATCTGTCTCGGCAGCGTTAAAAGATGCTAGTTTAGCGGATACGTATCAAATTATGCGAAAAGAAAACCCAGATGGACTCATTTTTGCCAATATTGGTGCAGGCTTGGGTGTGGAAGAAGCAAAGCGAGCGCTTGATTTATTTCAAGCGAATGCCTTACAAATCCATGTAAATGTGCCCCAAGAATTGGTCATGCCTGAAGGAGATCGTGATTTTACTAATTGGCTAACCAAGATTGAAGCTATCGTACAGGCCGTAGAAGTGCCTGTTATTGTCAAAGAGGTTGGCTTTGGCATGAGCCAAGAAACCTTAGAAAAACTTACCTCTATCGGCGTTCAAGCAGCGGATGTGAGCGGCCAAGGCGGAACGAGTTTTACACAAATTGAAAATGCCCGGCGGAAGAAACGAGAACTTTCTTTCTTAGATGATTGGGGGCAATCAACGGTCATCTCTCTTCTGGAATCACAAAATTGGCAAAAGAAACTAACTATTCTTGGCTCTGGCGGTGTGCGTAACTCTCTTGATATTGTCAAAGGACTCGCTTTAGGTGCCAAAAGCATGGGAGTTGCTGGGACTATCTTAGCTTCCCTTATGAGTAAAAATGGTTTAGAAAATACCTTAGCCCTTGTACAGCAATGGCAAGAAGAAGTGAAAATGCTTTATACTCTTTTAGGAAAAAAGACGACAGAAGAATTGACGAGTACCGCACTTATCCTCGATCCGGTTTTAGTTAATTGGTGTCATAACCGTGGTATCGACAGCACTGTTTTCGCAAAACGTTAAAGAGACCAGAACATTAATGTTCTGGTCTCTTTATTTGAGTTCTTTTATCCTACATAAGCATCTAAGATAATTTGTTTTAGTTCACTAATTAATGGTTCTTTCGGATTTGCAGTTGTACATTGGTCTTCATATGCAAGTTCTGCCATACGATCAACCGTTGTGTCTAATGTTTCTTGTGAGACACCTTGGGCTTTCAAGTTCATGTCAATTCCGACTGATTTACCTAAGTCTGCTACTGCTGTTGCTAAAGCTTCTACTAATTCTGCGGTAGTATTTCCTTTTAAGCCTAAGAATTTTGCAATGTCTGCATAATCAGTATCGGCACGGAAGTAATCATATTTAGGGAACATTGCGTGTTTTGATGGATCTTTCGCATTGTAACGAATAATATGTGGTAATAAAATCGCATTTGTACGACCATGTGGAATGCCATATTCCCCACCAATTTTATGAGCAATAGAGTGACAAATACCTAAGAATGCATTGGCAAATGCCATCCCTGCCATGGTTGATGCATTATGCATTTTTTCGCGAGATTCCATATCTGGACGTTTCACTGAATTTTCTAAATGATCGAAAACTAACTTGATTGCTTGTAAACTTAAACCACGTGTGTAATCTGAAGCCATCACGGAAACATAAGATTCAATCGCATGTGTTAAAACATCCATACCTGTATCTGCAGTGACTGAAGCTGGCACAGACATTACGAACTGTGGATCAACAATCGCTACATCTGGTGTTAACGCATAGTCTGCTAACGGATATTTCACGTGTGTTTCACTGTCAGTAATAACGGCAAATGGTGTAACTTCTGAACCAGTTCCTGAAGTAGTTGGGATACAAACAAATTGTGTTTTTTCTGGTTTGGCAATTTTATATGTCCGTTTGCGGATATCTAAGAATTTTTGTTTTGCACCAAAGAACTCTGTATCTGGGTGTTCATAGAACATCCACATGCCTTTCGCCGCGTCCATTGCAGAACCGCCACCCAAGGCAATCACTGTATCTGGTTGGAAATCAACCATCATTTTGGTCCCTGCATAAACGGTATTTGTTGATGGGTTTGGTTCAACATCAGAAAACACTTCGATTTTCACATCATTTTTACGTTTTTGTAGCTCTTTACGTACGATATCTGCATAGCCAAATTGAACCATACCTGGGTCACAAACTAACATGACACGTTCAACATTTTCCATTTTTTGTAGATATTGTAAAGAATTTTTTTCAAAGAAAATTTTTGGAGGTAATTTAAACCATTGCATATTATTTCTCCGTTTCGCTACCGTTTTAATATTAATTAAGTTAATGGCTGATACGTTTTTAGAAACAGAATTTTTCCCGTATGAACCACAACCAAGTGTTAAGGATGGAATCATTTCGTTATAAATGTTACCAATACCACCTTCTGCTGATGGAGTATTCACTAAAATACGACAAGCTTTCATACGTAAACCAAAAGCAACTTGTAACTCTTCATCTTCTGTATGAATTACTGCTGTATGTCCTAAACCACCTAAGTTTAACATCGCTTCACATAGTTCAAAAGCATGCTCTGCATTGTTTGATTTCATCATTGCTAAAACTGGCGATAATTTTTCTCTTGATAATGGATATTCCGGACCTGCACCTTCTAATTCAGCAACTAAAATTTTTGTGCCTTTTGGTACGCTAATTCCTGCTAATTCAGCAATTTTTTCTGCAGAGTTACCGACAATCGCTGGATTTACCGCGTATTTGCCTTCATTCATCACTGCATCTTCTAGTTTTTGTAATTCATTCGGTTTCACGAAGTAAACATTGTGTGCTTCAAACTCAGCTTTGACAGAAGCATAAATTTCTTTATCCACAATGACCGCTTGCTCAGAAGCACAAATCATTCCATTATCAAATGATTTTGAAACAATTAAATCATTAACCGCACGTTTTACTTTAGCCGTTTTTTCAATATAAGCTGGTACGTTCCCAGGACCAACGCCTAATGCTGGTTTACCTGTTGAGTACGCTGATTTTACCATGCCTGCGCCACCAGTTGCTAGAACAATGGCAATCCCTGGATGATTCATTAAAGCAGATGTTGCATCAATCGATGGTTGTTCAATCCATTGAATACAATTTTCTGGTGCACCTGCTGCAATCGCCGCATCCCGTACAATACGTGCCGCTTCTGCCGAACATTTTTGTGCGCTAGGATGGAAAGCAAAAACAATTGGATTTCTTGTTTTTAAGGCAATTAGTGATTTAAAAATAGTTGTTGACGTTGGATTCGTTGTTGGTGTGACCCCACATACCACGCCGACTGGCTCAGCAATTTCCATTAAGCCGGTTTGTTCGTCTTTGTTAATTACACCCACTGTTTTATCATGTTTAATATTATTCCAAATGTATTCAGATGCATACATATTTTTGATTGCTTTATCTTCATAGATTCCACGGCCAGTTTCTTCGACAGCCATTTTTGCTAAAGGCATATGTTGGTCTAACGCCGCCATCGCCATTTGATGGACAATGTGATCTACTTGTTCTTGTGTAAAATCTTCCATTGCTTTTAAAGCGACATTCGCTTTTGTTGCTAATTCATCAATCATTGATGAAACATCAACTGTTTCTGTCTTTTCTTTTTTTACTGTTTTAACCATATTCATCCTCCTAAGAGTTTCATTTTAAAAAAACTTTGTTAAATATTTCACATTCACATCATACAACATAAAATGAATCTTGTAAATAGTTTTTGTGATATTTTTCACAACTATTTGTAATTTTTTTATCTCAAAAAAAAGACCTATTCTTTTTTCTAGAATAAGTCTTCAATATCATGCCAGTCCCTTAAAGGATTTTTTGATGTCTGTGCCAATAATTGTTGATAGTCAAAAAATTCATTCGGCTTAATCTTCTGAATGTCTTTACGACAGTCTTTGACAGATAAATGGGTTTGTTTTTTCCAACGATAGGTGAGTAAATAAGTCAATAAATCTTCTTCGTTGATGGAAGAATAACCTAGTTCACGAAAATTTTGGCACTTCTTTTTAATACTTTTATTGAGCATTTTTTGTTGTAACCAACTTAATTTTTTCTTTGTCATGGACTCTTCTCCTTCCAATCAAGTGAAAGATTGCTCACTTTTTAACTATCTTCCAACACTATAAAAAGGAACCTTTTTTGTAAACTTAATAGTTAAAAAGGACTTAGGACAAGGTCGGGACAGAAGTGTTTAACTCCGAGAACCAAGTAGGTACTGTTTAACATCTATTTGCTTTGCAAATAGTGTTTCTCAGCAATAAGAAGAAATTTCCGAAAATTGTTCTTTAATTTTTGGAGAATTTTGGCTTATTTCCGAAGGAGTTGCTTCTGTTCCCGCCGTTTATCAATTTTTAAGCCTGGGACAAAAATCCAAAGTGATTTTTGTCCCAGGCTCCTTCCTAGTCCTACATTTTAAGATAAACGATACAAGCGGAATAGGAATCGTCTCTTCTTATTGGCTTTCTTGCGTGACTACTGGTCACAGTTTCGCCTTTGAAAAGCCTGTTCCGCTTTCTCTAACCATTAAATGAATTAGTTGAATCGTTTAGTCTTTCTTTTCTTTTGAAGGATCTGATGTTTCAGGAACTTCAGTTACTTCTTCCGTGACTGTCTCTTCAACTTCTGTGACTGGTACACTAGTTACTGCTGGATCATTTGTAACAGCAGTTCCAGGTGTTACAGTTCGAATTGCTGCACGGTCAAATTCTAAGACAATACCTTCGCAATCGATTAAAACTGTTTTTTCGTTGATTTCACTTAAAACACCATGTAAACCACCAATTGTGACAACACTATCGCCAGTTTTCATTGCATTTAGTTGTTTTTGACGTTCTTGCTGTTGTTTCTTTTGAGAACGTGTCATGAAAAACATCATTCCTCCTAAAAGGACTAATGTAAAAATCATTGTAAATCCGCCACCCATTTGTTTCACCTCACTCTGCATTATTCACACTACTAACTGTATCAAAAAAACGCTTGAAGAACTAGTTTTTTCCTCTAATTTTTAGAAACTTTTTGCATTCGCTTTATTAAAGCCATATTCTTCAAAAAACGCTTGTCGGAATTCTAATAAATTGTCGTCCATAATTGCTTGACGGACATTTTTCATTAAGTCTAACAGGAAGTATAAATTATGATACGATGTTAAACGGATTCCGAACGTTTCATCACATTTAATCAAATGACGAATATAGGCCCGGGTATAATTACGACAAACATAACAATCACATTTTTCATCAAGCGGACGAAAATCTCTTGCATATTGGGCATTTTTAACAACCAAGCGACCTTGTGAAGTCATACAAGTACCATTGCGCGCAATACGCGTTGGTAATACACAATCAAACATGTCAATCCCACGAATCACTCCATCAATTAATGAATCAGGGGCACCCACACCCATTAAGTAACGTGGTTTATTTTCAGGAATTAACGGTGTCGTAAAGTCTAAGACTCGGTTCATTTCTTCCTTAGACTCACCAACAGATAAGCCACCAATCGAATAGCCAGGAAAATCCATACTCACTAAATCTTTGGCACTTTGACGACGTAAATCTTCAAATCCCGCACCTTGAACAATACCGAATAATCCTTGTCTATCAGGATTTGCATGGGCTTTTAAGCCACGCTCAGCCCAACGAGAAGTCCGTTCAATCGAGCGTTTAACATACTCATAGCTTTCATCAAATGGTGGACATTCATCAAAGCTCATCATAATATCTGATCCTAATTTATTCTGAATATTGATTGCTTTTTCTGGAGAAAGGAACATTTTTGAACCATTTAAATGATTTCTAAAATGCACACCTTCTTCTTCGATTTTCCGCATATCACTTAATGAGAAGACTTGGAAGCCACCTGAATCAGTCAAAATGGGTTGATCCCAGTTCATAAATTTGTGTAACCCGCCTGCTTCTTCAACTAAATCTTCACCTGGGCGTAACCATAAATGGTAAGTATTACTTAAAATAACACCGGCACCCATTTCTTTTAATTCTTCTGGCGACATTGTTTTAACTGTCGCAAGTGTTCCTACTGGCATAAACATTGGTGTTGGAAATGTGCCGTGAGGAGTAATTAATTCACCTAAACGCGCACCTGTGTGTTTATCTTTTTTGATTAAACGATAACGAATGGCTGGTTCCGTCATTCATTTCCCTACTTTCTACTATAATTTGTCCTCCCATCATCATACTTTTTTTTTATTGAATTTGCAAGGATTTCTCAAGGTTTCTTTTTTCAAAAAAGGATCCTTAAACAACAGCAACTAGTTCATTTGAATTGTTTGAACTAGTTGCTGTTTGGCCCTTATTTGGTCGCTGTATATTTTTCTAAATCTTGCATCGCTGTTTTCACAATTTCAGGGGTAATTTTTTGTTTCATATAATGAATCGTTTCGCCTTCTATACAAGCACGTTCTGCTACTTCTTGATACTCGGCTTCAGTTAAGTCCATATCCATTTCTTTTAAAGAAATAGGCAAACCTAGTTGGTGATAGAAAGGAATCAATTCATCGATTTCTTGCCATTTTTCTTCAATGGCTAATTGAACAAACACACCATACGCCACTTTGTTTCCATGCAATTGACGATGGCTAGCTGGTAGCAAAGTTAGTGCATCATGAATGGAATGGGCCCCCGCTGTCCGACCATAATCATCGCCAAAGCCACCCACCATTCCACCAATAATTAAATTCGTTTCGATCACATCAATAAACGATTGATTTAATTGTTGCTCTTCCATCGCTTTTAAAGCATTGATACTTTCATTTAATAAAATATCGCGACATTTTTCCGCGGCAAAATGAGAAACTTGAATAGGTAACACTTGGACATCTAACTGCGAAATAATCGCATCTGCTTCGTACCATTTAGCTAATGTATCCCCAATACCTGCCACCATTAAAGATCTAGGCGAATGCAATAACACTCTTGGTTCTACCAACACCAAAGCGTTTGCTTGCGGAAAAACGTCATACCGTTCCATTGCCCCATCTTCTCGATACATCACACTCAATGGCGTACACGGTGCACAAGTAGCTGCTAAAGTGGGTAAAATAATTACCGGTAACGCCATTTTGTGTGCTAAGGCTTTCCCCAAGTCGGCTATTTTTCCTCCACCGACAGCAACGATGGCCTCTAAATGATTGTCCAGCACTTGCGCTTCTAACTCTTGCACACGTTGATCTGTACATACACCTCCATAGTTTTCAAAAACAGCTGTTACTTTTTGAAACGTCGGAAAATACGGTTTTGCCGCTTGCCATGACTCAGTCCCGTGTAAAATGAATACACGATGAATATTTCTGCATAATAGTTGTCCTTCTAATAATTCCCACGAACCAATTTCGCAAAGATACTCTTGTGGTGTCCCTCTCACAATTAATGATTGTTCCATCTTGAAAATCCCCTTCATTTTTGACTTTTGAAAATTTTTTTGAAAAAGTTGTATTTTTTCAATTCTACTACTTTTCCTTTTACATATTCTATGATATGATAAACCACATCATAACACAATAAATTTTTATACATTTATTCGCTTTTTTTGAATATTTATAAAAATAATACAAAAAGGAGTTTGCGCAAATGACCAAATGTAAAAAATGGCTACAGACGATTTTACCAATTTTATTCTTGTTGCTCTCATTATTACCTATTAAAGAAACTTTTGCAGCCGAAAACAATCCAGTCTATGACAAAATCATCCAAAAGGGAGAACTAGTTGTCGGCTTATCCGCAGACTATGCCCCTTATGAATTTCATACAAAAGTAGATGGTGAAGATAAAATTGTCGGTTTTGATATTTCTATTGCTCAAAAAATTGCCGATGATTTAGGCGTTAAATTAAAAATCGAAGAACTAGGCTTCGATGCTCTGTTAGGGGCCTTAAAAACTGGCAAGATTGACATGGTCATCTCTGGCATGTCGCCAACGCCTGAACGATTAAAAGAAGTAGCTTTTTCTCAACCATATATGAACGTTCAACAAAAAGTTATTGTTCGGAAAGAAGACAAAGATAAATTTCATTCCACTAAAGATTTCGAAGGCGTTCGTGCAGGTGCCCAAAAGCAAACGACACAAGAAGAATTAATTAAAACCGAATTAACCGGTGCTGTCCCTACTTCTCTTCAAAAAATTCCAGATTTAATTATGAATCTAAAAAATAATAAATTAGATGCAGTCGTTATGGAAGAACCGGTTGGCGAAGCCTATGTTTCTCAAAATGAGGATTTAGCTTTTGCTGATGTTACCTTTGAAAAAGGCTCAAAAGATACTGCCGTTGCTTTCCCTAAAGATGCGCCCGTTTTGACGGAGAAAGTAAATGCCTCTATTAAACAAATTAATGATCAAAAATTAATGGACGGTTATAAAAAAGAAGCCAATCAATTAATGTTCCAAAAAGATCAAAGCTTTTTACAAAAGTATGGAAAGTTCTATCTTAACGGTGCAGGCTATACCATTTTCCTAGCTTTCATTGGTGTTTTGTTTGGTGCCATTTTAGGAGCATTACTTGCCTTAATGAAGTTAGCCAATTCCAAAATTTTACGTGGCATCGCCATTGCTTATATTGAATATGTTCGTGGCACTCCTTTGCTTGTTCAAATTTTTATTGTCTATTTCGGGACAGGGGTTCTTGGTTTAGACTTATCAAAAGTAGCAGCAGGTTGTATTGCCCTTTCTCTAAATAGTGGTGCATATGTAGCAGAAATTATTCGTGCTGGTATTCAGGCAGTTAATAAAGGACAATTGGAAGCTGCTCGTTCCTTGGGAATGAATCAAAATCAAGCAATGCGGTACATCATTTTCCCACAAGCTATTAAAAATATTTTACCAGCGTTAGGCAATGAATTTGTTACAGTAATTAAAGAGTCTTCCGTTGTTTCAGTCATTGGTGTTTCGGAGCTAATTTTCCAAGCTGGCAACGTTCAAGGCGCAAGTTTTAAACCCTTCTTACCTTACTTAATTGTATCGTTGATTTATTTCGTCCTAACCTTTACTATCTCGCGTCTATTAGGTGTTGCTGAAAGGAGAATGAGTACTAGTGATTAATATTAAAAACTTACAGAAAACATTCGGAAAAAATGAAGTACTTAAAGGAATTGACTTAGAAATTGAAGCTGGTGAAGTTGTCGTAATTATTGGCCCTTCTGGTAGTGGTAAAAGTACTTTTTTACGTTGCTTGAACTTATTAGAAACACCAACTGGTGGCAGCGTCGAATTTGAAGGAAAAAATTTATTAGATAAAAATACCAACATTGATCAACTCCGTCAAAAAATGGGGATGGTATTCCAAAATTTCAATCTTTTCCCGCATAAAAATGTCTTGGAAAACTTAACGATTAGTCCTGTTAAAGTAAAAAAAGAAGCCGCTGCCGAAGCCACGGAACACGCTCTTTCTTTACTGGAACAAGTTGGTTTATCAGATAAAAAAGAAAATTATCCCGCTCAACTTTCTGGTGGACAACAACAACGGGTAGCGATTGCTCGCGCTTTAGCCATGCGCCCTGACGTGATGCTGTTCGATGAACCAACTTCTGCCTTAGATCCTGAAATGGTGGGCGAAGTGCTATCCGTTATGAAAAATTTAGCTATTGAAGGGATGACAATGGTGGTGGTTACCCACGAAATGGGCTTCGCAAAAGAAGTTGCGGACCGTGTCATTTTTATGGATGCAGGAATTATTCAAGAAGAAGGCACACCTGAAGAAATTTTTGATGCACCACAAAACCCAAGAACACAAGATTTTCTAAGAAAAGTTTTATAAAAAGGAGCACCTGGTATGGATCGCAAGAATATCGCAACACGTTACCAACAACCTACTGAAAATTTACTCATGGATATTGCAACCTTGGCGAAAAAGACCCCAAATTTAATCGATTTATCGATTGGTGACCCTGACTTAATTACCGATGAGCGGATTATCGAACAAGCAGCTAACGATGCCAAAAATGGTTATACAAAATATACCGCTTCTGATGGTAGCCAAGCATTCATTGAGGCGGTCATTCAGTTTTATCAGTCACATTATCAATTATCCTTTCAACCGAATCAAGTCCGAGCCACAGTCGGTGCTCTGCACGGGATGTATCTTGCCTTACAAGTGATTCTAAATCCTGGGGATGAAGTGATTATTCATGAACCTTACTTCTCTCCTTATAAAGACCAAGTCCTTTTAGCAGATGGCGTTCCTGTCTTTTTACCGACTTATGAAGAAGATGGTTTCCAAATTGATGTAGCTCTTTTGAAAGAAAAAATCACGCCTAAAACCAAGGCGATTATTCTTAATTCACCGAATAACCCGACAGGCGCTGTTTTCTCTGAAGAAACTTTCAGAGAAATTGCACAGGTAGCGATTGAACACAACTTATACATTCTTTCAGATGAAGTTTATGAAGCCTTTTGTTTCCAAGAAACGTTTACTCCTATGGCTACGTTTGCTCCAGAAAATACTATCACTTTTGGTAGCTTTTCAAAAGCCTTTGCAATGACTGGTTGGCGTATTGGTTATATGATTGCCCCAGACTATATTAACGAAGTAGCCAAATTAATTAATGAAGGCGTTACGTATTCTGCGCCTACGTTGTCACAGCAAGCAGGAATCTATGCGTTACAACATTTTGATGAATTTGTAGACCCGATTGTTGAAGTGTTCCAAACACGTTTAGAGTATGTGGCCCAACGAGTAGCAAAGATTCCTTTCCTTTCGCTGCATCCAGTCAAAGGAAGTATTTACGCCTTCATTAACATTCAAAAAACTGGACTAACTTCCGTCCCTTTTGTGGAAAAACTTTTAAAAGAGACACAAGTATTAGTGATTCCTGGAAAAGCATTTGGTGAAACAACAGGCGATGAGTACATTCGCTTAGCCGCAACACAAAATTTAGATTTATTAAAGGAAGCGTTCGATCGAATTGAAAGAATGACCTTTGAATAAAAAAGCTTCTGCATTAGCTAATAATCATAGCTAATGCAGAAGCTTTTTAGATTTCTTCTATCAACTCAATCGCTTGCCCACCAACATGCGGCGGAATCGACATAGTCATCGGCGGCAAGCCCACGACTGTGAAACGGACTTTGGTCCCTTTTTTTAAGTGAGACATTGAGATACTTTCCTCTAACTGTTCAACGAGTATGTTTAGAATTACCCCATGAGAAAATAAGGGCACAATGGATTCTGGATCACTTTCTGCTTGGATATTTTCTAAATGTAATCGCATTGACAACGGCTGCGTCTCATTTAACACACCAGCCTCTGCTAATTTCCCTGTAAAAACAGCAATTTTTTCAGTCATTTGTTTGCCTCCTTTTTAAACATCATATTGAAGAGAATTAATCCCCTCCCCTAAAAATTCTGAAGCGTTGTTAAATTCGGCAGGATCATATTTGGTATAGGAAACTTGTAATGTAATCGTTAAATTGCTTAATAACTCAGAACCTACTATTTTTTCTTGAACATCTTCTTTAAAATGAATTTTTGCACTTTGTGGATCTTCTCCTTCTCTAAATATTAACAAGCTCCAAGTTGGAGGTTCTGATTCAATAAAATATGGTAAGTAACGACCATCTGTGGTATCTGAAATAGCTGCAGTAACAAGTTGTAACAATTCTTTTTTCTGCTCTAAATTCATCAAATTACGAATACTTTCCCAGTAAGCAACACGAATTACTGCCATATATAAAGGGACATTATATCGAGTAGAAACATCAGAAAATAAATCAAATCCTTCTTCATACATTTTAGCCGTTCTTAAATTAGTAACAGAATCTAAGGTATTCAAACGAGTTGTTTCTTTTCGCAAACGAATATTTTCTTCTTGAATCGTTCTAATTTGATAAGTAACTGCATAAATAGTTAAACAATAGATTGGCGGCATAACCAGCCAAAATAATAATCCGTAACTGAAAACATTATGATAAGCATACTGATAAACCACATAAGTTAACTGGATAAATATAAAAATTAATGAAAATGTTAAACCTGCAGTTATTCCTGTAAAATAAGTAATAATAATTAATAGAACAGAAATTAATAAGCAAGTTAAATCAATAAAAAAATCATTAGTATCTAGAGAGATAAAGATAGTGGTTCCTACTATAAGAAATGTTCCCATTAAAAGTGTTAAATCTAAGAGTAACGTGGTGCGTCTAGGTTCCATCCTATTCTCCCCCTTTCAAGTTTTTTCTCACAATAAAGAAAGCACTTAAACCAATAATTGAGATTCCGATTAGAAAAACAAAGATGTAAATCGCTAATTTATGATTTGAAACAATTCGTTTTCCTAGTGATTCATTACTCACATGGCTTGCACGTTTTTTAAATCGGTAATCATAACGACGGTAGTTAGGATCAACAACAATTGCATCACCTTTATACATGGACGCATTTTTCTCAGTACTGACTTGCGTGGAAGCCAAAAAGACACCTTGTGATTTAGCAGCTGTTAATACCAATGCTGCAGCTTTAGAATTATACGGCGAAAACATGAGCTGTGCCGTTCCGATTTGTTTACCATAGTCTTTCTCAATACTTAATTTTTCATTAGAAACAAAACGCGTAAAGTTCTTATCGTATTGAAAATATAACTGATTATTTAATGTCTGAATCATCGGATTATCATCTGGTGTACCAAAAATAATTAAGTTATGATTTTCTAACGTTGCTTTTTTAGGGGATTGTTTATAATAAGTAATTTCACCAACGTTACTTTCAGCGTAATTACCAATTAAATTAAATAAATTTGTTAAAACTTTAAAGTAATTATCATCCATTTTTTTTGGTAATAAAATCGCTAAATCGGCAAAAGAGCGACTTCGAATTAAAATGTTAGGATAATTATTAAACAGTACATCATTTAGCTCTTCTGTCTGAATAAAAGCATTAGAATTATTTTCAATAAAAGCCCAAGGTGTTTGTCCGTTTCTTAATGCTTCAGGTGATTTAACATTCAAATCAAATGCAACTTTCAAAACAAAATTATCTGCAATTTCCAAATTATCAGGGAATTCCAAACTAATTTCGTCTCCGTTTGCCTCTTCTTTAGTTAATTTTTTACTACCGATAGGAACATCATTAACAGAGACGGTCACTAATGAAGAATCAAAATCTAAGTTTTCAGCGTATTTAAAATGTAAATGTACACGACTACCATTGGCGTTGTTTCGATCCACTGGCAAATTGACAAAGTACGTTTGTTCTTGGTGATAGGCTCCTTCTAGTTTGTCTCCCGTTGAGGTTAATGGATAATTTCCATCAAATTCTAAAGTTGAACTAAACGTATCGATATTCTCATCAACTGTCGTCTCTTCTTTATCTGTTTGGGTCATTAATTCATAGTTGGCTAAATAACGCCCCGCACGAACAAGTAAGTCCTCATCTTTCGAAGTAGCTACTAAAACATGCTTATCTGGTTGATTGAAAAATTTTAAGACAGCTTGGTCCTCCACACGTTTGCTATCAATTTGACTTTTATACTGATCTGGCAATTTATCATAGCTGGCAATAATCAACTGATAGGGTGCTGACTGTTCTTTGTTCAAAGAAGCCATTGGCAACAATTCTTCTGAAGTAGTAATCAAACGAGCAGCGCCAGCTAATGCATGGGTCGCTGCAGCTAACTCTTTTTCCGTTGCATTTTCTGGTGTCAAAATAACACTATGTTTATTCGCAATCGTGTCTGCTCCCACAAAATGATTATAAAAAGAATGAATTGTATTCTCTGGTAATTGTAAATCGTATTGGAAGTTTACGTTAGATCCTTCATACATCGTTAACCAATTTGCCGGAGTTTCAATTAAATTATACATGTCGTTTCCTGCCTGATTAATAATTTGGCCCTCAACAGTCAATGTATTTGTCTCTTTAATCAGTTCCAAAGGGATTTCAATCGTCTTTTGTTGAATACCAGTTGTATTTTCAGGACGCCAAGAATAAAACTTAACACCATTAACCGCCACAGTTAAATCTGAGGTCTGATTATTTTTTAATTGTGTGATTTGATAAGTCATATTGAATGATGCTTTTTTAACGTCCCAATAATCAATTTTTGTAAAATACATGGTGCTACGGACAGAAGTACCTGTTAAAGAGATTGTTTTATTTTGAAAAGGTTGTGTAAAGGTATGGTTGTCTTGTTCTTTGTTTTCGGCGTATACGGTCGGACTTGCGACACCAATCAGAATTGTCAGAAAGAACAACCCTATTAAAGTGACTGTTTTTTGTTTCATTGCACGTTTCCTCCTTATTTAAATCGTTCAGTTTTGTACCATTTTGTTTGTGTTTGTTTATGAAAAACATTTTCTTTAATATACATCACCATGCCATAAGCGGCGACTACTAGCCACATCTGACTGTATGTAATATACATCAAGGCAATAATTAAGATATTCTCTAAAGTCATTTCGCCTTTTTCGGTCGTAATACTGACAAAAGTACTGAAAATAAATAACAAAATCGCTAACAACCATAAGGAATTGCTAAATCCTTGCAGGGTCGTTGTTAAGTAACCAGACATTGATAAAACTAACATGATGTCTGACAAAACGAGCGATGTCATTAAGAGAAAATAAATGGACAAGAAATATAAAATATCAAAACGGATCCGACTTGCTCTAGGATTAAACAATAATTTAGCATTTTTAACAATGACATAAATATTGCCTTTGACCCATCGCGTTCGTTGTCGGAACCAAACAGATAATGTTTGCGGCTCTTGCTCCCACGTCACTGCTTTTGGTTGAAACTTAATTTTATAGCCCATCATATAGATGCGAAAACTAATTTCTGTATCTTCGGCTAATGCTTTATCGTCCCAGCCGCCAATGGCTTCAATAATACTACGACGAACAATAAAATTTGTGCCAGGAATCGTGCATAACTTAAACAATTGAAAACGACCGGCTTGTGCCATCCATTGAAAGGCGAGTGTTTCGATATTAATAAAGCGTGTCAACAGGCTTGCATTGCGATTTCTGGTTCTAAATTTACCAATAACCGCACCGTATTCCTCACTAGCGATTAACTCTCCGACTAAATAACGAAGTGCATTCGGTTCAGGCGTATTGTCCGCATCATAAATGGCAATCACGTCTCCCTTGGCTTGCTTAAAACCAATGTTTAAGGCATTGGACTTGCCTTTCCCACCCGTTATATTGTCTGTATTAATGATCTGCAAATTTCGATTGGCCGCCTTTTTTTGGACGTTAGCTAAAAGCTCGGCACTATTATCACTTGAGTTGTCATTAATCACAATAATTTCATAGCGATCTTGCGGATAATTAAAATTCAATAACGCTTCCACTGTCCGCACAATGACAATTCCTTCATTATGGGCCGGCACCATAATTGAAACAAAAGGCGCTTCTTCGTCCTCTACAGGTGGCGGTGCGACAGGGTCTGTTTTTAAATAATAAACATAGCCAAAAATAACTAAGAGAATATTTACAATTAGTAGACTCCAAATAATGATAGTTGCTGTTAACATTACAATGTCAGCAATGGTCATTTGTCTTCCTCCTTATTAATATATTTCGATCGATAATTCTTTCGTCCAATCATAAACAGTACAACTAATATTACTAATGTTAACGTCACAAGTACCACTAAAATAGTGTTTGTAATATTAAAAAAGAAAGCAAATACTCCTGTAAATTTTTGTTTCTCCACAGTTGAAGCACCCGTATCAGCCATTCCGTTAACAATTTTGTTATTTAAAAAAAATCGATTCTTGCGAAATTCAATTTTCTGTGTTTGCGTTTGTAAAGTAAAATGTTGATCCGCTTCTGTAATGCTAAATATAAGTGGGGATTTCTCAATTTTTTGAATTAATTGATCTACTTCTTTTTTAGAATTGGGAAATGGAAAGCTCACTGTTGTAGGCATAGGAAAGCGATAGTCTACGGATTTACTTTTAGTCGACCATTCAACTCCCGATAAATAATCATAGGGCAAATCAAATAATGCATTTTTATATGTTAACGATTCTCCTGTCTGATTCCGATAAAAGACACGGTCAATTGGTGGATTTTCTCTCAGAATAACTGTATCACTAATTGAAAGACCATCTTCTTGGTACTGTAAATCTTGATTCCAATAACCAGGCGCTGAAATACCAACAGGATAAACGTGTCTATCCACTAACAAACTAATTTGTTGTTCTAGTAATTGATGAAGTGCACGTTGATCGTTCAAATCTACATTATTGACAACTGGTGTTTCTAAAAAAATGATGCCAGTAGCTGCGAAAGAGCGTAGAGCATTCGTAAACAATTTATAAGGTAGAATTGTGTTATTCACCGAAACGCTGGTACTAGATAAAATATATGGATATGTCGTCTTGACTAATTCTTCTTGTAAATACGTAGCCACAGACATTTCTTTCAAGGGATTAAATCCTGAAATCGTCAAAAAAGGACGGGAGAATTGTTCGCTTTCAAGCCACTTGCTAATTACCTCTACACTTTCTAAAAAAATCGCTCCTTTACGTTCAAACATTGGTATAAATCCGTGCCCGTTTTCTATTACGCCAAACGGATATACTTCAGGTTCCAACTCTTGTGTTTTTAATTTCCCGATTGTTTCTCCATCTGTTCCATCCAAAACAACTGATTGATCTTGAAATGGTAATATTTGAGAAAAGCGACCCTTTTCATCTTCTAAATGATATTGACGATGACTTAGTTCTTTCCATTTTCCTGTGAAATATTGCTTTTCATCGTCGCGTATGTTTCGACCAATGTGTAATTGTTTACCTTTAAAGTGAACACGATCAGCTAAAAAGTCTGAAGCAATTACTCCCGCTTGTTCTGGCCAGTTAACCATTGAAATTAAACTGTCATAATCTGCATTTAGTAATTCTCCAGGTATATAATCAGAAACAGCCACACTTTGAACTTCTACACCAAAACTCGTTAACACCCGTTGTAAGGCATCTACATCATTTTCTTTCTCACCAGCAACGTTAAGACTATCATAAACAAGCAAAACATGTTTACTTGGTGCTGCTAAAGCGGTTTTCGGAAAAATGAAGACAACCAGAGAAAATATCGCAAGAAAAAATACGATGTATTTTTTTTCATTTTTCACTTAATATTCCCTCCTCTAATAAAATTGGGTTTTCATCTTGCCACATTCTTTTTCCAATAACATCTGAAACAACTTGTAACAATAAAAAATCTAAAAATACTGAGACTAAAAATAAGTGACGAACGAGATCGCTATCACCATCTATAATAACTGTTCCTACAAATATTACTAATAGATTAAGGTAGATTCCCGACATTAAAAAGAATCTAAAAATTAAACGAGGTTGCAACTTCTTTATTCCGTTATACAAACCAATACTGTATAGGCCAATAACGATTACGCCTAATAACAAATAAAAAGCAAAACTTTTCGGAAAAAAACTAGCTTTTATTCGATTATATATCATAAAAAATTTCGATTGTGCTAAAGGTTGTTGTCCAGATAATTTCTCAAAATTCCCCACATTATTTGGTTTTACCAAGTAAACATTAGGTACAGCTGAGTTAAGTCCTTGCCATAATTCGGATGGATAATTTAAATAATCAAATAGAATCCAGACAAAGCTTGTTTTATTTAAAAACTCTTTTTTCATTTGTTCAGAGTTTGGTGAGACGGGACTGTATTCTTCAAAGTATGATCGTCCTCTTTGTAAACCATATTGAGGGTTAATGCCACCTTCAGACATCCGTTTATCGGGGACTTTAGTATCTTTCATAACTCCCCGAGTCATACTATGATATAAATCTCTTTCATAAGTATCATTAGGAACAATGAAAGATGCTAAAGTCGTGAAACCCACTAAAGCAATAAAAAATGCGGTAAGGGATAAACGTTGGTACTTTTCATGTAAATAGGCAAAAAAACCTAGTCCAGAAATAATAATACCGATGATTAAAAGATATTCTTGCCTATTGGATCCTATTAAAAGAACTGTCACCTGCGCCAAGATTACAAGTACTATACGACGCAACCAAGTACGCGGTTTAGTAACTCGATAAAAATAAACAGAAAATGCTAACACGCCTACGGCTAATAGATAACTAGTTGCTTCAGTATAAAAGGAATTAAAATAAATTGTATAAGAGGAATCCCCTAGAATAAAGATGACAAGTAATGAAATCAAATAACTTTTTTTGATCGAAACCCCTTCTGTTAAGCCTCTTACTAAAAAATATATATAAACCAAAAAACAACTAAGATAAAGAAACCCTAAAAAACGTAAATCAAAAACGGTTTGACTATAGAAGAGCTTATTTAACCAAATGGCTACTGTAATAAAAAACTGTTGGGTTGAGACAAAATGAGTTGATGACTCATTAAAGTAACGCATAATTGAAAACTCTTTAACAAAATAGGATACATTATCATAATTTTCACCATTCACACGGTATAAACCGTTTGAATTTAACACCCGAAAGTATTCTCCGTTGTCTCCTAACCCATTAATAGGTTGAACAAATAACAAAATACTCGTTGCAATCCCTATTCCTAACACGGCAAAAAGAGCTGGTGATATATAGCGATTCAGCCACGTGAAAGTTGAATTGATTAATTGCTTTATTTTTTCCATGCTTTCACCTCATTTAAAAATCATAAGCTAAAAGAGCCATCAAATTGTTGTAGGAGTAAACTTGCTTTGTCACTTTATCGCCAAACCCTCCATAGATAGGACTTTTTGTGTCCATAATCTGAAAGTTGTTTAACACAGTAATTGCTGAACGATAAAGTTCCTTGTCGTTTTCGTTAGCTCCTATTAGCGCTGCTAATGCATAACTAGCAGCTGATTGATTTTTATCTACTGGCGAACTATTCAAATCGTACGAATTAAATAGCGTACCTTGTTGTACTTGATCTCTTACAAAATCAAGACTCGTTTGTCTAGCCATACCAATTTCACTTAAATGTAATATTGTCAATAATGACTCGATAATATTAATATTTCCTTCGTTTTCATATTTATTTGTTTGATGATTAAACTTTGTTTGATAAAGGGGTAAATCGTCAGAAATATAGCCCTCATCTATTAATTGATAATGATATTGCAAGTAATCTGCTGAAATGCCGAATTCTTTGTATAGATAACCCAGTGTAATTAAGTCAATATAAAACAAGGAAGTTTCTGAAGACCTTTGTTTTGATTTACTATCGTAAAAATCAATTAAAATGTTATCTTTCATTGAGGTTTTCATAAAACTCTTGCTCAATTTTTTAATTTCTTGGTCATACTGATCTGTTTTAAAATGCCCACCTGCTTCAATCAAGGAACGAATAATCCGTAAATCATCAATTGAGGCATTCACATTATATTTGTTACCTTGTTCATCAATACGATAGCTAAACTGTATTCCGTCATAAAAAGTATCTTTTGTTTGTTTATAAAAATTGTCAAAACGTCCCTGCGTATCAAATCCCGCTAAATTACGTAAATATAAACCTGAAGACTCACTTAACAACTCATGTCCTGTTGCGACATCTTTACGTTCAGCGTCTGGTAAATAATTGGTTAAAAAGCCACCTTCTGTTTTGAGGCGAGTTTCAATAAAAAACTTCAACAAATCTTTACGTTCCGCAGTTTCTTTCGTACTGAATTTATTTCTCGCTAAAAAATGTTGTTTGTCTGTTGACATTAAGCGTTGAATTTTGGGATTCACTTTTTCCACCTCTACTTTATAGGATTTTTCTCTAAACAAAAGAAAATATCCTCCCAGAAGCACCACGAATACCCCAATAAAAATCCAAAGTTTTCTCTTCATTATTACGCCTCTTTTCCTCACTTCTTTATTGTCAGTGTACACAAAAGTACTTGTTTTTGCGAAACTTACGCTACATCATCAAGCGCAAGAAAAAAAGCAATCCATAAAATAAAAGGATTGCTCTAACCGTTTCGTCGATCATTTCCTGTCATCGTAATCTCTTTTGACAGATAACGCACACGTTCCATAATTCGTCTGGCTTTTAGTGGCTCTTGTTCTCCTCGTTGCGTCACGGTTAAATGCTCTTCTAAAGCTTTTAAATCTAGGTTGGAAGAGAAAAAAGTAACTAATTGTTCTTGCATTCGGTATTGCAAGATTACACTTAAAACGTCGTCACGAATCCAACTAGTCATGGATTCCGCACCAATGTCATCAATCATTAATATAGGGGATTTTTTTACTGCATCGAGCTTTTCACCAACTTGATCGCGACCAATGGCTTGTTTCATTTCTACTGTAAAGGTTGGAAAATGAACAATTGTCGTAGTAAATCCACGTTCTGCTAAAGCATTAGCCATCGCACCTAATAAGAAAGATTTTCCTACACCGAAGGGGCCTTGTAAATAGAGTCCTTTATGAAATTCTTTTGGTGTCGCAGGATATTCTCTTAAAAATTGCATCGCTTCTGCTAACGCTTTGGCTCGACCTTGAGAAGATGGATCGAAATCTCGTAAATTTGCTTCTCGGACATCTTTTGGCATATCCATTGCCTTTACTCGATTGCGAATTTCTTCTTCCTTTTGACGGGCGATTAAATCAGCCGTTGGGACATACGTTACATCAATGTAATGAAAATTCAACATTAATCTTGGCTCATAGCCTGGGGCAATCATTGCCGGATCGTTTAATTGAAATTTCTTTTTTTCTTGAACAAATTCATACAGCTTAGCATAACTTTTACGAATATCTTCATCGGTTAAACGCTCTCGGTTTGCTTGTATAAAGGCTTGAACATCTTGATCTTTCAATACTTCGTTAACTAGCTCTTCATATCGTTCATTGATATCACGCTTCTGGATAATTTTTGACATTTCTTTTCCTACGTCTTCCATCATTGGTCACCTCCTTGGTTTAAAAATTCTTGAATTTGTCGATCTAACTCGGCTTGTTCTTCTGGGGAAAGTTTTGTTTCATCGTTTGGCTGATCTGCCCATTCTGGTAATCGCTCTTGTCGAACAGTTTGGCGTTTCCCTGAATAATTTTGTTGTCGCTGTTTTTGTTTGGTTTGGCTTTGTTTTGCCAATTCTCTGACGTGCTCAATTGCTTTTTCTGGTGAATGAATCCCACTCTGTCCCCATTCATTCGCAATTCGATTCACATACTCCGCTTTTAAAGTCGGTTGTTGTTGAATGTTGTAAACATAGTTAATCAAAATATTAATCACACTAGTTGGTAAGCCTGATTTGGCAACCAAATATTTCACTAATGAACGTTCTTGTGGTGTCGTATAGCCGCCTCGACTATTTTTTAAAGCTTCTAAATATTGAATAGGCGGATTCTTTTCACTATCCATAATCATTTGAATATCCAGTTCAGAAAAACCATTCATTTTTAATGCGTTATATCGATACGTTTGTTGCTCTTCCACCGTCAATTGTGCTTGCTCGTTTGTCACTACGTTTGTTGGTTGTGGTTTTTTATCAGGATCAAACGCTTGATGAATCGTTCGCACTAATTCCTTAGGCAAAATTCGACTTGTATAATAGTCAAATGATTTCGAAGCAAAGTCTACCATATCTAACTCATTGATGCCATATAATTGATGAAAAACATAGACTTCTTCTTGAAAACTAGCCTCATCTTCAGGCAGTTGTAAACCTAAACGGTGCAAACCTTCCACAAAATAGTGCCAATCAAAAGAATCCTTTGATACAGAAATTTTCTTCGATTTTTCTTGTTGAGAAAAAGTTTCTTGAATCGTTGTCAATCGGTTCGCTTCGGAAACAATTTGTTCTTCTTTAAAGGCATAAACCTCTTGAAAGCTAGCGGAAACATTTTGATAGCCCTCTGTTTTAGTAGGATGCGGTTGGAACTTTTGCACTAATTGATCAAATTTCCGTTGTCCAACCCGATTAAATAACACTAAAGCTAACACTTCATCTTTAAAAAAACGAGTGGCTGTTTCAGGTGCTTTTAAATAATATAAATAACAATCTCCTAATTCCCGATCTGTTTTTTTATACGTTTCTAGCAACCCAATGCCTTCTAATTTGTAGCAAGCTTCTTCTAATTGTTGGCAACTCAAGTCTAGCAAACTAATTAAATCTGCATGAAACAGCGAGCCATTCTCCTCTGAGTCTGTTGTTTCAGATAACAAAAGCCAATATAAACTAAACGCATTGGCGCCGACAATTGGTTGATATAAAAAGGTTAAAACCTCTTTCTCTTGATCAGAAAGCGGTGAATCAATAACCGCTTGAAAAATATTTTTTGGTTGGATTCTTTGCCGATTTCCGTTCAAAGAAAGACCTCCTTTTTAATTTTCTGAGTCAGGAGAAGAAGATTTTGCTTTGTCGACAATGTCCTGTAACTCTTTCAAAAACACGCTCATATCTTTAAATTGTCGATAAACACTGGCAAAGCGGATGTAGGCAATTTCATCTAGATTGACTAAATCCTCCATCACATATTCACCGATAAGCGTGGTAGAGACTTCGTTTTCCCCTAAACTACGCACTCGATTTTCAACATTATCGACAATTTGAACCATTTGTTCCATAGCAACGGGTCTTTTTTCCGCAGAGCGAATAAGCCCACGCAAAATTTTATCACGATTAAATTCTTCACGATCCCCATTTTTCTTGATCACAAGTAATGGCGCTGCTTCAATTCTTTCAAATGTAGTGAACCGATAACTGCAATTTTCACATTCACGACGACGGCGAATTGCACGTCCATCATCTGCTTGACGGCTATCAATAACACGGGAATTATTATGATGACATCTTGGACAACGCATAACGTTCACCTCTTCTATTCTGTATAATTTTTGTTGCCTATATTATAACATGAAATTGCGCTATTACTAGGGCTTTAGAACTGGTTCTTAGTTGAATCTTTGCCATTCTTTAATAAAAACAAAGACTTTCGCTATTTTTTCTGAAATTTTCAAAAAATTTTACGTCATTTAAAAAGTATTCACTTCTTTTCAGCTTGTTTCTCTAGCCACTTCTTCACTTGTTGTTCCGTTTCTTCTCTAGTTCCTTGATTATCAAATACGATATCTGCTCGTTCTTTTTTCGTTTCAATCGGCCATTGACTAGCAATTCGTTGTTGTGCTTCTTCTTCTGTTAAATGGTTTCGGGCCATCAGACGCTCTTTTTGAATCTTTTCAGGTACATACACCACAGCGACTTGATCCATAATCGCCTCATAATGGGCTTCATAAAGCAGAGGAATATCAACAATAATAAGGGATGCTGCTTTCTTTTTAGCTTCTTCAATTTGACGTAAAATTTCTTTTCTTAAAAAAGGTTTCAGCGTTTCATTTAACAACTCCCGTTTTTGAGAGCTAGAGAAAATTAATTGTCCTAATTTTTTCCGATCCAATTCACCAGTTGTTAATACTATTTCTGGGCCGAAAGTTTCCACGATTGCGGCTAAAGCTGGTTGCCCTTTTGCAACAATTTCTCGGGCGATAACATCGCCGTCAACAATTGGATAACCCGCTTTTTTAAAAAAAGCAACAACCGTACTTTTACCTGTCGCAATCCCTCCTGTAATACCTAAAACTTTTGTCATTTCAATCGACGCCCCTTCAATTGTTGACATTGTGGACAATAATGCGTACCACGTTGTGCCACTTTTGTTTTAACAATCGGGGTACCACAACGATTGCAAGGTAAGCCTGTTTGCCCATAGACATTCAACGCTACTTGAAAAGTCCCTGCTTCTCCTAACGCGTTTAGATAGGTGCGAATGGTGGTTCCACCTGCTTCAACAGCGCGTGCCAAGACATCAATGATTGCTTGATACAACGTAGCAACTTCCTCAGGTTTTAAGGAATCTGCTGGTTGCTCTGGATGGATTTGCGCTTGCCAAAGTGCTTCATCGACATAAATATTCCCCAAGCCAGTCACTAGCTTTTGATCTAACAGCAATGGCTTAATTGCCTTATGATGCTTTTTCAAGCCTTGTTGAAAAGCAGCTAATTGAAAAACGTCTGGTGTTGGCTCTGGGCCCAAAGCTAAAATCCCTTTATATTGATGACCTTGATTCTTAGGAACCAATGTCATACGGCCAAATTTTCGCACATCTAAATAACGTAATTGCGTACCATCTGTAAAAGTAAACATTACATGGGTATGTTTGGCAATGTCATCATCAGCCTGATGAAACTCATATTTTCCTTCCATTCGTAAGTGAGAAATCATATCATTATCAGACAATTTAAAAATCAGAAATTTTCCTCTTCGCTCAATCCCTTCAATCGTTTGGCCAGCTAATTGACCTTGAAACACATCAACTTCTGGTGATTCAATAATTTTTGGCCAAAAAACAATGACTTCTTGAATGGTTTTTCCTACAACAAGTTTTTCAAGTCCTTTTCGCACTGTTTCTACTTCTGGTAATTCTGGCATTATTTTTGCTCCTTTATATAAAGAGGTCTGAACGCTTAGATACCAACGTCCAGATCCTACTTATGCTTATTTTATTCATAGTTCTTAATGGGTAAGCTATTATTTTGCTTCATACCATGTTTTACCCCAACTGCTATCGGTGATAAGTGGCACATGTAAGGAAACCGCGTGCTCCATCACTTCTTTCACGAGTTGATTTAATTGTTCTAATTCTGATTCTGGCACTTCAAAAACTAACTCATCGTGCACTTGTAATAACATTGTCGCTTGTAATTTTTCTTCTTTTAAGCGACGCGCCATTTCAATCATCGCAATTTTTAAAATATCTGCGGCACTTCCCTGAATCGGTGTATTAATCGCTGTACGTTCAGCGAATGAACGTAGATTAAAGTTTCTTGAATTAATATCACTTAAATAACGACGACGATGATACAATGTTTCCACATAGCCTTTGTCTTTGGCATCGCGGACAATCTCTTCCATATACTGTTTCACACCTGGATATTTTTCAAAATAGGTGTCAATATATTGTTGTGCTTGCTTTCTAGTAATGCCTAAGTTTTGGGACAAGCCATAATCACTGATACCATAGACAATTCCAAAATTCACCGCTTTAGCTTGACGACGCATGTTAGGTGTGACCTCTTCTGCTTTTTCGACACCGAAAACTCGCATTGCAGTGCTGGCATGGATATCTTGCCCTTCCACAAACGCTTCTTTTAAATGCTTGTCATTAGAAATATGCGCCAGGACACGTAACTCAATTTGAGAGTAGTCAGAAGAGAAAATCAACCAGTTATCCTCTCTTGGTACGAACGCTTCTCGAATTTTCCGGCCTTCTTCTAGACGGATAGGAATATTTTGTAAATTAGGATCTACTGAGCTTAACCGTCCTGTTTGTGTCAGTGTTTGTACATACCGAGTATGAATTTTATTATCTGGCTGAATTACTTTTAAGAGCCCTTCAACATAGGTCGATTGAATTTTGGCAATTTGACGATAAGTTAAAATATCCGCCACAATTGGTGCTTGTTCTTTTAGTTGTTCTAAAACATCCACCGCTGTTGAATAGCCAGTTTTCGTCTTTTTGATCACAGGTAAGCCCATTTTTTCAAATAAAATAACGCCTAATTGTTTAGGTGAGTTCAAATTAAATTCTTCGCCAGCTTCTGCATAGATTTTTTCTTCGATTTCTTTTAGGCGTTCTGAAAATTCTACTTGCATTTCTTTTAAGCGCGTGGCATCAACACGGATCCCAGTTATTTCCATATCGCCTAAAATACGAGAAAGTGGTAATTCCATTTTATAGAATAAATCAGCTTGATTCTTTTCTGTTAATTCGCTGTCTAATTTGCTTGTTAAAAATTGAATTGCTTTAATCTTACGCGCTAAGTGACCAAAGAAAACTTCTTCGTCTTCTGGCAAGCCTTTTTTGGCCCCTTTTCCATAAATTGCTTCATCAGATTGAATCGCATCATATCCGTAATGTTGTGCTACGCCTTCAATATCAGCGTTATTGTCATTGGTATCAAGTAAATAAGCAGCCAATAAAACATCAAAGGCAATCCCTGTCATTTTTCCTACATAGCGATTTAACGCAACGTAGGTTCGTTTTGCATCGTAGACATTTTTTTTGCGTGTCTCATCCATCAACCAATCGATAAATGGCTGACTTTCAAAAACAGCTAAATTATTTGTGGTATAAATTTTCTTGTCGTTGCCCCAAGCAAGGCCGACAATCGGTGACGTATGATAGTTATCTTCCATCATTTCAACATAAAGAGCCATATCGTCTGTAAACATTTCGTTGGTTAACTGATCTTCAACGACTTCAAATAAAATATCTTCCATTTCAACAGGTTCTTCTGTAATGTCCAACTTAGCTAAAAATTGTTTAAAATCCATTTCTTTATAAAAAGGAACCAATTTTTCTAAATTTTTCCCTTTATATACCAAGTCTTCCACATTGACTTCGACTGGTGCATTGACTTCGATTGTCGCTAAACGTTTAGAAAGAAAGGCTTGCTCCTTATCATTAATCAGGTTTTCTTTCATTTTGCTTTTTTTCATTTCATCGATATTTTCATAAACCCCTTCAACTGAGCCATATTGTTTTAACAGCTTAATTGCAGTTTTCTCACCAATTTTCGTTACACCTGGAATATTATCCGACGTGTCGCCAGCCAACCCTTTCATATCAATAATTTGATTAGGTGTTAACCCATCATATTTTTCAGCAATATGCTCAGGCGTATATGATTCAATATCGCTAACTCCTTTAACAGTGATATCTACTTTGACAGTGTCCGTCGCTAATTGTGTCAAATCTCGGTCTCCTGATAACACAACAACATCAAATTCATCTTTATCAACTTTGTTGGCTAATGTACCAATAATATCATCCGCTTCATAGTTAGGCAGTTCATAATATTTTACACCTAAACCTTCTAAAAGTTCACGAATATACGGCATTTGTTCTTTAAATTCGCCCGGTGTTTTTGAGCGTCCGGCTTTATATTCTGAATAAAATTCTGTTCTGAATGTGGTTTTCCCTGCATCAAAAGCGACTAAAACATGAGTAGGCATTTCTTTTTGCATTACATTTTCAAACATATTGTTAAATGCATAAATGGCATTTGTATGCAAGCCGTTCTTATTTTTGAATCGTTCTAATGAGTTATGTAGCGCAAAAAATGCACGAAAGGCTACACTGTTTCCATCAACGAGTAATAATTTTTTTTTGGTCATTTTTTTCCCCTCATCTTTAGCAAACTAGTTTCCTTTCTATTTTAACAAAAAACTACAGAATTTGCAGTAGACGGCGATTGCCGAATGAAAGAAAAAGGTATTTGACATAGTTCTTTAATGATGACTATATCAAATACCAAAATCAAGCAGCAATACACGCTGTATCTTCAAAAATATGAGAATATTTTACGGCAAAACATTTCCCGCTGCACGATAAATGTCGTACCAATCTTCGCGACTAATCACGATATCTGCTGCTTTAGCAATTTCTTCAATTCTACCAAGATTCATACTTCCTGCGATGACTTGCATATTAGCAGGATGGCGCAGAATCCAGCTGCAGGCTAAACCAGTTGGCGTCGTTTGATATTTTTCAGCCAGCTCGGTTAATTTTTGATTTAACTCAGGGAATTTTTCATTTCCAATAAAGACACCTTCAAAATATCCATATTGATAAGGTGACCATGCTTGAATAGTCATTTGTTTCAAACGTGAATAATCTAAAATGCCATGATCATAATCAATGCTTCCTGATGTTTCCATATTTGTTTGTAATCCTTGATCCACCATGCCAGTATGCTTGATGCCAAATTGTAATTGATTGGCTAATAATGGTTGTTTAACAGCTGTTTTTAAAAGTTCAATTTGTCCTGGCGTTTGGTTACTTACACCAAAATAGCGAACTTTCCCTTGTTTTTCTAATAAATGAAAAGCTTCAGCTACTTCTTCTGGTTCCACTAAAGTATCTGGACGATGCAACAATAATGCATCGACTGAATCTATACCTAAACGCTGTAAACTCCCTTCGACCGCTTCTAAAATATGTTCTTTTGAAAAGTCAAAAAAGCCTTGACGAATCCCACATTTCGTTTGTATAAAAATATCTTCACGACGAATGGAACTTTCTTTTAAGGCCTTACCAAAAATTGTTTCGCAGTCGCCGCCACCATAAATGTCGGCATGATCAAAGAATGTAATGCCATGATCATAAGCAGCTTCAATTACCTGTTGAGGATTTCCAGCACCATTTAAGCGCATACATCCTAAGATAACCGAAGAAACTGTTTCGTCACTTGTACCAAATTGCAGTTGTTTCATTTTAATATCCTCCTCATCCATTCCTCTTACTTCTTCATTTTAACACTATTTAGACAAAATTGGACTTCTTACGATAGATTCGCTTCAACTTTTTCAAAAAAAGCAGGCGATAATTCTTCTGGCAAATAAACAATTGTCTCTGGAGAAAGTGATACGTTCATCTGAAACAAATGATTGACAATTACTAGATGTGCTTGGTGAAGTTGATACGTTGGTTTTCCATAAATAATTGTAATATTCTTTTTTTCACTGAAATAGTTTTTTAAAGATTGCCCCAGCGCTTCTTCCTTTTCTGGAGGAAAGTCTGTCAATAAACAAATAATATATTTTTTTTCATATAAAATGGGGTTAAATAAATCCAGGATGTGATAAAAATAGCAATTCGTCAATTCCCTTTCTTTTACTGAAGCAAAGACTGGATACAGGCGTTTTAAAAGCCTAATAAGTTTCTGTAATCTGTGCCAGGTTTGCTGATAACGTACAGCAAGTTTTTGTTCCTGTTTATGAGCTGGAAATCTCGCTTGGCCGTCTAATAAACTATTCATATGCGTACTTAAAAATCGACACAAATGAATTTCTTGATAATTAAACTGATGTTGTGTAAAACTTTTCCTAATTTCTTTCATGATAAAAATAGCTGTTTTTAAGCATAAACTTTCAATTTTCATTTGCTCATGAATAAAATATTTTCGTGCTCTCTTGCCAAAGCAACCACCAAAATGCGCTTCAAGAATCACAAATAACGCTTTTTGTTCTTTGAGAGACATAAAAGAAGTGCTTAATACTTCGACACGAAATAAATAAAAAAAGGGACTTGTTTGTTGAAATATACTAGCATTTGGCACTGAAATTTCATGACCGCCTCGGTACCGTTTCTCCCAAATATAAATTAGCCAACTAAGATGATTCTGTTGCGCCACATTTAAATCCAACTCAAAAAAGGTAATGATTTTCCGAGTCATTTCTTTGTTTTCTTCCAGACAACTTTCTTGAAAAAACAAATAAAAATAAAGGGTTAGCTGTCGAATTTGCCATTCATTGCCAGTTAAATCATAATGTTTTTGACGCACAACAATATCAAAATTAACTAGCCAACGTCGTATATTAGACAGTTTCTTCCGAATAGTTGATTCCTGTAAACCTAATCTCTGGGTCAATTGGGCATAATTGATTCGCTCTTCAATTAGACAACGCAAAATATAAAATTCGGGAATAAAATAACAAAATTTTTGTCTAAAGCGAGCTAGCCCACAAGCGCATAATTCACGATATTTTACAATTCCTTTAGTTGTTGTATAAATCTTACAAAGCCGTTCTATCTTAAACCCCTCCTGCTTTTTTTCAAAACGTTGAATGTAACAATGGATCGTTTTGTCGCTCACCTTTAGTTTTTCTGCAGCCATCAAAACAGAAAATGTCTGCTCTTGTTGCAGTAAATCCAACAATTCCAACATATTTTTATGTTCAAAAGACAATAATTCCTTGAAATCCATATATCGTCCCCTTTCATTCCCTTGTTATAAGGATACGTCAAATAAGGCAAAAATTTTTTTTAAAAGAAAAAAATAGAGAACAAAAAGTATTGATTACTTTCCATTCTCTACAATTATATCGAATTATTTTTTTGAAATATGCAGTGTCATAGCGTTTGCTGCTACAATAATTGTGCTTAACGACATCAATACAGCACCTACAGCTGGATTTAAAACAATCCCAATTGGTGCAAGGACCCCAGCCGCTAAAGGAATAGCGACAATATTGTACCCGGCTCCCCACCAAAGATTTTGAATCATTTTGCGTCGTGTTTGTTTGGCTAAATCTAAGAACCTTAAAATATCTTTAGGATCACTATCTGTCAGTACCACATCTGCCGAATCAATGGCTACATCGGTACCAGCGCCTATCGCAATTCCGATTGAAGCACGGGCTAAACTTGGTGCATCATTAATACCGTCCCCTACCATCATGACCTGATGCCCCTCAGTAAGGTACTGTTGTACAATTTTTTCTTTGTCTTCTGGCAAGAGCTCTGCGTAGTATTCCTTCATTCCTAAATAATTAGCAACTGCACTGGCGGCTGTTTGATTATCCCCTGTTAACATGACTGGCGTAATTCCTTGCGCTTGTAACTCTGCAATAAATGTTTTAGCTTCTGGTTTGACTTTATCTCCTAAAGCTAGCAGTGCGACTAGTTGACCAGCGATGATTAAATAACTCAAGGTATTTCCTTGCTCTTGATAGTTTGTTTTAATTGTTTCATCGAAGGTTAACTGTAACCGTGCGACTTCTTTTTCATTGACTATTTTGACTTCTTGGTTTTGAACAGTAGCAACCAATCCCACGCCTGATAAAGCTTGCAGATTATGGGCTTCATAAGGTTGAACGGCTTGTTTATTTAAATAGTTCATAATCCCAATTGCCAACGGATGGTTTGCGTTTTTTTCTAATGCTCCAATATATTTAAGTGCTTCTTCTCTAGTGAATTGCTTACTCATTAATTCTAAGCCAGTAACTGTAAATTGTCCTTCTGTTAAAGTACCAGTTTTATCCAGCAACACATATTCAACCTTATTGGCTTGTTCTAATGCGTTCCGATTTTTTAAAAGTAAGCCATTTTTAGCAGCAATGGAGGTACTTCTAGCAATCACTAATGGAATTGCTAAGCCTAATGCATGGGGACAGGCAATAATAAAAACTGTAACCATTCGTTCAAATGCTAGCGACAAATCTTTCGTTGCCATTAACCAACCGATAAATGCTAACACACCTACGAATAAGGCAATATAGAATAACCACTTCGCGACACGGTCCGAAATTGATTCTAGTTTTGATTTTTCCGATTGCGCTTGTTTAACCATCTCCATAACTTTTGATAGGTAACTATTTTCACCCGTGCCAGTTACTGAAATTTCAATCATTCCGTTGCCATTGACAGCTCCACCAATCACGGAGTCGCCACTGTTTTTTTCTACTGTTTTTGATTCCCCTGTAACCATCGATTCGTCGACTGTTGTGCTTCCTTTCAAAATTTTACCGTCTGTCGGAATTTTATCTCCCGAACGAACAATCAACCGATCGCCTTCTTGAACATCTTGCAAAGGAATTTCTTCTTCCCCATGTTCACTCATTCGCTTGACTGTGTCAGGTAACAGTTCAGCCATTTTTTTCAAGGCATCACCAGCATTAGAAATAGCATTCATTTCAATCCAATGGCCTAAAAGCATAATAACAATCAGAGTGGCTAATTCCCAGAAAAAGTCCATCACGTGGGCCTGATTCGTAAAATGGTTCATGTAAAATGCATATAAGCTATAAAAATATGATACCGAAATCCCCATCGCAATTAACGTCATCATTGCTGGGCTCTTTTGCTGTAATTCCATTTTAGCGCCACTTAAAAATGGTTGTCCACCATAAAAAAATAGCACAGTTGCTAAAATTAAAACCAACCAATCAGACCCTGGAAAAGTAAATTGAAAAGGTAATTGAAAACCCATCATCGGTGAAAGAACAATAATCGGAATAGCTAAAATCAATGACAGCCAGAATTTTTGTTTAAAATTCCCCATATGCATTGAATGGTCCATTCCCTTCATTCCTTCATGTTGGTGTGACATAGCCATTTGTTCATGCGCCATGTCATGATTCATGTGATTCATTTTATTGTGGGATATTGTTGGCTGTTTTTCCTGATGTTGTTCATGATTATGTTTTGCTGACATATGATCCCTTCTCTTCTTAAGTATTTTCATCTTAAGCATAGCACAAGATGAAAATTGTTAGAAATAATTACTTTTTTTAGTTTAGAAAAAAAAGGAGCCGAATTTTGCGTATGTATATTTTAAGAACACCTTATCCTCATATTTCTCACAAAAGGAGTATTTCAATGAAAATTACTACAAAGCAAGTCGGGGCACGCATGCGTGAAGCTCGAAAAAAGAAAAAGTACACTTTACGTTATTTAGCTAATAAAATTGGTTTATCTAGTGGAAGTACAATTAGTAACTGGGAACTAGGGTTGAATTTACCCAATAAACGATACTTAAAAAAAATCGCTAAAGCCTGCGATACAACAGTAGATTGGCTACTTTATGGTGATTTTGATCGATTTGTGCGCCAGCTTTTGAAAGAAAATTTTCAAAATAAACAACTGCTAAAACCACCTTTTTTTACTCAGTTGATGGTACGTTTATCTGAAGAACAGCTATCCTATCACGATTCATTAAAAATTATGATTCACGCGCAAAAGTTACAGCAGTCCTTTTATGCTTTTCCGCTAACAGCAGAATCCCCCTCTCATTCCAAAGAGAGTATTTCTATTTATGAACCAACAACTGCAGAAGAACAGTCTGACCAATCTTATTATCATCCGTTTATTTTGTCGGAACTACATGAATTATTTACACATTCTCAAAATCCAGAATTGGATTATTCTCTGATTATCGCTTTTCTTCCTTTGTTAAAAGTAGATCAATTAAATGAGCCACAAAAAGAAATCTTGCTGGCCATCTTTAAGCGGATGAATTCCTTTAAAGACCAAACACTTTTAAATGAATTCTTTGTGGAATTACAGTATTTACTCTGATTCTACAAAAAAGATTGAGCCATGTATCTCAAGGACCTAGGCTCAATCTTTTAGTTAAATTTCTTCTATTTATGAACGATTCTTTCGTTCGACTAAGTGCGTTTTCCGTTGTGGGCCAATGATTAAAGGAACGGATTCATATTTGACTTCACTGTATTCCAAGCCAAACCAGCTTTCAGGAGAAGTAGTTAAATTTTTGATAGCTAATTTTGCCTGCATAATTTGTCGATCCCATTTTTTTAGTTCAGAAACGTTAGATAATTCTTCTTGAATTAATACAAATTGGAAATCGCCAACTTCTCTTCCTGGCGTTAATGAATAACGTTGTGGCTGTTTTGGCAAGCGGCCTGTTTTCATCAAGTCATGAACAATTTGTCTTAAATATACATTCACTTCTTGAGAAATATGGAAGCCTAAATATAGCTGAACTTGCACAATAAAATCAGTTCCTAACATGTCAACAGAATATTCCTGAGTAAAAGGTTCATCTGTTACCTGAACATTAACAAACCAATAAACATTCGCTCGTTTTGGTTGTTTGTCCAAAATCGAATAAATAATATTACGATTAATTTCACCGTCCACTCGATCGGAAGTTAAAAAGACCACATTGGTTTGATACATTGGTACAGATGTATCTTCTTTCAAAGCCTTAAGTTGCGGTACATATTTTTCCAACGGTACTTGTTCCGCTGTTGCTTCCTTAATCTCGTTACCACGTTCCCAAATAATCATGATACACAACAAGAAGACTGCCATTCCCACAGCAACATATCCGCCATGGAAAAACTTCGCAGCGCTTGAAAAGAAAAAGACAACTTCAATGGCAGCAAAGAACAAGGAAATTAGATACGCAGACCACGCTGGAATTTTATCCAAAAGATAAAACAACAATAAAATGGTTGTCATTAACATCGTAATCGTAATCGATAGACCATACGCAGCTTCCATGTGTGTCGATGTTCTAAAAGCCAGCACGATTGCTGAACAAGCTAACCACAAAATTAAATTTACCGCTGGAATATACATTTGGCCGATATTGCTCCCAGGATAAATAATTTTAAGTCTTGGTAATAACTTCAATTTAATCGCTTCAGAAACTAAGGTATACGAACCTGATATTAATGCTTGCGAAGCAATCACTGCGGCGATTGTTGCAAACACAACGCCAAATACGAGAACGCCTCGTGGAATCATTTGGAAAAACGGATTAATTTCAGCTAATGCCTGCATTTCAGGGTTTTCTTTGACCGTTAATAGCCATGCAGCTTGCCCTAAATAATTAAGAATCAAACAAATCTTAATATACGGCCAACTAATGCGGATATTCATTTTTCCTACATGCCCTAAATCAGAATATAAAGCTTCAGCACCAGTTGTAGCCAAGAAAATATTCCCTAAAATAAATAGACCTAATTTATTTTCTGGACTGACTAGTAATTGCAAAGCATAATATGGATTTAATGCACGAATAACCGTCCAATCTTGGCTAAAATTCATTAAACCAATGATGCCTAAAAAAGTAAACCACAAGAACATAATCGGCCCAAAAGCTTTCCCGACCAATTCTGTTCCGAATCGCTGAACAGAAAAAAGAATTAAAATAATCGTTAACGTAATAACCACAATAATCGTTTGGTCATTGCCAAAACGTTCAAAAAATGCTGGAATCCCCCGCAAGCCTTCAATCGCTGTCGTCACTGTCACAGCTGGTGTCAAAACACCATCAGCCAGTAAAGCGGCTCCACCAATCATTGCGGGAATAATCAAATACTTACCTTTTTTACGGACCAATGTATAAAGAGAGAAAATCCCACCTTCTCCATGGTTATCAGCATTTAAAGCAATAACAACATATTTAATCGTGGTTAAGATCGTCAACGTCCAAAAAATTAATGAGACCGAACCTAGAATAAACGATTCAGAGACTCGTGCTAAGCCACCATTATCTCCTACAATGGCTTTCATTACATATAAAGGGCTCGTTCCAATATCTCCATAGACAACGCCCATGGCAACTAAGATTCCTGCCATCGTAAATTTTCGACGATCAAACCCCTCTGTTTTGTGTAACACAATACTTTCCTCCTACAAAAGAAATGACTTCGTTTAGTTTAACCAACAGCTCCACAAAAAAACTTTTAAAACTCTTTATTATATAACGTTTTATATATCTTTTTCCTTAGTCAAAAAGCGCTTTTTGACTAACGATGCTACTCACTATAATACGTTTTAAATCGTTTAGCAAGTCTTTTTATTAGAGAATGTTCATCTTAGATAAGAAACCCACCTATTTTAAAAAAAAATCAAAAATAAGAGCGTGGGACAAAAATCACTTTGGATTTTTGCTCCACGCTCAAAAACTGATAAACGGCGGGAACAGAAGCAACTCCTTCGGAAATAAGCCGGAATTCTCCAAAAATTAAAGAACAATTTTCGGAAATTCCTTCTTATTTCTCGGAGTTAAACGCTTCTGTCCCGACCTCTTGCTAACTATTAAGATAATTCCCTGAATAAAAGTAGCTCCTTTTATTCCTGTTAAATTTAAATCACTTCTTCTTCCTCTTCGACTTCAGAGAAATGGAACTTAATCATTTCATTGACGAAAATTGGCACAAAGGATAGGAAGATTGCCAACATCCAATGATTTAAACTAATATGCACTAAACCAAATAGTTCTTGTGTGAATGGTAATAAAGCAATGGTTGTGGTAATTAGTAATGCTAAAACAACCATTTCAAAGAGCGACTTGTTGCTTGATAATTTTACACGGAAAATAGAGTTCGCACTACGAACATTAAAGACATGTAAGATTGAAGAATAAGCTAAGATTAAAAACGCCACTGTTTGTCCAACTTCATAGCTGTTTGAAACATATGCTGAAACACCTGGTACAAAAGCACCTAGGTAAAAACCAAACAAAGTAATAGCTGTGAAAACTGCTGCATTAATCCCAATCTTTTGCCATAAGCCTCGTGCAAAAATCCCTTCGTTTTTAGGGATTGGTGCCTCATCCATAATTCCTTTTTCCGCTGGTTCTTTTCCTAATGCAAAACCAGGTAGCCCATCTGCGACCACGTTAACAAACAACAGTTGAACCGCAGTAAATGGCGCGCCCCAACCGAGTAACATGGCAATTAGAACAATAAAAATCTCAGAAATGTTACAGCTTAACAAGAAGTTAATGGCTTTACGAATATTTCGGTACACGGCACGTCCTTGCGCCACGGCATCAACAATAGTTGCAAAGTTATCGTCCGTCAAAATCATATCTGAGGCGCCTTGGGCCACATCTGTTCCAGTAATACCCATTGCGCAACCGACATCACTAGCTTTCAAGGCTGGCGCATCATTCACACCATCTCCGGTCATTGCTACAACAGCGCCAGAACGTTGCCATGATTGAACAATTCGAATTTTGTCTTCAGGCGTTACCCGTGCATAAACAGATAAACCTTTGACACGTTTATCTAATTCCTCATCGCTCATTTTTTTCAATTCTGAACCAGATAAGGCTTCACTTTTATCTTTTAAAATCCCTAATTCTTTAGCAATTGCACTGGCCGTTACCACGTGATCACCAGTAATCATCACTGTTTTAATTCCAGCTTTTTTCGCACGAGCAATGGCGCCCTTACTTTCTGGACGCGGTGGATCAATCATGCCAATTAAGCCTAACAAGCGAAGATTTTTTTCTAAAGCCTCCGATGTCATCTCCTTGGGTGGTTCATCATATACGGCATAACCGACAGCAATAACTCGTAACGCTCGTTTTCCGAAACGATCATTAACAATAGCCGCTTGATCGACATCTCCGAAACCAAAACGAGGTAGTAACACATCAAAGGCTCCTTTAGTAATTGAGATGTACTTTTTCCCCCATTGATGGACCGTAGTCATCATTTTTCGTTCTGAATCAAAGGGAATTTCACCAATACGAGGATATTTTTCTTCAAGTTCTTCTTTAGTATGATAATTTTCTTCGACAGCACGAACAATTGCCGCTTCTGTCGGATTCCCTGTAACAGTTAGTTCATCGCCTTCTTTTTCCACAATGACATCTGTACATAAAGCAGCCATTTTCAATACTTCCATGGCTTCATCGGTCATGGCATCTTCCGTATCCGTTACTTCATCACCACGATGCCATACTCGGCGGACGCGCATTTTATTTTGTGTCAGTGTTCCTGTCTTATCAGAACAGATAACATTCGCAGTTCCTAGCGTTTCTACTGCTGGCAATCGACGAATAATCGCATGTTTCTTAGCCATTTTTTGAACACCATATGCTAAGGTTAACGTTACAATCACGGTTAGTGTTTCTGGTACAGCTGCCACCGCTAAGGAAACGGCTGTCATAAACATTTCAAGAAGCGGTTCTCCTTGCAGTTCACCAATAATGAAAACAATTGCCGCAGCCCCTAAAGCTAACAAACTAATACGTTTGCCTAATTGATTCAAGCGTTTTTGTAGTGGTGTTTTTTGCTGATCGCTGTTATTCAGTAACCCAGCAATTTTACCCATTTCCGTATTCATTCCTGTTGCAGTTACTACTGCTCGTCCGCGGCCATTCACAACGGTACAGCCTTTGAAAATCATATTTATTTGATCTCCTAAGCCATCATCGTCATGCCCCACGTATGTAGGATCTTTTTCAACAGGTTCACTTTCACCTGTTAGTGCTGACTCTTCTACGCGCATTTGAGAAGCTTGAATAAGTCGTGCATCGGCTGTAATCATTGAACCGGCTTCAAGAACTAGAACATCTCCTACTACTAGTTCTTCAGCATCGACTTCGATTACCTTGCCATCTCGTAAGACTGCACTACTTTGCTTGTTCATGTCTTGTAAAGCCGCCAGAGATTTTTCAGCATTTCCTTCTTGAACAATGGCTAAAACAGCATTGATAATCACAATTGCAATAATTAAGATTCCTTCAAAATATTCGCCGTGTTCTGTTACGATTGCTGTATAAAACGAAATTGCCGCAGCAACTAATAAAATAATCGTTGTAAAATCAGATAAACTGTGAATAAATTTCTTTAACACAGAATCCTTCTTAGCCTCTTCAAATTGATTGCGGCCATTTTCTTTCAGCCGTTGTTGGGCCTCTTGTTGTGTTAACCCAGTTTCAGTATTGACTGAAACTTCTTTTGTGACAGTATCGACAGATTGCTTGTAAGCTTCCATCCTATTCCCCCTCTAATTTTTTCTTCCTATATAATAGTGTCTCTATTAAATATAACATGATTTTTTTTGAACACGCAACTTTTTTCATCTTTGGCTTAGCGTTCTCTCATATGTCCAGAAAAAACTGGTATTTTCGTTGTTGCTACAGCAATGTTTCTATTTGATTATGGGAATTTTATGAAAAAGGAAACGAATTCACACAAAAAGCAATGGACATTTTTTTCATTTTGTCTGACAAAAAAACAGTTTATTTATATATATTCAACACAAAAATAAGAAAAAAATACAATGTTATTTAGTTCGTATGATTATTTATTTTACATGTTATAAAATAACCAGAAAAATATTATATTTAACCTTATTAATAAGTGTTATCACTTGCAAACGCTTTCAAATAGTGCTATTCTTTAAGTGTAAGGAGGACATGCAAATCAATTGGTTGAAGATTTTCTCAGTAGATAAAAATCGGTAAACTCAAAGTTGTTAGAATTGCAAGATTCACCTGTAAACAATACGTGTAGAGTAATTGTTAGTGATAACTCGTATCGGAAAATAGGGAAAGGTTATAGAAGGATGGAGTTTCTATAAAGCATTTACCCTATCTGTTATCACCTAACGCAAGTTATCCACCATCCAAGCGTCGAAACTGTATGAAAACAAAGTTTTAGTTTCACCACATCACGTTCACCTTTTGCTTTACATGTATCGCGAAATGTAAACACTTATTCAACCAATTGATGTCTTCCCGTTAACAAGGCCGAGCTTAAAATTAAGCTCGGTTTTTCTTTTAGGCAATAAAATATATTTGTATCAAATAATCATATGTGTTATATTCAAGATGCACATTCTATTTTATCTTCTGTTAAAGGAGGGAATGCTATGCGAAAAAAGAAAAAATCTTCGTTTGAAAGTTCAATTCATGTTTATCGTGCTATGGCTCGTATGACCCAGCAAGATTTGGCCAATCGAGTCGGTGTCTCTCGACAAACAATTATTCAACTGGAACGAAACAAGTACAATCCTTCATTACTTCTTGCGCATGACATCGCGAACGTCTTTGGTGTGACCATTGATGATGTGTTCACCTTTAAAGAAACACTGAATGATGATGTAGAACAAGAAGCCTAAACAGTATAAGCTGTACTTAACAAGACAATTTTCCTGATTGTACTTGGAGTTGCCGAGGTACAACTTAGTACCGGCAATACGAAGAAAGCACTTCTTCGTATTGTTGTTTCAATAATTAATCCTTTCTTACATAAAAAAGAACGGCGCAACCGTGGTTGCGCCGTTCTTTTTATTCTAAGATTGTCTACTAAGCACTTTTGTCCTAGTAGCGTTTGGGTTTCTAACTTTATTATTTACAGGGGAAGAAAAAATAAAGCACACCTTTACTGTGATTCCAAAAATCACGTGTTTATCATAATATATTTTTGTTTCAATCCCAAGTATTCTGCTCACAAAGTGTCGCTTATTTAATAAACATCGCATCGCCAAAACTAAAGAAACGATATTTTTCTTCAATTGCATGTTGATAAGCAGCCAATGTTAAGTCTTTTCCTGCAAAGGCACTCACAAGCATCACTAACGTAGATTTTGGTAAATGGAAGTTCGTTGAAAAAGCCTCTACGACTTTAAATTGATACCCTGGTGTGATAAAAATATCAGTCCAGCCACTGTCAGC
Source organism: Enterococcus sp. DIV1337a (assembly GCF_051712285.1). Lineage (NCBI taxonomy): Bacteria > Bacillati > Bacillota > Bacilli > Lactobacillales > Enterococcaceae > Enterococcus > Enterococcus sp. DIV1337a. The sequence continues at coordinate 617,822 of NZ_JBIOOP010000001.1, read as the reverse complement.
CTGGATTTCACCATTAAATTTTGTGCCAATTGTTTCCAATGTACGAATAGAGGTTGTTCCAACCGCAACAATCCGACCGCCTGCTTGGCGTACTTCATTTAATTGCTTAGCCGCTTCTTCAGTTAAACGATAGAATTCGCTATGCATATGATGTTCTTCTATATTATCGACACTCACAGGACGGAATGTGCCTAAACCGACGTGTAAAGTTAAATAAACGAGATGAACACCTTTTGCTTTGATCTCTTCTAATAGTTCTTTTGTAAAATGCAAACCCGCTGTTGGCGCTGCAGCTGAGCCATTTTCTTCAGCATAAACTGTTTGATAACGATCTGGGTCATCTAAACGTTCTTTAATATACGGCGGCAGTGGCATTTCTCCTAATGATTCTAAAATTTCTAAGAAAATGCCATCATATTTAAATTCAATGATTCGACCACCATGTTCCAACTCTTCTTTAACCACTGCTTTGAGACGACCATCACCAAATTGAATTTCTGTGCCGACTTTTGCACGTTTCGCAGGTTTAATCAAGGTTTCCCATGTATCGCCTTCTGTATTTGTTAAAAGTAACACTTCCAAATGACCGCCTGTTTCAGGTTTTTCTCCATATAAACGGGCCGGTAGCACCCGTGTATTATTCATGACTAAGGCATCCCCAGGCTGTAATTCATCAAGAATGTCATGAAAATGTTTATCCTCCATGTCCCCTGTTTCTTTATTTACAACTAATAATCGTGAACTAGCGCGATCTTTTAATGGGGTTTGAGCAATTAATTCTTCTGGTAAATCAAAATCAAAATCTTCTGTACTTAGCATTTCCGTCACTCTTTCTACTAGTTTTTATCTTGGTTATTCTAACACTTTTTCTTGTTTCTGGCTATGTCAGCCTTCTGAATCAAACTAAATAGTTGTCAAAAAATGCTAGAAGCACTATACTTACTTTAAGTAAGTGTACATAGTTATTTAGAGGAGGAACAAAAATGCATGCTCAATTTCATCATGTTTCACTATTAGCACGTCATGGTCAAGAAAATCAGTCATTCTATACAAAATTGTTAGGCTTACGTTTTGTCAAAAATACCGTCAATCAAGACAACAATCGCATGCCTCATTATTTTTATGGCGATTATCAAGGAACACCGGGAAGCTTAGTAACTTTTTTTATCGTGCCCTTATTAGGCAACCGCTATGAAGAAAAAAATTATTTAGCCACGATTGGCTTAAAAATTCCCCAAAATAGCCTTTCCTTTTGGGAACAACGTTTAACAGAAAATAAAATCCCATTTAACAAAAAAGAAAAGAGCTTACATTTCAGTGATCCGGATGATACGCATATTATCCTGACAGAAGTTCCTGAAAATCCATTAAAAGAAACACTCGTTGTTTCTAACGAAATTCCAGCAGCGGTTCAAATTATCGGTTTGGCCTCTACTGAATTTCATGTGCCAGATTCTGAAAAAACCTTGGCCTTTTTTGAAACATTTCTTGGTTGGCAGGCAGTTGGCAATACGATTATTCTAAGTGAGACGGAAAGCTTTTCTGTTCATCAAACAACATCGGATAAAACAAGCCGAATGGGGCGCGGCAGTATGGACCATATTGCTTTTTCTGTGGCTGATGATGAAGCATTACAAGAACTACACACTCGCGCTTTAGCACAAGGCTGGGAGATTGAAATGTATGTAAGTCGTGGATATTTTAAAAGTTTATACATTCGTGAACCAGGCGGGAATCGGGTTGAATTTGCTACTTTGGCTCCTGGCTTTACATTGGATGAGCCTCTAGAACATTTAGGGGAAACATTAGCTTTACCGCCTTTTTTAGAACCAAAACGGGCTGCAATTGAAGCCAACCTCTATGAAGACAGGTAACCAACGCTTTAGAAAACAGCGAAAGACGGACGTAATAATCGGTGACAAAATTACGCCCGTCTCTCTTCCCCTATGTTTGAATGTTTGAACAAGAGAATAAAAAAAACGACCTTCAGATTTTTCTGAACGTCATTGCACATTCCATAAAAAGCATCCTTCGTTCTTTCACTTCTTACTTCTTAAAAAAACTGGTAATTTTTTCAAAAATTCAGTAAAATAAAAGTGATCAATGGTTTCCATTGATTGAACGGGCAACTTGATGGTCCACTTGCACAGGTGACTATTCAAGGCTTCGTGATTTAGTTGCCGCTAAATCATGAAGCGCCTTTTTTTATTTTATTCCCTTGTTCTCTTTCTATTCTAATGAAAAATCCAGCTCCCGTCAACTTGCTAAAAAGGACGTTTTTCTTTGTTATAGCGGCTTTTTCCCCTTTTCAGAATACTCTTTTTAACATCTTGTTTCATTCAGACAACTTTTACTAAACAATAGTTGTCTTTTCTTTTTTTATGAACGAAATAAAAAAATTTTACCGCCTTGTTTTTCCCATTAAAAATAGATTACATTTGTCGAAATCGCATTTTTATAGCATACTAGTAATAAGATACATTTTCAAAATATTTAGTTGAGGTGAGTAAGTTGATAGAATTTCAGCATGTATCAAAATTTTATAAAGGCGGAAAAGTCGCCGTTGATGACATTAATTTGTCTTTCAATAAGGGCGAATTTATCTGCTTCATCGGAACAAGTGGTAGTGGAAAAACGACATCAATGCGGATGCTTAACCGCATGACCGACCCTTCGAAAGGAAAAATTTTAATTGATGGCCAAGATATTCAAAAAATCAATCCTGTAGAGCTACGACGCCAAATTGGCTATGTCATTCAAAATATCGGCTTGATGCCTCACATGACCATTCGTGAAAATATCGTTTTAGTGCCTAAATTATTGAAAGTTCCTGTGGAAGAACGCAACAAGATAGCCGAAAAAATGATTGATTTGGTTGAGTTACCACGAGAAATGTTGGACCGCTATCCCAATGAACTTTCTGGTGGGCAACAACAAAGAATCGGTGTCGTGCGGGCTTTAGCTGCCAATCAAGATATTATTCTAATGGATGAACCTTTTGGTGCTTTAGATCCCATCACCCGTGATTCATTACAAGATTTAGTGAAAGATTTGCAAGAACGTTTAGGAAAAACTATTGTCTTTGTTACTCATGATATGGATGAAGCGTTGAAATTAGCGAATAAAATTGCCATTATGAGTGAAGGCAAAGTGATTCAATTTGACACACCAGATAATATTTTACGTCATCCAGCCAATGAATTTGTGGAAGAACTCATCGGAGAAGATCGCCTATTACAAGCCAAACCTGATTTCACCACCGTTGATGAAGTCATGTTAAATTCAGCCATTACTATCACGCCAGAAAAATCCTTACAAGAAGCGATTAAATTGATGCGTGAAAAACGGGTTGATACTTTATTAGTGGTCGATAATTCCCATGTACTTAAAGGTTTTATCGATGTTGAAACATTAGATCAGCAACGTGGCAAAGCTTCTAGTGTCGGTGATATCTTAAATAAAGATGTCTTCTTTGTTCAAAAAACCGCTCTTTTACGTGATGCTTTACAAAGAATCTTAAAACGTGGCTTAAAATATGTGCCAGTTGTTGATGAACAAAAACGCGTGGTGGGCATCTTAACACGTGCTTCCCTTGTTGACATTGTTTATGATGTTATCTGGGGCGATGAAACAACGATTAGTGAAGCTGTAGAAGCAAAACAAAGCGAGTCCGAAACTGATAAAGAGGAGGCGTAAGCAATGAGTAGCTTCTTTCAAGAATATGGATCAGAAATGATTTCAAAAAGTATTGAACATATTTATATTTCATTCTTTGCACTTTTATTAGGGGTCGCTGTCGCTGTGCCCGTTGGCGTTTGGTTAACACGTTTGCCCAAAGTGGCCAATATTGTCATTGGTTTAACAAGTGCCTTACAAACGGTTCCTTCGTTGGCTTTATTAGCTCTGATGATTCCAATTTTTGGTGTCGGCAAAACACCCGCTATTATCGCGCTATTCATCTATTCCCTTCTACCTATTTTAAGAAACACGTATATCGGAATGAAAAATGTCGATGAAAATTATCGAGATGTTGCTAAAGGTATGGGCATGACCAATTTACAATCTATTTTTAGTGTTGAATTACCTATTGCCATGCCAACAATTATGGCCGGCATTCGTTTAGCTGCTGTCTATGTCATTGCTTGGGCTACACTAGCTTCTTATATTGGAGCAGGTGGTCTTGGTGATATGATTTTCAGTGGATTAAATAACTATCAGCCAGAATTAATCTTTGGTGGGACTATTCCAGTAACTATTTTAGCGCTTTTAGCAGATGTTCTTCTTGGATTATTAGAAAATCGTTTAACGCCAAAAGCTTTAAGGGAGGGCGAATAATGATGAAAAAGAAACTCAAGTTAAGCTTACTCTTCTTAAGCAGTTTACTTTTATTGGCAGGTTGTTCTTTACCTGGTCTCGCTTCAACTTCTGATGATAATACTGTTGCTATTACTGGTGGGATTACTTCAGAAGCGCAAATTTTAGGGAGCATTGTAGCGGGCATGGTTGAGCACTACACAGATAAAAAAACAAATGTGATTAACAACTTAGCCACTACTACCATCAATCACCAAGCAATGTTAAACGGAGATGCCTCAATTTCTGCAGCTCGTTATACTGGAACTGACGTGACCACTACGCTTGGCTTACCAGCGGAAAAAGACCCTAAAAAAGCGTTTAACCTAGTTCAATCAGAATTTGAAAAACGTTATCAACAAACTTGGTTCCCTTCATATGGATTTGAAAATACTTATGTATTCTTAGTTACAAAAGAAACGGCTGAGAAATACAACTTAAAAACAGTCAGTGATTTAGGGAAAGTCGCGGACAAATTAGTTGCTGGTGTCGATACTGCGTGGATTACACGTGAAGGCGACGGTTACGAAGGCTTTAAGAAGGAATACAACTTCCAATTTAAATCTATTTTACCAATGCAAATCGGCTTGGTGTACGACGCAGTCAACGCTGGAAAAATGGATGTTATCTTAGGTTACTCAACAGATGGTCGGATTGGTAGTTACGATTTAGTCATGTTAAAAGATGACAAACGCTTCTTCCCGCCTTATGATGCCGCTCCTGTGGTCAGTGACAAATTATTAAAAGAAACGCCGGAAATCAAAGATGTCTTAAATCGCTTAGATGGTAAAATTTCTACTAAAAAAATGCAAGAATTGAACTATCAAGCAGATAACGATTTAATTGAGCCTGCTGTCGTGGCCGAACGTTTCTTAAAAGAAAATAACTATTTTGAGGGGGAGTAACAGATGAATAATATGAATTTATTCCAACAATTTATCTACTATTTCCAACAAAATGGCGACTACGTCTTTCAACAATTTTTACGTCACTTTTTAATTTCGATTTATGGCGTAATCTTTGCTGCAATTGTCGGGATTCCTATCGGGATTATGATTTCACGTAAACGTAGCTTAGCCAACTGGATTATCCGTTTAGCGAACATCATCCAAACAGTGCCAGCTTTGGCAATGCTTTCGATTTTAATGTTGGGGATGGGCTTAGGCGTCAACACAGTTGTTGTGACGGTCTTCCTTTATTCTCTCCTACCAATTATCAAAAATACGTACACTGGTATGATTCAAGTGGATCGCAATATTTTAGATGTTGGTAAAGGAATGGGTATGACAAAAGTACAACTTCTTTATATGGTCGAATTACCTTTATCTGTTTCAGTAATCATGGCTGGTATTCGAAATGCATTAGTCGTCGCAATCGGGATTACTGCGATTGGTGCTTTCGTTGGTGCTGGTGGTTTAGGGGATATTATTATTCGTGGAACCAATGCCACAAACGGCGCTTCTATCATTTTAGTTGGTGCCTTACCAACCGCCTTTATGGCGATTATCACAGATTGGGTGCTAGGGATTATCGAACGTCGTTTAGACCCAGCTAGCAAACACTCGAATTAAAAAAATAAAGAGCAGCTCCAACATTGTTTCTTTTCAATGGGCGCTGCTCTTTTTATCTAGGAGGTAAATTTATCAAAAACAATTACGTCAATAAAAAAATCTGCCATCTTTTGATGACAGATTTTTTTATTTATTTTTTCAAGTGATAACTATACGTGGCCACAATAATATTTTCCCGCCAAGCTAAACGAATCCGCAAGCGTAAACTTGTTTGGTTATGCAAAATATTTTGCCAACGTTTATTCGGTACAAATTGTGGTACTAAAACAGTTGTACTGTAATTATGCTTCGTTGCATTTTTACTAACCAAATCAACATAACGTAAGATAGGGTTTTGCAGTGAACGATACGAAGAATGGACAATTGATAGACGAACATCTGGGAAGTGTTTTTTAAACTCTTCCTGAATTTCTTTTTCCTTCTCAACATTTTCATCCATTGAGACATGCATGGCAACGACATAATCGCCAATGGACCGCGCATAATTTAAGGCGCCGACATTGGCTTTGGTTACGTTCCCCACTAAAACAATGACTGTATTCCCATCAAACTCATGCAACTGTGCCCCATCTTCTAAACGCAGCTGTTCCGCTACGTTTTTATAGTGAGTATTGACCCGATAAAATGCGTAAATCAACACCGGCATAATAATAAAGAACGGCCAAATGTCCCCTAATCGATAAATAAATAAAATGGCGATAATCGCGAAAGAGATAAAGGCGCCAACAATATTAGCAATTGATTTTGGCAACCAATTTTTAGTTTCTTTTCGCCATTTGACAACCATCCCCGATTGAGACAATGCAAACGGGATAAACACACCAATCGAATACAATGGAATTAAACGTTCTGTTGAACCTTGGAAAATCAATAATAAAACAATGGAACCAGCAGCTAAAGTTAATATACCATTTGAATACCCTAAACGATCACCACGATCCATATACATATGCGGCATAAACTTATCTTTGGCTAAGTTATAAGCCAAAACGGGAAAGGCTGAGAATCCTGTATTAGCGGCAACTGCCAAAATTAAGGCTGTCGCAAACTGTAGTAAGTAATATAAAATATTTTGACCAAAGACCGCTTTCCCAATTTGTGAAAGAACTGTCACTTCTTCTTTTGGCACAACCCCATACCAATAGTTAATAAACGTAATCCCCACGAAGAAGAACCCTAAAATCGTTGCCATTAACGCTAACGTCCCGGCAGCATTTTTTGCTCGTGGTTTTTTAAAGAATGGCACTGCATTACTGATGGCTTCAACCCCTGTTAAGGAAGAAGAACCAGATGAAAAAGCCCGTAAAACCAAGGCAATAGAAATTCCTGGAACCACGGCTCCTGGTATAGCTGTCGCATTCAACGGCTGTGCGCCAGTCACAATTTTAAATAGCCCAACAACAATCAGTAAGGTAATAATTGCGATAAAACTATACACTGGCAACATTAAGAACGAAGCAGATTCTCTCAGGCCTCTCAAGTTCATTAAGGTAATCAATATCACAATCCCAATAGAAATTGCTACTTGGTGACCATACAGCGCCGGAATTGCCGATATAATCGCCTCTGCGCCCGCTGAAACTGAAACGGCTACTGTTAGCATATAATCGACTAACAACGAACCACCAGCCAATAAACCTGCATTTCTGCCGAGGTTTTCACTACTAACAACGTATGCGCCGCCGCCATGCGGATAAGCATGAATAATTTGTCGGTACGACAATGTTAAAGAAATAAGTAAAATAATAACAAATGCAGCAATTGGCAATGAATACCAAATCGCAGCCGCCGACAAAGTAACCAGAACCACCACTATTTGTTCTGTACCATACGCAATGGATGAAAGTGCATCAGAAGATAACAACGCAAGCGCTGCAAATCTGCTTAATTTATGTTCATCATTTTCGGCTGATTTCAATGGTTTCCCAATGAACAGTCGTTTTAAATCTGCCATTTTTTTCGACTCCTTTTCTTTAGAGTGACCCGCTCACTTTTTTCATTATTTTTATCAAACAAATCCATATGCTACGCTTCTCACAATGAAAAGTCAATTGATTTTTGTTACTGAAAAAGATAAAAAAATCACCATCTTTTTTTAATCAGACACTCATTTACAGTCCCCCGCTTCCTTTATCTTATCAAGAGACTCCAGATAACAAAAGGATTTGCATTCTCTAATCAAAAAAATGAGCGCGGGCCAAAAATCACTTTGGATTTTTGCTCTACGCTCAAAAACTGATAAACGACGGGAACAGAAGCAACACTACGCTTTGCTTCGACCTCAACAACTTCTAAGGTGTTTTCTCGACATGCGTCTCGTCACAGTACAGCCTACAAAAGAGCTACAGCTCTAAGAGTTGCGGTGTTTCACTGTGAAGCATGAACAGATGAAATCATCGTACCTACTTGGTGAAGGTCCTTCGAAACTTACAAGGATAAAACTGTGACGAGCCTTTGGCGAGAAAACAATAAGCCGAAATTGACTTTCTCACACAAGTGTTCGGCGTATCTTAATCCTTCCAAGTGTTGAGAATCACAGAAAACTTGGAAAGTGCTCCTGCGGTTACTCGTCGCAGTTCAATCCTTACAAGTGCTCCTACGGTTACTCGTCGCAGTTCAATCCTTACAAGTGCTCCTGCGGTTACTCGTCGCAATTTGTCCTTTGAAAGTGAAGAACAATACCTACCTGGTCTCCAAAAATTATAGAACACCGGGTCCTTCAACTCTAGCATGTTCCATGCGTAGAAATTGATGCGAACGAAACGGAGTGTAGTGGTATCATGCAACATCAACTCGTACCTCGTTGTGTTTTATGACAATTTTCGGAAATTCCTTCGTATTGGCTTTCTTATGTGAGCATTCGTCATAGTTTAGCCTTTTTAAGTGCTGAGAAACACTATTTGCAAAGCAAATAGATGACATCTGCGATTACTCGATGTATTTGAGCCTTTGGGAGTGTTGAACGGTACCTACGTGGTTCTCGGAGTTAAACACTTCTGTTCCGACCTCTTTGAAAACTTAGTTAATTATTCCCTTTTATTGTAACAAGTACGTATGATCGAAGGTAATTTCCACTTTATAACGACCAATTTTTTCATAAACTTGCCGCTGAATTTCCACACCCAGTTCAAATTCAGATAATTTTGATTCTGTAGGCAAAACCAAGTCGAACAAAATCTTCGGTTCTTCACCATGGGTAACTAAACGGATATCATGGACTTTTAAAGACGCATCAAAAGAACGAATAATCTTTTTGATGGTTTGATGAACAAATTGTTGTGTTGGGTCATACAAATTCACTGGATCAATATGACAAACAAGATTAACATCCAACTCTTCTTTAAACTTCGCTTCAATCGCATCGATTGTCTGATGGGCTTTATTTAAATCCCAGCGATCATCAATTTCAATGTGAACAGACGCAAAAGTTTGGCTGGGACCATAATTATGAATCAGTAAATCGTGATACCCCACAATTGTTTCTATTTTTGATAAGACATTTTTCATTTCATCAATCTCCGTTTGGCTTGGACGCATGCCCATCAACTCATTAATAAATTCACGAATTAACTGCAACCCACTATAAATAATATATGCGGCAATTAAAAAACCAATATATCCATCAATTCGCAAACCAGTAACGCCTTCAATGAATGCAGAAACCAAAACAGCTAATGTAGTATAAACATCATTAAAGCTATCCTTAGCAGAAGCAACTAATGCTTGAGAATCAATTTTTGCTGATACTTTTTTGTAAAACAACCCTTGCCAAATTTTAATCCCAATTGATAAAGCTAAAACAGCAAATAAAATGGGGGTCACCTTGATTAATTCTGGATGCAGGATGCGCTCCACGGAGGTCGTTAGAAACTCAAACCCAATAAACGTAATCACTAATGATACAAGCATTCCACTAATATATTCAAAACGTTCATGGCCATAGGGATGTTCTTTATCCGCTGGCTTACCAGCAATATAAAAACCAACTACTGTTAAAACAGAAGAAATAGTATCGGACAAGCTATTAATGGCATCTGCCATGATTGAAACACTACCTGAAAGCAAGCCAATCATAAATTTACTAACGAATAAAAATAAATTAGAAACAAGCCCAATCCGACCGGCAAAAGCACCGAATGCTGTTCGTTTGTCCAATTTACGACGTTCAATTTTTTTCTCATATCGTTGAAGCAATGCTTGAATCATTTTACAACCCCTACCCACTTTTTATTTCTTAAAAAAATACTATAAAACCTTTTTATGTATTTGTACACAAAAAACCTCACTTTCTGAGGGAGATTTTATTATTTAGCATTGCCAAAAAGTCAAAAGCAAGAGCCCCAAAAACTTCTTTGTTAGGGTTGCCTTGAAAATAAAGAAAAACAAAAAGCCGAAAACGCTAGAGACGTTTTCAGCTTTTTATTTTCTTAATGGAATAAATGGCTCTTTTGTGCTAAAGCCGCAAATTTTTTCGATCTGTGTTCCAAATGTGGATAAAGAATTGCGCCGCCAATACTAAAGACGACTGAAATCCCCACCATAATCCAAATTGCAAACCAAGCATTTGGCCAGTATATGCCCCCTGCTGATTCCCTTAGCAAGTTTACGGCATGCGTAAACGGCAAGAACGGATTAATCATTTGGAAGAATTTACCTGAAACTTGAATTGGGTAGTTCCCACCCCCACCAGAGATGGATAGCACCAAGATTATTATCGCAATTCCTTTCCCTACATTGCCAAAGAGAGCAACGAGCACATAAACCATTATCATAAACGTAATGGCAATCAATACAGCAAACCAAACACTATACGCTGGATTACGAACATCTACGCCTAACGCAAAGTAATTACCTAAGGTTACAATCAGCGCTTGACCAATCCCCATGACAATGAAGGTAAACATCCGTGCTGAAAATTGTTCCCGTTTAGAGAAGCGTTTTTTATCTTTACCTTCAAGATAAACATCTGTTGTCGCAACACTTGAGAATAACACAGCACCAACCCATAAACACAAAGCTGTATAGAATGGCGTACTTGCCGAACCATTATTTGCAATCGGATAAACAGCATGTTCTTTGACTTCGACTGGTTGTGTAAAGAAGTCACTTTCTTTATTGGCATCTAATTTTAGTAATTTAAGAATTTCGCCTAAGTCAACTTCTTTTTCACCTTTACGGATTGCATTCGCTGCTTTGTGTAACCCTGTTTTGATATTTGGCCAATCATTAATAATTAGCTCGTTGGCTTTGTCTAAGGCCGCTTCAACATCTGGCATTTTCTCATTGACTGTTTTCAAGGTATTCGTTAAATCTTTTCGGATACCAGGATAGTCATTTTGCATAAAGGCTGCCGCTTGGCTGACTTTGTCTTGAATAACCGGTAATTCGTTTTTATACAAATCAGCGCCACGATTAATGCCATTGACAATTGTTTCCATATTGCCATTCAACATCGTATTCGCATCATGAATTTCTTGTTTAATTGCTGGCATTTCAGCTTGATATTTTTCTAATAAAGAAATCGCATTAGTGACCGTTTGACTTGTTGAACTCAATAACCCTTCAAAGTCAATTTGTTGTGCTTTGTTTAGTTGTCCTTGAGCGTTTTGGATGGTAGCAATTAATTTGTCTAAAATCGTTTTTACTGTGTTTTCAATCGCATTAGGGTTAATACTATTGACGGTTGCTTCTACTTGTTGAGCTTCTGCTTGAATAGCATTTAAATCTGCATCAGTTACCGCATTCACATCAATGTTATCAACATCAGTTTTTAATCTAACTACAATACCATCAATCGTATTCAATCTATTTATCGTATCTTGCAAGGCTGTGTTACCTGTGGCTTCTTGTATTTGCGTAAACAATTGAATCAGCTGTTGAATATTTTCATGTTGTTTTCCTAAGCTTTCAGACAGTTGTTGCTTAATTGCTTCTCTTTCTTCAACTGGTAAACGATGATTTTTTAAATCTTCTAGTGCTGTATTTACACCAGCGCTAATTGTTCCAATTGCTTTTAAAATCGTCCCCACACTTTGAGTAATTCCAGGTAAAGCCTCTTGCAATTTATTGGCGCCATCTAATGTGACATTCCCTAAATCATTGGCCTGATCACCTAATTTACGAATATCTGGTAACGCCGTTTGGACTTGTTGAATGATTTCTAATCCTTGTTTTGCTTCTTGGATTCCTTCGCTCATTGTTTTTTCCACAGAGGCAAAATCTTCATCAATCATGGCAATTTGTCGGCCAGCATTTTGAATTTCTGGAATCTTTTCTTGTAAGGTCAAAATAACACTGGCTTGTTCTTTGATGGTTGGCATTTTGCCATTTAGCTCAACAATCTTCTCTCCTAAAGCATCAACTTCAGGTAAATATTTCATCGCATCGTTGGCTTTCGCTAATTTTTCTTTTAGCTCAGGCATCTTACCATGTAAGTCTGTGACTTGTTTCGCGTACGTGTCAATGGTTCCAATGTTGGCATCTGTATCTAAAATCATGCTCTTAACTTTTTGAATGCTGACCATATTTTTATCAATATCATAGCCAATATCATTGAATGTTTTGATTAATGTACTACTTGCCGTTTTAATGAATTCTCCCGAAATTTGTGACTGAATGGAAGAAGCGCCTTTTGACGTAATTTTTGGTGCAATTGCATTAATTTTTTCATTGATTGAGTATTCAATTTTAGGTTTATTGATATCTCCAGAAGTAAAACTTAGCAAATCTTTGGAAAAATCTTTAGGTAAATAAATCCCGGCAAAATATTTTCCTGATTGGACCCCTTTGTCTAATTCCTTTTTCGAATCAACAAAACGCCAACCTAACTGCTTGTTTTTCTTCAAGTTTTTCAAGACTTCATCACCAATATTGACTGATTTATCTTGAAAGGTTGCTGTTTGATCATCACTATAAACCGCTATTGGTAGCTCTCCGGTATTTGAATACGGATCCCATAGTGCTTTAATGTTAAACCATGCATATAATGATGGAATAATCATCAAGGCAACAATCAAAAATGTTGCCACTGGGTTTTTAAAAATTCTTTTCCAATCTAAAATAAATAGTTCCCATGTATTTTTTATATGTTTCATAAAATCACCTGCTTTTTTTTGTGCCTGAATAACTTTAGCATAAAATACAAGAGAATAACAAACAAAAGCTTGAATGTTACGACACATTTTTAAAATGTCGCAAGTTCAAGCTAAGATTGTTTATTTCATGTTTTTAGAAAATTCCGAAACGACTTGTTTAACTTCATCAATGGCTTCTGGTTTTAAATAAGCCAAAAGTTTTGGTGCTTTTGTCATCAAGTACATTTTATCTAATTTGCCTGTTTGTTGGCGTTCAAACATTTCTGCAAGTAGCGCTTGCATCTTTTCTTTTTTATCTTCTTTTGTTCGATCTAGTATGAACGTTAAGAATTGTTCTTGTCCTTCTTTCATTCCTATCCCTCCTTACAAACAGATTCTTCTCTATTATAAAACTTCTTTTTTAGAAAGGATAGTCCTTTTTTAGGATCTACGATTTTGTGTACAGACTTAGCATGTCTTTTTTGGCAGATAAAGGTAAACCGAGTCCCTCTTTTAAATAGCCCTCTACCGAACCAAATTCTTTTTCAATCGCTTGTAAAGCGGTCGCTAAGTACTCTTTTTTCACATAAAGCAGCGTTTCTAATTGTTGAATTTCTGCTGAAGAGGTTCCGTTTGCTTGGTATTGTGCAATAATTTGCTCGTTAGCAGCTTTTCTTTGCTCATTCGTCTTTAAATAATCTTCTAAAATATAAGAATGTTCCACACCTAAAGCACTTAATATCAAGGCTGCGCCGATTCCTGTTCGATCTTTTCCTGCGAAACAATGAAATAAAATAGCTTCCTGTGGATAACTTAAAAAGTTTTCAAAAAATGTTTGGTAACCTTTGCGCCCCGAATTGGAAAGAACCATTTCTTTATAAGCCATGTCCATTGCTTCATCGGGTGAACCAACCGTTTTAAGCATTCCTTCTAATGAAGCAGTCTGCGCCTGAATATCGGCCAAAATATCTATATGTAGATAGTTGGTTCCTTGAATTGAATCATCTGGTCGTTCTTGCGTTTCCGCTGCACTTCTAAAATCATAGATTCGTTTAATTTGATAGTCCTCTACCAGTTTCTGTTGATCCGCTTGTGCAACATTGACGAGTTCACCACTCCGAAAAAAATGCCCTGTCTTGACAACTGTGCCTTGTTGCGTTGGAAATCCTCCAATATCTCTAAAGTTCACCACGCTGTTCATGTTCTATCGCTCCTTCATTTTAATTATTTTGTTATCATTTAAATACTTTGTTTTTTCTTTTTATTTCTTTTTCTCAATGATAATAAAAAACACTTCAAAAAACAATCTTTTTATCAGTTGTTTATTGCCATTTTATCATAGATGCAGTATTCTTAAAAGAGAGGTGAGTAACGATGCTAAAACGAGATTTTTTAGAAAAGCCTTATGATTATATGAATGATATTTTATTGTTCCTATATAATAATAAAGGTCAAGCGACACGAAATGAATTAGTAGATTTTTTCAATATTAGTTTACCAACATTGAATGAGTATCTTTCTTTTTTAGAGCAATTTTTGAAAGAAGAGCAACTTCAAGAAAACCTCACCTTAACTGTATTAGGTGACACTCTATATCTAAATAAAGCGCCTACCTTTTCCATGAAAGCAATGATCATGTTGTTCTTAGATAAATCGATTAAGTTTCACATGGTTCAGCAACTCTTTCATAAAAATAAAATAAATGGCGGGTATTTTCAACAGAATTATGCCATTAGCTCTGCTACCTATTATCGAAAAATTGTTGAATTGAATGACTTACTCAATGAGTTTAATTTACGTATCAAACGAGGAAAACTTATCGGCGAAGAAAAACAAATTCGCTTTTTCTTTTTTAATTTTTTCTGGTTTATCTTTGAAGAAAAAACAGATTTAGAAAAAGAACTGGCCAATCAATACCTAGGATTAATCGAGATATTACAAGAAATCCCCAGAATTACCTTTGACCATACAGAAATTCTCCAAATTAAACTTTGGATGAAAATTTCTTTTCGTCGCATGGTTTTAGAACCCCTGCCAACGATTAGTCCACATGATGTCCAACTCGATCGACCTTTATTTGAAGAAATTAATTTATCTATACATACATATATGAAAAGAATCGACCGTCCATATACAATCAATGAAGCCTATATGTTTTATGACTTTTTTTGTTCCATGCATAACTATTCTGCGAATGCTGCTTTCGCCTTTCGTTTAGCAAAACAACAACGAATTGAAAAAACGTATCTTAACGAAATGAACCGGGTCATTTTAACGTACCTTAAAGCACGTGGTTATTTATCCCATTACGTGCTGCCTATTCGGCTACTTTATATTGAAAATTTACTTTTCCAATTACATGCGCAACTCTATTATTTTTCAGGATTTATTTTACCCTTTGATTATTGGACAATTCAGTCACTTTTGAAAGTCTTACGTCATCCTTTTAGCGAAAGTGAAGTTTACGAATTAGTGGAGATCGCTACAACGAACTTTGCCACAAAAGTCACTGCTTCTAAGTACCAAAATCAATTTACTGAAATTAATTATACACTTATTTTGAATCACATTGCTGAATTAAATGAAAAAAAAATAACGATTGGTGTTTATCACTCACTGAGCAGTGCTTATAGCGAGTTGGTAGCACAAAAAATACAACAGAGTATCGCTGGAAAATATCCGCTGAAAATTGAGCCTTACAACGCAGAAAACCATTATGATTTGCTTTTAATGAATACCAATAATGAACAGCTCGTTGCCCAGTATGACCATTACTATATTTTTTCAGATATTAGTAATCGTTACGACCTACAATCAATTGAAAAAATCATTCAATTGTTATTGGGCAAATAATCTCTAATAAAAAAAGCTTAAGTGCCCTACTCTCAGATGGCTGACTTAAGCTTTTTATTTTACTTTCCCTATTTCCTTAAACGGCGCCATTTTAAATACCACGATTCCTTCAATCGCTTGTATCTCGACAAAGCCGAACGTACGACTATCACTTGAATGCGTACGATTGTCCCCTAAGACAAAGTAATGACCAGCTGGAATCTTCTGAAACAGGCGAAGTTGGGCTGCCGCTTCTTCTGATAAGTCAAAACGACTGGCATTCTCAGGTAATGCCTCATTATCACTTGCTATAGGTTCTTCCGAAAGATAAAGTTTTGTCTCGTTTACCCAAATTCGATCACCAGGAACCCCGATAATTCGCTTGACGTACGTACCTGTGCTAGCCAACGGTGCTTTAAATGCAATCACATCGTACCTTGTTACTTGCTTCGTCCGTTGTACTAAGACTCGTTCCCCTGCGTTAAGTGTCGGCTTCATGGATTGCCCAGCAATTGGGTAGCTAGATGTCTTTAACACAAAAAAGAACACAAAAATGGCGAAAAGAATAGCTGGCATAAAAAATTTAACGACTTGGATGCGTTGTTTCTTTTGGTAGGCTTGCCGCTTTTTTTTAATCTCTTCAGCAGTCATTTTTCTTTGTGGTCCTCTTATTGATTGATGGTTATCTGTTTGCTCAAGTAAATATTCCGTTGCTTTGTTAGTCTTTTGCTTTTTTAGCTGATATGTCGCAGGCAACTTTTGCTTCAAGAAGGCGCGCTTAATGTGGCGAATTGTTCGCATAACTGGCTTTATCCATTCTTCCATCGTTTTCTTAAAAGGAAAAGCTTCTTAAATAAACTTTTCCTTTCTTGCTCCTTTTTTCTATTTGACTAATTGCGTTCCTTTTTTTATATAACTACTACGTAACTGGTTCTCCTTCATAAACTGATTCAGTGGTTTCTGCGCATCTTGTGCCAGCTCCCAGATACTTTGATTTGCTTGTACAAGATATTCGCTCTTCTCTGTTACTATGTTTTTCCTGATAAGCGGTTGCCTTAGCGACTGCTCTTTCTTTGAGACAACAGCAGCCTGTAATCGTTCTGCAGAGCCACTTAGTGTAACAGCTAAAAAAAGGACCCCAAGACAATGTAGTTTCCTTGCTCCCGTTAACTTTTTACTGACCATTTTATTAATAGTTATCTTGTTCAAGACGTGTCAGTTTCGTTAAGCGTTCCTCTAATTCGCGATAAATCTCAAGTACTTCTACTTTTGACGCTTCGACTTCATTCGAAATACTTTTCGCTCGATTACCAATATTTAACATTTCTAATTCTGCAGAATTGATTAGGTGTTTTGCTTCTACTTTCGCTTCATTAACAATCCGATTGGCTTCTTTTTTGGCAGAAACCATCACTTCGCCAATTTCTTGTTGCGATTTTAAAGCCTCTTCTTGTAATTGCTGATTTTTCATTAATAAATCGTTAATTTGCTGTTTTGCGCGTAGCAGTTCTGTTAACTGCTCACTACTCGGTTCAATATTTTTTGAAACGGCTTGTAGTGTCTTCAATTCTTTTTGAACTTGTTCTAAACTGTCTTCTTTGGCCTCTACTTCTTTTCTTAGAGCAGCTAATTCCCCTTCGTAAACTTGCTTTTCAGCAAGATGTTTGTCATTGACACCTTGTAGTCGACCTAGTTTTACTTCTGCTTCATTTTTTTGCTGTAAACTATTTTGAAGCTCATTCTTTAACTCCTCCATGCGTTGTTTCACAATCACTTCTTGTTGGGCAGCCTCTTGTAAGGTTCGTTTTTCGGCTTCTACTTTTTGTAATTGTACAGTTAGTTTTTCAATTTGTTCCTGCAATGCTTGTTGAGTCGTTGTGCTTTCTTCTAATTCTGTCGTTAACGTTTCTACTTGCTTTTCCATTCCTGTAATATCTCCTTTTTTCTCCAACTTTCCTTTTTCTTCTGCTAACTGGTTGTGTAATGTCTGGATATGTTGTTGCTGTTCAGCCAATTCTTTTTCTAATTCTGCCACTTGCTGCGTTAATTCACTTTCTAAACGTTCCATTTGATTATGTACAGTGGTTAATTGTTTTTCTGCGTTTTGCAGATTTGTTTGAAGAGTGGTAGCCTCTGTCGTGGTTTCACTGTTCGTTTCCAGTTGCTCTTCCAATTCAAAAATTTCATGTTCCTTTTGATTTAGTGTTTCAAGTAATGCCTGATTTTTTTCTTCTAATGCTTGTTTTTCCGTTTCTTGTTGGTTCTTTAATTGCTCATTTTCTTCTTGAAGTTTTTTAAAGGCTGTTTCTTTTTTCTGATAGTAGGCGAGCCTTTCTCTTAACGTCGCCATTTCTTTTTCCTGTTGTTCCGGTTTGATTCCGCTAATTATTTTTTCTGGTTCGAATCCTGGCTGAAAAAAGACTTCTTTTTCAAGCGTATCATCCGAAATATCTTTAATTTTTTTGATTAAACGTCTTTTTGTCATCTATATGTCCTTTCTCTCGTCCTTTTAACTAATCACGACAGGCTCCAAATTTGTTTCCAACGTCTCACGAGCATACGTATCAATGGATTTGACAAGGGTTTGCTCTTGATTTCGATAAGTAAAATTAAAATCAATCATGGTAATTTCTTTAACTGAATTCAACGCTGCAATAAGTGCTACAATATTGTCTTGGCCTGTTTGAAATTCATGGTAACTTAAGCCAACTGAAAAAACAGACAGTGTCAAGGTTTGTGTTTTTTCACTTCTAATCATTGTGATACTCGTCTCTCCGAGGTAAGGACGCCATTCACGCGCTAATTGTAATTCATAATTAGTCAAGACAGCGGCCGATTCTGCCGAAACAGCTTGCTTCCAGGGAAACTGATTTAAGGCTGTTTTTTTAATCGCTTGTTTTTTTATTTTGTCACCTTGAGTAGCTTGGCCTTGTGCCAAACGCTCAATCCGTTGTTCCATGCGGATATTTCGTTGATTTAATTGATAATATGTATAAACAATTCCTAACAATAATACGCTAAGTAGACAAACACTAAACAATAAATAAATCATTAAACGACTATTTTTCTGATACTTATAGAAATTTATTTTCCTCTTTAATGTCCGGTCCTCTGAATCCAGTTTTTCGACAAGTAATCGCAAATACAATTGATAGCTTACAAATAAAAATAAGCAACTACTCATTAAAAGTACAACAATCATCATACAAATATAATCTCCTTTATGTCATCACTCGACAATCAAAACTTGTAAAATCACCTGCTACGCTCTTTAAAAACTCTATATAGTATTGATTGTAACATTCCGTTTGAGCCTTGCCAACAACTTTATTTAAAATACTATGATAAAATTTTATATTTTATATTTATATTTTAATTTTTAAAATATAAAACAAAAAAAGAGAGATGCCACTTGGCCATCTCTCTCGCTTTTACTCAAACTATGTTTAGCGAACCAAATTCAATCAGTCGCTTTTTAAAAAATCTAATTAGTCTTTGTTGATTTCATAGTAGCTATCGTTCTTTATGTAGCTGAATTTGCTTTTGCTGGGGCTGAATCGCTACTAAGTCCAACACTGATGCCTAAGGCACGATCAACTTCTTCCATAATATCAAGTCTCAAATGACAAACTTTTTCTTTCAAGCGGCCCTTATCGATTGTTCGAATCTGCTCTAAAAGAATCACTGAATCTTTTTCAATGCCTGTTTCATCAGAATTAATCCCGATATGTGTTGGCAATTTTGGCTTTGCCATTTTGGCTGTAATCGCCGCAACGATAATCGTTGGACTAAAATGATTACCTAAGTTATTTTGGACAACAAGGACAGGTCTGACGCCACCTTGTTCCGAGCCCACTACTGGGGAAAGGTCTGCAAAATAAATATCTCCGCGTTTGACCATAGTGGAACCTCCTATCTAGTTATATTCTCTGGGGATTCTTTGTGAGAAAGTACATGCAACTTCATAATGAATGGTTTCTAATTTTTCGGCTACCATTTGTAACGTATTTTCTTCATTGCCATCTTTTCCAACTAATGTAACGACTGAGCCGACAGGAACTTCTTCTGCTAAACGAATCATACATTGATCCATACACACTCGTCCAACGATTTCGCAACGCTTGCCATTCACGAGCACTGTAAATCCTTGGAGATGACGCAACCAGCCATCTGCATAACCGATTGGCACTGTCCCAATCCACTCTTCGGATTCAGTCACGTAGGTTTCGCCATAGCCAATTCCTTCGCCAGCCGCTAAGCGTTTTACATGGATGAGTTCACTGGTCAACCGCAAGGCCGGCTTTAACGCATAGCTTGGGGCCAGCTTATTACCTGAAGGGTTCAAACCATACATGGCTACACCATAGCGAATCATGTTTCCTGACACATCAGGATGCCATAACGCTGTCGCACTATTGCTAACATGGACATACCGAGGTAACTCTTCTAAAACTGCTAGAACAGCCTTAAAACGCCCTGCTTGTTTTTCAAAATAGCTTGTATCGATTTCATCAGCTGTTGAAAAATGAGTGAAAATCCCTTCCCATAAAAATTCTTTGTGGGATTGAACAAACCGCACTGCTTGCTTAGTATCTTCTGGGGTTAAAAAGCCAATCCGTCCCATGCCAGTATCGACTTTTAAGTGAACACGTAATGGCGTGTTACTCTCAGGCGTTAGTTGTTGAAGAGCAGCTTCTAACCATTCTTGTGTAGCTACCGTTACAGATAAATCATATTGAATCAACAAAGGCACATAAGCTAAGTCTACCACACTCAAAATTAAAATGGGGTCCTGAACACCTGCTTCTCTCAATTCAATTGCTTCATCCAATAAGGCGACACAAAAACCTGTCGCGCCACCTTTTTTCGCCGCTTTGGCGGATTCTACGGCGCCATGCCCATAGCCGTTCGCTTTTACAACCGCAAATAAAGCGGTTCCTTCTGGCAAACGTTGACATTCCTTTTGGACATTTTCAGTAATTGCTTGCGTATCGATATGTAACCGTGTAGGACGATGCCATCCAACGACCATTGTACATCCTTCTTTCTTCTTTGCTTCTGTTATTCGCTTTCTAAAACAATTTGTGCAATCGCCATAGTATCTGTGTGCGTAATCGAGACAAACACTTTACCATTATGGGGCGAGTTTGCTACGTATGGTGCACCTGTTTTTTCAGTCAGCACCTCAATATCTTGTAAACCAACTTTGCCAATCCCAGTGCCCCATGCTTTAGAAAACGCTTCTTTACAAGCAAAGCGACCAGCTAAAAATTCTATTTGACGCTTTGTAGATAACTTTTGAAAAAGAGTCAATTCGTTAGGTGTTAAAACCCGTTGAATAAACGATCCCTGTTTTTCAACAATCGGTTTTATTCGACTTAATTCTACTGCATCAATACCAATTCCTTTTATCATTTTCCGCCTTACTTCCTATTTAATATAGTTACTCCGAATTACCTTTCATTTTAACAAAATTTCAAAATTTTTCCACTGATTCGCTAAAAAAATAAATAATGTTTTACACGATTCTCACACAAATTGAAGTACCATACGTTTTCTTCCTATTTACATTTTTATAAAGTTTTTCTGAATTTTTATAAAAGTAAGACAACAACCGAAGAGTATCAGAAAAAAATCAGGAAACTAAGCGGATGTTCAGATATTTTATAGAAAATTTTGGCTATTTATGGGAGAATAAAAAGAAAAAGGAGAAAAACTTATGACTTTAACTTCTCGGCAAAAAAAGGTACTTTGTTGCGCCCTGTTTATTGTTACTTTGTTGCTTTACATATTTCCAATCTTCTTTAAAAATCCCAGCCTATTTTTTCTCTTGCAACTGGTTTGGATCGTAACCATTCATTTGCTACAACAAAAACTGAAACTCTTCAATCAATCTTCCCCGTTGAAAACTTGGATAATTTTAGCGTTTTTCTTTTTTTATATCATTTTGATGCCTTTTTTACTTTTTTTGAGTTTTTCTATTTAACGATTATCTACCAAAAAAGAGCGAGTGTTCCGTTCATAGACGGAACACTCGCTCTTTTGATTATTTGGCGTTTTCGCGAATGACGAAACCACGTTTTTTATCGTTATGACGTTTACCGCCACGTTGATCTTTATTTTTACGGTCGCTATTTTTGTAATTACGGTCGCCATCTTTATGGTTTTTGTTGCCACGATAGCTACCACCTTTACCATTGCCACCACGGTTACGATTACGGTTGTTCCCACCGCCACCACCACGGCCATTTTTGTTAAAGCCTTTTTTATTTGAAGGCAATGGACGTTCTGGGGTAATTTTTACAGGAACCGCATCTGCTGGATCTTTCGCTACTGTTTTTAATAATAACGCAGCTAAGTCTGTCGCTGAATATTTTTCTAATAACGCTTCAGCAGATTCTAGATATTTGTCTAAACCATTTTCTTCTAGATCACTTTCGATGGTTTCAACTGCTGCACTTAATTGTCCTTTAAATGCTTCTTTTTCGGTTGGTGGACGTAATGGTGTCATCCGTTTTTTCGTTAGGTTTTCTATGACATGTAAGTAGCCCATTTCGTTTGGTGTTACAAACGTTACAGACATACCGCCTTTACCAGCACGACCTGTCCGACCAATACGGTGAACATAGCTTTCTGGATCTTGTGGAATATCGTAGTTATAGACATGGGTGACACCTGAAATATCTAACCCACGTGCTGCTACATCTGTTGCCACTAAGATATCTAAGTTACCATTTTTGAATGAACGTAAAACGCTCATCCGTTTTTGTTGTGATAGATCGCCATGGATGCCTTCTGCTTTGTAACCACGCGCTTCTAACCCGCGGGCAAGTTCATCAACACGGCGTTTTGTCCGACCAAAGACAATGGTCAATTCTGGGGTTTGCACGTCTAGTAAACGTGTCATAATGTCAAATTTTTCAAAGTCTTTTGAACGTACATAATATTGATCAATTAAATCAGCCGTCATTTCTTTGGTTTTAATCTTCACATGTTCTGGTTGTTTCATGAATTTCACGCCAATATTCTTGATTGCTGGCGGCATAGTTGCTGAAAATAGAAGTGTTTGACGTTGTTCTGGCACTTGTGAGATGATTTTTTCAATGTCTTCCAAGAAGCCCATGTTTAACATTTCATCTGCTTCGTCTAAAACTAATGTTTCAACAGTTTCTAATTTCAAGGTACGACGGTTAATATGGTCTAGTAAACGTCCTGGTGTACCTACAACAATATGTGGACGATCTTTTAGTCCACGGATTTGGCGACCGATATCAGCCCCGCCGTAAACGGCTTGGACGCGAATCTTTTTATCGCGGCCTAAACGGAATAACTCTTCTTGTGTTTGGATAGCCAACTCACGGGTTGGTGCAATGACTAATCCTTGAATAACGCGGTTGTCTGCGTCAATTTTGTTAAGCATTGGTAAGCCAAAAGCAGCGGTTTTCCCTGTTCCTGTTTGTGCTTGTCCGATTACGTCTTTTCCTGCTAACGCTAACGGAATTGTTTCTGATTGAATAGGGGTTGCTTCCTCGAAGCCTGCGCGTTCTACCGCTGATAATAATTCTGGCGCTAAACCAAGTTCTTTAAATTTCAAATGATATCCTCCTAGATTTTGTTTCGGAAAGAACGATTTCTTCCTAGTTTCAGGTGTCTTCACTTTCAGTTGTTAAAAAGAAATCCATTATAGTGTGCCAACTATTTCTTCTTTCCTGATTTCACCGAAAAATTCACCTTATGGCATTAGAAAAGCCAAACGTGGTCGTTCAGCTTCACATTTATTATTAAACATAGAAATAGATCTATTTTATTTACTACGATTCAATTTTTCTCGTCATCTTCCGGCAATAGGTCATTCTATCATAGAATCCTATTTTCAGCAAGTTTTATGAAACTTATTTACTTTTCCAAAAGTGCATCGATGACTTCACGAAGTCCCATCCCGTTACTTCCCTTTAAAACCACCATATCTTCTGGCTGTAAGACTTTTTTGACAGCTTCAATCAACTCATTTTTTTCTTCTTTTTTAAAAGAATGAATGTTAGCTGGTGCATAGGTTTCTTGCAACTTATCGGCTAAATAAGCCATTTCAGGGCCATATAAAAAGACTTCTTCAATCGCGTCTGGTGCTAAATGCTGTGCCATTGCTTGATGCATGGCAACAGAATCAGGACCTAATTCCAGCATGTCTCCTAAAACAGCAATCCGTTTTCCTACTTTGGACATTTTGCTAAAACTGTCCAGAACAAGACCCATGGCTGTCGGATTAGCATTGTAAACATCACTTAAAATTTCGGCCCCATTCGCTGCTTTCAACCATTCTGTCCGATTCTTTGTTAGCTCCGCTGTTGCCAAACCTTTTTGAATCTCCCTATCCGTTAATTGGAAATACCGACCAATCCCGATTGCGATTAATGCATTGGTGACATTATAGGTTCCTGGCACTGGAATCGTAAACGTCATTTGTGTATCACTGATTTTGAATGAGGTTTGCTCTTTGGCTTCATTTATGACGATTCCTTGAAGTTGACTTTCCTGGCTAAAACCAAAAGTAATCACTTGTTGCGTGACTTTTTCCACCAATGGTTCTAACAAAGGTTCATCGCTTGGCACAAATAAACTACCGTCTTTGGCTAAACCATCTACGATTTCCATTTTTGCTTGTGCAATGCCTGCTCGTGAGCCTAAATTTTCCACATGGGCTTCGCCAATCATTGTGATGGCGGCAACTTCTGGCTGAGCCAGATTGGAAAGGAAAGAAATTTCCTGAGCATGATCCATGCCCATTTCTAAAATCAGTTTTTCTGTTTCATCAGGCATGTGTAAAATAGTATAGGGTAAGCCAATTTGATTATTGTAATTGCCTTGCGTTTTGTAAGTCACAAACTTTTCAGATAACACAGCAGCAATCAAATCTTTAGTGGTGGTTTTTCCATTACTACCAGTCACAGCGATGACATTCGGTTGCATTTTATTTAAATAATAGGTAGCTAATTTTTGCATAGCAACCAGTGGATCAATAACATGCAAAACAGGCAATTGTTGCGGTGCATCGACTAAATCCTGTCCCCAAAAAGCGGCCTGACAGCCATTAGCCATGGCACTCTCAATAAAACGATGACCATCATTTTCACCTTGTAAAGGAACAAAGAGGTCTCCTTTCACAATTTTACGACTATCAAATTCAATGCCTGTTAAAGGAAAATCAGGCCATTGTTGCCAATCATTACTGGCTTCAACCGCTTGCGCTACTTCCCAGAAGGTTAATTTCATTATGTTTTGCTCCTCTGACACAGGGACTGGGACATGCCAAAGTCTTGTCATGTCCCAGTCTTGTGTGATTTTTTCTTCTTAGTTATTATAAAATTCTTGGCGTTGTTTAAAACGATTCAAAGCTAACTGAATCAGTTCCTCAATTAAATCACTGTATTTCAAGCCCATATTTTCCCATAGTAAGGGGTACATACTAAAGTCAGTAAAACCAGGCATGGTATTCAATTCATTCAGGAATAATTCGTTTTTGCTTGTTAAGAAGAAATCACAGCGACTTAAGCCGCTTCCATCTAACATAATATACGCTTTTTTAGCGTATTCTTGCGCTTGAAGGGCTACTTCTTCTGGCACATGCGCAGGGATTTGCATTTCAATCGTGTTGTTGATGTATTTGGCATCATAATCATAGAAAGCGACATCTTTCACCACTTCACCAGGTAAAGTCGTACGGACATCTTCATTTCCTAAAATGGCTACTTCAATTTCACGTGCTTCAATCCCTTGTTCAACAATTGCTCGGGCATCATAACGGAAAGCTTCTTCCAATGCTTCTTGCAATTCTTCACGATTTTCCGCTTTGCTAATTCCGACACTAGAACCCATATTGGCAGGTTTAACAAAGACCGGATAAATTAAAGATCCTTCACATTTTTCAAAGACTTCTTTCGGATTTCCTTTCCAGTCACTTCTTAAAACTGGCACAAATGGTACTTGTGGAATGCCAACAGTTTGTAAAAGATATTTCGTCATGATTTTGTCCATTGCGTTAGCACTAGCTAAGACGCCTGCGCCCACATAAGGCATATTAATGGTTTCCATGAATCCTTGAATTGTTCCATCTTCACCATTTGGCCCGTGTAAAACAGGGAAAACAATCGCTTCTTCTTCATAAATTTCCGAAGGACTGATACGTTTTCCTGAAAATTCGCCTGTTTCTTCAGGTGTTTGTGCCCAAGTTAAATGTAAAACTTCTTTATTTTGTGGTCGTTCAGATAAGAGAGGGCCTTTTACCCATTGACCATCTTTACTAATAAAGACTAACTGTACTTGATAATATTTATAATAGATTGCATTTAAAACGGAATATGCAGACAAAACAGACACATCGTGCTCTTCACTTCTGCCGCCATACAACAAAATAATCTTCAAATGCTTGTCCTCCTAGTTTCTTTCCTGTCTTTTAGAAAAAATTATTTTTCAAATTATCCTTACTTATTTTAGCATAAAACCCAGTTTCATAATAGAAGCAAATTTAGTGAAGGAAAAATTCTTTGCTTGCCTTTTCCTTACTAAAGACTCCGTTCCACCAGCTCAATAAGGGCTTGTTTAAACGTTGTTCTATCTTCGTCTGTAAAAGGTTTAGGTCCTTTCGTTCGGCCACCTTTTCGCCGAATTTGGCCACTAAAATAGCGTTGTTCTAACAATCCATCAATATTTTCTTTCGTATATTGATAACCCAGTTGATGTAAAACCAACACTCCTTTTGGCAAAACCAAGGAAGCTAAGCCATAATCTTGTGTAATTAAAAGATCCCCTTTTTTTATTAACTGCACAATTTTAAAATCGGCAGCATCCGCTCCTTTATCAACATACACAAAAGAGACATTTTCTGGATAATCTTTTAAGGAATAATGATCTACACTAGTAACAATCACCACATCCAAAGCTTTCTCTACAGCGACTTCAATAACCGTCTCTTTCACAGGCGAACCATCGCCATCGACAAAAATTTTCATTCGTTTCCCTCGATTCTTCCTTGCTCTAACCATTTGGGATGACGTTGAAAATAGTGTTGTAATTCATCAAAAACGACTTCTTTGACCACTTCATATAACTCTGTATTTCTTAAAATGGTTTTCGTTGCATCCGTGTAGCGGGGCTTTGGTATCGTAACGGCTAAAACAAAATCAAATTCTGCTAAAAAACTATCTGCTGTCACAGATAATGAGTAATGTTGCTCCTCTAAAAATTGATTAAAGGCGGCTACTACGCCATCAAGAAATCCCTCATAGTGGGTTCCGCCAAGACTGGGATAATGCCCATTAACAAACGTTTTTTGCACTTGCGGCGCATGATTTTTACTCAAAATAAATTGAACAAGGGCCAATTCTGTTTGCTTGGCTTGAATAATCGGTGCGGCTTTTCTAGTTAATGGGTTATCGTTTTCAAATAAATAATTACTTAAACCTTTAGGGTAATAACAAAGATTTTTTTGTTCATCTTCCTGTGTTAAAAGAATCTTTAAGCCTGGATTTAACATGGCAATCTGTTGACAATGTTGTAAAACACGCATATAAGAAAGCGATTCTGCACCAAAAATTTGCGGATCTGGCCAAAATAAGACTTCAATCCGTTCTTGGGTTTCTTCAATAGGTAACAATAATCGTTTTTTCAATTGCCCTTGATGGTAAATAAAAATAGTTCGCTGTTTTTCTTGATCGATACTGATCCCTACTTGTTTTGAGAAGGCTTGTAAAACAGATAAATACAGAAACGGTGGTTCTAAATCGACTTGCTTTTGTTCAAAAACAAGCGGTCGTGCGGAAGATACCTGAAAAGAGATTTGTTGACGCGATAACTTTATAGCAATTTTCCCTTGATTCTTTTCAATGAAAAACTCTAATAAACCATTGATTGTCTGAACAAGTAAATTCTCTAAGCCGACTAAGCCAGTCGTTCCAATGAACGCTTCTGGTCGTTTTTGAATCCGTTCAATAAATTCATCATTTTCTAAAACTGTTAAAAGATGTGCAACACTCATCCTGCTGCCTCCTTTGCAATCTGTTTCTTTTAATTATAATGAAAAAAAGACCAGAAGAAAAGCCACACACGCCTTTTCTTCTGGTTTTCTTCTTTAACGAATTAAATCAATATTCGGATGCTCAAGAACGTGATTCACTTGTTTGACCGTTGTCAAAGGAATATCTCCTTGAATCGTATGTGCAAGGACCCCATTGACTGTGGCAAAGGTAACTGCCTTTTCTAACGACCAATTCTGGCTATAGCCATATAAAATCCCCGCCGCATAAGCATCACCAGCGCCAATTCGATCAAGATTAAGAAGCGGTCTTTTTTCACTCTGTTGGGATTCATTTTGGGTATATAAATAACCACTTAAGTAGTTTTGATTTTGGGAATGACTCCTCGTTGTCCCAGCAAACCATTCCAAATTGTATTGAGACATGAAGCGCTGAATCAGTTCTGTTTCTTGTGCTTCACCTTCTAAATCTTCTCGCGGAATGAAACCTAATAGCTCGACCAAATCACGACGACTACCAAAAACAATATCACAATAAGGTAAAATGCGTTCGTACTGTTGACGCATAAAGAGCGCACTATTTGTTGTATTCAAACTAGGTCGATAGTTAAAGTCAAAACAAACTTTCTTTTGACAGACATGAGCCTTTTGAGCAAGCATCAAAGCAGCATCACGAGTTTTTTCAGTTAAACTTAACGAAATACCACAAATATGCACCAGATCTACTTCCGCTAAAAAGGCCTCAAAATCGTAGTCCTTCGCCTCGCTGATGCCAAAAGCACTCTGATGGCGGTTTTGATAAGTTACTTGTGTGGGTCGGATTCCATAACCCATTTCTGCAAAAAAGCTACCAATATGATCGCCCTTTTCCCCTATCCATTGATCTGAAATCCCTAACTTCCTTAGCGCTGCTTTGCCAGCTTCACCAAGACGATTGGCGGGTAATTTCGTAATCAATGCTGTTTCTAGTTGAAAATGAGCCAAATTTGCTAAGAGATTTACGCCAGTCCCTACAAAGTTCATTCTTAACTGCTCTGTTTGTTCTAACATTAGATACTCTGGCGGAGTGAAACGAAGCATGACTTCACCAAACGCAGCAATTTTCATCTTTGCCACCTACTTATTCAATGTGTTTTTCATCATGGTTAGTAACGTTTTCACGTCTTCTGTTCTAGTGTCCCCTGTTTCTTGATCGATAATTGAGCTGTAGACATGAGGAATGATTTTTTTAACGCCGGCATCCACCGCAATTTGAACAATTTCTTCAAAGTTTTCTAAATCAATGCCCCCTGTTGGCTCTAAGTAAAAGTCATACTTGGCACAAGCTGCTGCTACTGCTTGATATTCTTCTTTGTGAGCCAAGCCTTTCATCGGGAAATATTTAATGGAACTGCCCCCCATGTCTTTCAACAATTTGATGGCGGTTTCGATAGGCACTTCCGCCGCTGGCGCACCCGAGCTTAACGGACCTGTCGCAATGTTGACATAGCCAACTTTGCCTGTGGGTGAAACCAAGCCATTGATCACTGTTTCGTCTTGACGAAGTAAGGCCCGCGAAGCGCCGACACCTGTGAAGACTTGGTTCACGTGTTGCGGTTGTAGAACTTCTGATAAGCGAGCCACCATTTGACTTTGATTTGGATCGCCAGCCCCTAAGCCGACAGATAAAGCGTTGTTGGTTGCTGCTTGGTATTTTTTCATATCGTCAATGGCTACTTCATCGGTTTCATAGTTTTTTGAAAGGACGCCTAACACAACATGCCCTTCTGCTGCTTCATAACAGGCTTGGGCATTTTCTACTGAATTGGCTAAGACGTTTAAACAAATGCGTTCTTCTAAATAATTAGGTTTTAATGACATGGCTTATTTCTCCTTTGTGTCCATAATTTCTTGTAATCGTTGCACGATTTTGTTCATTTCTTCTTGATTGACAGAACGAATGTCAAATTCAATGATGCCATTGTTGGCTTGATATTCTCGCGTATAAATAGCTGGACTTTCTGCTTTTAAGGCTTGGATGACTTCCTTGGCAGTTTTTCTGCCGTCCACTTTGACACTGGCGCGATAAATGTCTCGACCAGCGCCATCTTGGACAATTTTAGCGGTTAAATCTGACAAGTTGTTGATGGCTTCAACAAACGGTTTTAAGCGCTCTTGCATCGAAGCCCCTGATTCACTGCCATGCGCCAAGTATTCTTCCACTGCTTGCGTAAAGCCTAGGATATTGTCTTTGCCAATTTTCATTGCTCGACCAATGCCTTTGCCTTGCAGGCGCACCCAGTCAATGTATTCTTTTTTCCCGACCACTAAACCAGCACTTGGCCCTTCAATGGCTTTGGCGCCGCTGTAAATCACCAAATCAGCGCCTGCTTCAGTGTATTTGAAAAGATCTTCTTCTGCTGCCGCGTCAACAATCAGCGGCACCTTGTGGCGTTGCGCCACTTTGGCCGCTTCGGCCACCGTCAGCATACTTTTTTGCACGGTATGATGGCTTTTGATGTATAGAATGGCCGCTGTTTTTTCAGAAATCATCATTTCCACGTGTTCTGGACTGCACATGTTGGCGTAGCCAGCTTCCACTACTTGGCCACCACCTTGCGCTACCATGACTTCTACAGGCGTGCCGTAGTCCACGTTGTGCCCTTTAGGTAAAACAATCTCTCGCTGTTCAATTTTTTCTGTATAGGGATGATACGCGTGGTACAAGCTGCCTTTTCCAATCAAGGCAGCCACCGATTGGGCAATCCCTGCCGAAGCCGAGGAAACGATTTGGGCATCTTCTACCTTCAACAAGTTGGCTAAAAAGGCCCCTGTTTGCACACTAAGTTCACTCATTTCAAAGAAATGTTCGCCGCCGAATCGTTGAGCCGCGAGGACTACCTCCGAAACTTTGGAGACACCTAGAATGGTCATTTTTCCAGAAGCGTTGATAACTTCTTTTAAGTGAAATTTTTCGTAACTAATTGTCATAGATTTGTCCTCCAATAATTGTTTTGATTGGGCGAATTTGCTCTTTGGCTACTCGTGTCAATCCATTAGAATCAGTCAATGTTTTTTCTTCTGCTTGAATCGTAAAAATCGTTAAATCAGCATCTTTACCTATTTCTAATGTGCCTTTTTGAGCTAAATGGAAATTCTCAGCAGGAGCCTTGGTTACCTTTTCAATAATTTCTGGCCAATCATAGCCGACCACACGGAGTTTTTCCATCGTTGTGGCTAAATCATAAACAGGACCATTTTCTCGGTTACGGATGTAGATATCTGTGCTAATTGATGCAGCTTTCATTCCCTCGTGCAACGCTGTTTCAGCTACGTGAAAATTGAAACTATCCGTACCATGCCCGATATCAAAGACGACCCCTTTGTTGTAAGCTTGCCAAGCGAAATCTTTTATTTTATCCGTTGCTTGGTCTAAGATGCCATTTTCTTTCCCATTAAAACAATGGGTTAGGACATCCCCTTTTTCCATCAAGGCTAAAATTTCATCTAAATGAGGCGGTGCTGATCCAATGTGAACCATTAAGGGAATTTCTTGGTTCTCTTGCTGAATCTGTTTGGCCAATTCTAAAGGCGTAATGCCGTTAGCGCCAATAACGGTCCTACTCATACGGGCTTTAATCCCTACAACAAAATCTGGTAATTCTTGAATCGCTTTTTTGACTAAACCCGCTTTCACTTTACTTAAATCTGCGAGTTCGTCCTGAGCAACGATGCCCCATTTAGAAATATTAACTAATCCAAAAACATTTGTTTTTGCTTGTTGTGCTAAGTCATAAAATTCATGAATGTTTTCAGCGCCTGTTGTCCCAGCATCAATCACTGTCGTAACTCCCTTTTTGACCCCAATTTCATCTGGATAATCATAATAAAGAGCCATTTTTTCAAAACAATGAACATGATCATCTATCCAGCCTGCGGATACATAAGTACCTGGTTCTAAGTGGATAGTTTCTTTTGCAGAACCTGAAATAGTTGTTGCAACAGCAGCTATTTTTTTCTTTCTAATTGCAATTTCAACAGGCATACCATCTACTGTCTGTCCATTTTTTATAAGTAAATCGTAGTCCATATTCTTCCCTACTTTTCTATAAATCTAAATTTTGTCCAAGGCTTAATGAATTCTAATAATACAAGTTCTTCTTCTATAATACGCCCTACTCGATTTTTGCGTGAGTC
Organism: Enterococcus sp. DIV1337a; assembly: GCF_051712285.1. Taxonomy (NCBI): domain Bacteria; kingdom Bacillati; phylum Bacillota; class Bacilli; order Lactobacillales; family Enterococcaceae; genus Enterococcus; species Enterococcus sp. DIV1337a. Next base: position 585,789 of record NZ_JBIOOP010000001.1, on the reverse strand, counting down.
TTGATGTGGTTCTAAAACGACTTGTAATTCATTTTTGTATTTTCCAAATGCATCATTTCCCACAACAACATCTCCAGGTTGTAGCATTGCTTGATTATCATGTGGGGGATTAGCTTCATTTTTATATTTTTTACGCACTTCAGTGGAACGAATCATCTGCTGAGTGATATCTCCACGGCGAAAATGTTGATTTTTTGTTACGATTTCTTTTTCAATTTCAGAAGTCGCTTCTTCAAAAACAATGGTCAATTCTGTTTGATAACGATTCAACTGACCCAATGCTTCTAATTCTTCGTTGGAAGCATAAGCATTTCCAATAACAACATCATCAATTAAATTTGTTGCAAATAAATGTTTAGCTTGAACAGTGACTGGCAACTGTCTATGCATTTCTAAAGTAGGTAGACCATCATTCACATCCCAAGGACCAATTTCACCTACCTGTGATGAAATAAAAGCAGCTGTCCGAATCCCTTCCTTTTTAAAGCGGATGCTACATTTTTCAAAGAAATCATACGGCAATGCAGTTCCCGCTTGTGGATAAAAGTTATGACAACCATATAAGAAAGGTCGATTCGCTTCGTACGTTAAAATGTTATCAAGATAAGCAACATCATTACTCATATTCAGCTCAATAGCCACGCCGAATGGATTAAACGTCAACATGGCTTCTTTATTTCCATCAAAACCTGTATCCAACCGAATCCCATCAGCTCCTAATTCGCTAAAAAAAGTCAAATCATCATATGAAATGTCCAATTCATCAAAGATACTTGGAACGACATCTAAAATTGTTTCAAATCCTAAATTTTTCGCATAACTAATTAATTCTTTAAATTTTTTCTGAACCGCTTCTTTGCCATCGGTCACTTCTAACATACTCATAAAAATTCGAGTAAACCCACATTCGCTGGCTTTTTTTAAATACGCTTTATCTTGATTGATATCACTATGATCTGGATAAACTGATACACCTAATGCTCTTTTCATCTTCGTTCTCACACTCCGCTATTTTCAAATTTATTTCGAAATTTCCAAGCAATCACCGAGCTACACAGGATTGTTGTAGAGCCAACGAGCAATACTGGTTGATTTAGAAATCCGCCAATTATCATGGAAAGAGTAATACAAACTGCCGTAAAAACCAACGTCTTTACTAAACCAAGTTGATAAACAACAGTATGCAACTGCCCTTTTTCTATAATAATTTGACTAACGATAAAAAAGAAAATGAACCAAATAATCATCTTATACGCTCCTGACTTTCTTCTCTGACTTAGAAGGGGCAGGATATTCATATCAGAACACCCGCCCTAACATTTTTTAATTTTTCGCTGCTTGTTCAGCTGCTAATTCTTCTGCTTCTTTATCCAATTGTTGTTTTTCATAAACTTTGAAAAATGGATAGTAGATAGCCATTGTAATTAAGAAGTTAACAATCACTAATACTGCGGCCGAAAAACTCCAATTGGTACTCATCCAAGCAGCAATTGGTGCTGGAATTGCAAACGCTAAGCGTGCAGCCATCATCGGAATTATATTAGCGACTGTTAAGAAATAAGATAACGTTGTTGTAATTAACGGTGCCACGATAAACGGAATACCTAAAATAGGATTCATTACGATAGGCGTTCCGAAAATAACTGGTTCATTAATATTAAACAAGCCTGGTAAGAACGATAAACGGCCAAGACTTTTCAGATACGTTGATTTAGAAAACATCATTAAAACAACTAAAGAAAGCGTAGTTCCAGCGCCACCAATCCAGATAAACCATTGTAAAAACTGTTCTGTAAAAATATTAGGTAACTGATGAACATTTGCACCATTGGTAAAAGCTTCAAGGTTTTCTGCAATCGACATATCCCAGAAAGGACGAATAACTGGGCCCATAATCGCTGGACCATGAATCCCTAAAACCCAGAAGAAACAGATTAAGAAGACTGTTAGTAATCCGCCAAATAAACTGTTACCAGCAAGGATACCTTTAAGTGGCATTAATAACGTACTCAAGAAACCATTCAAATCAAAACCAATTACGTGGCGAATAACCCAGAATAATAAAAGAATAACTGCTCCTGGAATTAACGCAATAAATGAATTTGACACTTCAGGCGGTACACCATCTGGCATCTTAATCATAATATCTTTTTCAATAAAGAAGCGATAAATTTCAACAGATAACAACGCTGTTACAATCGCACCAAATAAAGAAGCTGAACCTAAATTTGCTAAATTAATATAGCGCCCTGCTGTAATGACGTTGTCAACATCTTCAAAGACACGTGTTGGTGGTGCTGCTGTTACTAAAAAGGCCATTAATGCTAAAATTCCGCACGTCAAAGAGTCAAGCTTATAACTTTTGGCCAATGATGAAGCAATCCCAAATGTTGCATAAAGTGCAAGTAATCCCATCGTATAGCGGGAAGGAATATCTAAAATTGCTTGATACGGTTCAATCAATTTTGTGTATGCCTCAATTGGAATATTTTGAAAAATTGTAAAGAATGAGCCCACAATTGTTAAAGGCATCGTTGCAATTAATCCTTTTCTAATCGCTGTCATATGGCGTTGCGAACCAAATTTATTCGCAATCGGCATTAACTTAACTTCCATCCACTGTACAAAACCATTCATCTGTTAATTCCTCCGTTCAACTAATAAAAATAATAATTATTTCGCATTCATAATAACATAGTAACATTATAATGTAAACGCTTATTCGTATTCGTGACAGAGAAAGTGCAAAACAAAAGGCTTTTTCTTATTATAAAGAAACTGGGAATATTGCACCAAAAATCATTGCGCCTAAAATTGCACCACCAGCAATTGGTTTTTTCCAAATGTAAAAACCTAAAGCTCCTAATGTGGCACCAATCCCAATAGGAATTGAAGCACCCGCCGCACTCAAAATAATTAACGGTCCTAAGAAACGTCCGGAGGCATTACCAGCACCCATCATCACATCCGCACCAAAAGTGGAGTTTCCTTGATTGATGGTAAACTTCCGAATCAACACAATCACGCCACCAACTGCTAATCCTAGTATCGCACCCGTTAAAAGTGCTAAGCCGAAGTTTTCTACAGGCGCTTTAATTCCCATGCTGAGGAAAATTGCAGGTACACCAATCCCGAGCCCCGTTAAAATTGAGCCACCTAAATCTAAAATCCCGACTAAGGAACCTTCTAAAATTCGTGCAAACAGGAAACTTGCACCAAATGCTGCGGCAGCGCCATAAGAACCACCATCTAAACCAGCTTTTAGCATCGCGACAATTGAAACTTCATTGAACGCGCCCACGCCATAAACTACATACATATGTGTTCCTGCAAAAATTGCCGCTGACATAATCCCGACTAAAATGGGAAAGCCCCAGTCAGCATACCAAAAACTTTTGCCTGTTAAACCTTCTTGAATTTCTTGTTCTTGCTGTGCCCATTCATTTTTTTCTTGCTGTTCCATCTATGAGACCTCCTTTTTTCTATTTAACGGTGAAAACATTGTGTAAATTATTTAACCATTGAGGAATCGACAAGCGGAAACTTTCGATCATTTCTAAGTCGAAACCTCGGAAGAAGCCACTTAAAATAAATAATAAGATAATGGCACCAAGCATGCCGCGTGTCATTCGGGTCCACCCTAAATCATCGACACCTTTACCGATTAAGATCCCTAATACAACTCCTGGAACAGCATTGCCCATGACTAATTGAGATAATCCGCCAAATAACGTTCCCCAGAAACCCGTCCGTTTTCCTGCATCTAAAGCCGCTAGCCAGAATAACACGGGCATCACAGTATTGATTAAAATCGTTGCTGCAGGTACCAACACCGCAACTGCTGTTACTTGAAGCGATTCTGGAATTGCTGCAGCCGTACTATTTAAGAATGTCACAGTCGCCATCCCTACAAAGGCCCCGACAATCCCCATTTTTTGGGGATTATGCATCGTTTTAGTGACATCTTTATCCTTTACCAATAAAATTGCTGCAGCCCAGTTAGGTACAATCCGGTGGGTTACATCTTGTGTAAAGGCCCCTGCTCCGACGGCTGAAGCCCAAGCATTAAAGAAAAAACCTAAACCAAAAGAAAAGTGTGATGCTGGATCTCCTTGTGCCGCGTTCATTTCTCCTAATGTTCTAAATGCCCCTAGCCCTTGCGTTTGTGGTGCATGAAACATCCGAGCAGCGCCTGCGCCAGCTGCAAAACCTAGTAAACCACCAATAAGCAATGACTTCAGCAAAATGATTACAAATTCCATTCCTTCTTCCTCCCTTTATACGCCTCTTTTTGAAAGAAACGGAACTACTACTGCGTTCGGTTCTTTAATTGTTTCCGTTAAAAAATCAACTTCTTCGACTGCAATGGCTTGGATTTCCACTTCTACAGCTAGTTCGACATGATAAATCACTCTCTTTCTAGGAAAGAAGAAGAACAGAAATTTTTCTGTATAAACTTGTTCTTTTGCCTGACGAATAGTTACTTCTTTCGGTTCAATCCGGATGAGGACCTCTGTTGTTTCTTTTAATACTTTTTTTGAAACATCATTCAATGCACTTGCAAAAGCTTCATTCTTCTTATTACCTTTTCCAGAAACAATCACGGTTTGTGTTGACCGTTTTGTGGCATCCATAATTACCGCTCCTTTCTAAGTTACTACTTTCTATGCTCCGTGTTTCTTAATAAATGCTTCAGTTACTCGTTTACCAAGTTCTTCCTGATCCATAAAACCAAATCCAAGAACAGTTTTCCCATCGTTAATTGCTGTTACCCCTTCTTCGATTGATCGCATGCCATGTCTTTCGGGATACCCGTATTTAGTAGCAGCTGTTAACGCCCCTGCACCACCACTGCCACAGAAAGAAATGCCTAAATCTGCCTTTTCTTGTTGCATCACATCGCCTAAACGCATATCTGCACCCATTCCTGGAACAACAACCGCGCGTCCACCGGCTTGCTCCACTCCTTTTGCAACATTTTGTCCTTTTCCTAAACGATCTGCGATAACTACTGTAATCATAACTTTTCCTCCTATTAATTGTTTTGTTTAGCAACTTCAAAATGAACAGCTAAAACATACCACTCATCTTCTGATAACTGACCAATTGCTTCTGTTGTTTCTTGTGCAATTTTCAACGTTTCTGGTGTTAGTTCCGTAAATAACGTCCGATCAACACCAGCTAATGTCGTTCCTTCTCTTGAACGATTCAACATCTCACTAAGATGGTTAATCAAAATCGTCCACTGTAATTCCGTTGGTTCAATTTGTGCTTCTGCTAATCGCGCGCTGGTTTGTTTGATAATCGATTGGAGCTTTTCTGGTTCAGCACTTTGTCGAATGATCTCCTGTGCTTCCATTGCTAGTTCCATCCTCTTCCTCCTTTGGTTGTTCTAAATAATTAAGTAATGCTGAAATTTCAGCATGATTGACAGGTAACTCATTTTTAGCAAATAAACATTCAATTTGCCGAATTTCTTCTTGACTTTCATGGAATACTTCTCTATTACAAGGGATCTCTTCGTATTGTTTATTAAACGTAATCCGATGTGTCATTAATAAAACGTGAAGTAAAAAGGCTTCTTGATATTCGCTCAGTAACTTTGTTTGAAACATTCGTTTTAACTCTTCATAAATAATATACGCTTTTACTAATAAATCTTGGCTTTGTATCCGTTCATTTTTTTCAATTACATCAGATTTCGTGGAACGAGCGGTACCTTTGCCTTGACGTTTCCCTAATAAAATTTTATCGACCTCTTCCCGAATCAAACTTAAGTCTGTGTCCGTCAACAATGGACTAACTTTAATAAATGGGTATGTCATTTCTTCAATTGGGAAAATACTCAATACCAAATCAGGCTTTTCTGCTTGAATCACTTCAGTTGCATTTAAAACAGAAGCAAATCCCGCGAGTTCAACGTTTGGTACTTCCTCTAAAATTTTTTGTTCAATTAAACTGGTCACACCTAAGCCCGTCGAGCAAACATACACAATCCTAACAACTTTAGCTTCCTGCTGTTGTCGTTCCTGAGCTGCCAAAAAATGCAACGCAATATATGCGCAGAAAGAATCGTTGACTAACAAAACAGAACGTTGAATTAATTGTTTACAGGCACATTGAATAGCTAAAAATAACGCTGGATGTTTTCCTTTGATTTCTTCAGAAAACGGATTGTATTCATTGATAAATAAATGTTTCTTAGTAAAACGTAAGGACAGGTGCGCAAACAAGTTCGTAAATAATTGGCGATCATTTACAAAAGGATAATTCAGCTCTTTTGAAACGCTTTCAATCACTTGTTTTGTTAATTGAACCATATCTTGCCGTTGATGGGTTCCGAATAAATCACTATAAATATAAAAATATTCATCCGCTAATAAAGGCAAGTCATACCGTTCAAACACCTCTTGTAAAAGTAAAAGTGGTACTTCGTTCCGTTGTTCAAAGCGTGTTTTTTGCGATAACACTCGGTAAGTCCCAATTGTATGCGCCATCTGCATACGTGCTGCGGCAATTGCCACTCTCAACGTAATAGATAATATTTCGGCATAATCAAATTGATTTTGATCGAGTGGATTAATTAAATTTCGCATTTTTTTCAATGCACTACGATAACAACCTTGAAATAATGTCCCTGACCCAAATTTAATTTTAGGGATTTTTTCAGCCCCTTTTGTCTTTGTCACATAGTTCATAATTTGGTAAATATCGTATTCTGTAAGCTCTTTTTGAGTGATAAATTCCATCAGTAAGCGTACATTGCTTTCTTCACCACTAATTGTAAACCCTTGCCGTGCTTGGCGAATTAAGGTTAAATCATATGCTTGCAGCAACCGTTCGACCTGTTCCAAATCACTGACAATCGTGTTTCGGCTCACTAATAATTCATCTGCCAGCTGCTGTGCCGTTAAGTATCCTTTGACTGACAATAGCTGAAAAATCAATACATTGACTCGTCTTTTTTGATCAGGATAGGTTTCAAATCGATCGACATCGATAATTTCATTTTTTAACAGTAAGCGTTTCGAGTCAGGTAAATCTAGCCAGATGCCCTTATTTCGTTTTGAATAAAGTGTCTCATCGTGCTGTTCAAACCAAGCACGAATATCTTCTAAATCATACTTAATTGTTCGAACACTGACAGTAAAGTTCTCAGCTAATTCTTGCGTGGTAATACTCCCTTCCAAATCCAAAAGCATCAATAAAATATTTATCGCTCTTTTGGACAACAACACGGTCATGCCTTGTCACCTCTTTTCTTTTCCCTTTACACTTAAAACTATAGCGTTATTTTATCTGTTCCACAACACAAAAAAGTTGCACTTATAAAAGTGCAACACTTCTCTTTTCATACAAAAAAATCCCTTAACAGTTACTACTGTTAAGGGATACCACACTATTTATTTGCATAAATAGACAGAAACCTTCTCCACAAAAGTATTCTGTCCGACACGTTACAAATCCGGTAACTGATAGCCGTACTATCTGGTGTCGTTGTGTTTGACAATCACTAGCCGTCAAAACGGAATAGCCGAAGCTATCTGATTGAGTCAACTCGTCGCATAAAACACACTTTAACACAGAATAGTTTGGATAGCAAGTGATGGTAATTATTCGTTATCGAACCATTCTTGATAAAAACTTTCAACAATTTTAACGGTTGCTATCGTTAATTCCTTCGTCATTACGGGGCTAGTTAACTTTTTGTCTTGTAAACATTGATTCACATGATTGATTTCATACGTAAATTCACTAGTGAATTGTTCAGACCATTTGACAGTGTTACCTTGAGCATCTGTATAATAAGCACAATCTGTTTTCCAGAAATTAGGAATAACGATTTGCCCTTTTGTCCCACAGATGGTCATTTCACTAGGTATCTTTAAACCAACATTAATAAAAATATTGCCCAGCGTCCCTTCAGCAAATTTCAAAGCTAAATTACATTGACTATCCGTCGCTCCTTGCTGATATGTTGCGGTTCCCGTAACCGCTTGAATCTCTTTCCCTAATACGTATTGTAAGTATTGTAATGGATAACTTCCTGAACCATGAAGCGCTCCACCACCCGCTTCTCTCGAGTAAAACCAGGGAATATGATCCACATTGGGATAGGCAGTAACTGACTGAACCCATAAAATCTCTCCCAATCTCCCTTCTTGAATCGTCGCCTTTACTTTTTGGGTAATTGGTAAAAAGACAGACTTCTGAGCTTCCATTAGAAAAACCCCTTGCTCCTGTGCGATTGCAAAGAGTTCTTCTGCTTCAGCAGCATTTAATGTAAATGGTTTTTCCAATAGGACGGGTTTTCCTTGTGATAACGCAAGCTTAGCTGCTGAGTAATGTCCTTGATTGTAGGTGGGAATATAAATAATATCAATTGTTTCATCCTTACATAACTCTTCATAACTGCCATAAGCCACCGGAATCGCTAATTCTTTAGCCATTTTTTGAGCATTGTCTAAACGCCTTGACGCAATCCCGCGCACTTCAGCTTGCGCACTTTCTCGAAGCCCTGCTACAAATCTTGGGACAATTTGGGCAGTACTCATAATTCCATAACGAATTTTATCCATGTGATCGCCTCCTCTTTCACTATACGAGAAAAACGAATATTTGGAAACTATTTCAATAAAAAAAGAAACCGTTTCCCCAAAACGATTTCTTTATATGTAAATTAACGGATACCAACGCTAACTTTTAAAGCTTGATTGACCTGTTCCATCTCTTCACGAGAAAGTTGACAAACCTTGTGTAGCATTCGTTCTTTATCCAATGTTCGAATTTGTTCTAACAAAATAAGTGATGGTGTCCTGCACTCGTTATGGGGAATTTCGATGAGGACTTGCGTTGGTTGCAGCCGCTTGCTTACGTTACGGGTAATCGGTGCAACAATCAACGTTGGACTAAATAAGTTACCTTTGTTATTTTGAATAATCAGGACAGGTCGAATCCCACCTTGTTCGGAACCAACAACTGGTGAGAGATTCGCATAAAAAACCTCACCTCTTTTTATCATTCAGATTCCCTTCCCTCCTTTTCCTTTAAAAAATTATAGCATATTGTTTCTTGCAATATTTTCAACTTTTTAGCTATCCCTTAAAATATTTGATAAAACCACCCTTTAAAAGTCAAAAAAAAGCTTAAACAGTCGACTCTGATATAGAGACGCCTATTTAAGCTGACTGTTACATTTTTGTTAAAATACTATCCACTTTTGTATTAATTAAATCAATAGCGACGTGGTTTTCGCCACCTTCTGGCACAATAATATCTGCATAACGTTTCGTAGGTTCAATAAATTGGTGATACATGGGCTTCACGACTGTCAAATATTGTTCAATCACAGAATCCAAAGTACGGCCACGTTCTTCCATATCACGCTTGATTCGACGAATAATACGGATGTCATCATCTGTATCCACATACACTTTAATATCCATTAAATCCCTTAAGCGGCGATCTTCTAAAATTAAAATCCCTTCAAGAATAATTACTTCTTTCGGTTCTTGTATCACCGTTTCTGTACTTCTTGTATGCGCAACGTAGTCATAAACTGGCTTTTCAATGGCTTGATAGTTTAACAGTTGTTCAACATGTTGAATCAATAAATCTGTATCAAACGCAAAAGGATGATCATAATTGGTATTTAAACGTTCTTCAAAACTCAAATGGCTCTGATCTTTATAATAAGAATCCTGTTCTAACATCATAATTGAATGATCGGGAAAATTATTAAAAATCGCACGGCTAACACTGGTTTTTCCGCTTCCTGATCCGCCAGTAACACCAATGATAATTGGCTGACTATCTTTCATGTATAAACCTCTTTCTTTTCAAAAACTTCATTGTCTTTTACTATTATAATGAAAACTCTGAAGAATGCCAGACCTTTTCCAAGACTTTTCATGTGATTTTTATCTTCTTATGAAAAATCTGCCCACACTTCTTTCAATTACAGTATACTTATCAATAAAAGGAGAATCCTACCTATGATTAAAAAAGTTAAAAAAGAAGCACTTACAACTGCGCATTACGCCCTTCTTTATGAGGCAGATCCCTCAAAAAAAATGGTGGCAGATTACATTACCCGCGGCATTTGCTTTGACTATCAGACTGAACATCTTCAAGGAATTTTAGTCGTGTTGCCAACTCACCCACGGACATTGGAAATCGTAAACATCGCTGTCTCAGCAGAAAGCCGAGGGCGGGGCATTGGGCAAGAATTATTACATTTTGCCATTGATTTTGCCAAAAAAGAAAAGTATGATTATTTGGAAATTGGGACTGGGAGCACAGGCTTTCAACAGCTATATCTCTATCAAAAAGTCGGTTTTCGGATGACACATATTGAACCAGATTTTTTTATCCATCATTATGATGAGCCTATTACGGAAAACGGTTTACCTTTAAAGGATATGGTTCGCTTACGTTTACACTTAAGTTAAAAAAACAACATTTCCTGCACAGGAAATGTTGTTTTTTTAATGCCCAAGAATTGGTAACAACTCATCTAGCTGTTGAATCGTATAATTGGGTTGAATGGTTGGTGTTGCTGGAGCGGCGGTTGGATTGAGCCAAACCGTTTGAATTTTCGCTTGTTGGCCTCCTTGAATATCTGAATGCAAAGAATCGCCAATAATCATTGTTTTTTCTCGACTAAAATTAGGAATCCGTTCAAAAACAAAATCAAAATACTCTTTCATCGGTTTTTGATAACCCACTTCTTCTGAAACAAAAATATCTTTAAAATAAGGCATTAATTTCGAATCTTCCAACCGACGATACTGTGTTTTTGCCACTCCGTTTGTCACAATATATAAATCATAATGGGGTGCTAATTTTTCCAAAATACGTTGACTATTGCCAAGCAAGTCATGTCCTTGACTTAAATATTCTCGGTAGTTTTCTCCCATTTTAACGCTATCAACTTCTCGATTAAACGCGTCAAACAATAAACCAAACCGTGTATCAAGGAGAACATCTTTTGTTATTTTTCCTTCTTCAAATGAACGCCATAATCCTTGATTAATTCGGTGGTATGTTGACTCGACTTCAGATGTAAATGGTACATTTTCTTCTTCAAATAAGGCATGGAGCGCCTTCTTTTCAGCCAATTTAAAATCTAACAATGTATCATCAACATCAAAAAGCAATGTTTTCATTTCCGTTCCTCTTCTCTTTTCAAATTACTCGGTAACGCTTTGCTTGTTTGTTGTTTTTCAATAAAAAAATAAGGCAATAGCAATTGTAACTCTTCTCTTGTTAATGAACGATAAGCACCTAAAGGTAATTGCGGATCTAGCCGCAACGGCCCCATAGTTTGGCGTTTTAAAGCAGTCACTTTTTTCCCCACGGATAAAAACATTTTTTTCACTTGGTGAAATTTTCCTTCTTGAATAGTTAGGAAAACATGACTCTCCGTTTCAGTCGCTGTAAGAACAGTTATTTTTGCTGGCTTACATTGAATGCCCCCTTGCAAAACAATCCCATCTTTAAATTTAGCACAATCTTCTGCAGAGACCAAACCATTGACTTTTACTTCATAACATTTCGCTACTTCTTTATTTGGCCGAATTAATTGATACCCTAATTGTCCATTATCTGTTAATAGAAGTAACCCTTCCGTATCGCCATCGAGTCTTCCCACTGGATAAAGACCAGGGCGTCTGTCTTGCGGCGCAATCAAATCAATGACTGTTTTTTTAGATGCATCTGAGACAGCGCTCACCACACCTTTTGGCTTATTCAACATATAGTACACATGGGTCTTATGCGAATTTAATTTTCCTTTTACTTTAATCATTTGTAATTGCGCATCGACATTTTGGCTTTCATTTAATGTCACGATGCCATCCACAGTGACCTGCTTGCCTTTGATTAATCGTTTCACTGTTTTGCGTGATCCAAACTGAAGTTCTTCTAGTAATTTATCTAATCGCATTGTTCCGCTCCATTCTGGTATTAGTATAGTAGAATCCGTTAAAGATGAAAAGTAGAAAAAGGTAATTCCTTGACGTATAAAAATATAAGTGTTACGGTTAATAAGTAAAGTAAATAAAGGTTTCTCAAAAACAGCGTAATGACCTGGGAGAGAACAACGATAACAATGAACCATTCCCATGAGTGTTGCCTGGCAATATTTGTGGGGATTTTTTGATTATTGTTAGCATTTTTCTAGACAAGAACAACTGAAAAAAGAGTTTCTTTTTTCCATTATGTTTTGTTTCTGAGTTTAACCAAATCACTCATTATTTCAAGGAGGAATTAGGTTATGTCAGTACAATTAGAAGTTAAAGAAAGAGCTATCCGTCCACGTTCACTAAGAAATCAGCTACGTCACGAAGGGAAAGTACCTGCCATTGTTTACGGTTACCAAATTGAAAGTACACCAATCTATTTTGAAGAAAAAGACTTATCAAAAATTTTACGCGAACATGGTGCTAACACCGTTATTAAAATGACAGTTGATGGCAAAAACATCAACACATTAATGTCAAAAGCACAATTAGATACCTTTACTGGTCAAATGCTTCATGTTGAATTCTTATCTGTAAATATGAAAGAAACAACAGAAGTCGAAGCAGAAGTTCAATTAGTTGGTGAATCTGTAGGTGTGAAAGCTGGGGGCACCTTAGCTCAAAACTTGTACACTGTTTTAGTGGCAGCCACACCAGATAAATTACCAGAATCAATTGAAGTAGATATTACAAATTTAGAAATTGGTGATGCTCTTACAATCGCTGATTTACCTGAACACAAAGACTATGAAATTTTAACTGATCCAGAAGAACAACTAGTTGCTATTGTTGAAGCACAAACTGCTCCTGAAGAAGAAGAAGGAACAGCTGCTGAAACAACTGAACCAGAATTAGCCGAATAAAGAGAACACTTTTGTTCAGCTGATTATCTTAAGTTTTAGAAAGAGGGAGGTACGTTGAAACAACGTACCTCCCTCTTTCTTTTTACTGCATGTCTTGGTTTCTATACATAAACGATGCCCCCAAGTCAGGAAGCTACAGAGGAATATTAAATTTTTGCTAATCTACGCAATATTTTCAAACGAAACAATTTCTTTTTTTTAAATTTGCAGTATACTAAAAGTAAGTAAACAAAAAGGAGGTCATCCATATGTTTGAACGTTTTGATAGTGACCGTAGCCGCTATGCTTCATTAGGTGTTGTTTCTAGCTTACCTAGTGGCTTAATTGATAGTATTTGGTTGATTATTGACTTAAATCTAAAAGGGGTTATCTCTTTAAACGACTTACTTCACTTTGATTTGTTGAACAATAATGGCAAAGTGACTGTCCATTTTTCTCAAGAAAATAGTTCAGTAGAAATGGCCATCGACTTACCATTTAGTTATTCTACGGCATATCCGTCGCGAATTTTTGCTTTTGATGATGGCCATCGTGAAACGATTTTATTACCTGCAGAAATGTTAGAATCTTAAATAATTTCTACAAAGTAGCCTCAAATTCCGATTAAACTGGAATTTGAGGCTACTTTAATTTCTTTGAGTTATTCTACAATAATTTGTTTACTACTTCCTGCGGCATTTTCAAAATTAATAGTAAAGGTTTCTGTTGCATCATCATAAGTGATTCCGTCACTTTGACTAATTACTGTGCTGTAATCTTTTGGTATTTTTAAAGTCAGTGTCTTAGTTGTTTGTGTGGGATCAGAGAAAGTATACGTTTTTTGGTGTTGTTGTGTCTTTCTCATTAAAGAAATAGCTTTATTTGAGGTAATCCCTGCTATTGTACCGCCAGTTTCTGACCAAATATTAACCCCAAGATAGCCTTCTTCTTCTTGCTTAACTGCTTGAATTTCTTCTGTATTTGAGAGAACTTCTACTGTTTTTTTGGCAGCATATGTTTTTAAATCAGTTTCATCGATTCCTGGTAAAACTACATAAGCATAATGCTCGTTCGTTGGGTGTTGACCATGTTGAATCGTAAATGTTCGATAATCACCTACATATTCTTTATCACTTGGGAATGCTTCATTAATTGCTTTATAGGTTCCTTTTCTAGTTTCACTTTTAACATTAACCGTTGTTTCTTCTGGAAAATAATAACCCATATTAGCATTGGAATGATCCGACTTTAGTAATAACCATTGTTTTTTACTCGTTTCATTTTGCTCATGAATTTCCCCAACGTTTGATAGCACTTGATACTGATAGGCATCATTTAACAAACGATTATCAACAATTGTCTCAATCGAAGCTTCTGTATCGCCTTTAATTCTTGCGCCTAATGCGACAATTTGCCCATTTAATACAAACCAAGATTTTTTAGCTTGTAAGTTCATAGGTAAAAGTTTCCCATTATTTTTGGTTCCGTCTTTATTAAGAGCCATCCCTACTACTGCCTGATTTTCTGACGTTACTCCACCAACCCATTGCTCTTTCGATGTGATTGTTGTAAATGCCGAAACTTCATCTGCCAAAGAAATGGTATCGACCGTTGTTCCTGGTAGTCGATAGGGATCTACAGTTGGCCAATAGCTGGAATTAAATTGAACCTCGTCATCATTATATACGTACATCATTCCGTCACCAGTATGCCAGCCACGTTTATTTTCTTTATTCCCTGCTTCAAAAGATGCAGTGCGCTTCGAATACAAGCCTAGCCCAAACATATAACTAGGTGTTCGTTGGACAAATCGATCCATCGAAGCATAAAGTTTCGTGCCTGTAAAAGGAAGTTGCCCTCCCATAATTTCTGGATTAGTTAAAAGTTGCATAGTCATCTGTAAATCATTAAAATCACGAGCATTTGTCAAATAATAATCTGGGTTCTCCTTCATCCAATATTTAACGGCTTCTTGAAATTTCTTTTGATAATTATTAGGAGCAAATTTAGCCACAATTAATAAATTATACATGGTAGTTGAGCCGTAGCCTGTTTTTCCAACTGCTGGGGCTCTTGAGATGGAACGGCCATTCACAGTTGGTAGCATTTCACCTTTATAAATCAAAGGAAGAAAGGCACGATCAACATTTTCAACAAATTCTGTCACAAGAGTTGCATCCATTTGAAAAGATGAATCTGCTGTAATGGCCAAAATTTGTCCAACCCCTTTCACCAATACATTGCCATACGAACCTGTATAAGGAATGTTATTGTGCTGGATAAAAGAACCATCTTGGTAAAAACCATCCCCTTTTGTGACTAATTTAAATACATCGACGATACTACTGGATGCTTGGTTAATTTTCCCGCTGTCCTTTTGTAAAATTCCTAACCCCAAAACAGTTAAAGCTAAGTCCGTTCGGTTTGCTCCTGATGTCACAAAATTTGGGATAAAAGCTAAATCCACAAACGTTCCTTGTGGTTTTGTATACAACTGTTTAAACGGATCTGGGACATAACTGCTCAGCGCATTTGTATAGATTTGTTGCTTTTCTGGAGAAACTTTATCTTCTAAAATCATTAGAATATTAAGAAACTTCTGTGGCACACCAATTTGCCAGTCCCACCAATTTCCATGGTACTTTTTCCCATCATATCCTTTTTGCGTCACCATAAAATCTAAGCCATCAATAATGGTTGCTGCCAATTTGTCATCTTGGTAAAGCGTACTCCCTTTCGTTCCATAGGCTACCGCTAATTTTTGCAATTTGGTAAATTGAGTCGTTAAATCAGCAGATGGCGTATTGCCAGACTCTAGTGGCCATAAATAGCTGCGGTTCGACTCTTTATTCATCGTTTGATCGAGTTCTGTTGCTTCATTGGAGATTTTTTGGACGTAGTTTACAAGCGCTTGGTTAGTTGAATCATACTCTTTTGAAACAAGCTGATTTCGCCACTTTTCTTTTAATTGTCGATATTCTGTAGATGAATCGATAACAGGAATGCTACCGACGGAGCCGCTCTTCATAGAAATGACATTCAGCTTTGATAGATTACCAAATAGCCTAATTCCTACAGCGCCCGTCCAGTCATCATTAATGGACGTACCATCAGGATAATGAACCTCTTCATTTTCATAAAATAATTGATCATTCAGGAATGTCTGAATTTTTTTCTCGTCATAGCGAACCAGCAGTTTATATTGTTGGCCACTTAGTAATGTTGGTCCCGGAATATTAGTTAGCCATTTACCGCCCGGCTGTCCTAATTGCCAGCGACCGTCACGATTATAAGCAAAAGATTGCCATTGACTCGTCTTTTGTTTATCTCCGCGAAAAACCAAGCCGAAGTTACTTTGTCCTTCATATAAAAAGGTTAGTTCAAGATCTCCTGAAGATTGTTCGCTTGCATCAAGATTGATAGAGACAGATTCTAGGTTTGTCCCTTGTTTCGTGTTTGCTATCCATAAACCAGCAGGACCATTCTTTTTTTCTGCTGTTCCCACCAAATCTTGCCAATGCCCAACTTGATTCGGGAAATCTGAAATGTAAGAGGGTTGCTCAAGCGTTTGGCTTGCTTCTTTTTCTTCTGCAAAAGCAAGGGTGGTTCCCATAAGTCCACTCGTCAAAGCAGTAAACAGTCCGACCAGCATTAACCATATTTTTCTGTTTTTCATTCTTTCTCCTCCTAAAAAAAATATTGTAAAACGCTTACATACAAATTAGAGAAAAAGAGTGAAGAAAACTACTTTCTACACTCTCCGACTCTCTGAAAATTACTTAATATACTTTTTACGCCAAAATACCAAAGGCACTCAAAACAATCGATAAAATTAAAATAATCCAAATCACTCGTGTGGAATTTAATTTCTTTTGACCTAACATCCAATAAGTCAAAAGAACAAGTAAGATCGGAACTAAGGAAGGCAAAATCGCATCTAACGTATCTTGAATAACTAATTCGACCCCGTTCTTTTTATAAACAAAAGGAACTGTCGCCTTGATAACTGAAGGAATTAAGGCACCAATCACAGTCACACCAAGAACAGTTGCTGCATTCGTAAAGGCAGATAACTTGTCTTTCAAGGTTGTCACTAGTTTGACCCCCTGCTTATAACCAAGTGGTAAGAGTGCGGCCCGACCAAATAATAATGCAATATTTGCAATAATCCAAATAACACAGCCAACCACGGAGCCATTTTGAGCCAGTGTCCCTGCAACAGAACCAAAAATTGTGCCCCAAATAACATGGAATAAAGAGTCACCCACGCCTGCCAAAGAACCCATCAGAGCTGTTTTTAGCGCAATAATTGTTTCTTTCGCTTTATAGCCATCTTGCTCTTCAATCGCAACATCAATCCCCATAATTAAATTCCCGAAAATAGCATTGGTGTTAAAAAATTGATTGTGTGTGCGCATCATATCTTGAAATTGTGCTTCATCATGACCATAGAATTTTTTTAAGACAGGTAAGATGCCGTATAAATATCCTGAACTCATCATACGTTCATAGTTCCAGTTTAATTGGCTTCCTAAAATATAACGCCAGCTAATTGCATTTAATTCTTTTTTTGTCAGTTTATGCTTACTCATCGCCGTCATATCCTCCTTCAAAATCACCATTTCCTGTGGTTACTTGTGTCGTGCTTTTTGCCCCATCACGTTTAAATACAAGCATCGCTGCTACCAGCCCAACTATCGAAACACCTAACATCGGAACTTTTAAATAAGCCGCTAAGAAAAAGCCTAATAGTAAATAGGGAATATATTGCTTCGTTGGCAAGTAACGTAATAAAATCCCTACACCGACAACAGGTAATACTCCTCCAGCTGTTTTTAAGCCCGTCATTAGCCATTCTGGCATGTTATCGGTAATCGTTGTTACTACAGCATCCCCCGCTAATAACATTAATAAAATCGGAATGGCACGAGACAGTCCCCATAGAACAGAACCAGATAAAACTAAGCGTGGAATCCGTTTTACTTGCATCTTATCAATCGCTTTATCGACACTATGAAGTAAAAAGACATTACAAAAACGGGCCACTACATCTAGTTGCAACATCAACAGAGAAACAGGAACAGCTAAACCAATACCATACTCCGCTCCTTTTCCAGAGATTACAGCGAAAGCGGTTCCTAAAACAGCCCCTGTGAAATAATCAGGTACTGATGCTCCACCAAAAGCAGCAATTCCTAAACGCATTAATTGAAGAGTGCCGCCAACCATTAAACCAGTTTTTAAATCTCCCATAATCATTCCAGAAATCATTCCAGCAATAGCTGGTTGCGTCAACGTATTTGAAATAAGTGAGTCATTAATAGCAATAAACGCATAAAGAGTAATTAAAATAATTTGATACGCTGCTAAATGCATTGAATTTTCCTCCTAAATTTAAAAATATTCTTTCTTAGTCTGTCATTTTTAGCCGCGTAATTTTTTCATAAAATCAACGACTGGATCGTTTGGGACTAATTGGGCTGTCACAGTGACGCCTTTTGAAGCGATTGTTTCAAAAATTTGTTCTTCTTCTGGTAAAACTTGAATACTTTTTGTTACTTCGCGTGCGCCTTCTTTGTAACTCATATTCCCAACATTTACAGTCTTGATAGGTCCTTGCGCTTCGATAAAGCGGAGCACATCTTTCGGATTTTTAAATAATAAAAATAAACGCTGCTTACCATATTTACCTGATTGAATATTTTTAGCGGCAGCTTCTACTCCAAGAACAGATAAACGCATTGAAGAAGGCGCTGCCATTCTCAAAGATGATTTTTGTAAAGGATCTTTAGCCGCCTCATCATTGGCTACAATTATTCGCTGTGTACTAAGACTTGTTGACCAAATTCCCGCTACTTGTCCATGAATTAAGCGTTCATCAATCCGTGTGTTTACAATATTTTCTTTTCCAGCATACTGACTATAGTTACTTAACTCTTTTTCTTTGCTAGCTTCTGAAATCTCTTGTTCTGCTTGATTCATTCCAGCCTTTACATCAACAATATTTTCTTGTGCTAAACAAACTAATTCTTTAATCGAAGCCTGTTGATTGACCACTGCTTCAATCACAACAGAAAGCGTCATCCCTGCAATAATTTCCACTCCGTCAACGTTCAAATAATTCTTAGTTGCCACGTTACATGGCGTTCCGCCAAGTAAATCAGCAATAATCAGTGTCGTACCGTTAAGGGCTTTCATTTTTTCGTTTAGCTCTTTCTCAAATTGAAGATTGTCGCTATCTGGTCGTAATGAGACTGTATGCACGTGTTCTTGCCGACCAACAATCATTTCTAAGCTAACTTTGACGCCTTCAGCCATGCTACCATGACTAATTAGTACAATGTTTTCCACGAATTTCCCTCCCTAAATGTAGATGACTCTACTTAACATGTTATGTTTTCTACGAACTTACTATAACACATACTAAGTTATCCGTAAACCTAATATCTTAATATATTGAATTTATTTTTTTGAATCCTTTAAATAAAAATTGTCTTTCCTCTTTTTCAAAGTGTTTGCTAAAGACTAGTTAACATGTTATGCTTAATTCATTCGATTACTAGAATGGAGGCAATCGCATGTTACCTAAATACGAACAAATCAAACAAGACCTTTTACGTGAAATAAAAAATCATACCTTTATTCCTGGTGATAAATTTTATTCCGAAGCCGATATTAAACGAAAATATGCTGTTAGCTCCATCACAGCTGTCAAAGCACTGAATGAGCTAACCAGTGCAGGTTACTTGTATCGTATCCAAGGAAAAGGGACCTTTGTTTCGAAATCAAAAGTTTCACAAAATGTAAAATTTTCTGATATCGAGTTGCATTCTTTAGACTCTGAAAAAGTTAAAGTCCTTTCAATTGAAGAAGAAAATCAAACTGAAATTTTAAAGGAA
The DNA here is from genome assembly GCF_051712285.1 of Enterococcus sp. DIV1337a. Classification (NCBI taxonomy): domain Bacteria; kingdom Bacillati; phylum Bacillota; class Bacilli; order Lactobacillales; family Enterococcaceae; genus Enterococcus; species Enterococcus sp. DIV1337a. The sequence continues at coordinate 566,025 of NZ_JBIOOP010000001.1, read as the reverse complement.
TTAGGCTTACCAGCTAACGCTTCTTATTATAAAATCAAGCGTGTTCGCTATTCTGAAGATACACCCTTTCTCGTACATATCACACATCTTCCCAAAAAGCTTGTTAAAGAGCCGCTCTCAAAGGACCTCACAGCTTATGCAAGTGTGTATGAACGAGTCCGTAAAGATTTCTCAGTAGACCTCTTCTCGTTGGCTTCTGTAGAAACAAATGAAATTGTCTTTCCCGAAGATGCTGAGTTATTGAATTTACTTCAATTAAGTTTTCGTGAACCCGCTGTTAAACAACTCAAACATTCCTATCTCGCAGATGGTAGTGTTGCTGAATATATTATCAGTTATAAACATTGGAAATATTTCAAAACCAAAATAGAAGTAGAAGCCGAATAAATTTCAGCTTCTACTTCTATTTTTTTAGTCTATGATCACTTGATTCGTAAATTTCAAGTACTCAATGTTAATTCCCTCTGTTTCAAAAATTACTACTTCATTTTGTCCTTGATGTAAAAATTCTTTGGGACAATACAGCGAATGAATTGGTCCCATTTCCCAATAACGACCTAGATGATGACCATTGACCACAACGACTCCTTTGCCGTAGCCTCGACAGTCAATATACGTGTCTGCTAGCTGTTTTAATTCAAATGTTACTTGATAAAACGAAGGCTGCAATGGATTTTTTCCAGCTGTGTAATCAATCTTGGCTAATTGCTCTTGTGAAAAAGTTAAGGGATAGTGTTGATAGCCTTGATGAAAATGAATGTCTTGCATCACTCCACCTCGAATTCCTTTACTTTGTGTCGGATTATTTAATTTAAAGCCATAATTAACGCGACCTAAATTTTCCACTAAAATATCTAACGCAAGTGTGTCTTTTTCAGTTTTTCCTGAAATGAGTAGCTCTTCTCCCACTGTCTCTTGATATTGGGTAGCAGCTAAATCTCCATCTACATAAATGTGTAAACGATCACTGGCCTCAACGACTTTTAGTTTATTTTCATGATGATAATTTTTTAAATCAAACGAATAAAGCAAGTAGCCATAGCCTGAGCCAGCTTCTTCCATACTTAATGGATACGTGGTGGTCTTCGGTGTCATCATTTGATCTTTTACTGCGAATAAAGATACGCTAGCAGTTACTGGAAAGCTTCCTAAATTCCCCAGTTTTTTCGTGCGTGGTTGTGCTTGCCAAACTTCTGGACATACTTCTTTAATTGCTTTTTGAACGGCATAATATTTTTCTGTTGGTTCTCCTGCTTCTGTTAATAAAGCATCATAATCATAGCTTGTGACTTGAGGTAAATCTTTCGCTCCTCGCGCCGAACACCCGTTATAAAAACCGAAATTTGTTCCTCCATGAAACATATAGAGATTTAAAGAACCCACTGTCAGCATGTCTTTTACTTCCTTCGCCAAGTCGGTACCTTCTCGCTGAATCACTGGTTCGCCCCAACGATTGAACCACCCGTCCCAGTATTCCATGCACATCAACGGCCATTTTTTACCATGACGAGTCATAAATTTTTTCAAAACGGCAGCATTTTCTTTCGAATGACTACCAAAATTTCCTGTCACAAAAACATCCTCTTCAATTAACGTGCCCGCATCCAAAACCTCTTCCCAAGCGCCATCAGCTGTAAAAAGAGGAACCTCAATCCCCAGTTCTTCCATTATCTGCTTGGTTTGTCGCAAGTACGCTTTCTCCATGCCATAGGACCCATATTCATTTTCAACCTGCATCATGATCACTGGTCCACCTTGTGTTATTTGTAGAGGTGCTAGTTTAGGCAATAATACTTGAAAATAGTTACGAACTTTAGTCATAAAAATAGGATCTGTCGAACGTAAGCGCACGCCTTTTTCTTTCAAAAGCCATGCGGGTAAGCCACCAAACTCCCATTCTGCACAAATATAAGCCGAAGGACGCAGAATAACTAGTAAATTCAGTTTTTCTGCCAAGCGGACAAATGCTTCAATGTTTTTCATTCCTTCAAAATCGTATACGCCTTCTTCTGGTTCATGAATATTCCAAGGAATGTAGGTTTCTACTGTATTAGCCCCTAAAGCTTTCAGATTATAGAGGCTATCTTCCCATTGTCTAGGTGTCATTCGAAAGTAATGAATCGCCCCGCTAATAATTTTTATTGGTTGTCCATTTAATAAAAAGTCTTCTTTAATCTCAAACGTTTGCATCATTTTTCCCCTTTACCAGTATCTTTGCCATGATGGTTTTGCTAAACGCATTAAGGCTTCCATGTAAAAATAATCGCCCCATAAGTTGGGTTCATCAATCCCTTTTCCTTCTGCATGTGCGTAAACACCATGGAGTAGCAGTCCTTCATTTTCGGGATCATTTTGCGTACGATAATATTCTCCTAATTGATAAATCATTCCTTTGGCAAGCTCATTCGCTTGAGGAAAAGCCTGTAGTTTGTCTGCTTCCAATAAACCACATGCTGCAATTGCCAGTGCCGAGCTATCTTTGTCAGATGGCATTTGGTCATTAAAATCAAAATCCCAATAAGGAATTAAATCTGCTGGCAAATGAGCTAGAAAAACCTCCACTATTTGTGGATACATTTCTGGAAATGGTTGGGAATGGAGAAATGTTTCGTTTAGGGGAATCCCTAAAATTGCCCAACTTTGACCCCGTGCCCAAATCGAAGTATCACTATGTCCTTGATGCGTAGCCCCATGTTTTGGTCGACCAGTTTCTGGATCAAAATAATAGGTATGATAAGTTGTCGCATCGGATTTAATCACTGTTTTCATTAACGTATGATAGTGACGTGAGGCAATTTCCTCATACACGCTATTTCCAGATAATTTAGTTGCTTCAAATAAAAGCGGTAAATTCATTAATGAATCGATAATTAATCGATATTCTTTGGGATCACCGTAACGGCCCCACGCTTGAATGAAGGAGCCATTTTCTTGGAATCGTGCTGACAATACTTCAGCGGCAGCGATCACTTCTTGTTTACAGCGCTCATCACCGGTAATTTTATACCCAGCACCCGCTGATAGACTATATAAAAAACCAATGTCATGGTGGTCCAAAACAAAATGCTCCTCTAACCGTTGTTGAAAGCTGTCAATATTTTCCATTGCCAGTAAACGAAATTTTTCTTGGTGAGACCACTCATATGCCAGCCAAAGCATGCCTGTCCAAAAGCCATTGGTCCAGTCATCGTTAGCTTTAAGACGATATCGACCATTCGTAGCACAAGCTGAAGGAAATTGTGTTCCGAAACGCTGCATATTTTTAGCAATTTTTGAAACGCATTCATTTAATTGCGTTTGAATCCATTCATTTGTGACTTTTTCTCCTAAAGAGATTAATCTTTGTTTATTTTCTTGACTACACATCTCCATCACTCCTTAACTTGTTAACATATTAACTTATTGTATTATAACGTAAAAGAAAATAAAAAGCGACCTTTCTTGATTATTTCTCTTAAAAACAAAATAAACTAGCCATCGAAAGGCTAGTTTGTTTTGTTATTTATTCCGACCGAATACTTCAATTTGGGTCAACGCTGGAAACGGAGAAGAGTCCAGCGCTTTTCGTAAGCATTTTAATGTCAAAGTTTGTGTTGATTTCATTGGGAACTTTATTTCTTGAAAACAGGCGGTATTCGTTGTGGCAACTACTCGTTCCTCACCATCTGAAAAAGCTAAAGTGACTTCCTCCCAATAGCTATCATGTGGGTAATCCGCCCGAAATAGCAAGCGGATCCAGTCCGTTTCTACAGGCCTGCCAAAGTCAATCGTTAACTGTGCCTCCTTTTGTTGGTTAATTCCCCAAGAAGCAAATGGATACGAACCATGAGAAAGGTTACCAAACTTAGAATCAATAGCATTTTTCGCAAAGAAAACAGCATCGTCTCTCGTTTCAACGTTTGCATACGCATGGGGATAGGCCCCTGAATATTCTTTTTGATCATGTGTATTCATAGAAAGATTTTGATAATTGTCTTTTTCAAACGTGTGCGCTTGTCGAACCATTATTTGGTGTCTTGCTGAATGAAAGGCTGTATCAACAAAAGCTTTTCGAGCAGATTCTTCTAATGGGATTTGATATTCCCAAACTTCTTCTTTTAGATAAATCAATGAAGGAGCCAAAGTTTCATCTAGTTGAACCACCAAATAAGGGCTAGTCCCTGTATAAGTCACTACAATTTTGTCGCCAACTTGATAAAAGTACTGTTTAATTGCTAATACCGCTGACGTTTCTCCCTCCGTCATGAAAGGTGCTTCTGGCTTCTCGTGATCGATTCGGCCAGTAATAATTTGATTGTCTTTATTTTTCAATTCGATTTTTATCATTTTTATTCCTCCCTTGTCACACCACCTACCAAACAAATCAGGCGATGCGTTCCTATTGGTAGCTCTTTTTGCAAATAAGGTAAACTTGTTCTTGGGAAAAACAACGATGTATTGGGTTCAGGTTGAAGAATACCTGCGTGGTCATACCCTTCAATTGCAACTATTTGCGAACACAATTCTCCTGAATCGACTCTAGCCCACTCTTTACCAAGTTCTTTTTCTGGAAATTTTCCAAGTAACGGTAGAGTGAATCCTCCTTCTCGCACTTTTAATGGAACCGATGTCACTATCTCATGTACTCTAACATGCCATTCTCCAAAAGGATAAATGGTTGTTTCAATTTCTACTTCTTGAAAAGGTAGCCATTTATAATAAACCTGCTCCTCTGTTAAATAAAAATCATGAACTTTCCCTTTAACACGAAAATATTCACCATCACGAGAAACAGCCAATACGTTATCAAAAGCCCCCTCATCATAACGCGCACCAGCTTTGGGAACGCTAAAACCAAAGCGACTAGAATAGACAAATTTACTATATTTAGCCGCAGCATGCGCTTGATTTTCAAGCCATAGTCCTGCAGGATAGCCAAGGACATGCGTTTTCATTTTAGGATGGATTAATAACATGTTTCCCTTTTCAATCAAACGCTTTTCTTCTCGTTTTATCGCCAGCGGTTCAGCACGCCAAAACGGATGGTCTTGATCCACTGCGAGTAACAAAAATGTTTTAAAGGCCCAATACGGAGAGCCTGGTGCGTTATAGCCTTCTGCCATTACTAAATTTTCATAATGATAGCCAATGGACAACCGACCATCATAAGTGAAAATAGCCTGTTGCATCCAACAGTGTAAATGTTTTGCTAACAGCGTTTTTATTTGTCCCCAAGGTAACGCCTCTACTTCTGCAAATATCAAAGCTGCGAAAAACGCTCCTTGAGCAAATCGATACGTTTGACTACGTCCGTAAGGTAACGCTTCGCCCTCCTTATCAAAATAGTACAGATAGTCCTGCGCGAACATAACGGCTCGTTCTGTAAAACGTTTCGCACGAACAGGATCTCTTTCTCGCATAAATTTGACATAAATCAAACTATAATAATGAAAAGCAAACGAAATATAATAATCTCTTTGCGTAGTTTTACCATCCATGTACCAACCATCACCTAAATACATGCGTTCAATCAACGCCAATTCTTCCTCTAGTTCCGTTTGGTTAATCACTTGTCCACATCCCTCGAGTGCCAAACGAATGAGCACTTTAAAAAACGTCCAATTATTTTTAGGAATTTTACAACCAAGTGCCTTATTTAACCAAGCTATGATATTTTTTTGCTGTTTCTCAGAAAAACAGGACCATAAATATGTCTTATGAAGCAATAAAGTTAAAGATAATGCTGCTGCTTCCACAATATATTGATCATAATCAACAATATCGCCCCAATAATCTGGGGATGACGGATCAGTTCCTGCGATTAATTTTTCCACATAAGCATCTCTTAAAACATCATCTTTACAAGCAACCCAATGTGGTCCAATTCCCCATAATGGTCGAATGAGCGCTTCCATTTCAGCATGTTGCTGATCATATACAGCACCACTGGACCCAAAATTCACGCCAGGTTTTTCTGATGTTAAAATAGCCGTTTTTAAAGGTGTCATGATTGTTTCAAAAGCTTCCAAATATGCTTCTCTGGTCAAAAAAAGATTACTTTTTAACGATTCCATGCTTTTCGCCCCCATTAGTTTAATTCAAAGAATAACAAGAGCACTTATTTTTTTCAACTATCGTTTAATGAATAAAACGGCGTATTATGAGAGCAGCATTTCACCTTCCCTAAACTTAACATATTAATTTTTTCTTTATTTTTGTTGAACCTTGAGCTATTCACTTTATCCGACAAAACTTCCTTTATCAAAAATGAATAATAAATGAAAAATAAGTAGTCTAACGTAGGAAATTCTCATAATAAATATTTTAAAAAAAAAAGAGTCTATGACAAAAATCCAAAGAGATTTTTGTCATAGACTTAAAATATGATAGAAAAGACATCAAAAGTAATGGTCTGATTAACCTTCACAAGTTTTATGATGCTTTTCAAGATATCATTTTGATACAAATTTACGCCATGCGGTTTACAATAAAAGAGTAAATAGCGATACAGATAATCGCTCCTAGCAACGCTGAGATAATTGGAAAGCCGCCGATGACTGGTCCTAAAGAAGGCAACAAGAGTGATGCTACCCAACTTCCTAAAAAGCCCACGATAATATTTCCAATAATGCCACCTGGCACGTCTTTTCCTAAAATTGCGCCAGCAATTGCGCCAATAATTCCTCCGACAATTAATGCCCATAAAAAGCTAAACATTTGAAAAACCTACCTTTCATAGTTAATTTTTTTAGTTAATTTTCCTACTTTAAGAATAAAACAGAAAGCAGACTTTTTCAAAAGATAGGACCTTTTAGAAGTCAATTTATTCTTCTACATAAGCTAAACGATAGGAAACTGTGCGACCAAAAGAAAATACTTGCAAACCTTGTAAGCGATCTGATTTCAAGTAACCAATGGCTCCTTGGAATAAGGGTAAAACACCGGCATCTTTTTCAATTAATGTTTTTTCTAAACTTAGTAATTCATTCCAGCGTTTTTCAGGTTCATTGGCGTAATCTTTTCTAACTTTTTGGAGACCCGCATCATACGCTGAATCGTTATAACCAGAAGTATTTAAGCCACTTTTTGAGTCATAAAATTCTAAAAAATTAATGGGATCAGCATAGTCAGGTGTCCATGTTCCAAAGGCTAAATCGTAATTACCTGCTGTTTGTAAATCCAAACGATTTTGCAAAGGCAGTGATTTTAATTTGATTGTTAAACCTGGTAAATTTTGTTGCAATTGCCCTTGAACAAATTCAATGGTTTTCTTGGCAATCGCTGAGTCCGCTGAGATTAGCTCCAATTCAATTTTATCTTTGCCCAACTCTTCTTTCGCTTTGGTCCAGTTGGCTTGGGCTTCTTTAATATTATATGGCAATAAATCACCATTTTCTTTGCGGAAATCTTCACCTGTATCTGGATTTTTTGCAAAATTAGCTGGTACAAAACCATTTAAAGCTGTCGAGCCATCCCCTAAAATTTCTTTTGCAAAAGTTTCTTTGTCAATCGCTTGTAAAAAAGCTTTTCGAACATGTTCATTGCCGGTAATTTCACGGCGATGATTGGGACTTAAATAACCCACCATGGCTTTAGGCACAAAATGCGCTTGTTTTGAGTCTTTATATTGCAGTGCATAAGTATCTGCTAAAACAGTGTAATCTAAATCGCCATTATCAAAAAGATTGGCTCCTGTGCCAATTTCTTTCACTACTTGAACATCAATTTCATTCAATTTGACGTGTTCTTTATCCCAATAATGATCATTCTTCTTCAATTTCCAGGTTTCTGAATTGCCATCCCAGCCTGAAATTACAAACGGCCCATTGCCAACAAAATTATCTGCAGAAGTCCCATAGGCAGTGCCTTTTTCTTTGGCAAAGGCTTCATTTTTAGGCATAAAAGGTGTCCCCACCAAAACTTGGGCTAAATAAGGAATTGGATTTTCCAATGTTAGTTCTAGTGTCTGGTCATCGATTGCTTTGACACCAAATTCTTCCATCGTGGCTTGTCCTTCCCGAACCGCACGTCCATTTTTAAAAATATCCATTTGATTACTGCTGCTTGAACCATACGCTGGATCGACCACGTTTCTAAAAGCAACTACAAAATCCCCTGCTTTAACAGGATCCCCGTTTGTCCATTTTGCCTCTCGCAACTTAAATGTATAGACTAACCCGTCTTCACTAACTTGTGGCTCTGCTTTCGCCATAGCTAGCTCAGGATCTCCGTTTTTATCTTGTCGATACAAGCCTTCAACCACTTGACCAATCATATCGGAACTATAGACATCTGTATAATGAGCGCTGTCTAATGTCGATAGTTCACCACCAGATGCGACGTTAATTTTCTGTGTGGCTGTTTCGTTCGAGGTTGTTTTCGAACCACCACTGCCACACGCTGCTAAGACCAAGCCCAACACAACAAGTCCGATTAACCACTTTTTCTGTTTCATACCAAAACTCCTCCTTCTGTTCAAACAACTTACTTACATTTTACATGATTTTCCATATATTTGTCCTTTTTCAGCACTTACTTTTTGAAAGAAAAATATTTTTTTAAGAATAAGAGTTGACAGATATTTTTTCTGGTGGTACAGTATTGAAAAACAGAGAACAGAAGAGTAACTGTTTCCTTTAGTGAAGAGAGTCTTTGGTTGGTGGAAAAAGACGTAAAGAAACAGCGAACCACATCTGGGAGTTGACTTTTTGAACCCTTAGTAGGAAAGTCCGGGACCACTCGTTAACAGGCGAAGTTATGAACTTCATGAGGTTCGTGTTGTGAAACACGAATAAACTAAGGTGGAACCACGATAATTGATTATTCGTCCTTTGGCTGACTAGCCAAAGGACTTTTTTGTTTTTTAGAGGCACTTTCAAACTGAGAGCGTCATTCAACCACTCAAGTCTGTTGTCCCCTTTTCTTTATGCTTAATGGGATAATCTAGAAAAACAACAGGTTTTCTGTTCCGTTCGAACAATTTCATACTTACAATCAAGGCTTAGGACATAGTAATTTAGCTCTTCCTTTACAGAGACTTTTTCATTGGCTGAAAGAAAAAGATGGCTTCTTCTTTACTCACACCTAAAAGATGTTTTTCTGAATCCTTTAGTAAGAAAAACCGGTGGCTCTATCGTTAACAGAGAGTAGTTGTCAACGCAACTACATGAGGCTTATCTTGTGAAAGATAAGTAAATTGAGGTGGCACCACGAATGCGATTCGTCCTCTTGGCTCACAGCCAAGAGGCTTTTTTGTTTTTTTAATAAAAATTGTTGGAGGAAAAAATGATGGATTATATTTTAGAAATTTTACCTGCTTTAGTTAGCGGAGCTGGCATGACACTGAAAGTCTTTTTCTTTACGCTCCTTGGCTCGATTCCACTGGGGATTGTCATTGCCTTTATTTTACAAAGTTCGTTTAAACCTTTACGTTACTTAATTAACTTCTACATTTGGTTAATGCGCGGCACTCCACTATTGTTACAATTAATTTTTGTTTTCTACGGCTTACCATTAATTGGTATTGTCTTTGAACGTTACGACGCGGCCTTATTCGCATTTATTTTAAATTATGCTGCGTACTTTGCTGAAATTTTCCGTGGGGGGATTCAAGCCATTCCCCAAGGACAATATGAAGCTGCCAAAGTTTTACGTTTAACACGTTTTCAAACAGTCACGCGGATTATTTTGCCACAAGTTGTTAAAATCGTGCTGCCTTCCGTAGGAAATGAAATTATCAATTTGGTTAAGGATACTTCTCTTATTTATGTCCTTGGCTTAGGCGATCTTTTACGTGCTGGTAAAATTGCGATGAGCCGCGATGTTACATTAGTGCCATTAGCTTTAGTGGGAGTGATTTATTTACTCTTTACAGCAATTTTAACTGTTGCTTCTAAGAAAATTGAAAAATTCTATCAATATTATAAATAGGAGGAATCTACCATGTTAACTATTAAAAATTTAACCAAACATTTTGATAACCGGATCATTATTGATCACTTAAATTTAGAAATTCCAGATGGTAAAATTTTAACGATTGTTGGTCCTTCAGGCGGCGGAAAAACCACTTTGCTTCGTTGTTTAGCTGGTTTAGAAACCATTGATTCTGGTGAACTTTTGTTGGATGGTGTTCCTTTCAATCCTGCTGAAATGGACAATGCCGATCAAGTGGTTGGGGTCGTTTTTCAGGATTTCCAACTTTTCCCTCACTTATCAGTTTTAGAAAACATTACCTTAGCACCTACATTAGTACTAAAAGAAGAAAAATCAAAAAGTCAGCAAGAAGCTTTAGAATTACTGGAAAAATTGGGCTTGGCTGGTAAAGAAAAACTCTATCCGTATCAACTTTCCGGTGGACAAAAACAACGAGTTGCACTTGCTCGTGCCTTAGCAATGAAGCCAAAAGTTCTTGGGTACGATGAACCAACAAGTGCGTTAGATTCTGCTTTACGCCAACAAGTGGAAGAAGTTATTTTAGATTTACGGAAACAAGGCATGACACAGATCGTCGTGACCCACGATATGGCTTTCGCTGAAAAAATTGCAGACAATCTTTTGACGGTTGCCCCCGTCCAATAGAAAGGAGTTTATAATGAAAAAGAAATCTTCTTTAGCCTTGCTGGTTATCTGTTGTAGTTTACTCCTATTTGCAGGTTGTGGTAAAAGAAAAAGCAACGAAGATCAATGGACACGGATTAACGAAGAAAAACGGATTATTATTGGCTTAGATGACTCCTTTGTGCCCATGGGTTTTCAAGATAAAGCAGGCAAAATTGTCGGCTTTGATGTCGACTTAGCCAAAGCGGTTTTTAAACTTTATGGCATTTCCGTTGACTTCCAACCGATTGATTGGTCTATGAAAGAAACAGAATTACAAAATCAAACCATTGATCTTATTTGGAACGGCTACACTAAAACGAGCGAGCGGGCCGAAAAAGTTCAATTCACACAACCTTACATGACGAACGACCAAGTACTTGTTTCTTTAAAAGAAAAAAACATTGCAACAGCGAGCGACATGCAAGGCAAAATTTTAGGGGTTCAAAATGGCTCTTCTGGCTATGATGGCTTCGAAAGTCAGCCCAACGTTTTGAAAAAATTTGTTAAAGACCAAACGCCTATTTTATATGACGGCTTTAATGAAGCTTTCTTAGATTTAAAATCTGGTCGAATTGACGGACTCCTAATCGATCGCGTTTACGCCAACTACTATCTTTCCCACGAAGATAATTTAAAAAACTATACTATTTCTCATGTCGGCTATGACAATGAAGATTTTGCTGTGGGCGTCCGCAAATCAGACAATCAATTAGTCCAAAAAATCAATGCTGCCTTTGAAACTTTACGAAATGATGGCACCCTTAGTAAAATTTCTCAAAAATGGTTTGGAGAGGACGTTACAAATCATTAAAAGTTGACCAATAAAAAATCCTGAAGCTCTCAAAATCGAGAGTTTCAGGATTTTTTTATCCAATTGTTTCTTCAAATTGTTGAGTGATTCGATACGTTTTCGGTTTCTTCCCTTGAACTTGAATATACGCTTGTTTTTCTAATGTTTCCGTTATTCGCTTAACTTTTCCGTAGGACCAGTTTTGATTTTCTTGAATTTCTTTAATCGACACACTTTCGGTACCGTTTCTAAACATATGTGCTTGAATTAATAAAAACAGAACACTACATTCATCTTCAGATAACTTTGAATGTTTTAACCATTGCGTGGCTCTTTTCAACTGATTAGTCCATGTTCTCAGCTCTTCTAAAATTTCCGTTTGTCCTAATAAGATAAATTCATACATCGTCTGAACAAAAAGAGTTACTTCTCCTCTATTTCTTGGATTTGTGACTTCGGAAAAAGCTTTTTCATATTTTCTCTTATTATGGATTACGGCATTGGAAACAGTCAATCCTGTCAGTGGATCCAATTTTCTAGAGAGATAGTTAGACATCAAAAAACGGCCCATTCGTCCATTCCCATCATAGAAGGGATGAATATACTCAAAATAGTAATGACTGATACAACATTTAAGTAAACTTGGTAATGCTGATTGATTCATAAAAAGGATAAGTTTTTCTAGATCAGCTATAATACTTTCTTCGTTGGAACTACCTTGATGAACAACTTTGTCTTTATCGCTAATATACACAACAGATTTCCTAAATAATAAACCATCTGGATAGTCTTCTTTTTGGATATCAGTTTTAAAGAGTTCATCATAGATTTCTCTAAATTGACCTAATGTTTCTATTTTTAGCATTTTATCAGTCACAATACCTTTATACATGTTTACAATACCCTGAAATCTTTCAGTTGAATTAGCATTTAATTTGTGTAAAACTTTGCTAATATCTTTTCTTGAACTTTTAACCCCTTCAATTTCATTCGTACTTTGTATCTCTTCAATCAATTGATAAAAAAAGATATTTTTTTGTACAATTTTTGGTAATTTATGTATATATCTCATTATTTCTTGAGAATTTTTCATAATTTTTTCTTGTAATACGCTGTGTTGAAGTAAAGGAACGTAGAATAACTCATAGGTTTCTTTTGTTTTCCGTTCTTCTTTGTCAAAAGGGTGGATAAATAACTTAGTTTGTAAAGTAGAATCAAAATTTAAACGTTCTTGATATTTCTTTTCAAAAGAATCTCTATTTTTATAAAAATCTACTTTTAGTAATTTATATGTCATTATACCCCTCTTTTCTTATTCTAAATTACAAAAAAACGTTTTTTTGTAATTTAGAATATCTTTCACTTCAATTTAACATTCAAAATTACAAAATTCAACTATTTTATAATTTTAAATTCACATAGAAAATTTAGCAAATTCTAACTTATGAAGAACTTTTATTTTTGCTACACTAGTAAAAGTCGAGAGAATTTGTCCTTTTTCTGCCTAGAACAATCATTACTCTCAATAAATGAAAGGAGAAAAAAATGCCTACTAATAAAAAAGAAGGACTGCTTTTTACCACGTTAATGTGCTTTCTGATGGTTTTCGGAATGAGCACCTATAATTTATTATTGCATGGAGAATTTTCATTGTACGCCTTATCAAAAGGTTTGCTTCCTGGTTTTATCGTTGCTTTTATTTTAGATGTTTTCGTCGTTGGTGTCTTAGCTAAGAAAATCGCTTTTTCTTTACCCTTTAATAAAGAAAAACGGCTATTGCTGATTCTGACAATTTCGAGCTTCATGATTATCGGCATGGTGACTTGTATGTCTTTATTTGGTTTATTAATGGAAAGCCAGACGTTGTCACTAAGTGCCTATTTCCAAGCTTGGGGCCTGAACTTTATTGTTGCCCTTCCTTATCAATTGCTGATTGTCGGTCCCTTTTCACGTATGATCTTAACCAATTACCAACAACGACAAACTTAGAAAATAGCTTTCTTATCTAAGTTTTAACAGTTGCCCAAAAAAAAGTTAATCTTTTTGATTTATCTTAGTGATAGTTCACTAAAGGAGGAACTGAAGTTGAAAAAATATCGTATTAGCTTATTTCTTGGCTTGATTAGTCTTTTATTATTTATGATTTCTATTTTAGTTAGATCAACATTGTCTAGCGATGGACTCTTAAAAGAACCCGCCTTTTTCTGTACGCCCCTCGGTTACTTTTTTCTCTTCATCGCCTTGCTTTCAGTTATAACAATCACATTTAAAGAACATATGAATCAAAAAGGTAAAACAAAACAGCCTTAAAAAGAGCCTGACGTGTCAAAACATCAGGCCCTTTTTTTATAAAAACATGTAAGCTTAATTTGCAACAATATTTACTAATTTATCTGGAACAGCAATCACTTTGCGCACTGTTTTTCCTTCAATAAATTCTTTAACAGCTTCATGGTTCATTGCAATTTGTTCTAATTCTTCTTTGCTTAACCCACGAGCGACATTTTGTTTGCCACGTAATTTTCCGTTCACTTGGAAAACTACTTCCACTTCATCTTCTACTAAGGCCGCTTCATCATAGGTTGGCCAAGGGACATAAGTTAAGCTTTCATCGTTACCTAAAATTTGCCATAGCTCTTCACCAATATGTGGCGCGATTGGCGCAAGTAATTGGACAAATCCTTCCACATATTCATAAGGTAAGGCATCCACTTTATTGGCTTCATTCACAAAAACCATTAATTGAGAAATCGCTGTATTAAAGTGCAAGTTCGCCATATCTTCTGTCACTTTTTTAACCGTTTGATGATAAACTTTCGTTAAACGGCCATCATTAATTGTGGTAATTCGATCACGCATTTTGCCTTCTTCATCAACAATCAGACGCCAAACGCGATCTAAGAATTTACGACTTCCTTCTAATCCATTTTCATTCCAAGCAATGGAAGCATCTAATGGGCCCATGAACATTTCATAAAGACGTAACGTATCCGCACCATATTTAGCCACCACATCATCCGGATTTACAACATTGCCACGTGATTTAGACATTTTTTCGTTGTTTTCTCCTAAAATCATGCCTTGGTTGTATAATTTTTGGAAAGGTTCTTTGGTAGGAACTACACCAATGTCATATAAGAATTTATGCCAGAAACGAGCATAAAGTAAATGCAATACCGCATGTTCGGCACCACCAATATAGATATCGACTGGTAACCAACGTTTTAATTTTTCAAAATCAGCAATTTCGTTTTTATTATGAGGATCAATGAATCGTAAGTAATACCAAGAGCTTCCAGCCCATTGTGGCATAGTATTCGTTTCACGTTTTCCTTTCATGCCGGTTTCTGGGTCGATGACATTGACCCATTCATCAATGTTTGCTAATGGTGATTCCCCAGTTCCGCTTGGACGAATATCCGACGTTACTGGCAAACATAACGGTAACTCAGATTCAGGAACCGTTGTGGTTGTCCCATCTTCCCAATGGATCACAGGAATTGGTTCACCCCAGTAGCGTTGACGAGAGAATAACCAGTCACGTAAACGATAAGACACTTCTTTTTTCCCTACGTGATTTTCTTCTAGCCACTCATTCATTTTAGCAATGGCTTCTGCCTTGTTTAATCCATTTAAGAAATCAGAATTGATATGCGGTCCATCACCTGTATAGGCTTCTGTTGTAATGTCGCCACCTGCGATTACTGGTAGGATATCAATGCCAAATGTTTTCGCAAATTCATAATCCCGTTCATCATGCGCTGGTACCGCCATGATTGCGCCTGTACCATAGGTTGCTAAAACATAATCACCAATCCAAATTGGAATTTCTTGGCCATTGACTGGATTGATAGCATACGCACCTGTGAAAACACCTGTTTTTTCTTTTGCTAAATCCGTTCTATTTAAATCAGATTTCTTTGAGGTTTCTTCGATATACGCTTCTACAGCTGCTGTTTGTTCAGGTGTCGTAATTTTTTTCACTAGTTCTAGTTCGGGAGCTAGAACAGTATAGGTTGCACCGAACAAGGTATCAGGACGAGTTGTAAACACCGTGAAACTTTCTTCCGTGCCAGCGACTTTAAAGGTCACATTGGCCCCTTCAGAACGCCCAATCCAATTTCGTTGCATATCTTTAATACTTTCTGGCCAATCAACAAGCTCTAAATCTTCTAATAAGCGATCTGCATAAGCGGTAATTTTCAGCATCCATTGACGCATTGGTCGGCGAACCACGTCATAACCGCCACGTTCACTTTTTCCATCAATGACTTCTTCATTTGAAATAACAGTGCCTAATTCAGGTACCCAGTTAACCGCGACTTCTGCTTCATAAGCTAACCCTTTTTCATATAATTTTGTAAATATCCATTGTGTCCATTTGTAATATTCAGGATCAGTGGTATTAATTTCGCGATTCCAATCATAGCTGAATCCTAGTGAATTAATTTGGCGACGAAATGTTTCGATATTTTTCTTAGTAAATTCAGCTGGGTCATTCCCTGTGTCTAACGCATATTGTTCTGCTGGCAAACCAAACGCATCCCAGCCCATTGGATGCAACACATTATAGCCTTGCGCACGTTTCATACGTGAAAGAATATCAGTTGCTGTATAGCCTTCCGGGTGACCTACGTGTAAGCCTTGTCCAGATGGATAGGGAAACATATCTAGTGCATAAAATTTTTCTTTATTTGGGTCGTCCAATGTATTGAAACAATTGTTCTTAGCCCAATATTTTTGCCATTTTTTCTCAATCTCTTTGTGATTGTAGCTCATGTTATTCCTCCTAGTAATATAAAATTTTTCATTCTTAAAATTTGCCACCTGTAGCCATTGTCACTGTTCTGGCTTAGAATAGCCAATTAGTGTGAAAAAAAAAAGTCCTATAGGAAAAATTCCTATAGGACGTGAACATACAAATGCACCGTGGTACCACCTAAATTCGTCAAAGAAACGGTCAGTCACCGTCACCTTAACCTCAAACGTCTTAACGGTCGTCACCGACTTTTCCTACTTGGTTTGTTCAAAAAAGTAACTTAAAGGCGAGTTCAAAAGCTTCTGTACGTATTTCCACCAACCATACGCTCTCTATTACATGGTTCTTTCTACTATTCCTTCTCATTGTTTTTTTCTATTATAAGACTCATGTTACCAAAGATAGCTATTTTTTTCAATCTTAAATTAACCAACTTTTAAAGTTTGACCAATATAAATTGTATCCCCGCTTAAGCCATTTAGTTGTTTGATTTTTTGGATGCTGATACCGTATTGCATGGATAAGCCCCAAAGTGAATCACCGCTTTTAACTGTATGGCGTTTGCCTGATGCACTATTTGTTGAAGAAGCATTGCCACCTGCAGAAGCGCCTTTTTTCACGATAATTGTTTGACCAGCAAAAATTAAATCGCCTTTGATCCCGTTCCATGAACGTAGATTAGCAACGCTCACGCCAAACTGTGCAGAAATTTTATTCAACGTATCGCCTGATTTAATCGTGTAGGATGTTGTCGCACCGCCACCATTATTCGTAGGCTTGTTCGTATTCGTTGAACCTGAGTTAGCGCCTTTTTTCACGATAATCTTTTGACCAGCAAAAATCAAACTACCGCTGATGTTATTCCAGGCTTGTAAGTTAGCCACACTAACACCGAATTGTGCAGAAATTTTGTTCAAGGTATCCCCTGATTTAATCGTGTAGTACGTATTCGTTCCTGATTGATTATTGTTAGAGCCACCGTTGTTTGAGCCACCAGTGTTACCTGAAGTACCTTTTTTCACAATAATTTTTTGACCAGCGAAGATTAAGTCGCCAGAAATGCCATTCCATGAGCGTAAATTAGCAACACTCACGCCATATTGGGCGGCAATTTTGTTCAAGGTATCGCCTGATTTAATTGTGTAGTACGTATTCGTTCCTGATTGATTATTGTTAGAGCCACCGTTGTTTGAGCCACCAGTGTTACCTGAAGTACCTTTTTTCACGATGAGCTTTTGACCAACGAAAATTAAATCGCCAGAAATGCCATTCCATGAGCGTAAATTAGCAACACTCACACCATATTGCGCGGCAATTTTATTCAAGGTATCCCCTGATTTTACAGTATAGTACGTGTTCGTTCCTGATTGATTATTGTTAGAACCACCGTTGCCTGAGCCACCAGTATTACCTGAAGTACCTTTTTTCACGATGAGTTTTTGACCAACGAAAATTAAATCGCCAGAGATGCCATTCCATGAGCGTAAATTAGCAACACTCACACCATATTGCGCGGCAATTTTATTCAAGGTATCCCCTGATTTTACAGTATAGTACGTGTTCGTTCCTGATTGATTATTGTTAGAACCACCGTTGCCTGAGCCACCAGTATTACCTGAAGTACCTTTTTTCACGATGAGTTTTTGACCAACGAAAATTAAATCGCCAGAGATGCCGTTCCATGAGCGTAAATTAGCAACACTCACACCATATTGCGCGGCAATTTTATTCAAGGTATCCCCTGATTTTACAGTATAGTACGTGTTCGTTCCTGATTGATTGTTAGAACCGCCTGCTCCTGGATTCACTGTTCCGCCCCCAGTATTCCCACCAGAAGATGGTGTATCATATTGAGTTAAGTTATATGCGGTAATGACATTATTTAATTTAGCGTTGTAGCTAGGATCTGTCGCATAACGACCTGTTAACCAGGCAGTTGCATCGCGGTACGAGCTTGTATTGCTTTTCCAAGCCCCAGCATAATAGTAAACGCCCGCTTGGAAAGAAGTTGTTTTTAGCACGTGCGCATTATCTTGGAATGATTCCATATAAGAAGGATATTTACGGAAGGGTTCCTTTTTCACTAACCATTTGCCGTTTAAATATTCCCATGTATCCATATAGACAGATTGTCCATTGTAGCTGCCTTTAATCCCAAATAAGTTATAGTTTGGTGCCTTAGATAACGTACTTGCCCCCCAACCACTTTCAACGATTGCTTGAGCCATCATCACTGATGCATATAAATCATTGGCTTGCGCAATAGGCTGTGCACAACGAGCTAACTCGGCAATAAATTCTGAAGGACTTTGCGTCGGTGATAACGCTGAAAAAGTTTGCGCAGAAGCTACTCTAGCTTCTGGTACTTTTACTTCATTATCGGGTGTAACCGCAGGCGCTGCTTCAGACTCGGTTGTTGAAGGAGCTACTGGCGCGATTTCTGCTACTGAAGAGTCAGTCGTTCCTGATTCCACAGGTGTAGTTGAATCAACTGTTGGTTGTTCGGTGCTTGGTGTTGTTGGTGTTTCTTTTGATGATTCAGTTGTCGATTCAGTCGTTGTTGACGAATCCGTTGTCGGTTGTTCCGTAGTTCCTGGCGTAGTTTCTGTTGTTGGTGTCTCTACTAAGCCAGTTTCCGTAGTAGGTGCTTGGGCAACTTCCGCATTTGTTGGCTGCTCTTCTGTTGCCTCAGCAGTCACTGGTAATAACGCAACGGGCGTTCCTACAGATGAAACAATTAACGCCGAGCTGAATAAAGTAGTACTCTTCTTCCATTGTACTGGCGTTTTCTTTCTTTGTTGTGCTTTCCTTCTTTCGATACGTGACATTGATTCTTTCTTCATTGATACGTCCCCAACTTTCCTTTTTTAACTTATATGTAAATGTAATTTTTTAGTTTTGTTATTATAACAAGTATACCTTTTTTTCTGGCGAATTAAAAACACTTCAACAAAATTTCATATTAATGTAACCAGATTGTAAAGAAGTAATGTTTTTTAACATGGATTTACTCTCTTGTTACTACTCAAAAAAAAAACTGCGACTTTAGTTGTAGGCGCTTCTTTACCTTAGTCTGATTTTTTTAATTTCTCTTGTTATTCGCCCAAAAAGAAATTATAGTTTAAGATGAGAAATGAATCGTGTAGAAAGAGGGAGCGGAATGAATAAAGAACATTTTATTATTGAGCTGAAAATTTATTTAAAAGCGTTAAATCCAAAAGATCAAGCTATTATTCTTGCGAAATACAAGGCGTTATTTGATGCTCGTGTTGCGGAAGGCGAAACAGAAGAACAAGTAGCAAAATCATTGGGGAAACCACGGATTATCGCAGAAGAAATTTTAAAAGAACAAGGAATTGAATTGACGGAACGAAAAATTGAAAATAATGGCTGGCAAGAAATTCCAGCGGCTACACCTGCTTATGATCATCCCTATGAAGAAGAATCTGAATTTTACTATGATAATGATTCTCCTTACTATCAACGGCCACAGCATCGGCCGCTAACCCGCTTTTTCCAAGTGCTTGGTATTTTCTGTTTAAATTTTTTCTTCATGTTTTGGGTTATTTTAGGGATTGCCTTAATGTACATCGGTTGTGGCATTGCTGGAGCTACAACTTTATTTTCACCAATTTTTGGTATTTATAGCGTTATTACCCAAGCGAATGCCGCTTCCTTTTTCCAATTATCTATGAGTCTCTTTTTATTTGGTGCATCAATCATTGGTTGGTTACTGTTTCTACCAATTTTAAAATTTTCAGCACATGTCTTTAAGCGTTATTTCCAATGGAACATTGCTGTTTTACGAGGTGATATCTAATGAAAAAAACAACAGGTATTCTCTTATCCATTGCTGTCTTAGCGATGCTAATTGGTGGATCCGGCGCCGTCTATTTTTACAAACAAGCGGAAAAATCAGTCACGCCGCTAAAAGAAAGTTATACACTAAAAAATAAACAAGCAGGCGAAGAACTTCACTTATCCTTAAAAGGCACAGGTCCTTATACCATTTATAAAACTGATAGTAACAAAATGGCGTTACAATCACCGAATAATGCCTTTTATTCAAAAGCTGAAGGCACCTTAGATGTCAAAGAAGAAAAAAATAAAATAACAGCAACCATCAATACCACTCGTACACAAAACCAACCTGAGTTGTCATTTTTTAATATTGGTATTTTTAGTGACTTCACACCGAACGTGAGTGTCCAGATTCCTAATAACGTGAAAAAATTAGTGATTGATGGCTCAACCCATTCACAAGTTTCATTGAATGCTTTTAACGTAGACGAATTAACAACTAATCTACCAAATTCTTATGTCAATCTATCGGGCGTTAAAGCCAAAAAAATGACGCTTAACTCCTCAGATGGTATCTACCTTTCTGCGGATACTTCCGCTAAAACAGCAACAGTTAAATCCACTAGCGGTGATATAACGTTGGATTCAGCCTACTTCGATGAAATCAAAAATACGACTACTTCTGGTGATATTCGAGTGCAAAATGCTCGCGGAAACATTCAAGCAACAACGACAGATGGCGATATCAGCGTCTATAATTTCAAAGGAGAAGCTAACTTTTCAAGTGAAAATGGTGATTTTTCTTTAGAAATGCCTGCTGTGCCTAAAAAATTAACTGTCGCTCTTGTCCATGGAGATATTTATGTAAATTCTGGGGAAATTTTGCGTAACATTTCAATCAAAGGTGAATCAAAATTAGGCGATGTTCAACTTTTAAACAAAGAGCGAACATCTTATAAAAATGGTCGTTCGGATACAGAATTTAACCTTTCTAGCGAGTTTGGCGATATTACCGTTGATACTCCTGACGACGATAATCAATAAACATGCGCCATCTAAAACATCTGTTCTGGCAGCACAATGAGAGATTGTGCTACCAGAACTTTTTAATATCTGTATTCCCTCCAATCAGGCAATAAAATTATCTTTTAATTTTTTACCCTTTTGATGGTATAATACGGATTGTTGCGATTAAATTTTGAAAGGATTTTTTATGAAAAACAAACTTTATTATCAATTTGCAGGTAGTTGTTTTCTTTTAGTATTTATGTTTTTAGGCTATGTTGTTCGTTTTTATCCAACTTGGCTCAAAGGCTTTGATCAAACGATTACTTCTTTTGTTCGTCGTCCTTTTCCACAGTTAAATAACTTTTTTATTTGGTACACCAAGTTTGCCAATTCATTGACGATTATCATCTTAGCAATCGTTGTCATTGCTCTGTTTATTGTTTGGAAATATTATGCTGAAGCATTATGGCTCTTTATTAATACTGCCTTAATTGCTGGCGTAGGTAATTCTTTATTAAAATTATTCTTTATGCGCCAACGTCCTACTTTGGAGCATTTAGTAACTGAACATACGTATAGTTTTCCTAGCGGACATGCTGTAGGAAGTACCTTGTTCTACGGCACAATTTTATTGATTCTGCCAATTTTCATTAAAAATAGAACGGTCCGCCTTTGTGTGCAAATTTTACTAGGTATTGGGATTTTCATGATTGGGGTTAGTCGAATCTATTTAGGTGTCCATTTCCCTAGCGATATCTTAGGTGGTTTTTGTCTCGGTTTAGCTTGGTTGCTATTAAGTTACCCTATTTATTTAGAAAAACGCTTTGTTTGGCGATTTCAAAGCAAACAACGCTAGAAAGAAGTCTTGATTATGCAAATTTTTTCTTATTCAGATGATCCAAATAAACGCTACCACACTTGGAACTATGCACTTCGTCAACAGTTTGGTGAAAAGATTTTTAAAGTGCCAATTGATGGTGGCTTTGATTGCCCCAATCGTGATGGGACGGTTGCCAAAGGCGGTTGTACTTTCTGTAGTGTTTCTGGATCAGGTGACATGATTGTTGCACCTAGCGATCCGCTACCGCTGCAATTTCAAAAAGAAATCCAATTGATGCATCAAAAATGGCCAACAGTCGATCAATACATTGTTTACTTCCAAAATTTCACCAATACACATGCGCCAGTTGACGTTATTCGTCATCGGTTTGAACAAGTAGTCAATGAAAAAGGCGTCGTTGGTTTGTCCATTGGTACCCGTCCTGATTGTTTGCCTGATGAGGTGGTGAACTATTTAGCCGAATTAAACGAACGCTTTTATTTATGGGTGGAGTTGGGCTTGCAAACCACGTTTGAGGAAACTAGCGCTGCCATTAATCGCGCTCATGATTATCAAACATACCTAGATGGTGTGGCTAAATTACGGAAACACGGGATTCGGGTTTGTACACATTTAATTAACGGGTTACCTGGTGAAACACCTGCCATGATGCGCGAAAATGTGCGCCGAACTATTCAAGATTCAGATATTCAAGGGATTAAACTGCACTTACTTCATTTAATGACAAATACCAAAATGATGCGGGATTATAATGAAGGCCGCTTACAATTGATGAGCAAAGAAGCCTATGTTTCAGTGATTTGTGATCAGTTAGAAATGATTCCACCCGAAATTGTTATTCATCGCTTGACAGGCGACGCCCCCTTTGAAACAATTATCGGACCGATGTGGAGCTTGAAAAAATGGGAAGTCCTCAATGCGATTGATGCGGAAATGAAACGCCGCAACAGTTATCAAGGAAAATATACTGTCATTTCAAGAAAGGAAGTTTTCAATTAATGCTACAAACAGCCCTACATTTTAGTCACCAACTTTTAAAAGAAGTGGTGGAACCTGGCGACTTCGTCATTGATGCAACAATGGGAAATGGTCATGATACAGCATTCTTAGCAGAGCTGGTTGGCCCTTCTGGTGAAGTTTTCGCCTTTGATATCCAAAAAGAAGCGTTGATCAATACAGAACAAAAGTTAACAGAACTTCATTTACTTCCACAAACTACGTTATTTCCATTAGGACATGAACATCTTCATGCTGTCCTAGATGAAGAAACAGAAATCACTGCCGCTATTTTTAACTTAGGCTATTTACCTAAAAGTAATAAGGAAATTATTACAAAACCCACTACGACTAAACAGGCGTTAGACGGGTTACTGCCTCATTTGGTAAAAGGAAGTCGCATTATTTTAGTCGTTTATTATGGCCACGAAGGTGGTTCAGAGGAACTTGATTTGGTCACTAATTACACGCAAGCCTTACCACAAGATGTTTACAGTGTCTTACGTTATGAGTTTATCAATCAAAAAAATCAGCCACCTGTTCTTTTCTGTATTGAAAAGAAATAAGAGAACATGATCGGATTGTCTCTAGCAATCCGACCATGTTCTCTTTTATTTGTTTTGTTACTCTGTCAATTCACCATCACGAATACGAACCACTCGATCACAGTATTTTAACAAGCGCTCATCATGTGTCACCATGATAATCCCTTTATCTTTCTCTTTGGCCTCTTTCGCTAGCAATTGGACAACATCAAATGCCTTTTCTGTATCTAAACTAGCCGTTGGTTCATCTGCCAAAATTACGTCTGGTTCATGATACAATGCACACGCAATGGCCACCCGTTGCCTTTCCCCGCCAGAGAGATCACGAGGATAACTATTTCGTAATTCTTTTAACCCCAAAGTCTCTAACAATTGCTCTTTTAATTCACTATTTTTACGTGACTTATCAACTTTTTCAATTAAGTGAAATTGATCTTCCACTGTTAAAAATGGAACCAAATTAGAGCTTTGTAAAATAAAGCCGATTTTTTGAAAGCGTTGCGCCAAACGTTGCTTTTTCGTTAGCTTATTTAGTGATTGCCCGCCAACAATGACTTCGCCACTTGTCGGTGCCTGTAAACCAGCTGCAATCGTTAAAAAGGTACTTTTACCAGAACCAGAAGGACCAATTACTGCGACAAATTCACCTGGTTGAACCGCAAAAGATAATTCTTTTAATGCAATCACTTCTGTATGTTTTTCACCATATTTTTTATAAATATTTTTCATTTCTAAAACATTTGCCATGTCTCTAACCTCCAATCGCGATTAACGGATCAATTTTAGCAATCGTTCGAATTGAAAATGCTCCGCCAATTAATGCAGATAAAATCAATAGTACACTAAACAAAATCATGCGTGGTCCATTAGTTGCATAAGGCATTGCTTCTGGTAAAAAGAGCACGGTAATTCCCGTTAAAGCAAGACCAATTGCCACTCCTAAAACAGCCAATAAAGCGGTTTGTAGCATAACTGCCTTTGCTAAGAAACTTGTCGGTACCCCTTGAACTTTTAAGACACCGAACATTGCTGTTTTCTGTAAAGTCATCACAAAGATAAAAATACCGATAATGAACGCTGCAATCACAATCAAGAAATAAATCATGCCATCCAAGGTTAAGTTTTGAGCGCTGTATCCTGGCAGTTTTTCAATAAAATCTGAAATTGAAAGAACTTGGCTATCCTTATTAGTCGTTTTGACTTTCGCATTGTCCTTGCTGCGAACAATAAAACCATTAACCATTTTGGCCATTGCTGGATTGTCACCATATTTAATTGACCGCCAAGTATCCAGAGAAGTGTAAATAACTGGCACAATGTTATAGCTACTTTTAGAAATAAAGCCGACAATTTCTAATTGCTCATCATATTTCCCAGCCGTTAATTTGTCGCCAATTTTAAATCCTTGATTTTTCAATGTTTCTGAAGCAATCACTTGATTTTTATCAGTAAATGCGTTTCCTTCAATCACTTTTGGCATTAAAAAACTGTCTTTTTCAATCCCAAATAAGCTAACATTCGTTAATTCAGCCTTTTTATCATCTGCTGGGCGGATGGCTAGAGACTGCTGACCAATCGGTGCAATTTTGCCTCCTGAAATCGTCTCTTTCACGTTTTCATCTAACACTGATACATTTAAATTACTATTGGCCTCTTTTGATAAAACCACTTGATTCGCTTGCCATTGATCTACGGCTAAACGATTTCCTTGAGCTAAACCGTTCGCTAAACCTGACAAAATAAAAATTAACCAAGCAATCAAGACCATTACTAAGACTACAAGGACGTACCGTCCTTTTGAATACTTCATTTCATTAAATCCTAAAAACATGAATGGTTCACCTCTTTCTTCTTTTCGAAATAAACTATATCACTTATCAATCGATAAATCAATAATTATTTATCGATTGATAAGTGAATTTTACAAAAAAATAGAGAAGTCTGTTTTTCAACAGGGCTTCTCTATTTTTTATTTGTGACTTTTCAAAACGCCATGTAGCATAAATTGAATAAATTTTTTGACATCGTCATCCACTGTTTTTCGCTGGTACGTTTTTTCAATACTTAATAATGCACTAACGTTATATAAAATAAACCGAGTTGCATCATCTACACTGATGCCCTCTTGTAAGCAATTAGTTTCAGGTTCACTTTCAAAAATAGCCGCAATATTATTGATATAAGTTTTTTTGAAAATTTGATACAGCGTACGATTGTAATCAGGGCCCATTTCTTGAAACATGTCATTCAACATTAAGAAAAGATTGGTCGGATGTTCGTCTAATAAAACTTTGATTAATTGATAAAGTTTTTCTTCTACGGATGCATTTCCAGAAACAATCGGGACTAATTCTTCCTGAACACGGGACGTTAATTCTTCAATCACAGCTAAATACAGTTCTTTTTTATTTTTAAAATGGTGATAGAGATTTGGTTGGGTAATGTTCGCTTTTAAAGCAATTTCACGAGTGGAGGTATTTTTGAACCCCTTTGTCATGAATAATTCAGAAGCGACAGACAAAATAATTTGCCGTGTACGTTCTAAATCAGCTTTGCGTTTATTTGGCTTTTCCATGGTTTTCTCGCCCCCTGCTGCTTTTTATTTTAGCATATTCTCCGACAAGAAACGAGAGACCTTTATACAAAAAACGAAAAATATACAATCAATGTGCCTACTATTTGGAGAAGAGCCGCGCAATAATACCACCGCTGCAGATGTGTCAGCCAGCCTTTTTCGCCCCCAAAATAAATCAACCACTGCAGTCCATATAAAAAACTATTAGCCAACCACCAAAAAAGCAGCGCCGATTTTGTCCATCGATTCTCTCTGAATACACTCAGTACAAATAAAGTATTTAGCACCAAAAACGTGCGCCGTAATTGCCGTACATTCCTCATTTTTTCCATTGATATTTCTCCTTTTTCTATTTAGCATAGCAAAAAAAGAAGCAAATGAGAATGACTCATTTTGCTTCTTTTTCAACTTACTCAAAAACAAATTGATTTTTATAAAGTTCCGCATAAAATCCATCTTGTTCAACTAGTTCATGGTGGTTGCCTTCTTCAATGACTTCACCGTCTCGTAAAACAATAATCCGATCCGCATTTAGAATCGTTTTCAAACGATGGGCAATCACAAAACTGGTGCGCCCTTTAATTGCTTCATCCATCGCTTTTTGGATTTTGGCTTCTGTTACTGTATCAACATTACTTGTCGCTTCATCCAAAATTAATAATTCTGGATTGGTAATAATAGTTCGTGCAATACTTACTAATTGCTTTTGCCCCGTACTGAAAAGATTATTCTCTTCCGTAATCTCAGTATCGTAGCCTTGCTCAAGATTTACAATAAATTCATGGATATTCGCTTGTTTCGCTGCTTGAACAATTTCTTCATCCGTTGCCTCTGGCTTACCAAACGCAATATTCTCACGAATTGTTCCTGAAAATAAAACAGACTCTTGCAAAACAATGCCTACATGTGAACGCAAGCTATCTAAATCCATTTCACGAATGTCCACACCATCAAACGTCACGGCGCCTTCATTCACATCATAAAAGCGATTCATTAAATTCATAATCGTTGTTTTTCCTGAGCCTGTCGGTCCGACTAAAGCGACCATTTCACCTTTATCCACATGAATAGAAACATCTTTTAACACAGGCGTTTCGGGATTATAGCCAAAAACAACATGATTTAAAGCCACAGCTTTGTTAATCTCTTCTAATTTTTCGCCATTTTCGGGACGAATTTCATCTGGTTCATCAAACATCTCATTTAAACGACGAGCGCCTGTAACAGCTAATTGAATCATGCTATAACCTGAAGAAATTTGCATCAATGGTTGATAATATTGTTGAGAATATTGAACAAACATAACGACTAAACCTAACGCAGCGGCACGATCAACAGAGCCATTGATTGCTAACCAACCACCAAAGAAAATAACAATCGCCGTATTGACTAATGACATTCCTTGCATCATTGGGAAAAGTAATCCTGAATACACTTGACCTTTATACGTAGCTGCACGAACTTTTTCATTTTGCTCTAAAAAGCCGTCAATGGTTTCTTCTTGTAAGCCATTGGTAATAATCACACGTTGCCCACTAATTTTTTCATCCATATAGCCATTTAATTTACCCACTTCATCTTGCTGCAAATCGACATATTTGCGTGCCTTGCTAATCACAAAGACCGCAATTAAAATTGCAATCGGCGTAGAAGCAATTGTAGCCCATGCCAGTTCCACATTTTGCCGGAACATCATGATTAAGACCCCAACCAATAAGGCAATATTGGTTAATACTTGTAGCAACGCTTGGTTTAAACTGTTTTGGATGTTGTCCAAGTCACTGGTAAAACGACTTAAAATTTCACCATCTTGATGAGAATCAAAGAAACGAATCGTCAATTTTTCTAATTTGTTAAACAAACCAATCCGCATGCGGTTCGTCGATTTCCCCACGACTTGTGTAAAGAGAATACTGTAAATGAAACTAGCGGCACTAGTTAAGACATAAAAAATGAGTAGTTTCCAAATCACGGAAACAAAGGCGCTTTTATCGTCTTTTCCTTGCATCACATTAACCGCATATTTCGCTAATTCCTGAATAGCTTCCCCAACAAATTGCGGCGCTTTGACTTGTAAATAAGTCGCTGCGAAAATTGCTAAGAAAATAAAGAGGAAAGAAACTTTGTAACGTTTTAAATAATGATAGAAAAATTTACTAGCTTTCATTAAATCAGTCATTAAGCTTCCTCCTTTCCTTTTTGAGTTTCGTAAATTTCTTGATACACTGGGTTCGTAGCTGCTAATTCTTCATGCGTGCCTTCCCCGACTAAACGTCCATTATCCAACACTAAAATACGATCTGCATGGACAACAGAAGAAATTTTTTGGGCAATAACGATCGTGGTAGTCTCTTTTAACTCTTTATCCAACGCTTCTCGGACTAATCGCTCAGAACGTGCATCCAACGCGCTGGTACTATCATCTAAAATCAAAATTTTAGGCTCACCAATCACACCTCTTGTAATTGATAACCGTTGTTTTTGTCCACCAGAAAAGTTATTACTTCGTTCTTCGACGGGCGCATCATAACCTTCTGCTAATTTTTCAATAAATTCCTTGGCTTGGGCGATGCCTGAAGCCCGTTCCATGTCCGCTTCAGAAGCGTCACGTTTACCATGGCGTAGATTTTGCGCAATCGTGCCAGAGAACAGGATTGCTTTTTGCAACACAAAGGAAACTGTTTTTCGTAAACTGTGTTCGTTCACTTCTCGTAAATCGACACCACCAACTTCAATCTTTCCTTCTGTCGGATCAAACAAACGTGGAATTAATTGTGCCAATGTAGATTTACCAGCGCCAGTTGCACCGACAATCCCAATCATTTCACCTGGCTGAATAGAGAAAGAGATGTCTTTCAAGGTATCTTCTTCATCCCCAGGATAACGGAAAGATACGTGATCAAACTCAACACTACCAATTAACTCTTGTTCTGGGACTTTTTTGTAGGTAACATCTGGTTCTGTTTCCATCACTTCTTTAATCCGCTTAATGGAAACAGCGGCACGAGAAGTCATCATCATCATCATTCCGCCGATAATAATCGCCATCATGATTTGCATTAAATAGTTCATAAAGGAAGCGACACCACCGATTAAAGTTGGATCGTCCTTGACTAAGTTACTCACAAAGAAAATCGAGCCTACAACGGCTAAGTTCGCCACCAACATAAATGCTGGAATCATGACAGCAAATAAGCTACCTACGATTAAGTTATGGGTGGTTAATTCTTCACTCACTTTTGTAAAACGTGACAATTGATTTTTTTCTTGAACAAATGATTTGACGACACGAATGCCTAACAAATTTTCTTTTGCGATACCATTAATCTTATCAATCAAGTTTTGAATAATCATAAAATGTTTGCCCATTTGCGAAAAGGACAGCATAGAAATCAAAATAACTGCGATGACAAGTGCAACAATCACCCACCATAGTTGCGGCAAGGTTAGCATCGCTAAAATAAAACTCCCGATAAATAAAAAAGGAATTCTAAAAAGTGTCTGCAACGCAATCATAATGACATTTTGAATTTGAGTAACGTCATTTGTTAAGCGAACAACTAAGTTACCTGCTGAAAATTTTTCGATATTGCCAAATGAAAAGGTTTGGATTTTGCGGAAAGTTGCTTCACGAATGTCAGCACTGACACCTTGGGCAACTTTGGCAGAAAAAATTGTATTAATAACCCCTGCAACAAGTCCTAATCCTGCAATGGCAATTAATTGAATCCCTAAGTTTTTCATTTTGTCGCTATCGTCATTCATAATCGCTTCCAACACTTGTTGTAACAATTTTGGTTGCCAAAGTGCTGAGACAACCATTACGATCACCGCCAACAAGGCAATAACTACCGAGCCTTTATATTTTTTGGCGTGTTGAATAATAAGGTCCATCTTATCCCTACTTTCTTAAAATAATTTCCTGCTTCTTCAGTGTCGATCTGCGAGTTCTTCCCCATTACAAAAAAATCAATTTGCTCATTGACTTCACCAATTTAACACTGTAAAATAAGGCCGATTCATAATTTACCATTTTTAGTGGTAAAATACAAGCGAACAAGTTAATTTTTCACAAGTTTTTCCTATCATAAAGTGTACCTTCTTTTTGATAAACTTACGAAGATAACGTTTAATAGGAGCTAAAATCATGGAAGCAAAATTATCAAAAGACACGATTATTGCAGCTGCATTTACTTTATTAGAAGAAAGTCCTACTTTAGAGCAACTTTCTATGCGTAAAGTCGCCAAACAGCTTGGTGTACAGGCGCCCGCAATTTATTGGTATTTTAAAAATAAGCAAGCCTTACTTCAAAGTATGGCTGAAGCGATTGAAGAGCATTTTCAAGAACCAACTTTACGTGGTGAATGGTACCCTGATTTACTGGCCTTCATGGAAAACTATTATGATCTTTATCAACAATTTCCCTGTGCTGTAGCCATCGAAATCCAAACTGTCCCTGCCTATCCCCAACGATTACGCCATTTGAATCAAATGATGGGCATTTTAAGAGAAGCAGGTTTTTCACCCGAAATGACTCATTTAGCAGTAACTTCTTTACAACACCTTTTGTTTGGAATGATTATGGACGCAACGGAGGAAAAACAGCTCGTTTCGCAAGTGTTGCACGGAGATGACTATTTAAAAGAACAAGTGCAACAAATGAAACAATATGTCTCCGACAATGAGCTAACGTACATGGAAGAAAGCATCCAATTTCGGCGCTCCATCCATCAAAAATCCGCCTTTATTCAAGCCGTTAAAACCTACTTAGATGGGTTACAAGCAGATAACACCTCTTCATCTAAATAGAAAAAAGCCCTTGATCCGTCAGTCGAAATGACTGACGGATCAAGGGCTAACTTTTAAAATAAATAGCGAGAACTACTTTCTCTATTTTGGTATCGGTAGCCAAGCCAAGGCTTTTTGAATCCATTCATCCCAGAATACCCAGTCATGTTCTCCTGGTCCCGTTTCAAATGTATAGCTTGCCTGTGCCTGTTTCAACGCTTGAGCCATCTGTTGATTAGCAGAAAGTAACATATCTTGTTCCCCACAACAAAGGTAAAATTGGGGCATTTCTGTTTGACTTTCTACTAATTGTTGTAATAAATACAGCGGATCGTGAATGGAACCTTCAATTTGATCTAACGGGCCAAAAATACCTTCCCAATAGCTTCGCTTACGGACTTTTAATAATTCCCCAAAACTAGTGGATGATAAACTGACTGCCCCAGACAAAGAAGCAACAGCTGCAAAAGATTCTGGTTTCGCTAAGCCTAATTTCAAGGCGCCATAACCACCCATTGACAAACCAGCGGCAAAGGTTTTTTCTCGTTTTGTACTTAACTGTGGAAAGAGTTGATGACAAATTTTCGGTAATTCTTCTGAGATAAACGTCCAATAGTTCATATCGTATTGCGTGTCCGTATACCAAGCTAAATCCGTGGACGGCATAATGACAGCAATCCCCAAATCAGCGACATACCGCTCAATAGAGGTTCTGCGAGCCCAGACGCTGTGATTTCCTCCCATCCCATGTAATAAATACAACACGGGAATATCTGTTAATGCTGCTTGGGTACTTGTGCCCACTTTTTTTACCGTTTCTTGTGGTAAAATGACGTTCACATTCACTTCCATTTCCAATACATTTGAATAAATATTTGCTTGTAAAAAGGCCATCTACTTTTCCCTCCAATACTCTTTCTATTAGTGTACCACTAAACCTTCGCTCGTTGCGCTTTTGCGAAAATATTTAATAAAAGAGCGACAACAACTAAGCCCGCACCGACTAAGTAAACATTATGCAGACCTGCATAGAGGATACCGCGTAATGGTTTTAACAACGCAGCTGGAATTAAATTCGCAGTATGTGGATTCACTAATTGATTCATGACATCTGCATCGACGTTTAACGGGCTCGCTTCCAATTTCGCAAACATTCCTGCATTTAAAATCACACCAAAAATTGACACCATCACAGTCTGACCAATTGTACGCACCAACGTATTAAACGATGTTGCAACCCCCATTTTTTCAGGCTCCACCGTACTTTGTGCTGTCACAGTAGTCGTTGTGATAGTAATCCCAAAACCAACTCCTAAGACAGAAGACACTACAAAGAAAAGCCAAAACGGAACGGCCATTGGCATTACCACTAAAAAGATGGCCCCGACTAATAGAATCGATAACCCAATCGTTAAGACTTTTTTCATAGCATATTTTTCCATAAAGCTACTTGCTATGAATGATCCAGCCATCCAAAGTAATGACATAGGCGCTAAAACTAAGCCACCAATTCCTGCACTTTTTCCTAAAACACCTTGCATCCACATCGGAATGTAGACATCAATCCCCATTAAGAAACCACTAATAAGCGCCGCAATAAGATTCACTAAAACAAACGTCGGTTGATTAAATAAATGCAAATCAATCACTGGGTCTTGCGCGCGTTTTTCTATCATCACAAACGCTACAAAAAAGAGCACACTCAAACTCAAACAACCAAATGTTACTAGTGTAAAACCATTATCGCTAATCATTTGAAAACCTAACAATAACGTTAGCAGAACGGCCATCAAAGTAACGCTGCCCAAAATATCCATTGGCATCTTGGTCCGTTCCCGCTTTGGTTCAACTAAGAAAATACTAATCAAGCCCAATAACACAAGTCCAATAGGAACATTAATGAAGAAAATCCAATGCCAACCGACTGTGTCTACAATAAAACCACCTGCTAACGGACCAAAAATACTGGCAATCCCCCAGGCGGCGCTGTTTAAGCCTAAAATTTTCGCTCGCTTGTCCAATGAATACATGTCGGCAATAATCGTTAATGCAACTGGTAAAATTGCACCTGCACCCACACCTTGAATTGCGCGGGCAATAATTAATGTCAGCATATCTTGGGCAAAGCCACACAACGAGGAGCCCAAAATAAAAATGATAATGCCAATCATGAAGACAGGTTTACGACCAATTTTATCTGCCAGTTTCCCATAAATCGGTGTTAACATCGCATTCGTTAATAAATAAATTGAAAATACCCAGTTCATAATTTCCATGCCATGTAACGAGCCGACAATCGTTGGCATCGCAGTGGACACAATGGTCCCTTCAATAGCTGTCATAAATGTTGCCACAAAAACACTCACCGTGACTAACTTAACATTTGTTTCTTTTGCCATTTGTTCACATCCTTTTCTATTCAATTGTCAATTTTCTAAATCGCTCCATAGCTATTCTATACAAAAAAGAACAAAATGTCTTAAAAAAATGCTTTTTCGTAAAAAAATTATTGCAAACTAAAAAACAAGAAGTCAGCCAAGTATTGGCTGACTTCTTGTTTTTTATTTAATTATTCAGCTAAACTAGCTTTTAACGCTTCAACTTTATCTGTTTGTTCCCAAGGTAAATCAATATCTGTTCGACCAAAATGACCATAAGCCGCAGTTTGTTTATAAATTGGGCGACGTAAATCTAGCATTTCAATAATACCTGCTGGACGTAAATCAAAGTTTTTACGAACTGCTTCGATTAATTTACTTTCTGGAAGATCACTCGTACCAAACGTATTAATAGAAATAGACACTGGTTGCGCCACACCAATTGCATAAGCTAATTGGACTTCTACTTTTTTCGCCAAACCAGCAGCAACAATGTTTTTCGCGATATAACGCGCAGCATAACTAGCAGAGCGGTCAACTTTGGTTGCATCTTTTCCAGAAAAAGCGCCGCCGCCATGACGAGCATAACCGCCATAAGTATCAACGATAATTTTACGACCAGTTAAGCCGGCATCTCCTTGAGGGCCACCGATTACAAAGCGACCAGTTGGGTTGATAAAGTATTTTGTTTCATCATCTAAAAGTTCATGAGGAATCACCTCATTGATTACTTGTTCTTTAATGTCTTTTTCGATTTGTTCTAAGGTTGTTTCATCATCATGTTGTGTACTGATGACAATCGTATCCACACGTTGTGGTTGACCTTGCTCATCATATTCCACTGTTACTTGAGATTTTGCATCAGGACGTAAATAAGGTAAGACTTTTTCCTTCCGCAATTCTGCTAAACGGCGAACCAAACGATGACTTAACGCGATCGGTAAGGGCATTAATTCTGGTGTTTCGTCAACGGCAAAACCAAACATTAAGCCTTGGTCACCAGCGCCAATATCGTCTTTTTCATCTTGATCACGCACTTCTAAGGCTGCGTCAACCCCTTGAGCGATATCAGGTGATTGCTCATCGATTGCTACAAGAACTGCGACAGTCTCTCCATCAAATCCATATTTTGCTCGTGTATAACCAATATCTTTCACAGTTTGACGAACAATTTTTTGGATATCTACATAAGCTGTTGTAGAAATTTCTCCAAATACTAGGACTAAACCAGTTGTTACGGATGTTTCACATGCCACGCGGGCCATCGGATCTTTCTCCAAAATCGCATCTAAAATTGCATCACTGACTTGGTCAGCTACCTTATCTGGATGTCCTTCTGAAACGGATTCTGATGTAAATAAATGTCTTTCTGTCATAATGTTATTCCCCCTAAATAGTTTCGGTTACAAGGCATCTTTAGTAAGTAACGACAATTACTTGCTAAATCCTTTCGGGAACTTGTAACAAAAACAGTATACCAGATATCTAAAAAAAAAGCTTAGGTTTTCAAGAAAATCATTAACCTATTATAAATTTCTATCACACTATTCAATAAAGAATAGCGAATTTTTAACTATCTTACTTGTTGCCATAGTTAGCAAAATACTACAACTTATTAAAAACAGAAAATAAAGTAAAACCTTTACTAAAGAAAACTGTACATTAAATAAAATATAGGCACTTGCGAGAATGCCACCTAAAGTCAGCGAACAAAAAACAGAAAGATACTCTGCCACCTTTTTATCTTTGATAATTACCGAAAGCAATAGAACTAAACTTCCTAACAGGTAAGTAATAAAAGGTAAAGTAACTACGTTCTGTGGTGCCAATAGATAAAGATATGGACTCTGTTGGTTATTTAAAATAACAAAACTAATAAGTAGTTGAAACACTTGAAAAGGTACACTAATCATTACAGCAACCACTATTTTCCCAACAACTACCCTAGTTATACTGACAGAAGACAGAAGTAATAGAGGTAAGGTCATTTGCTTTTTTTCTTGAAGCATTGTACTCATGATAAACATAGCAGCAAAACTACCGGCCAAAGTAAAGCTGGAAAATAAGTTAGCTTCATTTGGCAAAACAATTCCTTCTGAACCGCCGCTTTTACTAATGAAAACTGTAAAAAAAATCAAATAAAGCATTAAACCGAAATATTTCCAAAGATGACTTTTTAATTCCAGAAACTCACGTTTAATCACTACTTGGATTTCATAAAAAAATTCTTTATTCATGGTGTCCACCTACTTTTTCCAAATAGATTTCTTCTAAATTGACTCCTATATTTGGCTCATTGAAGCAGACTTTTCCATTATTTAATATTAAAAAATTAGTACATATTTCTTCAACGAAAGCTAAATCATGACTATTAATTAAAATGATTTTTCCTGCTTCTTTTAAATGAATAATTAATTGTCGTAACTTCTTTTTCATTTCTGGATTTAAAGCATTCGTAGGTTCGTCAAAATAATAAGCTTCACTCTCTCTTAAAAAAAGCATTGCTAAAGCAACTCTTTTTTTTAATCCCTGTGACAATTTATCTACACGTTTAAACTGATAGTCTATTAATCCAAATTCTTTTAACACTTGTTTCAATTTTTTTGACTTTTGTTTTTCCCCCGACAGCTCCAATTTAAAAAGTATATTTTCTCTGACTGTCAGTCGTTCATAGAAACCACCCATTTCCGGAAGATATTCTACTTTTTTTATATAATTATGTACTACACCTTTGCTCGGCTTCAGCAAACCTAAAACTAAATAACTTAGTGTCGTTTTTCCCGCACCGTTGTGACCAAGAATCCCCCAACATTGTCCGTTTTCGATTTTCCAATTAATATCTTCCAAAACAAAATAATTTTTTTTGTAGAAAAAACTAATATCTTCAGCATAAATTCCACTGTTCTCACTCCGAATTTCTCTCATTACCTACCTCCTATAAAAACGATGATTATTTATTTATCGTAACGTAAACACTATATTTTGTAAACGATTTCTTTATCTATAACAAAAAACTTCCAGCCCCTTTCATCTGAGCTGGAAGTTTTTTGCTACTGTAAAATTTTCTCTGCGATAAAGTGTGTATATTGCTCGCCGCCTGCCACATTTGGATGAACTCGGTCATCATAAAACCAATCATCATGGGCGTTACTATAATTAAACCAGTCAATAACCGTTAAGTTATCGTATTTTTTGTCCATTTGACTAAGTAAACTATTCACTTGATTTTGCCATCTTCTAGTCGGAACGCGAACATTAATCCAATAAACTTTTCGATTACCTAACGCTTTCATAAATTCATCAAATTGTGCCTCTGTAAAAGGACCATTCGTACCTAAACTCACTAAAACAGTATCTTTGAGCATTTTCTTTTTATCTAGTTCACCAATTAGCGAAATGCTACTATACAATTGACGGCCCACTTCCCCATCGATAATCATTTTAGGGAAAATATCTTGTAACCCGCTAGCGCCATCTAGAATAACAGAATCACCAATAGTCGTGATTTCTAATTCCTTCGCTTTTTTTACTTGTTCTGGTGTGAGTTGTGTGGGTAGAACGTCTTGGCTTTCACTCGGTTTTGTACTACTTTCTGTGGACGTACTACTATTTTTAGTGCCACTTTCTTGGACTTCTTTTTTACGTTCTTCAATTTTTTGCTGATTTTTCGCAATATTTTTTTCTAGTTGCTCTTGTTGCGCACTTTTAGCGTTTGCTGGGGCAACAATTAACCCGAATACTGCAATCACGCTAATCACTGTCATAAAGGCCATTGTCCCTTTTTCACGAAGATCCCACGGTTTCCGTAAGAACTCAGTGAATTGAGTCCAGACATCCTTATAAGACAATCGTGTCAGTGGATGTTCGATAAAACGATAAGACAATTCGCTCACTACTAAAATTAATGCTATTTCAACCAATGAATGTAAAAAAACATGGTCCGATAAGGTCTTAATTTTGGCCTCATAAAAAATCATGATTGGAAATTGATACAAGTAAATGCCATAACTCCGTTTACCTATCCACGTAAAGACAGGATTCGTTAACCAACGATTCATATCTGCCCCTGGATGTGCCGTGACGGCCACTAAGACAGTGGCTGCCAAACTAATTAAAAACATGCCGCCATAATAAACAAAATTTGTATGATCAGATAATGTTAAAAAGGCTAACACTAAAA
Organism: Enterococcus sp. DIV1337a; assembly: GCF_051712285.1. Taxonomy (NCBI): domain Bacteria; kingdom Bacillati; phylum Bacillota; class Bacilli; order Lactobacillales; family Enterococcaceae; genus Enterococcus; species Enterococcus sp. DIV1337a. The sequence continues at coordinate 528,785 of NZ_JBIOOP010000001.1, read as the reverse complement.
GAACTAAGGCACTTAAACCAGCGCCATTTAAGACTTTTTTGGAGGCTTCTGGAATTTCTTCTTTCAAGCGTGTGCTTGGCCAAACATACGCCAATGCACTACCGAGTAAAATAGAAAAGACACGTGTGTCTGTTCCATAATAGACACGTGTAGGATCTGCGCCAGGAACATATAAAACGGCCATCAGCGTCACCGAAATCAAGGCGCCGATTAAAACTAAACTGAAAATTCGACCGCGCTTACGAACGAATCGTTCCAGAAGAATAAAAAGTAATGGCCAAATTAAATAATTTTGCGCTTCAACTGCCAATGACCAAATATGTACAAATGGCGATTGTGTCGCAAATCCATCAAAATAAGAAAACCCTTTAAAAATTTGCCACCAGTTATTGTAATAAAAAACACTACTAGCGACAACGCTGCGAATATTGTTTAATAAATCCTGCTGAAAGAGTGTAATATAACTAACTGCACTTAAAAGCATCACAATTAATGCTGGATACAGCCGTTTCATCCTTCGCACATAAAATCCTTTTAAATCAATGGTCTGATTTTCTGCCCATTCTTGCCGCAACAAGTCGTTAATAAGATAACCTGAAACAACAAAGAAAATCGGAACACCTAAGTAGCCACCTCGCATGACTTGGGGAAAAAGGTGATACAAAATCACGCCAATTACAGCGATCGTCCGAATGCCATCAAAACCTGTAATATAGCGTTTTTTCTTGCTATTTGCTGTCTGATTCATTTGTGCTTTCCAACTTTTCTATAAAATTATTCTTTTCCTTTATTTAAAGAAGCAAGTAACTTTAATATACGTTTTTTCCTAGAAAATGGCAAGCAAACTTTGCCTCCTTTAGGCTTTTTTTACAATTCAAAAAACCAACATTTTTTAAATTGTAAAAAAACAACCAAAGCTTATGAAAATCACTCATAAGCTTTGGCTCTTTACTCATATCGTTTTCGTTTAGATGAAGATGGAATCCCTAAGGCTTCACGATATTTTGCCACCGTCCGCCGGGATATTTCCATGCCTGATTCTTTTAATCGCTCGACTAATTTTTGATCAGATAACGGTTTACTTTTGACTTCTTCATCAATTAATTTTTGTAGTTGCTTTTTAACCATCGTTGTCGAAACATCCTCGCCATCTGCTTCTGATGAAAGAATACTTGTTGAGAAGAATGAGCGTAATTCAAAGACGCCAAACGTGGTTTCTAGATATTTTCCATTGACCGCACGACTAACTGTCGATTCATGAATAGACAAAGCATCCGCAATTTCTTTTAAAGTCATTGGTTTTAATGGCCGATCTGCTTCTAAAAAGAAGGCGTCTTGACGGCGCACAATTTCTTGCCCTACGCGTAAAATTGTATCGCCTCGCTGATTCACTGCGCGCTCTAACCATTCAAATTCGTTTTTCTTATCCTTAATGTATTCTTGGACTTCTTTGTCGTCAGTCTCTTGCATTCGTTTGAAATAATTTTCTTGAAAATTTAATGTCGGTCGACCAGCTTTGTTGGAAATCACCACTATTCGATCTTCCTTGATTCGGACAGTTAAATCTGGTCGAATATACAATTCCTCGGTCGCATCAAAAATGTTCCCTGGCGCTGGCGATAACGTTTGTATATAATCAAAGATCAATTGAATTTCTGCTAATTCAATCCCGAATTTTTTAGCTAATGGGCCCCATTTACGACTGACTAAGGCATCAAACTCTTCCTCCAATAAAATATACGCTAAATTAGGCGCGGCATCGTCTCGTTCTGTTTGTAGCATCAAACATTCTTGTAAATTGCGTGCCCCCACACCTGCTGGATCTAGCTGTTGTAACAAAGTTAATGCATCTAACATTTGGATGGCACTTGCTTCAGTTTTCTCTGCCGCTTCTTCTAACGAAATCGTTAAATAACCATTCACGTCAATATATTCTACTAAAAACAAAACCAAGGTTCGCAAGTATGTATCGCGGTAATTCAAATGAATTTGATCAATTAAAGACTCAAATAATGATAAATGATAGTCTGGAATTTGATTCATATAATTATTTTCTTCGTCTTGGTTGGTGTAAGAACGACTAGTTATCGGAAAATCTGTGGTGTACTGCGTGTCTACTTGTAAATCAATCAATGGATTCTCTAACGCTTTTGTTTCAACAAAGGCAGCCAGTTCTTCCGTATTAAATTGTAAAATTTGAATGGATTGTTGAAGCTGTTGCGTCATGGCCAACTTCTGGACTTGTTTTTGTTGCTGGGACATTCGTTGCTCAAATTTCATTATTTTCGTCCTCCCTCTTGTAATTTTTGTCAATATCAGCTAAACTAGTATTCGTGCCGCGCCCTTAGTGTAGTGGATATCACGTAAGATTCCGGTTCTTGAGACGGGGGTTCGATTCCCTCAGGGCGCGTTATTCAATTACAGAAAATACTGATTGTAAGAGACATTTTCCTTTTGAAAATGTCTCTTTGCTTTTTCACCTTCTTCATTGTAGCCTATAATGGTACTTTTTTCTATCTACCATATAAAATTTCTAATTATTATAATTTTAAAAAATAGTTGAAAAGACCAATAGAATCCTATTGAGTGCTAAAAAAGAATTTTTACAATATAGATGGTATAGAAATCAGTTAATCAGGTACATATCTTTGCTCCATAAACAAAAATGAGAACGAATTACCCTCAAGATAATTCGTCCTCATTCTTTTTATTTAAAATTACCTACCTAAACTTAGGTGACCTGTTACATTTTATGCTCTCTTTCAGGATTTTTCACTAAGTTAGCTCCTAATAATCCAGATAGAGAAGTAATAATTAAGCCAACGACCATTGCAACAAATCCCCAAATTGACGCTTTAGCTGTCGTATTTGACGCATCTTCTGCCGCTTGTCTTGCTTCATCGATTGATTCTTTCAAATCATCTTTAGCTTTATCTAAATTAGTACGTGCAGTATCAATTTGTTTTTGGGCTTCATCACTGGCTGTTTTTAATTCATTGTAAATATTATCTGTTGCTTGTTGTGCTTCTTCTTGAGATAGGTCACTATTTTTAGCTACCGCATTCGCAATCGCATTTTTATCTACAGAATCGCCAATTTTTTTCGCTTGGTCTTGTAAAGAATCAGCTGTTGAATCAAAAACCTTATCTGCATTTTTTGGATTTTTCACAATTTCTTTACCAGCATCTTTAATTTTATCAGTCGCTTCGCTCATTTGATCTTTTAAATAATCTGGTTGAAGTTCTGGAACATCCGTATCTTTTAAATATTTGTTTACATTGTTTTGTAGTTCTTGTGTATTGACCGTGCCAATTTCATCAGTTACTTTATCAAAACCTTTTGAAATCGCATCGCCGGTAGTAGAAGCAACTGCCCCAACACTATCCCCCACACCAGAAGCCACATTTCCTAAAAGGGAACCGATTGCTGAAAATGCACTAACTGCTGTATAGCTCACTAGAAGCATTACTACAATCATACTTGTTGCCCATGTTAAGAAACCGTGTAATAAACCAATTCTTTTAGCCGCTACACCAGATACAAATCCAGCAGCCATCAGAGATAATACAATAGTAATAATCGTCCAAATAATGAGGCCAGTCCCAACACCATCTAAAGGGTTATTTGATGTCGGTTTTAAAGTACCGAATCCGATTGCTGATCCAATAAGTCCAAGAGTCATAAAAATAGATAAAAATGTAATTACACCAGCAAAAACTGCTCCCCAAGAAATATTTGTCCCCGCCTCATCGTCTGTAAAATAAGATCTAAATCGTGTGTTTCTTTTTTCCATTTTATACACCCTCCTAATTTTAGTTACAGTAAAAGTATATAATTTGTTATTTATTAATACAAATATTTTGATTTAATATAACGATATACTCTAATTAATGTAATTTTTTTTTTGCGCTTTTATATAATAAAAATACAAAAAAACTGATAAAATCATCGTTTGTTTTATCAGTTTTTAGTAATCTCTCTCTTTTTCAGCATTCAATAAATACTTTCACAAAAAAAACAGCGAAAGATATTTTCTATTGTTTCTATTATTTATAAGACACCTGTAGTTTACTACACACGATCATATTTTTTCATTTTTTATCTGTCCTTTATCCCTGCCTACTACTATTGCTAATTACTCAACAAATTTAAAGTTTTCTATCTTTCATAGAAGAAATTATTAACTTCAGCCATTAGCTAAAAAAAAAACGGACCAACACATGGTCCGTTTTCATTCATTATTAAGCTTTTACGATGTTCGTAGCTTGTAAGCCGCGTTGACCTTCTTCAGTATCAAAAGTTACTGCTTGGCCTTCTTCTAAAGTTTTAAATCCATCTGATTGAATAGCTGAAAAATGTGCAAATACATCATTGCCATCTTCACCTGTGATAAATCCAAAACCTTTGTCTGCGTTAAACCATTTTACTGTACCGTTGTTCATATATATTTCCTCCTAGTGCATAAAAATATGCAAGTTATTGCAAAAAATGTTGAGTGGCAAAAGGAGAAGTATAGTTTTTAAATATATAACTCGAATTACTTGTCAAAATTGATTACTTATTTACTATAACACATTAACGAGGAATATACAAATATAAATAACTTTTAAATGGTAGAAACACATTTGTATGCTTAAATTCATTTATTTAAGTCAGAGAAACATTTATTATATCGGTGCCTCTTCTAACGACCAATGCAAGGTACCAGAATAAGTTCCTATTACATCTGAAGGTGTTAACATAAATTTTAATTGTCCGTGTTTATCTAATTTATCCGTTCCTGAACCTGCCCAAATTAATTGTTCCTCATTGTTTATAGTTATTTTTTTGTCTTTTTTCACAAACAAGAAGGGCCCTCTAAGAATTTGATTATTTGAATTAGCCATTGGGTGAAGCAGCTTTACTTTTACAGACCACTTGCTTTTATCAATATGACTTGAATCATTTATTTGTATCTCCTCTTGATTATTTGCAGCGATTAAAATTTCCTTTGAAGGAATTTCTTGTATACCAAAATTTAATTTTTCTGGTAGTTGTAATTTCACACCGTCTTCGAAGATAAACTTTCTTATTTCTTCGTTAGAACGTTCCCCTAGTGAAGACTGCAAATAAAATCGAATCTCTTTTCCAGCCCAATCATCGGGGATTTTAAAAAGCACAGTGTCTTCTTTTTTAACGTTTCCACCAGCGTATTTTTTAACAATCTTTTGTTCCTCTCCACATTGAGCAACGAACATGACGTCTACTGCTTCATCATGGCTAAATTCATAATTTATCTCTTTTTCTTTTGAAAATCTTGAAATAATTTCTGGATTTTCGACATTTTTTAGATGGATCATTAAGGGTGCTTCTTTACGATAATGGTGGATTTTCGTTTGTATTTGGGGCATAAATACCGCTTGATCATTTATTTTATTTTCTCTCAATGGTTGATAACCTGCAAGTACTGGATAAAAATTTGAAAGATCCGTAGATGTTGTAATAAGTCCTGTTACTGACCCTTCTGGTAACAGCTCTTTATTATCTTTATCTAGGTATTTAATTTTTATCTCACTTAAATAATCAATCTTCGTTTTCATCTCACCTAACAACTGTTGTTCTTGTTCAATTGTTTCTACTAGCGTCGGTTGTAGCTCAAACTTATTATTTTCAATAGCCTCCATCGCAACAACTCGATTTTTTCCACCAATAAAAGTATGATGAACTGTGAATTGATAGGTATTATCGTAAAATTCTTCATTGGTTAAAGTTGATGATTTGATACTCACCAACAAATTACCTTCTTGATCGACTTGCTGATTAAACCATCCTGTACGATCAACGCCATAAAAATCTTTGATCGTGACATTTTTTAAACAAAATTGGTTCTGTTGCGGTTCTTTTATCAGGTACGTCATGGTTGAAATCTTGTTGTTTGTTTCAGTGGAAGGAACAATTTGTTGAAAATTTGTGACAACCTCATTATTTATAATTTTTTGATCAGAAGTTTTTTGAACCTGTGCGTATGGATACTCTACATTAGGAAAAAATTGAGATAAATATTGTACTTCCGAAATTCCTGCTGTTCCAGAACGTGTATCATTATTTTTAATAATAAATTCAAATTTATCGATTGCTTTTGTAGTAATAGCAATTTTTCTAGAATCATACTCAAAGGTCGAACCATCACCTGTTCCTGTCAGAGTCATTTCATTGTTTCGTTGTTGATAAGCAATAGCCGAGTCGGGCGTAGCAAATAGGTGATCAATGGTTTCGTCAGAATTATTAATAGTCACATCTTTCCATTTATTTAGTCCTTTAAAATTAAAAGTCGTTTTTAAAGGGAAGGGTTGCAAGTCTTGATTCAAAAATTCATAAGTAACTTTTGCAACTCCACCTGACCAGATTTGTAATCGTAAAAATTTTTCTTTAGTTAATAACAAATCTGTTCCTAAAGGCTTTAGCATCTCCAATGTCACTTTGACATTTACCATTTTTCCTTGATAAACGCCAACGTTTCTAATAAGTACAGCACTTAATGAAGTAGATGCTTTTCCCGTAATCATCTTATCACTTTGCACATTTCCAGTTATTTTCTCAAATGTAGTTAACTCACCATTCCTCATAATGAATGTATTTTCTGCTGGAATTTTTTGGGTGTAGGCATCTTGATAATACGGGGATTCAATAATTTTACTTGTTTCTTCAGCAAATACACTTTTCCCCAAAAAACAACAACAAAAAAGCACAGCTCCGAAAAATAATAATTTTTTCATCTTTTCAACTCCTTTTAACCATGGTGCAACAAACTCGTATATTATTTCACCTACTCATTAATACATATATATCCATAAAAAAACAGTTGTATTTTTTGCTTCCTTGGGGAAAAAAATTAGAATTCCTTCAATAAAAAAGCTAGAGCATTCGTTATTAAACGAACGCTCTAGCTTTAGAGTGTATCCTACTCACAATACTGAACTTCTTATAAAAAACATTTAAATCATTTTTAGTCAGAAAACACTTTAGTCCGATAGCGAGTCATTTTTCCAGATTTTAATAGATACGTAAACCACAGAGTTACAACGATTAGTAGTGTTACAGTGAGGAATAACGAACCTTCTGCACCAAATTGACCGCCTGTTAACAATGGATGATTAGAACCAATCACTGTTTTGAAAAATCCAGCTTCTTCTTGTCCGCTCACTGGAATTCCTAAGACAGACCCCTGTAACCAATTCCATGTAATATGAGCCCCAATTGGCGTTAGGATACTTCCTGTTGCATACATCATAGTACTAAACAATAGGCCTACTAAAAAAATATTTAATAAAGAAATAATTGTGATATTAGGATTTAAACCGTGAATACCAGCAAACGTTACTGCAGCAATTAACATCGCTTTGATTGGACCATATTTTAACAAATGATGCTGAACATACCCACGAAAAAATAATTCTTCCGTTGTACCAACTGCAATAAAGACGATAAAACTATTAACTGCATTCATCAAACTTTTGTCGCCAGCTCCTAAAGAATACAGGTTAGTTACATACAATGGAAAAACAGCCACTAAAAAGATAAGGATACCTAATAACAAACCATCTGATAATAAACGAACTTTGCCTTTTTCGTTCCATATTCCATATTCTCTTAATGGTTTATTTTCAACTTTACTGGCTAAGTAAATCATTAAAAGAAAAAATCCCACATGCCCGATCGTTCCTAAACTATCAGCGACTAATTCTAATTCCTTTGGAAAAAGTCCTACAATTGCATTATTCACCAAAATCCCACCAAATAATGCAATCAAAAAAAATAAGATTCCCGCTCCCGTTCGTAAATAGTTCATTTTCCTTCACCTCAAATCCAATACTTTTCTTTTTATTTTCTCCTTATCATGACATTTTTTCAATTATTTTACCACTATAATTCTTTGACTAAAGGAAGAAGATAATTAAAAATGATTTTTGTAAATTTAGGAGACAAAAATAAAGCTATTTTATTAAGCAATATCACCAAGAACTAATTTTACAACCATTCTATTTAAAAAGAATTTAGCCATTCCCGTCGTCTAAAATTCCTTTACATCTATTTTCAACGTATGTTGGAATAGACACGCCTATTCTCTCTATTTCCAGTTAGTTCTGTTTAACTTTAAATAATCGCTACACGCTAAATAATCAAATAGCGGAGCTAATCCTGGTGAAAAATTTACTTCCTCAAACCGCTTAATAAATTGTACGCCTTTAATTTTATTCGGTTCGTTCAGCGTAACTTTTCCTTGGGCTTGTTTGGCAAAATAAAAATGTCCTTGCCAAACGATTGAATCAAAAACGAGTGGTCCAGTAAAAATTTCTTCAAGTTCAGTAATTTCCACTGCTAATTCTTCTTTAATTTCACGAATCGCACATTCCAGCGCTGATTCACCAAGTTCTTGTTTTCCTCCAGGGAAATTCCATGTGTCTGGCCGATCTTTTAAGATAAGAATTTCATCTGATTGATTTTTAAGAAGTACTCGCGAAAATTCTTTTTTCATTTCGTTTAACCCTCTTCTTCATTTTTTATTGAGAAGCCACACTTGGCAACATAAAAATATAATGCAAAATACGATCAGCATACGATGGATTTTTTTCAAAGTCATTGACTTCTTCATTAACTAACTCCAAATCATCGGTAATCACTCCAGCGACGTCCATAAAGAGCATCTTACTCAATACCTCTGAGTCATTAACTGTCCAAGCATAAACTGCTTTTTTCTGTTGGTCAGCTTTTAAAATGAAGGTATCATTCAACGTGGTAGCTTCCATTGTATACAAATCAGCTTGTGTTTCTGGAAAAGTGAAATTATAGGGCAAAATAAAACTAACTTTTACTTTTGATTTGGCTTTTTTAAACGCTTTGATCACATTGTAGTCGAGAGATTGAACCTGATGGTGATTCTTTAGCAACGGACGTTCATATTTTTCAATAAAGTTGGAAAGCGCACCTTGACTATCTTGTTTGGACGTTTTAATTTCTACTAGTAATTTTTGTTTGACTTGGTTTGCTTTCGCTAAATAATCATCAAAACTGGCAATTGGTGCTTCTTGGCCATTTTCTTTAAGGGTCGTTTTTGTTAATTCAGCCAACGTAAATTCTTGCGGCGTGCCATCAACGCCGGCGAGTTCTTTAAGGTTTGCATCATGCATCACAACAAATTGATGATCTTTGGTTTCTTGAACATCAATTTCGATATAATCTGGTTTAAATTTAATGGTTTTTTCCATAGCAGGAATAGTATTTTGTACGCCATTACTATTGGTGACCCCTCGATGCGAAATAATCAAAGGTTTCGATTCTAATAGCCCCGTTAAGTAAACAGCGTTAAAAATTATATAACCGCCAAAAAGGGTGAATAGTCCTAGGCCCATTCCGATAGTCACTAATTTATTACGCTTCGTTTCTTTAACAAAGGCAACTTTTGCCGTCATTTCTGCCTGAACATTTAATTGTGTATATAAGAAATTAATCAGTAATACTGAAAGCCAAGCATTAGAGACAAACTGTAAAAATTGGACAACGGTTAAATTTAAAATACCACCTAGCAAGCTAATGGTATCGCTCAAGGTATCTAACTTCAACTGTAAAAGATAAAGTAACACATAAATAGCATACGTTGAAACAAATACCGCGATGGTCACAAATGCAATGTTCCGAAGAATAAACCATAATCTTTTGTTTGTCATTGACCAACTGGCCTTAACTGCCTCGCCCGCTTTTTTTCTCTCGAGAATCATTAACGGAAGCGTGTAAATGAAACGAATAGCTAAGTACCAGACTACTAATCCAAAGACCAGTAACCCCACCAAGTAAGGAATTCGTTGGGACAAAAACTCAACAATAAAATCTGGAATCACAAATTTCGTCAATAGATTACTTTGGAAAATTAGGTTGCCAAAAGGTACAATGACAACAAAATAACCGAAAAAGAATAACCACGAACGGGCACCTTGCTTTTTAAGAACATTAAAAGATGCCTTGGTAACCCCTTTAAAATGAAAGCGATGGTCTTGCCGTATTTGAAAAATCCCTAATAGTAAAAAGGTAAACTGATAAAAAACTGCACCTAAAAAAAGGATCAACAAGAGAATTAATAACACCAGAGCAAGGGGCTTTTCCAACAGTAAATTCAGGTTATTAAACGAAAGATAAGGAATGCCTTGACTTTTTAACGCGTTGGAAGTAGCCCAACTAAAAGCCCCACCCACCAATAATAATAAGACATTTAAAGTAAAAAATAACCATAAATACTGCAAGATGTCTTTAAAAAATTGCCTTGTTCCATTTTTAAATGTTTGCCAAGCAGACATACTGACTCCTCCATTCTAAAAGTATCTGATTAAAGTTCTTCCATACGGATCCTAAATAAAACAACGGCAATCCAAATTGAAATAAATGATGGCAAAATAACAATAATGATTGCGACTGGCTCATCAAGATTCCCTTGTAATGTATTTTTTACTTCTGAAGAAACAATAAACTGATCAAAAATCACTTGATAAATAGTAACATAAATTAGTAACCATTGAATATAATATTCAATTATTTTCATTAAAGTCATTGGTAAAATAATTTTTTTCGTCGTTAAATTCAATAAAAAATATAATAAAAGACTCGTGCTGATGATAACGACTATTCCTAAAAGAAATACCGACTCTAACTGCTGCCCAATTATGTTTGTAACGCCTATTGTTAATAATAGATACATAACTACCGAAATTAGGATGCTCACACTTAGCATAACAGAAAACAAAAGCAATGCTTTAAAAAAAAGCCACTTATCAACTCTTTTGTTTCCAATGAATAAACCTAAAAGAATCACCGACAAAAGCAAAATCAATTCAATCATTTGTTCCTCCTTTCAAAACAAATGAAAATTAATTCATATGTTCAAATTTATTTTATCAAACCAAAATAAATTTGCAAGGCATTTCACATGTTATTTAATAAAAGACTATTCCTATCAAAAAAGACAAGGCAAGTTTCCTTTATTCAGGAAACTTGCCTTGTCTTTTTTGATTCTTTTTACTGCATTATTTTTTGATAGTTTGCGAATAATTGGTTCGCATCTCCTTCTCCATCAACTTTCTTAAGATGGCCATTATCTATTTTAAACATAGATGGCACATGTTGGACCTTGTTTTCTCGTATAAAGGTTGACCATTCTTTCATGGTCCCTTTGTTGGTTAATTCCACGTAATAGACTTGCTTAGGTGCTTCTAATAGCTTCTCGAAATTCTGGCAATCTGAACAGTTTTTCTTTTTTAAAACAACATAAAATGTTTCGCCAGAGTGTTTTTTCTCTTGATACTCATTAAAACTTAATTCCTTTTTATGCGGAATAAATGTCAAACCTACCAACAAGCTAAGTAACAAAATTAACAGACTGAACGAAATTTTTTTATTCATGTTTTTTCTTCCTTTTTAGTTTGTCTATTTTTTTCTTTTTTTATTTTTGGTTATCCCAAAGCTAATAGCCACGATAAGGACAATTAAACCTGCGATCATGTAAAGTGGATTTACTGTTGTATTAGTCATTGGTAAATGAATCCCTTTACTTGCTGATTTTCTAAAATTGACTGGGTTCGTTGGTGCTTGATGATTTGTAGGCGTCAACGGTTTCTTCGGTTTTAGCGGTTGTTTAGGTTCAGGTTTTTTTGGATCTTCTGGTGTTGGTGCAGGTGGTGTCACTGTTGGTTTATTTGAATGTAACACATCGCCATCGTTGCCAAAGTTTAAGTCCGCTTGGTTAGGAATGCCGCCTTGTTCAATATAAGGGGCTAATTCTTCATCGGTTGCGTCGGCTTTAATTTTGGTTGTGATTGTCATGGTATATGTGTGTCCAGCTAAGTATGAGTAGCTGTCGTCTTGTTTATTCATGGCAAAGGTTACTTTGTTATTTTCTTGTGTTACTGTGCCATTAGTTGTGACATCTTTGCCATTTTCGTCGGTGACTTTCACATCTGCAATGTCTAAGACTTTATTAATGTCATCGACTAAGCTGGCTTGTGTCCAGTCAGCTGTTTCATTTCCGAATGCGGCTTTGACATTCCATTTAAATTCTTGATCGCGGTTAGTTAAGTCTAAATGTTCTTGACCTTCCACGTCTTTGGTAATATTTGGATCAACTGGCGGTGGTGTGACTGTTGGTTTGTTTGAGTGTAACACATCGCCATCGTTGCCAAAGTTTAAGTCCGCTTGGTTGGGAATCCCACCTTGTTGGATATAAGGCGCTAATTCTTCATCTGTTGCGTCGGCTTTAATTTTGGTTGTGATTGTCATGGTATAGGTATGTCCAGCTAAGTATGAGTAGCTGTCGTCTAGTTTTTTCATGGTAAAGGTTACTTTGTTATTTTCTTGTGTTACTGTGCCATTAGTTGTGACATCTTTGCCATTTTCGTCGGTGACTTTCACATCTGCAATGTCTAAGACTTTGTTGATATCATCGACTAAGCTGGCTTGGGTCCAGTCAGCTGTTTCATTTCCGAAGGCTGCTTTTACGTTCCATTTGAATGCTTGATCGCGGTTAGTTAAGTCTAAATGATCTTGACCTTCTACGTCTTTGGTAATATTTGGATCAACTGGCGGTGGTGTTACCGTTGGTTTGTTTGAATGTAACACATCGCCATCGTTCCCAAAGTTTAAGTCCGCTTGGTTAGGAATCCCACCTTGTTGGATATAAGGGGCTAATTCTTCATCGGTTACATCGGCTTTAATGGTTGTTGTAATGGTCATCGTGTAGGTATGGTCAGATAAGTACGCATAACTATCGTCTTGCTTATTAATAGTAAAAACAATTTTATTGTTATCAGTTGTTAATGTTCCTTCAGCTGTAACATCTTTTCCATTTTCATCTGTAACTACTACTTTTTGAATGTCTAATAATGAATTAATGTCATCAGTAACACTTGCTTGGGTCCAGTCAGCCGTTTCATTACCAAAATCGGCTTTGACATGCCAATCAAAGGGATCGTTGCGATTGGTTAAATCTAAGTGATCTTGGTTTTCAATATCTTTCGTAATCCCTGGATCTTCTGGTGTAATGTCACAGTCATGGGCATGGTCATTTTTAGGGATCGTTGCTTCAGGAAAATCTTTGGCTACCTCACCTTGAGTCATTGAACCTGAGCTGACTAAAGTATCTGCATCAATCGCTGTATTTTCTTTCACTGTATAATGAATGGTAATATTACCAACATAGCCTGCTACACTAACAACAGAAATTGTTTGACCGTCAATCTGAACAGGCACTTCATTTCCCGCATCATCTGTCGCTGTTGCTGATTGAATATCAAATTGATCAGCAACTGTTAATGAAGCATTAGCTGTTGCTGATTGTCCCACACGATCTTGGACAATTTGTTTTAATTGATTGGTAAAATCATCAATCGATTGGCTAGTAATAAAATCTTCTGGTGTACTAGCACCTTTTTGTAGCTCTTGTTTTACAAAAGGACCGACTTCTGATTTATATTTATCAAAATAAGAATGAACTGAACTTAAAGACTCAACACTTTCCCAAAAGGCATTAATCATTTCATATCCTTCATTTGTAACTTCTTGATTCAACGCCAAAACTTCTTCTGCTGCGCCTTGATAGTCATTACTATATTCCACAGATACATAATTACTAGCTCCCCAAGTACCTGATGGATGATTTGGATCTGGATATTCACTAATCCAATCATTTGTATTGGTTTTGTGTAAATAACCATCTAATCGAGTATTGGCAACACCATCTGTCACTAATAAGAAATAAGTTTTACGATTCGTTAAGTCACCATGCGTCGCATTATATTCATCTAAGGCTAATTTCATACCTTTAGCTGTTGGTGTTCCACCATAAGTTCGAACACTTCCAAAATTTGATACAAATTGACCTTTATCAAATGTTAATGGTGTATTCACGCGAACATTTAACTCTTTATCTCCATCATTGACTCTTGTAGTTCCATCAGGAAACATATATTGGCGCCCACCACGATAAGAAGCTAACATCACACGGTCTTTGTCTGTTAATCCTTGAACCACTTCATCAATTGCTGATCGAACCATTGGGAAATTCTCTGAGAAACTCCCGCTAGCATCTTCGACAACCACTAAATCAACAGGTTCCGTTTCGCCTTCAACAACTGGGAATACTGCTTCTCCTTCTAAAATTCGTTTACAATCGGCTAAACTTTCATCTTGAACTTTCACCGTATTGGTCATCCCTTCAGTATCACCTGCTTTACCCACTCCTTCGGCTAAAGCCAATGTGGGACTGAAATTTCCCACAACTGTTCCAGCGACAATCACCATTGTCGATAATATTTTCGTTGCTTTCTTAAACATTTTAATCCTCCCTATTTTCTTTCGCTAGTGTTTGGGACACTTGCTACTTTTAACTTCAACTACAGCTCCTTAAATCTTTCATCAAGTCGATGTGTCCCCTGGTTTTTGTGACACATCTCTTACTCAATTTCTGATTCTATCACCTTTATAGGCTCAAACTTGGCAGTATTCGGCTCTTGAAAACGTAAAATTTGTCTTTTAAAAATTAATGAAAAGACTATTCGCTGATAAAGTTGGTTTTCACTTACTTTTTAACACTTGATTCCTTTTAAGCGTCTTTTTTTACTAAAAAAAGTAAAAGAACCTTTACAATCCGTTTACTTACCTGTTAGATGCTATTCATTGTTTTCTTATTTTTGTTCTATAAGCTAAATAGTTTAGCCCGTTTATTTCAACAATATTTGACGTTAGTCAACCGTTTCGTTATAGTTAAAGAAAAGGCTTTTTGGCAGGAGTGAACACGATGAGTGAATGGCCCCATCAGTTAATGACACTTTTAACCCCACTTTTTGAGCTATGTATTTTGGGACTGAATGTTTTTTCGATTGTTGTTTTAGTTTGGGGTGTTTGTTTAGCAGGAAAAGATTTCATTAAAAGCGAACGACAAAATCAAAGCCGCTTTACCTTAACCAAAATGAATACGTTCATCAAAAATTTCCTTGGTAGTTATATCCTGTTAAGTTTAGAAATTTTGATTGCTGCCGATATTATTGAATCCATTGTCAAACCAACTTTTCAAGATATTTTGAAATTGGCAACCTTGGTAATCATCCGTACAGTTATTTCTTATTTCTTACATAAAGAAATTGAAGACACTATGACCGATATGGAACAACAAGAAAAAGAACCAGATACCCAAAAAAATTAGCGGGTACGCTGGTTCTTTTTTTATTTAATCGCTTTAAAATAATGAAGTGGTTCGTTAGATAAACGCTGCATTTTACGTTTTTTATCTTCGATAATTGCTAAAATCTCGTCTGAAAAATTTTCCAAAATAACACGGCCACCTTTATAGGTGTGCCCGCCCATTTCAGCAACTTCGCTGGCCGTCAAAATGACTTTACGATGCGCAATTTTTTTAAAAAATTCTTCAATTAAGTACGTCGGTAAATAAAAATTATTTTGAGCAGAAAATGATTCCAAATAAATAAAATCATCGATACTGATGAAACAATCGTCCATTGATAAGTATTCAATTGATCTGTCTATATATAATTCACGCTTTTGTAAAATTTCTTTGACTTTTTTATTTAATAAATTCAATGATTCAATTTCTTTAACCAAATGTTCTAGTTCACGATAACGTACTTCTTTTCGCTCTTTGTAAGATGAATGTAAGGCAGCACTTGCTGTGACTATTAGCGCACCGACGATTACACCGACCATTCCGGCGACAAAAACAAACATATTTTTCCCCTCGCTCTTTTCTGATTTTCCATTTTAGTATAACATAATCCAAAAGTTTCGGATAAAAAATGACACAAAATTTTTCAAGCGACTTCGTTGACCTTTATTGACCAAAGAGGTATACTTTTCATAGGCATTCACAGTGCTTTGTGATAGAATGACTTTAAAAGTTTCTTTATATAGGAGGATTTACTTATGAATTTAATTCCAACAGTTATTGAACAATCATCTCGCGGTGAACGTGCTTATGACATTTACTCTCGTTTATTAAAAGACCGCATCATTATGTTAAGCGGCCCTATCGATGATAATGTGGCAAACTCAGTGATTGCACAGTTATTATTCTTAGATGCCCAAGATTCAGAAAAAGACATTTACTTGTACATTAACTCTCCTGGTGGGAGTGTTTCTGCAGGTTTAGCGATTTTCGATACCATGAATTTCGTTAAAGCGGATGTCCAAACTATCGTATTAGGAATGGCGGCTTCTATGGGTAGCTTCTTATTAACAGCTGGTCAAAAAGGCAAACGTTTCGCTTTACCAAATGCGGAAATCATGATTCACCAACCACTTGGTGGCGCTCAAGGGCAAGCAACAGAAATTGAAATTGCTGCTCGTCACATTTTAGACACTCGTCAACGTTTAAATTCAATTTTAGCTGAACGAACTGGCCAACCAATTGAAGTGATTGAACGTGATACCGATCGTGATAACTATATGACTGCCGAACAAGCAAAAGAATATGGTTTAATCGATGAAGTAATGGAAAATAGTAGCGCCTTAAATTAAAAATAAAAAAATGGCAACAGCGATTATCGCTGTTGCCATTTTTTATTTTTCAATGTAACCACGTAATTCTTCTTCAGTGACACTTTCGTCAAAGATATGCTCACCAATGATGATCGTTGGCACAAATTGAATGTGCGCCGCATTGGCTTCAGCAATCACTGCAGAAACAAGCGCTGCATCTTTTTGTTCTTTTAAGCCAAGATTTTTTTCAGCATACGTCGCTACTTCTTCTAAGGTTAAGTTCCCCCAATCATCTTGCGTAGCAAACATTTTATGCAATGCTGACAGTGCTTGTTCAGGCGCTGAGTAGTCAATGTAGTGATGCATCACATTACCGCGTTGTAAACTTTCTTTTTCTTTATCAAACAACTTAATGATACGTTCAACTTTACCACTTTTGACAGATTGTGCTAACAGTTCCTCAGACTCTTCAAACCATTTTCTGCAATAAGGACAGCGAACATTGATAAATTCTATCATTTTGACAGGGGCATTGCTCTCCCCAATATGAAGCCCTGTTTCTGTGTTAACTTTTGTTGCATCAATTACTGAAATATCCATAAAAAACCTCATCCTTTCAAACCTTTATTTCTCTTTTAGTATACCGTTTTTCAATAAAAAAATCATAAGACACGAATTCAAACTTTCTGAATTCGTGCCTCTGTTCACTTTTTAACGATTAATCGAACGAGCCATTCTAGCAACAGTATGTCTTTTCCCACGTATCGCGTCAGAAAGCTCTTTAATATTTTCAATACCAACTAAGCCCATATTTGCATCGCCAATATGTTGAATATCTACGCCTAAAATTTTATTTCTAATGCCGATTGCTTGGATAACTTCAGGTTGAGCACTTTCTTGTGAAGTTCCAATGGCACTCATAACTAGTTTTCCTTTTGAATGTGCAAAATCCACGACTTCTTTAACTTGTTGATCATCGATGCCCCAAACCGTGCCAACTGCTGGGACTAAGACAATATCAGCACCCGCTTCAATAAATTGTTCAGCTGATTTTAAACTGACCACTGGTTCATCTACGCCTGAACTGTGCATTTTTCCGGCAATAATGATGCCGTCAAAATGTTTTTTGGCCAAGGCCACGTTTTTAGCAATCAAATCGTTGGTCACGCCAGTTCCAGGATTACCTGTCAATAAGATAAAATCCAAACCCAGTTCATTGGCTTTTTTGAAAGTAGCTGCTGATGCTTTTCTACCTGGTTCGATCGAAACTCTAGTCGAGGCTAAGTCTAAATTTTCATTAACAGGTTCGACATTCATACCAATCGGTAAACCGACTAATTCTTTCAAACGATGAACAACCTCATCATTAGGGACACATGTTTCCGCAGTATATTGTCCTTCATACGCGGCTACTACAATCGGTTGATTAACATCGAAAACATTCAACAAAATCATGTCTGCGCCATAGGCTTTTGACATTTCCGCACAAGTAATGTCACCTGTTACGGATGGGTGAACTACCACATTTTCCGATAAAATTACGCGCCCTTCGCTCGCTTTAATACTCTGAAACAGCTCTTCTTTTGACATCCGTTTGATTTCTGATGCATTTGCACTAATTAATCGTTGAACCATTTTGACCCCTCCAATAGTTTTTAATGTTTTAGTTAAAAACAGCAATAAGTAATCGCTTGCATTTTATTACAAGCAACATTCATGCCAACGTCATTTCTTTAAACCACAGGTAAACACTACGTTTCAGCACTACACACTTTTTGCACACTTTAATTTTTTTACACGCTTAAATAAAAAGTGAAGGATACCACTTCAAACGGAAATGTTATTCTTCACTTCTGGAGCAGAAAAATTATGCACTTTTTTCTCGTAATTTTTCTGCAAATTCATTAATTTTTCGAATACGATGATTAATACCTGACTTAGAAATAGCCCCTGAAGGAATCATTTCCCCTAATTCTTTGAGACTAACTTCCGGATACTCTAACCGTAATTCTGCGATTTCCTGAAGTTTCTCCGGTAATGACGTCAGCCCCACTGTACTTTCAATAAATTGAATATTTTCAATTTGTTTTGAAGCAGCATCAATGGTTTTATTTAAATTCGCGGTTTCGCAATTTACTAAACGATTTACTGAATTCCGCATATCACGGACAATTCGGACATCTTCAAATTTCAACATAGAGTTAGTGGCACCAATTAACGTTAAAAAGTCGGCAATTTTTTCGGCACCTTTTAAATAACAAATATACCCATTTCGGCGTCCCAATGTTCGAGCGTTTAAGTCATAGTAATTCAACATCTTACAAATATCATTATTGTGTTCTTCATAAATTGAAAAAATTTCTAAATGATAGCGACTTGTTTCCGGATTATTAACTGAGCCAGAAGCCATAAAGGCCCCGCGTAAATAGGAACGCATTTTTTGCGCGTTACCCATGATTTCATTTGACACATTGCCATTAAAAACGACCCCATCCATAATATCCAAATCAGCTAGAATTTTTTGTGTATCTTGTTTTAGACGCACAATGTAAACATTATTTTTCTTTAGTTTCATTTTTTTACGAACTAATAATTCTGCTTGTGCATGGTAATGATCTTTTAGCAATGAATACATTCGACGAGCAATTGCAGCATTTTCCGTTTGTACATTCAAGACAAACTGTTGATTAACTAAGCTAAGTGAGCCATTCATCCGAATTAATGCTGCTAATTCTGCTTTCGCGTGTTCTCGATGAACTTCTAAACCAGTTAACTCTTTTTTGACATCCGAGGCAAAAGACATCTAAGCTCCTCCTCTCCTGATTCTTTTGATTAATTAATATTTCGTTCCAAATACGATACGGAAAAGTTCTTCAACAACTTTTTCCCCATCATGAAAAACTCCGCCATCTCTTAATTCTAAAAAGTCTGTCGAAATGACTCGGCATCCTTCTTCACGTAATCCTTGAAAATCATGCTTTACTTGAACTAAATATTCATCATAAATTTCAGGATCCATGTAATTTTCTGGTACTTTTTCTGTGTTAACCAGTACTGTATCAACAAACTGTGCTTGTAAATGCTCGTTTAAGACACGAACATGATCGGCATCCGTAAAATGTTCCGTTTCCCCTTTTTGGGTCATAATGTTACAAATATAGACTACTTCCGCTGCTGTTTGTTTGATGGCTTCACCAATTTCTGTAATAACTAAATTAGGTAAAATACTTGTAAAAAGACTCCCTGGCCCTAACACGACCATGTCTGCTTCTTCAATTGCTTTGACGACTTTGCGCGCAGCTCTTGGCTGTTCTTCTCCGTGTGTATTTGTCACAAACACATGGTCTATCGTCTTGCGATCCAGTGCAATTTTTGATTCTCCGACCGCCACTGAGCCATCTTTAAATACGGCATGTAACGTTAATGGTCGTTCTGATGATGGATAAATCCGTCCATCAACATGCATCATTTTTGAAAGCAATTGAATCGCTTCATACGTACTTCCTCTCATTTCTGAGACAGCAGCAATGATCAAATTACCGATTGCATGATTGGCAAAATGACTATCTGATTTATCAAAACGATATTGAAAAATATCTTCATATAATTGTGGCATATCTGACAATGCCACTAAAACATTTCTTAAATCTCCCGGAGGTGTCATGTTATTAATAGAAGAACGAAGCTCGCCACTACTACCGCCGTCATCAGCGACCGTTACGACGGCAGTAATATCAACACTTTGATTTCTTAAACTTTTTAAAATTACTGGCAAGCCTGTTCCACCACCAACAACTACGATCTTCGGTTTACGAATTCGATAGGTTTTCATTAAGAGCGATTAACCGTTTCTTTTCTTTTTAAGCGGTCGCGGTGGGTAATATTTACATGGTAATCTTCCTCTTTTAATTCAGTGCCAATACGTTCTGTCAATGCAACAGAGCGATGTTGTCCGCCAGTACAGCCAATTGCAATGGTGACACTACTTTTACCTTCTTTTTTATATCCAGGTAAGACTGTTCGCAGTAAATCGATAAATTTGGTATAAAATTCATCTGTTTCTGGGAAGCCCATCACGTAATCATAAACAGGTTGATCCATTCCAGTTAATGGTCGTAGTTCATCAATATAATGAGGATTAGGTAAAAAGCGAACATCCATGACGATATCTGCATCAATCGGCAAACCATATTTAAAGCCGAAGGACACCATTTCCACTCGAAATTCGTGTGTCTCTCTCGTTGCTAGTTCTTTATTCAAACGTTCCCGCAATTGACGAGGGGACAAGTCCGTGGTATCAATAACCAACTGAGCATCCGCCTTGATTTCTTCCAGCATTGCGCGTTCTTTACGAATACCTTCTGTCACTAAACCATCCATCGCCATTGGATGCGCACGCCGTGTCTCTTTATAGCGAGAAACTAACTCTTCATCGGTAGCATCTAAAAATAAAATCGTTGTATCAATAAAATTGGTATTTTCAAGTTCGACTAACATATCCTGAATTTCTCTAAAGAAGGTCCGTGAACGTAAATCAATCACTAACGCAATCTTGGTGACTTTTCCAGATTCTTTAATTAATTCCCAAAATTTTGGGATTAAGCTTGGTGGTAAATTGTCGATACAGAAATAGCCCATGTCTTCAAAGCTTTGGACAGCGACTGTTTTTCCAGCGCCACTCATTCCTGTAATAATAACCAGTTGTAAATTTTCTGGCATATTCAACACTCCCTTCACTTGCATCACTATATTATAACACCCCGGGCGTATCAAAGAAAGCTTTTCAATCATTCTTATAAAGATTTCTATTCTTTCATAGAAAAACAGCATAGACAAGAATGTCAATGCTGTTTTAATTGCTGAATTGTACAATATAACTTTGCGTTATTTTAATACAAACTCAATTTCTGTTTTATCAGTAAAATTAGCTTCAAACTCAAATTGTTTTACTTGTTCATTCACGGCTAACTTTTTCGTAATATGTTCTTTAATTTGTTCATTTGTAGCTGTTTTGATTGACAATCCGTCTAAAAGAGTCATGATTTTGTCTTGTGCTGCCTGACCTTCTAATTCTAAATCAGCAAATTCATCTTCATACGTTGCTTCAATTGTTCCATTCGATTTTATTTCATAGGTGAACTCAATTTCATTTTCGTCGTATTCGATTTCTACGTCAATCTCTTGAAGACTGGCAACAGTTGGTGTCGGTGTGGTCAGTTCATTATCTGCTGTTTCATGGTCCCCACCAACTTCAGGAGTTACGGTTTCCCACTTAAAGGTGCCAATTTTAGCTGTTGCTAGATAGGGATTATTAATGGTAATGACTTTCAATTGAAGGTCTGAGTGGTTGGCGATATCTGTTAAAATCCCCAGAGCCTGATATGTATTTTGGGTAAAACGTGTCGCAATATTTTGCGCATCAATTGTGGAATAGCCTAATGCTTCCCAGGTAATTTGTTGCTTTAATTCCTGATGAGTGGCTTGTACTGTCGCCGGCTCCAATTGAATGCCCGTTGCTTCTTTTAAGTCTTTCTTGGTAAAACTCATTACTTTTTCATGGTCTGATTGTGAAATTAAGGTGGCTGCTTCCATTGTGTTACTATGTACAAAAGGTGTGATTCCGATGGCTAAGACCATTCCTGCTGTTACTAAACTTGTTGTTATTTTTTTGTTTTTCATTTAAGACTTCCCTTCGTATTCATTGTTATTTTGTTAACAAACATAGTATATCTTTTGATTACACATTAAGTCAACATTTATTTTTAATTTTAATTAAAAAATATTCGTTATTTTATAATAAAAGAACCTTGTTTCCCATAAAAACAAGGTTCTTTATCTAATCATTAATGTTTATTTCAGAACACGTTTTAAATAATATCCTGTGTAACTGTCTTTGACTTTAGCAACTTCTTCTGGCGTTCCTGTTGCCACAATCGTACCACCCCCGTCGCCACCTTCTGGCCCTAGATCAATCACATGATCCGCAGATTTGATGACATCCAAGTTATGTTCAATCACTAAAACGGTATTGCCCGCTTCCACTAAACGCTCTAATACTAGAAGCAACCGCGCAATATCATCGGTATGCAAGCCTGTTGTTGGTTCATCCAGAATATAAAAGTTTTTCCCATTAGAATTTTTATGGAGTTCACTCGCTAGCTTCATCCGCTGTGCTTCCCCACCAGATAAAGTAGTTGCTGGCTGCCCCAATGTCACATAGCCTAAGCCTACATCCACAATGGTTTGCAATTTACGATGGATTTTAGGGATATGTTTGAAAAATTCTACGGCATCTTCCACCGTCATATCTAAAATATCAGAAATGTTTTTGCCTTTATAATGAACTTCTAACGTCTCAGAATTATACCGTTTGCCATGACAAACTTCGCAAGGTACGTAGACATCAGGTAAAAAGTGCATTTCAATTTTGATGATACCGTCCCCGCGACAAGCTTCACAACGGCCACCTTTGACGTTAAAACTAAAGCGACCTTTTTTATAGCCACGAACCTTGGCTTCATTTGTTTGGGCAAACAAATCGCGAATGTCATCAAAAACACTAGTATAAGTCGCTGGATTACTTCTTGGTGTTCGACCAATTGGACTTTGGTCAATGTCAACAATCTTTTCAATGGCTTCATAACCAGTGATACTTTTGTGTTTCCCAGGTTTATTGGAATTACGATTTAATTTTTGAGCCAGTGCTTTTTTCAAAATTTGATTGACTAAAGTACTTTTCCCTGAACCTGAAACGCCTGTGACAGCGACAAATTCACCGAGCGGAAACTCAACACTGACATTTTTCAAATTATTTTCACTGGCACCAGTGACTTTGATCGCTTTGCCATTGCCTTTGCGACGTTCTTTTGGCACAGGAATCACTTTTTTCCCAGAAAGATATTGTCCAGTCAATGAATGCGGATTTTTAGCAACCTCTTCCGGCGTACCGGCGGCTACAATTTCGCCGCCCAGATGTCCAGCGCCAGGCCCCACATCAATCAAGTAATCCGAAGCCATCATTGTATCTTCATCATGTTCCACCACAATTAATGTATTGCCTAAGTCCCGCATTTTTTTCAAAGAGTCAATCAAGCGGTCGTTATCTCGTTGATGCAAACCAATTGATGGTTCATCTAAAATATAAAGGACACCTGATAAGTTTGACCCAATTTGTGTTGCCAAGCGAATTCTTTGTGCTTCTCCACCAGAAAGTGTGCCGGCAGCTCGACTTAAGGTCAAGTAATCTAAACCGACATTTTTTAAGAAGGTTAACCGATCTTCGACTTCTTTTAAAATTGGCCGAGCAATCGTTGTTTCTTGTTCAGATAAAGACACACCTTCAAAAAATTGGACCGCATTTTTTATTGCTAATTTACTGACTTCACCAATGTGCGTGCCATTGATTTTTACAGCTAAAGCTTGCGGATTCAAACGATACCCTTGACAGCTTCGACAAGTCAATTCTGTCATGTATAACCGCATTTGATCTCGTGTAAAATCGCTATTTGTTTCATGGTAACGTCGTTTAATATTTTTTAAAATCCCTTCAAATGGCACTTCCACGTCACGAACACCACCAAAGTCATTTTCATAATGAAAATGAAAGTTTTTCTCGCCAGAACCATTTAAAATAATTTCTTGTTGGTCTGCAGGTAATTCTTCAAACGGCGTATCCATATCAATCCCAAAACTGGTGGCTGCTTGTTCCAACATTTGTGGATAATATTGAGAACTAATAGGGTTCCACGGAACAACAGCTCCTTCTCTCAAGGTTTTAGTGGGATCTGGAATCACTAAGTCTTTGTCCACTTCTAATTTAACGCCTAAACCATCACAATCGGGACAAGCTCCAAATGGCGCATTAAAAGAGAACAAACGTGGTTCCAATTCACCAACCGTGAACCCACAATAAGGACAGGCATAATGTTCACTAAACAACATCTCTTCTTGACCAATCACATCAACAATTGCGTAACCTTCAGCTAAACGCAAAGCCGCTTCAAACGAATCAAACAAGCGAGAGCGAATGCCTTCTTTCACAACGATACGGTCAATCACAATCGCAATATCATGTTTTTTATTTTTTTCAAGTTCTGGTGCCTCACTAACATCATAGGTTTCACCATCCACTCGCATTCTGACATACCCTTCACGTTGGATCATTTCAAACACTTTTTTATGTTGTCCTTTTTTCTTGACCACAACAGGCGCCAAAATTTGAATTTTTGT
Organism: Enterococcus sp. DIV1337a; assembly: GCF_051712285.1. Taxonomy (NCBI): domain Bacteria; kingdom Bacillati; phylum Bacillota; class Bacilli; order Lactobacillales; family Enterococcaceae; genus Enterococcus; species Enterococcus sp. DIV1337a. Next base: position 504,047 of record NZ_JBIOOP010000001.1, on the reverse strand, counting down.
TCGCTCTGGTAGCTCTAAGACTTTATCAACCATCTGTTCAACAGACTGACTGGTAATTTCAATATGATCGTTAGGACAAATTGGATGGCCTACCCGAGCAAATAACAATCGTAAATAATCATTGATTTCCGTGACCGTCCCCACCGTTGAGCGCGGGTTCTTACTTGTCGTCTTTTGATCAATCGAAATGGCTGGACTTAAACCATCGATACTATCAACATCTGGTTTATCCATCTGTCCCAAAAATTGTCGCGCATAAGCAGAGAGACTCTCTACATAACGCCGTTGCCCTTCTGCGTAAAGCGTATCAAAGGCTAATGAACTTTTGCCAGAACCAGATAGTCCTGTTACAACAACCATTTTGTCACGAGGAATCGTAACATCAATATTTTTTAAATTATGGGCGCGTGCACCATGAATCACAATTTTATCATTTGCCATATATGTTCTCCTTTTACTAAATCTCTTACGTCAAATCATTTCAAGTCATTCTATAAAGAAAAGATTAGTAAAAGATACGATGGTTCATCGTATCTTTTACTTAATCCGTTGGTTGACTTATTTGGCAGCTTTTAATTCAAGAATGGTATCTCGTAATGTGGCTGCAGTTTCGAAGTCTAATGCTTTGGCCGCATCTTTCATTTCTCTTTCAAGTTTCATTAATAGATCAGCTTTTTCTTGTCTTGATAAATCTTCATATGATTTATCCAATTGAACCACTGTTTCATCTTTATCAGCTGTTTTGGAAATAGAAATTAAATCACGAATTTCTTTAATAATTGTTTTTGGTTCAATGCCATGTTCTTCATTATATGCTTCTTGGATCGCTCGACGTCGTGCTGTTTCATCCATAGCTCGTTGCATCGAATCGGTGATTTTATCTGCATACATAATAACTTTTCCTTCGGCGTTCCGGGCAGCCCGTCCCATCGTTTGCACTAATGAGCGTTCACTACGTAAGAAGCCTTCTTTATCCGCATCTAGAATCGCAATTAAGGAAACTTCTGGCACATCGATTCCTTCACGTAATAAGTTAATACCTATTAGAATATCAAATTCGCCTAATCGTAAGTCGCGGATAATCTCCGTTCTTTCCAGTGTTTTTATATCACTATGCAAATATTTAACTTTTAAGCCTAATTCTTTGAAATAGTCGGTTAAATCTTCGGCCATTTTCTTCGTTAAGGTTGTGACAAACACCCGCTGATCTTTTTCGATCCGTTCATGAATTTCGCCCACCAAGTCATCAATTTGACCCATAATTGGACGGATTTCTACTTCTGGATCTAGTAAACCTGTTGGTCGAATGATTTGTTGAACAACAGTCTCTGTTTGTTCCATTTCATAAGGGCCTGGTGTTGCCGATACATAAACAATTTGGTTTACATGTTGTTCAAATTCTTCTAACCGAAGCGGTCGGTTATCAAGTGCACTTGGTAAACGAAAACCATAGTCCACTAACATTTGTTTCCGTGCTCGGTCACCATTATACATCCCTCTAATTTGCGGCATTGTTACATGAGACTCATCGATTACAAGTAAGAAGTCATCTGGGAAAAAGTCCAATAGCGTGTATGGAGGTTCCCCTTCTTGACGACCATCCATATGTCGAGAGTAATTTTCAATCCCTGATGTATAACCCATTTCTCTCATCATCTCAATATCATAATTGGTTCGCTGTTCCAAACGTTGAGCTTCCAATAATTTGTTTTCACTACGAAGCACTTTCAGACGTGCCTCTAATTCTTCTTGGATCTGCGAAATGGCGTGTTCCATATGTTCTTCGTTCGTCACAAAGTGTGTTGCTGGAAAAATAGCGACATGCTCTGTTTCGCCGACAATTTCACCAGTTAACGCATCTACTTCACGAATTCGATCAATTTCGTCTCCGAAAAATTCAACACGTAGCGCATGCTCATCCCGTGAAGCTGGGAATATCTCAACCACATCACCGCGGACGCGAAAACGCCCCCGTTGAAAATCAATATCATTTCGTTCGAATTGAATATCGACTAAGCTTTTTAGTAACTCATTACGATCCAGTTCCATTCCCACACGTAATGAAACAACTTGTTGACTGTATTCCCGCGGATCCCCTAAACCAAAAATACAAGAAACTGATGCTACCACGATGACATCGTTTCGTTCCAATAAAGAACTTGTCGCTGAATGGCGTAGTTTATCAATTTCATCATTAATACTGGAATCTTTTTCAATATATGTATCACTTGAGGGTACATATGCTTCTGGTTGATAATAATCATAGTAACTGACAAAATACTCGACCGCATTATCTGGGAAAAATTCTTTAAATTCCCCGTATAATTGTCCAGCTAGTGTTTTATTATGTGCAATCACTAATGTTGGTTTGTTCACTTCTTGAATCACATTAGAGATTGTAAATGTTTTACCTGTTCCGGTCGCTCCAAGTAAAATTTGAGCTTTTTCTCCACCTTTGACACCGTCAACTAGTTCAGCAATAGCGGCTGGCTGATCTCCGGCTGGCTCATATTTAGAAGCCAAATGAAAGGTATTGGAAGTTTCTCTTTCGATCATTTATAACTCCCCCTCAAAGTGTCTAATCTCTCTTAAATTATCGGCCCATTCTGGCAGAATGTCCACTTATTAGTTTAACATACCGAACATATTTTCGCCACTTTTGGTGTTTCGGACTTCAACTGATCTTAATCTTTTGTTCTTAATTTATATGTTATATTTTATAACATGCAATGTAAGGAAATTAGAGTTTTTTTCTCTTTTTAGCGTTCAAATACTTGTCAGCTTCCTATTTCTTACTATATAATTGTTCAATATGCAAAACTAGGAGGTATTTTATGAAAAGGAAACACTTTTTACTTTCTTTCTTTGTGATGATGGTAACTCTGCTAACATTCATTAGTGGCACTTCAGCACATGCAGAAGGAAAGAAATATACAATCGGAACGGATTTAACATTCGCTCCTTTTGAATTCCAAGACTCAAAAGGAAAATACATTGGGATTGACGTTGATTTATTAGATGCGATTGCCAAAGATCAAGATTTTGAAGTGGATTTAAAACCATTAGGCTTCGATAGTGCAGTCCAAGCGATTCAATCTAAACAAATTGATGGCATGATTGCTGGAATGAGCATTACAGATGAACGAAAAAAATCCTTTGATTTTTCAAATCCATACTTCGATAGCGGTTTACAATTAGCGGTTAAAAAAGGAAATGACAAAATTAAATCATATGGTGATTTAAAAGGCAAAACGGTTGCGGCTAAAGTTGGAACTGAAAGTGCCAATTTCCTTGAAAAAAATAAAGAGAAATATGACTACACCATCAAAAATTTTGATGATGCAACGGGTCTTTATAAAGCCTTAGAAAACGGTGAAGCAGATGCAATCGTGGATGACTATCCTGTATTAGGCTACGCAGTTAAAAATGGCCAAAAATTACAATTAGTTGGCGATAAAGAAACAGGTAGTTCTTATGGTTTCGCAGTGAAAAAAGGCCAAAACCCTGAATTAATCAAAAAGTTCAACGCTGGTTTGAAAAATCTTAAAGACAATGGTACTTATGATAAAATTTTAAACAACTACTTAGCGACAGGCGATGAAACAAATACACAAGACGCTGGCGAACAGATGAAAAAAATCACTCCTAAAAAAGAGAAATATGTGATTGCTAGTGATTCTACGTTTGCTCCGTTTGAGTTTCAAAATGCCCAAGGCGATTATGTCGGAATTGATGTAGATTTAGTCAAACGTGCAGCTGAATTACAAGGTTTCAATGTTGAATTTAAATTTATTGGTTTTAGTTCTGCTGTCCAAGCTGTTGAATCTGGTCAAGCAGATGGAATGGTTGCAGGCATGACGATTACGGATGATCGTAAAAAAGCCTTCGACTTCTCTGTTCCTTACTTTGATAGTGGTATTCAAATTGCGGTCAAAAAAGGCAATGACAAAATTAAATCGTATGATGATTTAAAAGGCAAAAAAGTCGGCGTAAAAATTGGTACTGAAAGTGCTGATTTCTTAGAAAAAAATAAAAAGAAATATGATTACTCAATTAAGTATTTAGACACAACCGATGCATTATACAGTGCGTTAGAAATTGGCGAAGTTGATGCCATGATGGATGATTACCCTGTCATTGGCTATGGGGTTGCGCAAAATCAACCATTAGCGACACCAATTCCTCGTGAAAAAGGTGGTTCTTACGGTTTTGCTGTCAAAAAAGGTCAAAATCCTGAATTACTTGAAATGTTTAACGAAGGCTTAAAAGAAATGAAACGTACAGGTGAATACGATAAAATTATCAGCACTTACGTGAAAGATGGCAACGAAGCCAAAGAAGAAACAGCTGACGAATCTACGTTTGTTGGCTTTATGCAAAACAACTGGAAGCAATTGTTACATGGTTTATGGATGACGATTCTACTAACGTTAATTTCCTTTGTACTTGCTTTAATTGTCGGCGTTATTTTCGGACTATTCAGCGTTTCACCAATTAAAGCGTTACGTGTACTTTCAACCATTTATGTCGATTTAATTCGCGGCATTCCTTTAATGGTCTTAGCGTTCTTCATCTATTTCGGATTACCTGGTGTGCTTGGCTTTAATATCCCGGTCTTCATTGCTGGGATTATCACATTAACTTTAAATGCCAGTGCCTATATCTCTGAAATTGTGCGCGGCGGAATCAAAGCTGTTCCAGTTGGTCAAATGGAAGCTTCAAGAAGTTTAGGTCTTTCCTATAATCGGACAATGCAAAAAATTATTTTACCACAAGCGATTCGCATTATGATTCCTTCATTCATTAACCAATTTGTTATTTCATTGAAAGATACAACTATTCTTTCAGCAATTGGCTTAATCGAACTACTACAAACAGGAAAAATTATTGTTGCTCGGACATTACAAAGTACAATGGTTTACTTCGTTATTGCGTTAATCTATTTAATTTTAATTACTAGCTTAACTAAATTAGCGAAAAACCTTGAAAAGAAGGTGAACTAATATGACTGAAAAAATCTTAGTTGAACATTTAGTGAAAAAATATGGTGACAACACGGTCTTAAACGATATTAATGTTTCTATTAACGAAGGTGATGTAGTCTGTGTCATCGGTCCTTCTGGCTCTGGTAAGAGTACCTTTTTACGTTGCTTGAATCAATTAGAAGAAGCTTCTAGCGGAGACATTATTATTGATGGTGCGAACTTGACAGATAAAAATACGGACATCAACCAAGTCCGTCAACATATTGGGATGGTTTTCCAACATTTCAATTTGTTCCCACATTTATCTATTTTAGAAAACATTGTTTTAGCACCAACCGATTTAGGTCGCTTATCAAAAGATGAAGCAGAGAAAAAAGCGTTAGAACTTTTAGACCGTGTTGGGTTAGCAGATAAAAAAGATGCGTATCCAGATTCTTTGTCTGGTGGTCAAAAACAACGTGTTGCAATTGCACGTGCATTAGCGATGAATCCTGATATCATGCTTTTCGATGAGCCAACATCAGCCCTTGATCCAGAAATGGTTGGCGATGTTCTTGGTGTAATGAAAGATTTAGCAAAACAAGGAATGACCATGGTCATAGTTACACACGAAATGGGCTTTGCAAAAGAAGTGGCTAACCGAGTAATGTTCATTGATGGCGGCAACTTCCTAGAAGATGGTTCGCCAGAGCAAGTCTTTGAAAATCCTCAAAACCCTCGAACAAAAGATTTCTTAGATAAAGTATTAAATATTTAAACAAAAGCACTTGGCGCGCGCTAGCGCCCAAGTGCTTTATTTTATGGTTAAATTGTTTCTGTGACAGAGACAGATTGAACGTGCCCTTTTTCTTTTAAGAGATGGTGCAAGTTGGAATGCCAGAAATCTTCTTTACCTACATAAGAAATCTTTGCTGTGACTGTCTCTTGTTCGGATTCCAAAATCAATTCTACTAAGCGCTCTCCTTTTTCTAAAGAAGCTTGAAGTTGTTCATGCAGTCGGCTTTCTTTAATCATGGGTTCCTTCATTTTTACGATAAGCTGCAATCGTTTTAGAGGAGTTTTTCGTTTAAAATGAGCCAGAGCTAATACTAGCAAAGTCGCCACGAGATTGATAAACGCAATGGCTAAAAAGCCCATCCCAATGACTAAACCAATAATAGTAACATTCCACATCATTACTGCTGTTGTCAACCCAGAGACTTTCCTTTCTCTAAACACGATAATCCCCGCACCGAGAAAGCCTACACCACTAATCACTTGGGCGCCATATCGTGTAATATCCATAGAAATAATGGACGCCAAGGCGCTATTTTGTTTCACCACATCGACTAAAATATCCACCGATTGAATCTGTAAAATGGAAATCGTACAGGAGGCCAAACATAAAATGGCGTTGCTACTGATACCGAAGCCTTTTCTTTTAATACTTCTTTCTAACCCAATCAAAGCCCCAAAAACCACGGCTAGGGCCATCCGAATGACAACATCTGCGAGAGAAAGTTCAATCATTTTTAAAGAATTCATCGCTTTCTCTCCTTTCTTGCAAGTGACTATTTGACTTATTTTGTATTAACTAATAAACGTAAGCCATTAAAAATGACCACTAAGGTACTTCCTTCATGAATAAGTACGCTAAATGCGATATTCGCAATACCTAAAAAGTTCAAGATAATTAACGTTGCTACCACTAGCATTGAAAAAATGATATTTTGTTGCACAATTTTATTCAAGCGTTTTGAAACACGGTGAGCATAGCCTAATTTAGAAAGATCATTTTTCATCACTACCACGTCTGCAACATCGATAGCAATGTCCGTGCCATCCCCCATCGCCACTCCGATATCAGCATTCACTAAAGCGGGCGCATCGTTAATGCCATCACCAACCATCCCTGTCATCCCTACTTCGCGTTTTAATTGATCAACAATCGCTGATTTTTCCTCAGGTAAAACATTAGCAAAAACTTGGTCCACGCCTACTAAGCGACCAACTGCTTCACCAGTAAGTTTTGCATCTCCCGTAATCATTGTTGTTTCAATATTTTGTGACTTGAAATAGTGAATGGCGTTCATCGCTTCTTCATTAGGAACATCCATCAATGCCACTAAACCAATCACTTGTTCATTTTCGGCAAAGTACACCACCGTTTTGCCTTCACTCGCTAATCTCGTTGTTTGTTTCTCAATGATTGTTGGCACTTGTTCGAAACTAGATGGTTTACCAATTCTAAACGTTGTGTCTGCAATGGTCGTTACTAAACCCACACCGACAATATTTTCTACTTCTAAATTTAAAGTCGTTGTTTCTGCTTCAAAGCGATTAACGATCGCCGTTGCCAATGGGTGATTGGATTTTTTCTCCATATTTGTTAAAACAGCTACTAATTCGTCTTGACGATCTTCTAAGCCATCAATAAAAAGATAATCTGTGACCTCAGGTTTCCCTTTTGTTAGTGTACCTGTTTTATCAAAGGCGAGTGCTTTCACTTCAGCTAAATTTGATAAAAACGAACCACCTTTAAACAAAACGCCTTGTTTTGCTAAATTGGAAATTCCTGATAAAGTTGCTGGAACGGCACTCGCTGCTAAGGCACAAGGGGATGCAGCAATTAAGAAGACCAAGCCTCTGTAAAAACTTTCAGCCCAAGTCAATTGGAAAAGTAATGCGCCACCTAAAACAATTAGTGGAAAAACGGCTAAAACTAGTGTGACATATTTCGGTTCAAATCGTTTAATTTTGCTTGCTATTTCCGATTGATTTTCTTGCGATTGGTTCACTAGCTGTACGATTTTTGCAAAAACTGTTTCTGAACTATCTTTTGTTACTTCAACAACAATTGTGCCTGAACCGTTCATGGTACTACCAAAAACTGGGTCCCCACTATTTTTTTCTTTGGGAATACTTTCCCCATTAATAGATGATTCATCCACAGCGGTACTTCCTTCAATCACGACGCCATCTGTCGGAATTTGCGCACCATTTAGGACTTGCACGCGGTCACCAATCTTCAATTGTTCAACTGAAACAGTTTGAATCGAGCCGTCGTCTGTTATTAGGCGAGCTTCTGTTGGATTTAAATTTAATAGTTTTGTAATTTCACGTTGACTTTTGCCTTGAGCATAATCTTCAAGGAAATGCGCCGCCGCAAAAATCAAAATCAATAATGCTGATTCTTCAAAACTTCCCATTAATGCTGAACCAACGGCAGCTAAGGTCATTAACAAATGAATATTAGGCGAAAACTTTCGATTGTTTTTCGTATCCCGATACGTATCTCCAAAGCCTTCCCCAATAATATGATAACCAGCTAAAATAGCAGCTAACGAGAAAAGAATATTTTTCACTAAGAGCATGTTCCCTAAAAATAAACCGATAAAGAAAAGAGCCAATCCTGTAAAAAAGAGAATAACTGGAACGTTTTTACCTTTTTCTTCATGTGTGTGTGCACCTATTTGTTTTGACATTGTTATGCGCCTCCTTATTAATGTTTTATCATTCATATGAATGTATATTCATATTATAAAACACTTGGTTGGTTTTGTAAAGACTTAAATACAAAGACAAGCGATGATTCTATTCGATAGTATCACCGCTTGTCTTTGTTGATTCTTTTTGTTGTTGATATTTTTCTTCTTGAATAGTTAATAATGATTGCGTTAAATTTACCCAATCAATCGAACGAGGTGGATCCAGCCAAACCATAACTTTACTCTGTTCTTCTTGATACAAGTTATTTAAATTGGTAATTACCACATCTGGCAAGGCATCTGATAACGGGTCAATAATTTCTACATTTAAATTCACATAGACGGATAAATTTTTTTTGATGAATTGGTTATACTCTTTTCCATAAGAAAAATCAATTAGGACCTTGGCTGGCTCTGCGATTAAATGAACTGGAACATGATTAATTAGCAACAATAGATAGTTAAAAAACAAACAGTGATTGGCTTTCGCAATTTTTTTATGTTTTGCTGTTAACCAACGAATATATTCAATTAAATAAAAATAAAATTCCGGATATGTTTGCTTAAAAAACTGTAAATCCATTTCAAAGTCGTCAAACATATTAATCGGAAAATAAATAACATTAAAATGAATAATTGCTAACCCTTCTTTTAGAGTATTCCTTGTTGACTCCTCTAAACAATTAAATGCTTTTTCAAAACTTCCAATGAAAACACGAGTTAGGCTTTCAATCGTAGGATCTTCATGAATGACATATTTTTTCTCTAGTTTGCCATGCAAATACAGGAAAAAAACAATCGTATATGTTAATGATTTTGAGGACAATGCCCATGCCACTTGCGATTTTTTTATTAGTTCCTCTGAAAATGTATTTAGTGCGCGCGTATCGATCCCTTCCACCGCACGTCCTTCGTTGTTAATCATAATAGCTAAATAATGGAAAAAATTCCGCCGCTCATAGGTGGTGAAAGTATAGTTTAACTCAACAGACTGTAATACACGTTTCGCTTCATTATAGACTTTTACCGAATATAGTTCGGAAATTGGTTGATTGGAAAGCGTGAACAATTTATACAAAAAAAATGAAATTGCTTTTTGATTGCCGACAATTTCCCGCTTACTAAAATAGATCTGATACTCCTTTAAGGCTTTTTTTAGCCGCTGTAAGGTACTATACGCCACAGAGGTGCTGACATGATTACATTCAGCAAACTTTGTCAAACTATAATTTCCTCTAAAGTAAGACAACACTAATTTAAAAGAGAGCGATTCTGTTAAGTATTTCGTAAGCAAAAGTTTACTTGAATAGTTTCCATCAATTTCAAGTGTAACATCGACATCAGAAACGACTAAAGTTAAGCTGTCGCTTAACTTTAGATTGTCAATATCTGCTTTTAATTTTTCTAATGTTTTTTTGACTAAAAAATTCGACATCGATAATTCTTCGCGAAGTGCAATAAAAGTACCCGATAACGTGGGACTTTCTTCTAAATGTCTTAGCAAGGAATAACTTCGTTGATCTTCTTTATTTAAAAAAATTTCATAATTCATCATTTATCAGTTCTTTCTCCCATAAATAGCCGTTCCTACTAATTCCCGTATGAAATTCAAGTAAAAAGTGTTTTGCCCCTCCGTTCCAGCACCGCCTGTGCTATTTGGTACAATGGTGATATGGCTAGCATCAAATAATTCATCTGTGAAAAATACTTGATGCTGACTTTTCTTGGAAGAAGGCCTTTCTTCATTTGTTTTTGGATTATTGGTTTTCACTTCTTTTTTACTAACTTCTTCGCTACTTTCTTCCGCTTGCGTTTCGCTAGTAATAGTACTTTCATTTGTTTCTTCCATTTCTTCTGGTGTGCCAGTATTCTCAATCGGATAAATTTCTTCTGTTGGATTGGTCGGATTATAAATTGGATTCCGTTCTTCTGCTGCTTGCACATTGGTTACTTGAAAAAACGAGAGTAACAATGTACTCCATAATAGTAAATGTTTGTATTTATCCATTTTTCTCACATATATTGCCAAATACTTTAGCTACATAACAAAACAAAAAATATAACTAGTAAAGTGGTATCAGACGATATTTAACAATACTCCTTCTTATTATTTCTTTTTTTGAGTTAGGTTTGTTGAATAAACTGCATGTTTGATAAGTAAAAACAAACAAAAACGTTGCCGATGATCAAATCAAAAATTAACTACTCTTTATATTTCTCTTTCGTTTTTTTCCTGTTTCTTTTTTCGCCAAATCAACCAGGCAATGATTAAAATCACTATCAATAATAGTAGTAAGCCAATCATCAAATATAAATTTGAATGATTTTCTTTTAAGGTCACATCTTTTTCATTTAATTCTTTGGCAACTTCGCCATTAATTGTAAAGTCTTTTTCAAATTGCCATTGATTTCTAAAAGATATCGATTCATTGTTTATTGATTTTTTAAATGCGCCTGCAGCATCTTTATTCCCAACAACGGTCATAGACAAATGATAATCTCCTGGCTTAAGCGGTTGCCCTTTTAGAGCAATTGGAACAGAAAAATTGGTATTTGGTGCAATTTGCATGTTTGCTTTTTCCTCTTTATATAAAACTTCTTCATGTCCCTTTTTGGTAATCTCTGCCGAAAAGGCAACTTGGTTAATATATGTTTTTTGATCATTTTGTAGATTGACTAAAATCACATTTCTAGCATTAATCTGTCCTGGTGAGACTTTTTTCAAAAGTAAATTCGGCTCAACCTTTTTTTTGTTTTGTTGCATCAATAATGCAACGACATACGAATATTCATTTTTAATGGATAACCCCTGACTCTTATCGTCTTGACGTTTGCCTTCATCCGACGTCTCTTCTTTAAAAGTGATACCACTAGCTAACACTCCATCAAAGGGTGTATTAGGCATTTTGACGTTAATAGAAACCGTTTGTTCACTTTTCGGTTTTAAACGAACTGAGCTGGGGTATTGAACATAGTCTTTTATATCAAACGCTAAACTTTGATCTTTTTTCCCCTTATTTTCACCATACTCCACGATTACATTTGAATTGGTAATGGCACTATTGATGGAAATACCTACCTTTACTTCTTTATCTGTATCATTGCGCAAGTTCACTTTCAACTCAGTTTCTTCATTTGGTGCTAGTAATAAATCAAAGTAAGTTTTTTCTTTATCTACTTGTTTTTCTGATGGAATAGGCGTAACCGCAAAATTAAATTCACTGGCATAACCATTGCTAGGTACTAACGCTAAAAGAATTAGTAGTATCGGAAAAAAAAGAAATCGTTGTTTTTTTCTGTTCAAATTATTTACTCCTTTTCTATATGTAGTGAATAGCAGGTAACCATGTCCCCCGCTATTCTTCTTTTAAAACTCGTTTAATTTCCTGGAGCGTCTGTCAACGTCCATGTTAATTTTGTGGCGTATTTTTCAGCGTATTTGGTTGTAGAACCTGGAACAGTTAACTCAATACTTTTAGCAGCTGTAGTTGCATCTGTTCCCCAATCAAATAAATAAGTTCCTGCACCGTTTCCTTTCGCTGCACTCATTACATCTGATTGACTACCATCTGAATTTAACGTGATTTTGGCTGGGCCTGTTGGTTTGCCTGAATCTGAAGCAGTCACTACATTTCCGTTTTTAAACGTGATAGCTGCCCCAGTCAATTCTTTACCAGAAGTTGATTTAAATTGTCCTTCTTGTTTCACTTTTAATGACCAGCCAGCTTCGGTTCCACGGTTATCTGTTACTTGGACATAGTTAGGCCCTTCTTTGACTTCATCGGTTGCACCTACCGTCTTGTATTTTTGGGTAGCAGCAAAATAAGTTTGATCCTTCGACGTGATTTTTTGAACACCAAAGTCTAGACTTGACGCATAATCAATTGACAACGGACCGTTTGTTCCTGGATTAGGACCTTCAGGATCTGTTGGGTCAATAGGATCAACTGGATTAGTTGGATCCGTTGGGTCAACCGGATTAGTTGGTTCTTCACTTGGTGTAAATTCTACGATACCATTAGATGTATAACTACCGCCATCTTCTGCAAAGGCTTGAGAAGTCATGCCTAAGCTCCCTAAAATAAATGTGGATAAACATACTGTTGTTACTTTTTTCATTTTCTTTTCTCCATTCTTTTCTTTAATTTCCTGGTACGTCTTCTAACGCCCAAGATAAACGAGCTTTAAATGTTCCAACTCTTTGATAAGCTACAGGAACATTGATTTGAATTCCTTGTTGTTTTGATTCATCAAGTAATGCTGTTAAATCTGTTTCACCTTTCTGATTACTTTCTAAAAGCGTAATTGCCTCATTTGTAATCTGAGAGCTTCCAGCAGTTGAAACGAAAGAAAAAACATCTGGCATTACAATTGAATCATTTGTTAACGATTGCGTTTGCTTTAGTTGCAAACGCCAATTATTCGCGTTACGTTCATCCACGACTTTGAGTCCTTCGGTGGGATGCCCAAGTTTAATTAGTGGTTGATTACGTATCTTTTCCGTACCAAAAGTAATCTGTTTTGGTGCCTCTTTAAAATATAGTTCCCCTAAACGATAGTAAAAATAAATATCTTTTGTTTCCTCTGTCATTGTTCCTTCCGCATTGCCCGAGTCTTTTGTAAAAACATAGCCAGAAATATCTAGGGGTTTTTCTTGATAGGGTGCGCCAATTTTCCCTGTTACACTTTTAGGTGGAGCAATATCTTTACCTTCCGCATCTTTATAAAAAACGGTTACTGTTTTTTCTGTTGGTTTAGGAATAGTAATCGTTACATTATTTGACTTTTGCAGTAAGGTTCCTTCTTCATAATAGTCAAAGTTCATAGTTAAAACTTTTTCGGGCGTATTATCTTGAAGGGTTGTTTTTAATTCAATCATCATGTCCTTCTTTAAAACTAGGTAGTCATTTAAAGCAATTGTTAAGTGATTCCCTGTTTGTGTCAGATCTTTGGCTGCTACCTTTTTACCATCAATCGTTAATGAATTTTCTTCATATGCTAATTCATCAGGTAAGTCAATGCTTACTTGCGGTTGACGATCTTCGATAAAGTCATTGTCAATATTCAACGTATTCCGTAGTATCACCTGATCATTTTTCACTGCTTCAACAGCTGAGCTAAACTCCTGACCATTCACGCTAAGGGCTGCTTGTGACGTAACGTTGGTAGGAATTTGTGTCATCGCTAAAGCATTCTCTTGGTATTTGCCACCTGTGGATGATGTAAAGCCCCAATAAACCGTTGTTGCGCCAAATTGTGCATTTAAATCTGAAACTACATACGTATTCGTGCCCACACCTTCTAAATCATATGTTAATGCTTTGGTTGCGGCATTCCAATGAACAGTCAACATGCGCCAGGTTCCATTAGATAGATAGGTTGGCGCAACAGTGACGCCTGAATGCTCCCCTGTATAGCTGTTGTTATTAGCTTTCGGAGTGACAAAAGCTAAATGTCCATTTCCCTTATCTTGTGAAATTTCTCGGTCCATTCGGTTGGAACTACCAGTATTTTTATAGGTATCAAACTCAATCGATAAGGCATTTCTAACGTAGGGTTGACCCGCTTTCGTGGAGTATGCGCCGATTCCCATCCCAGGTGAACCAATGACTTCTTGAGGCGTTGTGGACATTCTAGGATCATTCGTTAAGGTAAAGGTCATACCATCACCAGCATTTGCATACTCATTTCCTAAATACAAATAACTTTTGAAGGTAAAATCCGACAATAAACTGATTGGTTTTTTTGACCAAATAGCTCCTTTTTGTGATTTAACAGCTGGGTTTAGTTGTAATAACTTCCCACCTTCTAAAATACTTGTTGCATTTCCAATTGGCTCTTGAAACACCTTGTCGATTGGAATGATATTAGGATCATCAGGCAATGAAGTAGCGTATGGTGCAGCCAACATGCGCGGCTGTGGTTCAACTATCGCCGATTCCGTTGCACTGTTATCGTCATCCTTTTGTTGTTCGCTAGGTTCTAAAGTAGCCGTTGATTGGTCTGTTTCTGCTGGATGATTATCGGTTGTTGTTGTCGTTTCTAGGGAAGGTTCTTGCTCTAATGTTTCCGAGTGAGAAGGAGCGCTAGTTGCCTGATCATTGGCCGATTCCTTCACTATTTCCCGATTGACTTCGTTGCTATTTGTCGAAGGATTACTAATCGCTTCGCTAGTAATAGGCGCAAGGAGTAGTAAGAATAAACTACTTGCCAAAAAGACTAGGCTTTGTTTGTTTCGCATCTCTCTTCACCTCTACTTTTTAAATTCCTGGTACATCCGTCAACGTCCACAATAATTTTGTTTGATATTTCACGGCATCTTTAGGGGTTGACCCTGGTACTGATAGCGCGACATCTTTTGTAACATTAACATTGTGTACCTCATTGGTTTCATCGCGTTCTGCAACCACTTCTACTTTGCCCCAATAAGTAGCCCAAGTTCCCGCACCGGTTCCTTGCTTCGCAGCTGCCACTAGCGATGCGGTTCCTGGAATAAGGGCAATCTTATTTATTGCCTCTGGTTTCACAACATTTTGCGCATTACTATTAACAGTCGGGTTAGCTAAAGAAATTTGCGCACCTGTCAACTGACTATTTAAAGTCGCCTTTGTTGCTTTAAATTGCTCCTTTTGCGTAACCGTTAAAGACCAACCGCTATTGGTTCCTCTATTATCAGAAATTTGCACAAAATTTGGTGTTTCTTTTTGATTTTCTTGATATTGCTGTGCTCTTGCAAAATATACTTGGTCTTTATTCGAAATACGATTTTTTCCAAAGTCAAAACTTGAAGCATAATCAATAGACAGTGGCCCTTGGGTACCAGGATTGGGACCTTCTGGGTCTGTCGGATCAATTGGTTTGACTGGCTTTTCTGGATCGGGATTTTCTGGATCAACTGGCTCTGTCGGATCTACGTTCGGAATAAATTCTACTAAACCATTCGAACGATACTCTTTTGGCTCTTCTGCCTTCGCTTGTAAGGACCAACCAGCAACTGCAAATGTACTGCATAGAACGATTCCTGTGAATTGTTTTTTCATTGCTTTTCTCCTTTATTTAATTATTAGCGGGAGTATCTTCTAATGCCCAAACTAACTTCGTTGAATATTGTTGTGCAAGCTTTACAGATTTTCCAGGAACGAATAGTTGGACAGCTTCTTTATTTGTTGCTTCATTTGAACCAAAGCGGTAGACCCAGGTCCCAACACCTGTTTCTTTTTTAGCATTTATTGCTAGATTATTATTTACACCAGGTGTTAAGGAAATAGTACTACTGACTTCAGCAGGTTTATATTTTTCATCCACCATTGAGGCAGCTTCTGCCTTTGTAAACGTTAATTGAGCGCCGACTAGTTCCTCTCCAGTAGCCGTTTTAAATTGTTCAGGTTGGGAAAGCGTTAGTTTCCATCCTGCTAACGTTCCTCTTTTATCAGTTACTTGTACATAGGTTGGTTTTTTTGAACCATCTTTCATTTCATCTGGCGCAGCATAATACGTTTGATCTGCCGTAGAAATCTTTTGTGTGCCAAATTTAAATTTTGACCCATAATCAATTGATAAGGCGCCACCCGTTCCTGGGCCTGGAGGATCAACTGGGTCTACTGGATCAGTAGGATCGGGATTTTCCGGATCAACAGGCGGTGTGATTTCGTTATCGCCTGCTTCAAAAGTAATTGTGCCTTCCGTATTGTATTCTTTCGGAAAAGTTTCTGCTGATGCGTTTATTGCTTGAAAACCTACGCCTAATAGTATGGTTGTCGATGTAAGTAAAACAGTTTTTTTCATTAAATAAGCTCCTTCTCTCGTTTCATTTTATTAATTAAATAAATGACTACCCCCAACAAACTAACTCCTATCAAGGAATACAGTGGATTTTCAGACTCGCCTGTCTTAGGTAAAACCGCTTGTCCAGAAGCAGCTAAATTGTTTCTTCCCTGTTCTTCTGATTGTTGGGTATACGCTACGTCATTTGACTCTTTTTCATTCTCATAAACGTAGGTGCCATAGAAGCTCGCTTGACCATTTGATTCATAATTATTTTCTTCAGCCATAACGCTTTTTGTTTGCAACCCAATGATCAATAGCCCTAAACATACCAAACTAAACCTTTTTATGATTTTCATCTGAATTCCTCCTTCCCCATTTTCAACATTGACTGGCCCAGCCAATAAACATTATATAAAAGAAATATTTATTAGATTTTTTTATTTTTTTCAGATGCTTTTAAAAAATAAAATGGTTTTAGCTAAGAAAGCTTTCAAATCAACACTTTTAAAGACAAAAAAATAAACAAAAAAACTTCGAAAAATAATTTTCGAAGTTTTTTTGTTTATTTTTTTATTATTTTTATACTTCTACCGCTTCTAACAAAGCTAACCGTTCAGCAACTTCTGCTTCTGTTAGATTATGTTTTTTTACATAACGATTGGCAGGGTGCTGGCTACATTCTAATGAGCAGCCGCCTAAATGTTTATGTTCATTTTCTTCTGAAGTTAAGATTTGACGGTTACATTCTGGGTTTGCACAGTTAATGTAGCGTTCGCAAGGTGTTCCATCAAACCAGTCTTTCCCAATAACTTTTTTATCAACATGATTAATTTCGACACTGATTCGGTCATCAAAGACATACATTTTGCCGTCCCAAAGTTCGCCACGTGTTTCTGGATTTTTCCCATAGTTGGCGATACCACCATGCAATTGAGCAACATCTTCAAATCCTTCTTTTAATAACCAGCCAGAAAATTTTTCACAGCGAATCCCGCCAGTACAATAGGTAACGATTTTTTTATCCATAAATTGTTCTTTGTTTTCGCGAATCCATTGTGGCAACTCACGGAAGCTACGGATATCTGGGCGCACGGCACCACGGAAATGACCTAAATCATATTCATAATCGTTACGAGCATCGATTACAACAGTTTCTTCGTCTAATAAGGCTTCTTTAAATTCTGCAGGTTCCAAATATTTCCCCGTCGTTTCTAATGGATCAACGTCTTCTTCTAAGTTCAACGCCACTAATTCAGAACGTGGGCGAACAAACATTTTGCGGAACGCCATTTCTTCTGCTGGATCAATTTTAAAGAATGTATCCTTAAAGCGCTCATCAGCTTGCATTGCTTCCATGTACTTTTCTGTTTCTTCGACAGTACCAGATAACGTTCCGTTAATCCCTTCTGTCGCTACTAAAATACGGCCTTTTAAATTTAATGATTTGCAAAAAGCTAGATGCTCTTTCGCAAAAGCTTCTGGATCTTCAATTGTTGTATATTTGTAATAAAGTAATACTTGGTATTTCATCTTGTTTTCCCCTTTTGTATAAAGTCATTCTATCCCATTATACGGTGAATAAAAAAGGGAAAGCGATTATTTTGCTTGTGTATTTACACACAATAAAAAAGTAGCTCGTTGTTGCGTAATAATTATTACGCAACAACGAGCTACTTTTTTATACTACTCCTTTTCAGAAGTCGTAGCGAGTTGTTCTTGCAACTCACCTAAAAGTTCAATTTGAATATTTTGGATTTTTACCAAATTTTCTAGTTGATTATTGATAATATAATCCATCTTCTCATGTAATAAATTAATTTCTACTTCTGCTTTTAAGTTAATTTTATAATCATTATTCGCTTGTTCTCTGTCACGGGCTTCTTGTCTGTTTTGACTCATCATAATAATCGGCGCTTGGATAGCTGCTAAACAAGATAAAGCGAGATTTAGCAAAATATAAGGATATTTGTCAAATGGTTGTCCCAATAAAGTGGTAGAGTTAATCACGATCCAAAGCAATCAACACGAAACAAAAGAAGCCAATAAACACCCAGCTACCGCCAAATTTAGCAATGGTATCCGCTGCTCGTTGGCCAAAGGTTAATTTCTTTTCCATCTTTTCATTCATATTATTGGAAATCAGCTTATCTTCTTTGATATGTTGAACTACTAATTCATTCAGCTGTTGGATTTTTTCAGAATCATTTGCGACCAATTGTTTCATGTAATCCAAACGATAATTAAGTAACTCCGCCAATGTAATCATCGATTCAGCTGTCAATTGTGGCTTGTTTTGGAGAATAAAAGCTTGCGTTTCCTGTTCTATATCTTAAAGATAAATGTTTTTTTTCGTTGGTTCACCAATAACAACTTGTTGATTTTTTGATTGCTTCATCTTCGTCACTCCCTTTGATCGTTCTTCCCTTTATTTTAATATAAAGTCTCTCAGAAGAAACCTAAAAGGCTTTGGGAGTAATCGTTGTTGCTTCTGCTTTAAAATTTAACAGTTAAATTGGTTACATCATGGAACAACGAACCAATTAATTCTTTGTATTTCGCTGGATTCACACAATTAGTTAGCAATATGACCCCTGTTTTCATATCTTTTGAAAATAAAGCTAGGGCTTGTTGACCCGCTTCAACGCCATGTAAGCGTAAATAATTATCATGAACATAGATGCCGCCATGATAAGAACTTTTCTGAGAAGACGCCCATAGTTTTTGCAAAAGTGCGGTGGAAACTAAATGTCCACTCGTTAATTGATGTAAGTACCAATACAAATCACCTGTTGTCATATCCACATTACCAGTCCCAAATTCATGGGCAAAACTAGCGGCGGGGATTGAAAGCACTTGGTTATACGAATTGTCTTCTGTCCATTTATAACTTGTTGAATTATTGGGTTGTTCCAATAAGGTTTCATAGAAGCCAAAATTTTTTAAACCAGCCGTTTTGTGATAAAAATTATTGAATAATTCTTGATAGGTACGTTGATACATTTTCTCTAACATTCCTGCTAAAAGGACAAAATTTACTGGGGAATAATTGTATTTTCCTTTATTGACTTGAATGGTGTTTTGTTTAACAAATTGAATAATTTCTTCATCGGTAACAATATTATTAGGAATTGCAGATAACTTCAAACCGCTTATCATATTCAACATATCGCTAATCGTAATGTCGCTAGCACCTTGTACTTGCGGATAAAACGTAGCGAGTTTTGTATCTAATGTGAGTTTACCTTCTTCAATCGCTTTTAAGATCAAGGTTGTGGTAAAGGATTTTTGAATTGAGCCAATCTGAAACCTTGTGTTCGGCGTGTTGGCTTGTTGCTTTTCAAAATTGGCAAAGCCGTATCCTTTATTTACTAAAATCTGATCATCTTTAATAATCAAAGCAGAACCAATATAATTTGTTTCTTGAATTTTTTGATCAAGTTCGCCACTATCTGGTGCAACTATTTCTTTCGTTAAATTCGCATAATTATCACTTCGACGATCTTCTTCCAAAACCACTTTAGATTCTTGACTAACTTGTGAATCTCTAGTGAAAAAGAACGTTTTTATTAAATAACCACTACCAGCAATCACCACCAACAAACATACTATAAAAAGCCAATTCACTCCTCCATGTCTTTTCTTTGCATGTCGTTTACGCATACCGCATACCTCCGCCTATTCTATTAACAGCATTATCATACGCTATATTTTCATGAAAATTACAGATTTTAGTAAAATTTATAAAACTTTCAACTTTTATAAAAAACAGCTTGGCACCAGAATCAATCTAAATTCTGGTGCCAAGCTGTTTTTTATTTATTTTCTTGTCCCATCACAGCAAAGTAATTATCATCATTATCTGCAAAATTAAAAACTAAGCCTGTTGGCAATTGAACCATTTCACCGACAGTAACCCCGACTTCTTGCATTTTTTTATAGAGACCAATGATATCATCGCTAGCAAACATTAGAGAAGGGGTATTCCCCGCCACTTCTGGTGAATGTTTTTGAATAAAGGCCAAATCATATAAAACAATAATCGTCTCTGCTGATTCACTTGGCGCAATTTCTACCACCAATGTGCCGTCAATTTCCTCTCTTTCCTTTTCAACAAAGCCAAACGTTTGCCAAAATTGACTAGATTCCTCAACATTATTCACATATAACATAATCTTTACTTGGTTTGAAAACATTCGTTCACGTCCTTTTGAATTTAGTTAACAACTTATTATATACGTTCTTTTAAATAATTACTGCACTTTCGCTTAAAACCCCAAAAAAAGTGTTTGAGCAAGACATTGCTCAAACACTTTTCGTTTTATTGATTTAGATATTTGCATCTAAGACAACGTCGCGATCATTTAAGACATCACGGTCTAATTCATGAATACGAGCACTCGTTAACACGCCTGCAACCATACTGTCGTTAACGTTAACAGCGGTCCGCGCCATGTCAATAAGTGGTTCAACCGAAATTACTAAACCAACAATTGCAACTGGCAAGTTCATTGCGCCTAAAACGATTAGAGAAGCAAAGGTTGCTCCGCCGCCGACACCGGCTACTCCAAATGAACTGATTGTGACAACTGCCACTAACATTAAAATAAATTGTAAACTAAAGACATCAATTCCAACAGTTGGTGCAACGATTGTTGCTAACATAGCTGGATAAACGCCGGCACAACCATTTTGTCCAATAGATAAACCGAAACTACCAGCAAAGTTTGCTGTGGCATCATCGACACCTAATGCTTTGGTTTGTGTTTCAATATTTAATGGTAAAGCTCCTGCACTTGAGCGAGAAGTAAAAGCAAAGCTCAAGACTGGAAAAACTTTTTTTAGATACGTAACTGGATTGACTTTTAAAGTAATTAAAATCAACATGTGAATGGCAAAAACAATAATTAAGGCCACATACGATGCCAACACAAATTTACCTAAGTTAATAATCGCAACAAAATCACTTGTTGCTACAACATTAATCATTAACGCTAACACGCCATAAGGGGTCAAGCGTAAAACTAAGGTAACAATTCGCATGGTAATTTTATATAAACTATCAATTAAATTTGCAAAAAATTCAGCTTCTTTTGGTGCTTTACGACGAACGCCTAAATAAGCGACACCAACAAACGCAGCAAAGATTACCACTCCAATGGTACTCATTGGACGTGTTCCCGCAAAGTCAGCAAAGACATTTTTAGGAATAAATGAAACGATTTGTTGTGGAATCGTCAAATCTTGAATCGCATCTTGGCGCGTAGCTAACTCGGCAATTCTTGACGTTTCTGCAGCACCTTGCGTGAATTTTGCCCCTTGAAGACCAAACGCTAAGGTTGTTCCAATCCCCACCAAGGCAGCTACCGCTGTTGTTCCTAGTAAGGTGGCTAACACATTAAAGCTAATTTTTCCTAATTTATTGGATTCTTTCATTTTTGTAAATGCACCTACGATAGATACAAATACTAACGGAATTACGAGCATCTGTAAAAACGCTACATAACCATTACCTACAATCCCGATCCATTCCATTGATTGCGTAGTAATTTTACTGTCTGTACCAAAAGCAAATTGAATAATTGCACCTAAAACAATCCCCACGCCCAATGCTGAAAAGACACGTGTTGAGAATTTTAAATGTTTCTTTTGCATTTGGTAGAAACCGAATAACACAGCAATAAATGCAAGGATCACTAATACAGTGATGAATGTTGTCATTTTAGTTCCTCCCTATGTTTTTAATGACAAGTACATCAAAGGAAGTAAAGGTTCCCGGTACTCACTCTCCAGTAAATACCCTGAAAACAGCAGGCTGTTTCCAGTGATAGTTCTATTGTACCTTATTTTATAGCAAATAGTGGGACAATTTGCTTACTTTTTGATAGAAAATAACCGTTGTGATAGTTTAAAACTATCACCAAGCGTTGTTTTACTAGTCACTGTAAAAATAAATTGTTTTTTGTGCTCTTTCTTTTAATCTGACGTGGTATACTTATTCTCAGGAGGTGTAAGCGTATGCAAAAAATTTGTTGGATCCTTTCTGTCAACCGTGATGGAGCGACGTTGTTTGTGGGGAGCCCTGCAAATGGAGGTCCTTGGCTCTTTTCAAATAAAGAGCAGCAGAACATCAAAGCATTTTTTCAACCAACCTATGAAATTGACTTTATCAGTTATGATGTTCTTTCAGAGGAAGTACCAGAAGCTGAGTTTATTTTGTACAATGAAATGCTCGCTCCCTATCTTCCCGAAAAAATCACCAAAGTTGGACAGCCGATTGCTTATATTGATATCGCTACAAAAAATTATGAACAGTTTAAAAAGGCTTTGGTTGCTAAACCTTCACAAGAATAAAAACAGCGTTTGTAACGGAATCCGTTACAAACGCTGTTTTTAAAGTTTAAGCTTCTTCTGATTGTTGAAAATTCAATTGAACACCTGGACGATCCAGAGCAATTTCAGTTACTTCATAAGATAAACGTTCGACGATGCTAAATAAAGGACGTACAAGTTCATCGACTTCTTCTTGCGAAATATCTTCTTGTTTTTCAATTTTACGATCAATAATGTGATTAATTTGACTAATTGCCCCTGATAAAACAAATTCGTCAAAGACAATTCGAAATTCTAAGCGAGCAACAAGTGCTGAGCTATTTTCTGGATAATTTTCTTCTTCTACTTCAATTGGTGAAAAACTAACACGTAAATCTGTCTCTACTTCTGAATCAGGTACTCGCATATCATAATGATACGCTTCAACAATTTCTTGTTGGCGTTTAATTTCCATTGTTTTTTCTCTCCTTTTTTAACAAGATATTCCCCTTTTAGAATATCCAATGGTTTCTTTTCTCAAGTATACCACAAGTCCGAAAGTTGCCTAGACCAAAAAACACAGAAGGTCAGACTTTTTTGATAAATTGATTTTGACATTTTGAACAAGTGATTTTGATTGTTCCTCGTCCTTTCGGCGCACGTAATGACTGCTGGCATTTTGGACATTTAAAATAACGATACTCTTTCTGAGTCATGTGTCGCTTGCGAAAAGCATGAACCTTTTGTATTAGGCGTTGTTTTCGAAGAATAAACCGTTGATTTTCATTCAATCGTGGATGAATATGTTTTGAAAAAAAGCGATAATACACGTAGGCGACTGTGATTAAAATCAATAACCGAACCCAAAGATAGCCAGTAAAAATATTGATGAGCGCCAGCACGACACTTGTTAGCAACAGCGTTCGATTCAATTCATCGAACCGTGCATAACGTCCTTGTAAAAATCGTTGCGCTTTTTTGCGCCAACGTAGAATGCGTTCAAACCAAATTTGGCTCATTTATCTTCCTTCTTTCGAGCATTATTTTTTGAATAAATGATTGATTTACAGAAACTTTCAATCAAAATTTACACTTACTAAGTCCAAATTTTGAACAACTGTTGGTTATTTTCGATGGTATACTTCTAGAGAAGTCAGGTCAACCGATGAATGACTTCGTTGATAATAGCTACCGCTATTTTATACAAACTTAAACTGTCGATGGATAGATTATCCGATTTTAACTTAGGGGAAGGTTAAAATCCGATTCTATAATTTAGCACTACACTCCTTTATTTAGTAGCAACTTTAGCCTATCTATCCACATTTTAAGTCAAAAAGAAGCAAGTCCGGACTTGCTTCTTTTTATTTATCTTTCTAATTCTTCAATTTTCTTCTCAATTAACGCCAAGACATATTGACACGCTTCAGGATCTTCGACAAAATCATATTTATCGCCATCAATTTGAATTTTAGGACTTTCATCATAGTCTTCGTACCATTGATCATAACGCTCGTTCAACATTTGATAGTAATCATACAACGTTGGATCTGTCTCAATTTGTTCATAAGGACGGCCACGTTTTTTGATGCGTTCCAACATTTTGGGAAATGAAATACGAATGTGAACTAACAAATCAGGTCTTTTTTTATGCGCAGCATAAGGCAATTCTTGGAGCATGTTTTGTAATAAGTCATCGTACACTTTGACCTCTGTTTCGTTGGCACGACCTAAATCTGCATTTAAATGAAAAAGTAATGAATCTTCATAAATCGAGCGGTCCAATACATTATTTTCATGTGTTAATGCTTGTTTAATACTATCAAAACGTTTATTTAAAAAATAAATTTGTAATAAAAACGCGTACTTTTCCGGTTCCGCATAAAATAAAGGTAATACCTCATTATCATCAACTGATTCGTAAAAGGCTTCTGAACCTAAACGGTTTGCAATTAAAGCTGTTAAACTAGATTTACCAGCGCCAATCGTACCTGCTAAAACAATCACTGCCATCGAACTCCCTACCTATTTTTTTCCATTTTATTTTTTATCTTCAACCAATTAAACATACCAAAAATTGAGTTAAAAGTATACATACAATACATAACAAATATCGCATAATCACCACCAGCGTGCGTCCCTGCTCGGAACCATAACAAAATTGAAAAAATATTTCCTAGTAACCAAAACACGAATTGCGATTGATAACGTTTAATCATCAATAACATCCCTGTCGCTGAAACACTGAACGTGATTGCATCTAAGGTTTGTTGCGCATCATTTACAAAACCTAACAAAATATATGCAGCTACGCCAATGAGCAACCACGTGAAAAAGGCATACAACCACTGAATACCTTTTAAAACTTTTACTTCGGTTACTTGACCTGAGCCATCTTCGCTAGCCCGAAGCCAAGCATAAAGCCCTGTAATGTCCATAATAATATAGAAGCTTTGTAAAAGAACTTCCGCATATACCCGTGTCACTAACCCAAAATAACCAATAATCACTGCACTGATTAACCCAAAAATGTAATTGCTGACTTTTCCTTGGGCAATTAAATTCACACAAATGATGCCGGCTAAACCACCTACTAACGTAATCCAATTCGATGGATTGATAGCAAACGCAATCAACTGTACCCCCACCATCAAAGCTAAAAACAAGTAACTTCTCGTTTCCCAACCTTTAAAATCATTCACCAAAAAATTCTTATTCACGACAAATTTCCGACCTTCCTAAAACCAAACTTTTATCTGTTGACGTCTCAATAAGAGTACTCCGTTTTAAAAAACAAGTCAATCAGATTTTGGAAGAAAAAGAAGATTTTAATACTATATATTGATTAAAAAAACAAAATAACACTACATATAGTTACATTAACAGCTTTCTCATATCCTCAATTGCCACAATATTCTTTTCATCTTGTTTTAATATTTTACGTATTCATAAATTTGTTTTCATATAATTGCTCCTTCAACAGAACTCTTTAAGACGGTAGCGCTCCGATACTAGGGACTAAGTTTAATGTTGCGAAAGCAACCGCAAATATTTATGCTTCAAACACAGTCATCGTTCACTCTTTTTATTAAAATGCTTAAAAATTGATAGACTTATTTCTCGAATCTGGCCACTTATTATATGAAAACTTTAGCCTAAAAAAGCAAAAAAAAGACGATTCACCTAAATAATCGACCTACAAACAATTTTCTTTCATTTGTAGGTCGATTATTTTTATTAGGTTTGAGACGGATGTTTCGCCATCCCTAGTTTCCCTTTACTGCTCATCTCTATCTATTTTTTTACTGTTTGCCAACAGCTCTTTGTCTGAAAGCACTATCCGTCCTTTTGTACTTTGTTCAAAGCTGTAAGCTTGCTCAAATAACGTTTGCTCTTTATTAGCAGTTTGTGTAAAAGTAAGCCCATAAGGTTGTCCTTCGCTGTTCGCTGCCAAAGGAACAGTCAATTCAGGATATCCTGCCACGGCACTTAAGCCCGTACCTTCAGAATCAATAAAAGCATATCCGTCTAATTGTTGTTTTTTTAGCAACGCATCAAACGTTTGCTGTGCTTTTTTAATGGTTGCTTGAATGACTTCTTTATCTGGTTGTTTCTTTTTAACATCTGCTTCTAATAAATCTTGCCCATACTTGGCACGAACCTTTTTATCTTGTTGATTATACGCAATTAGTTCCTCCAGTGTTTTAAATGGCAAATCATAACGTTTCGCAAATTCTTCCAATGCAAACTTAAATTCATTGGAAATAACTTCCCCGCCGTCAATACCTTCCATGTCTGGCGTTATCGGAATCACTTCTGCTCCAGCTTTTTGGAGGGCCTTTTTAGCAGTCGCAAATTCTTCTTCAGCACTTGGCATTTCTAGCAACCCAATTCGTTGACCTTGTAAGTTATTCTTAGCAAATTTCGTAGAATCAATGCTCGGAACCGTGTCTTTCTTAAACGTATTATAGCCTTGCGCAGCATCAACGACACTTCGGGCAATCGGGCCAACTGTATCTAAGGACGGTGCCAATGGCAAAACACCTTCACCACTTACTGAACTGTGGGTCGGTTTAAAACCAACCACTGATTGATGAGAAGCGGGGGAAACAATCGATCCCATCGTCTCAGTGCCTAAAGAGAAGGCGCCGATATTCATCGTCACACTAGCCGCACTCCCAGAACTTGAACCTGAAGGTGTTATTTTGAGCGGCCCATAAGGATTAAGTGTTTGTCCATGTTTGGAACTATAGCCACTTGGTGCTTTCATTGACATATAATTCGCTAGTTCAGATAAGTTTACTTTTCCTAAAATCAAAGCTTGCGCCTCTGTTAACTTCTTAACTACTTCCGCATCTTCCTTAGGCGTGAATGAGCGTAAGGCATAAGCTCCTGCACTCGAAATCATGTTGGTCGTATTTATATTTTCTTTCAAAGTCACAGGAATACCATACAAAGGCTTCTTCGGTGTTTGAGAGGCTTGCTGGTCAAATGCCTTTGCTTCCTTAATTGCTTGCGGATTGATTTCAGAGATACTATTCATCCCATTATCTATTTGATCGAACTGTAAAATACGGTCCAAATAAAACGTCGTAAGTTCTTCATAGGTCAATGCTCCGTTGGCAATCGCTTGCTGTAATTCAGTGATATTTTTTTCAATAATCAACGGTGCTTTGGTACGAGCTTTTTGTACATCCGTTTCTTTTAACTGGTCTTCAATCGTTTTAACGATTCTCTCTTGATTGTACATCGCTGGGGTTTCTGCCTCAGGAGTGAACTTTTTGAGTATAAACCAATAAGCTGCAGCGCCTATTATGACTAACAAAACAGCAATTATTCCAATTACTTTAAAAAATTTAGACATTTTTATCCTCCTATACCATTTAAAGATTATCTTACTATGTTTATTTTTGCATGACAACTAACAGTTTTGTTCGTTAAAAAGATAAAATAGAGAGTAGGACATCCGTCAAAATGACCGATGCCCTACTCTCTAACGATTAAGATAGTTCGCTAAATACGTTTATTTAGCCTTTTGTGAAAGTTAAATACTGAGAATTTATTGTGTAATTCGTGTGCCACTTTCCCCTTTGATTGCTTCCGAAGCTAATTCTAAAAGCCCGATAATCGCCTGGCGATTTGGTTTACTTTCTGCAAAACTGATGGCCGCTTCCACCTTAGGTAGCATACTGCCTGGTGCAAATTGATTTTCTTCGACATATTGTTGCATTGCCGTAACCGTAACATCGGTCAATGCTTGTTGATTTGTTTGACCAAAGTTAACAAAAACATGTTCCACTGCAGTTAATACCACAAAAATATCCGCTTCAATGAGTTCAGCCATTTTAGCTGCGGCAAAGTCTTTATCAATGACTGCATCGACACCATGATAGACTGGACCATCATAGGCAATAGGAACCCCGCCACCACCACAAGCAATTACGATTTGCCCTGCTTCAACAAGTGCTCGCAAGCTAACTTTTTCGTAAATATCGACTGGTTTTGGTGAAGGAACTACCCGTCGCCAGCCTCGACCCGCATCTTCTTGATAGACATTTCCCGTTTCCGCCATCAACTGTTTGGCTGTTTCTTCGTCATAATAACCACCAATCGGTTTTGTTGGTTTTGTAAACGCTGGGTCTTTTGGATCTACCACGACTTGTGTAATTAACGTAACAACTGGTTGTTCCCCTAAATTTCTGGCTACTAGTTCTTCATCAATTGCTTGTTGTAAATGATAGCCAATATAGCCTTGGCTCATTGCTGTGCATTCAGGAAACGGCACGACATCTTCTGGAGATTGACTCGTTTCCTCAAAAGCTAAGCGAATTTTGCCAACTTGTGGCCCGTTGCCATGAGCAATCACCACTTGATGGCCTTGTTCAATTAAATCAACAATGGATTTTGCAGCTGTTTGTGCTTTTGCCAATTGTTCTTTAGAAGAATTTCCTAGCGCATTTCCACCTAATGCAATCACTATTTTTGACATTTGTTTCCCTCCTAGCGCTTTGGTTCTTGTTGTGTGATACAGTGAATATTGCCGCCCCCATAAACAACTTCTACCGTATTAACGCCGACAATTTTTTTATCTGGGAACATTGTTTGAACTTGCTCTAAAGCCAAACGATCATTTTCATCACCATACTGTGGCACAATCACGCCATCATTTGTAATTAAAAAGTTCATATAGGATGCGATACAAATATCGCCGTCTTCTCGTGGCATGGTTCCTTCCACGAAATCAATTTTGAAGGAGCCTTTAATGGTCACATTTTTGACAGGGCAGCATAATTTGTGGACTTTTAATTGGCGTCCTTTAGCGTCAGTCATTTTGAGCAAACGTTGATACGCATCTTGTGCCGCTTCATAAAATGGGCTATTTTGATCTTCGGTATAAATACAAGCCACTTCACCAGGTGCAATAAAACAAGCTACATCATCCACGTGACCATTGGTTTCTTCTGGGTCAATTCCATCACCTAGCCAAAGAACTTTTTCAACATTTAAATAGTCGCATAATTTTTGTTCGATTGCTTCTTTTGAAAGTTGTGGATTTCGACCTTCACTTAATAAGCACATTTCTGTAGTCAAGACTGTTCCTTGACCATCTACGTGGAATGAACCGCCTTCTAAAACAAAATCATCTGTACGATAAGAATCTACATGCTCAATTTCACAAATTTTTTGTGCAACCAAATCGTCCTGGTCCCAAGGGAAATATAAACCATCTACTAATCCCCCCCAAGCATTGAATGTCCAATCCACACCACGGATTTCTCCATGATCGTTAATGACAAATGATGGTCCACAATCACGGACCCAGGCATCATTGTTTGACATTTCGTAAACCGTAATTTCTGGCGGCAATTGGCGCCGGCAATTTTGAAATTGTTGTTGAGAAACCACCACATTCATCGGTGTAAACTGACTAATTGCTTTGGCCACATTAGTAAAAGCTTCTTGGACAGGTTTACCACCATCACGCCAATTATCCGGTCTTTCTGGCCAAATCATCCAAACTTTCTCTTGTGGTTCAAATTCTCCTGGCATTCTAAAGCCATCTTGTTTAGGGGTACTTCCTACAATTCGTTTAGCCATTTTCTTTCGTTCCCTTCTTAATTTTTTTCACGTAAATAATTACTTCACCAAACAGAATAAAAATGATTGCCCCAATTGTGATTGGTAATTTTTCATTTAATGCTGCGGGACTAAAATCTAAAGGCACTGCTGTGAAAATCAGTGAAATAATAATCATAATCATTGGTAAAACCACTAAAACTTTTAAAAATCCTGGTTTTCCGTTAACTTTAAACGGACGTGGTGTATCGGGATCAATTTTTCTAAGCTTATAAAAAGCTGGGAAAACTGGGATATACGATAACAAGAATAGGACGACATTCAAGGAGAAAAAGGCCCAGAATAAATCTTGATTAGGTAAAATTGGTGCCAGTACAATGACAATCGATGCCACAATGCCATTCATCAAAGCTGCTCCAATTGGCATGTCATTTTTCTTACTACGTTTTTCAAAAAATTTAGGCATGTCACCATTTTCAGCAGCATAACAAGCTGTATTATTGACTCCTAATGACCAAGAAATCATGTTGCCGAACAACGTAAGAAGGAAGAGGAAAGCCATCAACATAATGAACCAACCTTCTGTCGAACCTGTTAATAGTTTAAAACTATCCATCATACCACTGCCGGTACTAATTTGATCGGTGGGAATCGCTACCCCAATTCCAAAGGCTGAAAAAATATAAATGGCAGCAATGACTAACCCCGCTGCTATAATAGCTTGTGGAATTTGCTTCTTAGGATTTTCCATATCATCTGCAAATGTACAGATTACTTCAAACCCTAACAAATTAAAAATGATTACAGAAATAAAAGATAAACTCCTTAAGTCAAACGTTGGCAGCATCGATTTCAAGGTAAATTCATTGGCCACACCTTTCGTCAAGGCTACATACAATCCTAACCCACCAATTAAGACCGCTAAAACCATCTTGATTACCGCAGCTCCATTTAGAATCCAGATACTGTCGCTAACTGGATAAAAACTAATCCAAACCACAATCCAAGTAAAAATTAATTCAATAATAATCATCATCGGTGTTGAAAACTTAATACCTGTAATTGTCGTTAATAGTTCTGGCGTCATAACGGCTAACGAAGCTAGCCACAATGGATAATTAATCCAATAATACCAAGAAACTCTGGCACCCCAACGATGACCATATGCTTTGGTCACCCAATCATAGATGCCTCCTTCACCAATATAAGTTGTTCCTAATTCTGATGAAATTAACCCATATGGCAATAGGAATGCAATTAATAAGAAAATCCACCAAAAAAACTGAGAATTACCAATTGCAGCAACAGGCGCCGCTGCTTCAGCAACGAAAACCACACAGATGACTGATAAAATGGCACTCGTTAAACTAAATTTCTTTTTCCCCTCCATGAAGACTCTTCCTCTCTTTATAAACTGTCCACTGATTCAATTTTTAAATCAGTGGACAGTTGACCGTTAAATGCTTCGAGTATCTAAGAAAACTTCTAGTTCTTTTTTCGCTTCTGCTTGCTTGATTAAATCATAAGGATTTTTTGCTTCATAATCATTCATAAGATATACTAATAAGCCACGAATAGATGTTAAACGGTTTTCTGCTTCATCGAAACAAATAGAATTTTTACCGTCAATTACTTCATCAGTTACTTCTTCCCCACGTGTCGCTGGTAAACAGTGCATGAATTTACAATTGGCACCTGCCCGATCCATCATTTCTTGATTCACTTGATATTTTGGATAGAAAACCTTCATACGTTCTTCTTCAGATAATTCCGCTTCGTACAAGCCATACCAAACATCCGTGTACAAGAAATCAGCGCCTTCAACAGAACTTGCATCATCTGTGACCAAAAAGCTACCGCCTGAAACTTCACAATTTTTTGCTAATTTCGCTTGATGCTCTTCATTTAATTGGAAACCTTCTGGACCGAAGTGAACAAAATTCATGCCCATTTTTGTTGTGATTAATCCTAAAGAAAAACAAACTTGTGTCGCATCCCCGACAAAGACAACTTTACAATCTTCTAATTTTTTGCCTTCTGGTAAATGCTCAACCATGGTACACAAATCACCTAATTCTTGGGTTGGATGATTGTAATCAGACATACCATTAATGACTGGGATGGTAGCACAATTAGCTAAATCAACAATACTATGGTGACGTTCCACACGAGCCATCAAAATATCTACTAAACGTGACAATACACGGCTGGTATCTTCAATCGTTTCATGTCCCCCTAATTGAATTTGACCAGGTGCTAAATATTCGCCATGTCCACCTAATTGTTCCATTGCAGTTTCAAAAGATACTCGTGTTCTAGTTGATGATTGTTGGAAAATCATTCCTAAAGATTTGTTTTTTAACAGTTGCGGATAATACCCATTTTTAATCGCTTCTTTAATTTTTAATGATAAATCGACTAAGTAGTGCATTTCCTCTTTCGTATATGTTTCTGTTGTAACGTAATCTCTTTTCATGATGTGTTCCTCCTAAAAGTTGTTTTTGTTTACACATCGACTTTACCAAGTTTAGCGAAGAGTTTACTATCCGCCAAAAGTTAGAAAACGCTTTCTTTTTTGGCGTGATTTTTCATTAAAAAAAGTTTATTTATGGTTATAAACCGTTGGTACACCAGGGGTTTATAAAAGTTTAGGCGGATTTCTCTCTAATTTCTGACCAATCATAGATTTGAAAATGGTATAATTATTTTGAAAAATCATTTACTTAAAACAAAAGATGAAAGGGGTTTCCAATCGTGACATTTGTTTTTATTTATAACATCTTGTTGATTATTTTATATTCGTTTACTTCAACCTTCACCTTAAATCTTTACTTGAGAAATAAACAACCGATTTTTTTATTGCTTCTCTTTTTAATGGTTATTTTTATTTGTGACAATGTGATTGTTTATATGACTGAGTTCATTAATTCGTTTGCAACCGAATATAATCAGACCTTTATGACCGCACCTTTTTTAAAGACTATCATTTTTATTTGTTGTAATTTTGCCTACCTGGCCATTATCAAGACCATTAGTGGTTGCCGTTTCAAAAATTATCAATTTGTCTGGTTATTTTTAATTGGCTTATGGATGTTAGCTATTCCATTTTCACAAAATTCCGCCTTAAAAGTTTGGTTGTACTATTTACCCAATCAATTATTTTTAATTTACCTTGGATGCTATGCCCTCTATCAATTACGAACAGATCCTCTATCAGCCCTTGCAAAAAAATATCTTCGTTTTATTGGTTGGCTAAGCATTGGTTTCGGTGTGGCAATTCTTTTGGAAGATACCTTCGTTATTTTTAACATTGACCAATATTCTGATATTGTCTTTAAAATTAACAACCGAAACGTCTCTGAAGATATTTATACGATCATTCTCTCCATCGCCATTATCTACTTCTGTAATCGTGATTTTCCTCTTTCGGTGCTTGAAAAAGACGCTGCTAAATTGGAAGAAAATCAATCAGATGAACCCGTACTTTTGGCGCCTTTTTGTGATGCCTATCAATTAACGCAACGAGAACGAGAAGTA
The DNA here is from genome assembly GCF_051712285.1 of Enterococcus sp. DIV1337a. Lineage (NCBI taxonomy): Bacteria > Bacillati > Bacillota > Bacilli > Lactobacillales > Enterococcaceae > Enterococcus > Enterococcus sp. DIV1337a. The sequence goes on along the minus strand of NZ_JBIOOP010000001.1, from coordinate 470,905 downwards.
CTTTCGTTACTTTTAGAGTGCAAAACAAATCAAGATATAGCCAACGAACTATTCCTATCAATCGGGACAGTAAAAACACATATCCACAATATTTTCGTTAAATTAGAAGTAAACAAAAGAGCAGAAGTTTTTGTCAGTTATCAACTTTTTTCTCAACAACAAACAGAACATTTAGCGAGATAATCAAAAAGGAAGCCTCTCCGTGATCGGTGGCTTCCTTTTTGATTATCTATTTTCTTGTACTTGTCGAACTCTCTTTTCAATTTCTTGAAAGTTAATAATTTTAGCTTGGCGATGAATTTCTTTTCCTTCATAGTATAAGATAATCGTCGGTGCAGAAAAAGCATTTAATTGTCCAATTATTTCTGGACTTTTATCAACTTCTGCGATGTATGTAGGAAATTCATATTTTGTTGCAATTTTTTCGACAATCGGTTTATCAACTGTACAAACACTACAATTTTTTGCTGTCAAAAAGACGGCTTGTAGACGATTGTCTGTAATTTTTTCTTCTAATTCTTCTAATGTTGTTACATATTCCACTGAATAGCCCTCCTTGTCTTTTGTCTAAAATAACAGATTTACTAGCAAAAGAACAACTTATTTGTTTAGCTAAGAATACTTTAACAAAAAAGTTGCCACCCATTTCATTAATGGAAGACAACTTTTTACTGATAACCGTTTATTTATTAAAAATTTTAGGCCCTTTGCGCATGTTTTTACGATCATTTTTTGGGGTTTCCATTTTTTTAGAACGGCCACCACCTTGTTTCTTTTTAATTAATTCTAACATTTTTTCTTTTTCATTCATTTAATCCACCGCCTTTGTTAATAACGTGACAGATTCAATGTGGGTCGTTTGTGGGAAATTATCCACTGGTTGAATTTCTTTTGCTTCATAACCGCCTTCTGTTAATAATGCAATGTCACGAGCGAGTGTGGCTGGATTACAGCTGACATAAACAATTCGTTCAGGTTGCGTTTCAATTAATGTGTTTACTAATTGACCATCTAACCCTTTCCGTGGTGGATCCACCACCACAACATCTGGTTTCAAGCCATTTTCAACTAATTTTGGCAATAATTCTTCCGCTAAACCAGCCGTGAAAGTGGCATTCTCAATGTTGTTTAATTTAGCATTATTTTCTGCATCTTTGACCGCTTCTTCAATTACTTCAATACCGTAAACTTGCTTTGCATCTTGGGCTAAAGTTAAGCCAATCGTCCCAATCCCGCAATAGGCATCCACCACAATTTCATTGCCTGTTAAAGCCGCATACTCTTTGACTTTTTGATACATCACTTCAGTTTGTTGGGGATTTACTTGATAAAATGAACGCGCAGAAATTTCAAATTTCAAATCAAAAATAGTATCTGTAATTTTTTCAGACCCATGCAATAAGATGGTTTCGTCGCCAAATATGACATTGGTTCGTTTGGGATTAACATTTTGTACAATGCTGACTACTTCCGGAATAGCTTCTAAAATATCTGGCACGATTTTACTAATTGGGAATAATTTCGGTGTTCTCGTAATTAGAACAACCATCATCTCCCCAGTATGATAGCCACGACGAACGACAATATGCCGTAAGTTCCCTGTATTATCAGATTCGTTATAAGGTTTTACGCTATATTTACGCATAATGTCACGGATTTTAACAATTGCTGCATCAATTTCTGGGTCTTGAATATAGAAATGTTCCATCGGAATTAAATCATGACTATTTTTCCGGAAAAAACCTGTTTGTAATTGGTTGTCAATTTTACGTACGGGAATTTGTGCTTTGTTCCGGTAATGCCACGGATCGTTCATCCCAATTGTTGGTAAAACAGGGACTTCTGGCAATTTAGCGACACGTTGCATAACATTTTCTACTTGTTGCGTTTTAAATGATAGTTGGGCGCCGTACGCTAAATGTTGCAACGGACTGATCCCGACTTTTGTAAAATTTTCATCTTTCACGGGAACACGCTGTTCACTGCTTTTTAGGACAGTCAATACTTTCCCATAGCCAAAACTTTTACCTGTTTTTAAGACTTTGATTTCAAGTTTTTCACCTGGTAAGGCATTTTCAATAAACAATGGATAATGGTCCACTTTTGCCACGCCTAAACCTTCATGCGTCAAGTCAATGATTTCTACTTCAATGACGTCATTTTTCTTTACTGGATAATTTTTCATAAGTCGCTCCTTCTTTTTATACACTTCACTCATTCTAATGAAAATACCTAAGAAAAGCAACAACGAATTTTCATGGCGATTTAGCAATTCCGTTTGAGCTTTTTGGGTAAATAAAAAAATGAGACCCTTTCCCTTAGTCAAAAAATAGCCAATGAAAGATCTTATCAACTAAATCTTTCATTAGCTATTCACGGACTACCTAGTGCTTTTCTTTTTCAGCAATCTTTCCATCGCCATCAATATCTTCGTCTGTTAGTCGTTCAACTTCTTTGACAAATTCTTTGCTAGCTTCGCTATATGCTTCTTCCTCTTCGTCTTCTGATTCTACGACAATCTCATCGCTACCAGTTAAAACTGAACCCATAATCGCATTGGAGGGTAGTGCATCACCATTTGCAAAAATTTCAATGTGTTGATGCATATTTTTAAAGGTCATTGGAGCATCGCCACCATATTCACCATCTAAATTAATCATCATTTTATTGTTCTTTTCTAACGTTTCTGCATGTAAATAGCTGGTTTTTGTATAGATTAGTCGATGATCTTCAACATGCTTGCCACCATTTAACATTAACGCAACTAAATGAAGAATCTCAAAAATATTGGCTGTTTTTACAATAATTAATGAAAACTTACCATCATCTAATTTAGCGTCTGGTACGATTTGCTCAAAACCGCCCACCGAGTTAGTCAGCCCTAGGAAAAACATTGATGCGTTGCCTTCATAGACACCTTCATCATACGTCATACGCATTTTTATCGGCTTCACTCGCGGCAACATCTCGGCTCCTTTGGCTAAATAAGCTAAGTAACCAAAAATACTTTTCAACTCTGACGGAACTTCATAAGTCAGTTCTGTTAAATGACCACCCGCCGCAATATTGATAAAATAATTTTTGCCAGCTTGGCCAATATCCATTTTGACAGTCTGATTTTTTTTAATCACTTCCGCTGCTTTAACGATATTATCACGAGGAATCTTCAAGGCCCGTGCATAGTCATTCGTCGTTCCAGCAGGAATAATGGCCATTTTAGGGCGCCGCTTCAACGGAGCAATCCCATTCACAACTTCATTAATGGTCCCATCTCCACCTGCTGCTACTAGTAAATCAAATCCTGCACGCGCAGCACGATGCGCTTCATTACGCGCTGAATTTTCTTCTGGTGTGGTCGCAAATGCACTGGCTTCATAGCCACATTCTTCTAAAATAGACAAAATATCGGCTAAGTTCTTTTTAACTAACTCTTTTCCTGACGTTGGATTATAAATCACTCTAGCTTTTTTCATGGTTCGCCTGCTACTTTCTTATCGTTTTGAAAGCTCTTCTTGCAATAACTTGTTTACCACACCTGGGTTTGCTTGTCCACGAGTTGCTTTCATAATTTGTCCAACAAGGAAACCAACTGCACGGTCTTTTCCGTTTTTAAAGTCATCAATTGATTGTTGGTTGTTGTCTAATACTTCGTTAATCATTGGTAATAATTGCGCTGGATCAGATAATTGAACAAGGCCTTTTGCTTCGACAACTTCTTTAGCATCTCCGCCGTTTTCAATTAACTCTTTGAACACTTTCTTCGCAATTTTCGAGCTGATTGTGCCATCATTAATCAAAGTAATCATACCCGCTAGATTTTCTGGTGTTAGTTTAGTATCGGCTAATTCAACTTTTTCACTGTTTAAGTAAGCAGAAACTTCACCCATTAACCAGTTCGATGCTTGTTTCGCATCTGCACCGTTTGCTAAAGTTGCTTCAAAGAAATCTGACATTTCTTTCGTTAAGGTCAAGACCATTGCATCGTATTCAGGTAAACCTAATTCACTGATATAACGGGCACGACGTGAGGCTGGCATTTCTGGCAAACTAGCACGAACTTTTTCAATCCATTCATCATCAATTGAAAAACGAGGAACATCTGGCTCTGGGAAGTAACGGTAGTCACTTGAGCCTTCTTTAACACGCATAAGCAACGTTGTACTAGTTGCTTCATCAAAGCGGCGTGTTTCTTGTTGAATTTCGCCACCAGATAATAGGACTTTGGCTTGACGTTTTTCTTCATAAGCTAAACCTTTTTTTACAAAGTTCATGGAGTTCAAGTTCTTTAATTCGGCTTTGGTACCAAATTCTTCTTGACCATATGGGCGTAAAGAAATATTGGCATCACAACGCATAGAACCTTCTTCCATTTTCACATCAGAAACTTCTGTAAATTGGATAATTGAACGCAACGCTTCTAAATAAGCATAAGCTTCTTCTGGTGAACGCATGTCTGCTTCAGAAACGATTTCAATTAAAGGCGTGCCTTGACGATTCAAATCTACATAAGAATAGCCATCTGTGCCGTGAATATTTTTCCCAGCATCTTCTTCTAAATGCACGCGTTCAATGCGAATTTTTTTCTTTTTCCCTTCCACTTCAATTTCAATCCAACCATCATGTCCGATTGGTTGATCAAATTGAGAAATTTGGTACGCTTTGGGATTATCTGGGTAGAAATAGTTTTTACGGTCAAAATGTGTTTCTTTTGAAATTTCACAGTTCAACGCAAGTGCTGCTTTCATGCCAAATTCTAAAGCACCTTTATTCATGACCGGTAAAACACCTGGGTAACTCCAGTCAACCACATTTGTGTTGCTGTTTGGTTCTGCTCCGAAATGTGCTGGCGCAGAGGAGAAAATTTTAGAGTTGGTTTTTAATTCTACGTGGACTTCTAATCCAATGACAGTTTCAAAGTTCATTAATCGTTCCCCCCTAAAATGACTGGTTTTTTCGTATGGAAATCTGTCGCTTGTTCAAAAGCATAGGCTGCTTTATACATTGTATGTTCGTCAAAATGTTTTCCAATAATTTGTAAACCAACTGGCAAGCCTTCTGAGAAGCCTGCTGGAATTGACATACCTGGTAACCCAGCTAAGTTGACAGGAACAGTTAAAATATCATACATATACATTGTGATTGGGTCATTGATATTTTCACCCAAACCAAAAGCAACGGTTGGCGTTGAAGGACCAATAATTAAGTCATAATCCGCAAAGACGTTATCAAAATCTTGTTTGATAAGCGTACGAACTTGGCCAGCCTTTTTAAAGTGTGCATCATAATAACCGGCACTTAACGAGAATGTTCCTAACATAATCCGACGTTTGACTTCAGTACCAAAGCCTTCGGAACGCGAATTAACATAGACATCTTCTAGATTTTGGACATTTTCGGAACGGTAACCATAACGAATGCCATCAAAGCGTTGTAAGTTTGAACTTGCTTCTGAAGAGGCAATAATATAGTAAGCGGCAATCCCATATTTAGAATGTGGTAAGCTAACTTCTTCCACTGTTGCGCCTAAAGCTTTGAATGTTTCTGCAGCTTTTAATACCGCTTCGCGAACATCTGGGTGTACTCCTTCACCTAAGTATTCTTTTGGTAAAGCAATTTTCATCCCTTTAATCTCACCTGTTAAGCCTTCTGTGAAATCAGGAACAGAAACGCCCGCAGAAGTACCATCTTTTTCATCGTATCCACTGATTGCATTTAACGCTAGCGCATTGTCTTTGACATTACGTGTCAACGGACCAATTTGATCTAAACTTGAAGCAAAAGCAATCAAACCAAAACGAGAGACACGTCCATAGGTTGGTTTCAAGCCCACAATACCATTGAATGCGGCTGGTTGCCGAATACTACCACCTGTATCAGTTCCTAGAGAAACTGGGACTTGTCCGGCTGCGACAGCAGAAGCTGAACCACCAGAAGAACCACCAGGGACTTTGGTTTGATCCCAAGCATTTTTGGTTTTCTTAAAGTAAGACGTTTCCGTACTACCGCCCATGGCAAATTCGTCCATGTTCAATTTCCCGACTGGAATCATATCTGCTTGATAGACTTTATCCATCACGGTCGCATCATAAATTGGGTCAAAATTGTGTAACATTTTTGAGCCAGCTGTTGTTAAAATATCTTTTGTGACAATGTTGTCTTTAATCCCGATTGGAATTCCGGCTAAGGGATTACTTTCCGTAATGCCTTTTAAGTCAATCGCTTTTGCTAGTTCCATGGCTTTTTCTTCACTCACTGTGATAAAAGAACCTAGTTGTTCTTCTGTATCTTGAATACGATTTAATGTTTCTTTGGTTAAGTCAACTGCGGTGATTTCTTTTGAAACCAATAAATCATGTAACTCTGTTAACGATTTGTCGTATAATTTTTCCATTAGGCTCCTGCCTCCCCGTTATCCATAATTGCAGGCACTTTAATGTAACCATTTTCTGATTCAGGAACATTCCGCATTAATTCTTTACGATCCATTCCTGGTGTCGCTACGTCTTCACGCATGACATTGATTGATTCATTCACGTTTGAAGTAAAAGGAACCCCTGTTGTATCTACTTCTTCTAATAATTCCACCATATCAATAATTTTATCTAGTTGATTGGTAAAGTCCGCTAATTCTTCTTCGGAGAAAGATAATTTTGATAATTTAGCGACATGTTTGACTTGTTCTTCTGTAATTGCCATAGATACCCTTCTTTCTATCATTTACTGAAATTTTCATTTTCAGATTAATCAATTGGATTGTATTTCTTTAAACAGCTTAGCACAGCTGTTCACTCTGTTCCCATTCTACCATAAAATGGTCGGATATTTTAGATGAAACCTTGAATTTCATTGATAATTTGTCGCTCGCAAAAATGACGGAAATATGTTATTATGAAAATGAAAAGAGAGATATGCAGGAACATACCTCTCTAGTAGCCATTACCAGTTATAAGAACTGGTGGCTTACTGAGTTACTATTTTTATTTCAACTGCGTAACCGTTCAGCTCGTCAAAGCTTATGAACGGTTATTTTTGTTGTCTGAGACAAGCGCAAGGATACTGAAGATAATGGTTACAACAAGTGTTGCAAAACCAATCATCAGTCCTAACGCTGCTTCAACGGACAAAAATATTGCTCCTTTCATTAAGGTAAGAAGAATTGAGCATACGCATCAACCTCCTTTCTCAACTCAGAAAGTCCTCGTTCAGATAACTTTTATGACTAAAATAAGTATACCATCAAATTACTACATAAAATCTGACAACGTTAATTTTTCTTCTTAAAAATGACTTGCATCTAACGCATCGACCATTTCTTGTTCATTCCAAACGGTCACGCCTAAGCTTTCAGCTTTGGTTAATTTACTGCCAGCATCTTCGCCAGCAACCACAATGTCAGTTTTTTTCGAAACACTGCCTGTAACTTTTCCACCAAGATTTTCAATTTTTTCTTTGGCTTCTTCGCGGGTGTACTGCGTTAATTTCCCTGTTAAAACAACTGTTTTGTCTTTGAAAGGTGACTCCACTTCTGCTAATTGCTCTGTCCGGAGACCTTTATATGTCAAGTTCACTTGGGCTTTTTCCAGTTCAGCCATTAGTTCATGAACTTCCTCATTTTCAAAATACGTTACGACGCTGTCTGCGATTGTTTCGCCAATTGAATCCAAAGCCACAATTTCTTCCGCAGTTGCTCGACTTAAGGTTGGTAAATCACCAAAATGCTCCGCTAAAATTTTCGCCGCTTTCGCACCCACATGGCGAATCCCTAAGCCAAAAATCAAACGTTCGACAGAGTTTTCTTTGCTCTCTTGAATGGCGATATAAATGTTGTTTGCTGATTTTTCTTTGATTTTATCCAAAGTCATTAACTGTTCTTCTGTTAAGAAATACAGATCCGCTACATCTTTCACTAATCCTTTGTCATACATTTGTGCTAACACTCGTGGCCCCAAGCCATCAATGTTCATTGCGTTTCGTGAGACAAAGTGATTCAGCCCTTCTTTAATTTGCGCAGGGCATTTAGGATTAATACAACGTAACGCCACTTCCTCATCTAAATGCACCAACTCACTATGACAAATCGGACAATGTGTCGGCATTTCATAAGGCTGACTATCGGCTGCACGTTTTTCAACTAGGACTTGCGCTACTTCTGGGATAATATCGCCGGCTTTGTAAATAATAACATGATCATTTAAACGGATATCTTTCATTTGAATAAAATCTGCATTATGCAAACTTGCTCGACTAACCGTAGTTCCCGCGACTCGTACAGGAGCCATCACCGCAGTAGGAGTGACCACCCCCGTTCGCCCAATTGTCCATTCAATATCTTCCACTATTGTCTCTGCTTCTTCTGGTGGAAATTTATAGGCAATCGCCCAGCGAGGTGCTTTGACAGTGAAACCTAATTCATCTTGCAACGCAAATTCGTTCACTTTAATCACAATTCCATCGATTTCGTATGGCAAAGTGCTCCGCTTTTCATGGTATTCTTCAATATAGGCCCAAACTTCATCGATTGACTGACATAATTGCCGTTCGGGGTTGGTTCTAAAACCAATTGCAGAAAGCTCTTCTAGTGCCTCAAACTGCGTCTTCGCTTTCATTGGTCCAAAGTCAGCAACTGTGTATAAAAACGTATTTAAGTTCCGTTTCGCCACAATTTTTGTATCTAATTGGCGCAAGCTTCCCGCCGCTGCATTCCGAGGATTGGCAAAAATATCTTGACCATTTTCTTCACGTTCTTCATTCAATGCGACAAAGGATTGTTTAGGCATGTAGCACTCACCACGAACTTCCACTGAAATGGGCTCCGTTAAACGCATTGGTACAGAACGAACCGTTCGTAAGTTCTCTGTAATGTTTTCACCAACCGTTCCATCGCCTCGTGTTGCTCCGCGTACAAACACCCCGTTTTCATAACGTAATGAAATTGCCAAACCATCAATTTTCAACTCACAACAGTAAGCAACGGGTTTACCAATCGCCTTACGAACACGTTCATCAAAAGCAAAAATGTCTTCCTTGCTAAACCCATCATTTAAACTATACATTGGAATGTCATGCGGAGCTTTTTCAAAACCAGATAAAACTTTGCCACCTACCCGTTGTGTCGGCGAATCTGGCGTGATTAAATCAGGAAACTCCGTTTCAATATCGACTAACTCTTTATACAAACGATCGTAAACATAATCTTCTACGGATGGTTGATCTTTGACATAATATTCATGGGAATATTGATTGAGTTGTTTTCTTAATTCTTGCGCACGAGTTGTCGCCGCCGTTAATGTTAATGGTTGTTGTTCCATCGTAGAACTCCTCCTCATAAGTGTAATGCTCCTATCGTCTTTTTAACACATTTACACTAAGATAGAAAATAAAAAGAATTTATCTAATGATGATTTCTCATTAAATCGCTGACCTATTTTGCATGTTAAATTTTTTCAATTGGCGCAAATGCCGCTAACAACCGTTTTATACCTTTTTCTGGGAAAGCAATGTCCAACTCTAAGTCTTTGGCCGAACCGCCTACACGAACGACTGTACCAACGCCCCATGCTTTATGTTGGACCTTATCACCTGCTTGCCAAGAAACTTTTTCGCCACCACTTGCCACTTTGTTGCTAACTGATTTTGTAGCTGGCTGTGTATAAGCTGGTTTACTTGCGTTGGGCTTGAATACTTTAGGATCAAAGGTGCGCGCTGGAGATTTCTGTAAATTGGCCGCCGCCCCTTGTTTCATTAAACGCTCCGCCTCAATTTCTTCTAAAAAGCGACTTGGTCGATTATATTGCGTGCGACCATATAATGTTCTCGAATAAGCATTCGTTAAGAACAAGGCTTCTTCCGCTCGAGTGATACCAACATAAGCCAAACGCCGTTCTTCTTCCAGTTCACTTTCTTCTAACATAGCACGTGATAAAGGGAAAACTCCTTCTTCTAAGCCCATTAAAAAGACCACTGGAAATTCCAGCCCTTTGGCCGCATGCAACGTCATTAAGGTTACTTGTGAAGAGCTCTCTTCTAAATTATCTAAATCAGAAACCAAGGCTAAATCTGTTAAAAAATCCGCCAATTTTGTTTCTTCGCCATTTGGATCGTCGTTATTTTGTGCTTCAAAACGTTTATCAAATTCTTGTGTCACAGATAAAAATTCGTCCAAGTTTTCTAAGCGAGCTTGAGACTCTAGATTATTTTGCGCCATCAAAGCTTCCCGATAACCACTACGTTGTAAAGTTTCTTTCACCAATTCTGTAATCGTTAAATAGGGCACTGTTTTCGTTAAGTCTTGAATCATCATGCCAAAATTACCAAGCTCTTTACCCGCTTTTCCTGAAATATTTGCCAAATCAACATTTTGGGCAGCTTCCAGCAAAGCCCAACCATGTGTATCCGCAAATAGCCGTAATTTTTCAATTGAACTTTTACCAATTCCTCGTTTTGGTTCATTGACAATTCGTTCAAAGCTGATCGAATCGTCTGGATTGGCAATCAAACTTAAATAAGCCAAAATATCTTTAATTTCTTTACGGTCGTAGAATTTATGTCCGCCCACCATGGTATACGGAATATTAGATTTCAAGAGCATTTCTTCCACTACACGGGATTGAGCATTGGTCCGATATAAAACCGCAAAATCACCATAAATTCGGTCATTTTCCCGCATTTCTTTTTGAATTTGGCTCACAATAAATTGTGTTTCATCCCGTTCTGTATCCCCACGATAATAGACAATTTTTTCACCGTCTATATTTTCTGTCCACAGTTCTTTCTCGCGGCGGTTACGGTTATTTTTAATGACATCATTCGCAGCCGCCAAAATGTTTTTGGTGGATCGATAATTTTGTTCTAGCAAAATTACACTGGCATCTGGATAATCTTTTTCAAAATCCAAGATATTTTGCATATCCGCCCCGCGCCAACCATAGATACTTTGGTCGGCATCACCTACGACACACAGATTTTTGAAACGTGCAGCCAATAAATTGACTAGGGTATATTGTGCATGATTGGTATCTTGGTATTCATCCACATGAATATAGTGAAATTTATTTTGGTAGAAAGCTAACGTATCTGGTTGTTCATTGAATAAACGAATCGTATTCATAATCAAATCATCAAAATCCATACATTGGTTTTTGCGTAATTCTTTTTGATAGGCTTCATAGCATTTTGCGACAATTTCTTCATACAAGGAACCTTGCATTTCAGCAACTTTTTCAGGCGTTTGTAATTCATTTTTGGCATTGCTAATCGTACCTAAAATTGAGCGAGGATCATATTTTTTTGAATCAATATTTAAGTCGTTTAAGATGCGTTTCATTAATGTTTTTTGTTCCGATGGGTCAATAATTGTAAAATTACGGTTGTAGCCAATCTGATCAACATCACGACGTAAAATTCTTACACACATGGAGTGAAAAGTGGAGACCCATACATCTTCGCCACCCGTTGCCAGTAATTTATTTACACGCTCTTTCATTTCTTTAGCAGCTTTATTGGTAAACGTAATCGCCAAAATATTCCATGGATTTACTTCTTTTTCCTCAATTAGATAGGCAATTCGGTGTGTTAAAACCCGCGTTTTTCCACTACCAGCACCAGCCATGACCAACAGTGGTCCTTCTGTATGCAAAACGGCTTCTTCTTGTCGAGGATTCATTCCGTGAACCAAGGCATGTTTTTGTGTCATATTAAACGTCCTCTCTCTTTTTTCAATCTTATACAGTATACCAAAAATCCCTTTGAAGTTCTTTAGAAAAGAACAAAAAATCTTTTTCTTTTTATATGAAATTTTCTTGTAAATCAAGTCAAACCGCAGTACATTAGTAAGTAGTGATGGAGGCTAAAAATGAAATGAATAATGAAGTACATGAAATTAAACAATTAGATGGTACCCGAATCGGCTTTATCCTTAAAGGCATCGTCGTCGGAATTCTTGTCGGCTTTGTTGTCAGCTTATTTCGCTTAGGCATTGAAAAAATTGGCGAACAAGTCGTTCACCTGTATCAAATGTTTCACGAAAAACCCTTTTGGATGATTCCTTGGTTCTTATTTTCTCTCGTGCTTGCTTATTTATTAGGACGACTGATTAAGAGCGAACCAGCAATTAAAGGCAGTGGCATCCCCCAAGTGGAAGGACAACTCCAAGGTCAATTAGAAATTCACTGGTTGCCAGTGCTTTGGAAAAAATTTATCGGTGGGATCTTAGCGATTAGTCCTGGGCTATTTTTGGGACGTGAAGGTCCTTCAATTCAACTAGGTGCCGTGGTTGGACAAGGCTATAGTCAATGGCGGCAAAGCACCAAGTCTGAAGAAAAAATTTTAATCAGTAGTGGTGCCAGTGCTGGTTTAGCCGCCGCTTTTAATGCACCAATCGCAGGACTTTTATTTGTTCTAGAAGAGGTTCACCATTCCTTTTCACCTTTAGTTTGGTTAACCTCTTTTTCTGCGGCCATTTCCGCTAACTTTGTTTCTTTGCATTTCTTCGGATTGCAACCAGTTCTTTATATTGGTCCCGTTAAATCTTTGCCTTTAGAGTACTACTGGACATTAGTCCTGCTGGGCGTTTTGCTAGGATTATTAGGTTGGATATATCAAAAAACATTGTTGTCCTTACCAAAAGTATATGGAAAAATCAAAGGCCTTTCTTCTAATTATTATGGTTTTGTTCCTTTTATTTTGATTTTACCGATTGGTTATTTCTTTCCACATTTACTTGGCGGTGGGAATCAAATTGTTTTAGCTTTAGGCAATCAACCAGCCACCATTTGGGCTTTAGTCGGCTTACTGGTTTTACGTTTTGTTTTTTCAATGGTTTCTTACGGTTCGAATCTCCCTGGTGGTATTTTCTTGCCTATTCTAACTTTAGGTGCCATTATCGGAACATTGTATGGCAGTCTACTTGTCCAATACGTAGGGATGGATCCAATTTTTGTGAAAAACTTTTTAATTTTTGCCATGGCTGGTTATTTTACTGCGATCGGCAAAGCACCGTTAACAGCGATTATTTTAGTAACAGAAATGGTCGGCAATTTTTCTCATTTAATGTCTTTAGGGGTTGTCGCTTTAGTTAGTTATATTACCATCGATAGTCTTGGCGGCAAGCCAATTTATGAAAGCTTATTAGAACGTTTGGTTCCTTCTAAAGTAAGTAATATTCGTGGCCACAAAACGATTATTGAATTACCTATCACTGCAGAAAGTTCCTTAGATGATACGATGGTACGTGATTTTGTCTGGCCTAAACAAATGTTGCTCACTTCCATTCGCCGTGGCGAATCGGAAATTTTAACACATGGTGATACTGTTATGCATGTTGGCGATGTGCTCATTATTTTGACCGATGAAAAACTCGCTTACCAAGTCAAAAAAGAGATTTATCAAAAAACTTTACCGAATGATTTAGTGAATTAAAGAAAGCTGCTGAACCCAGGTTCAGCAGCTTTCTTTTTTTCTTATGACTGTTTTTTAATTTTTTTGAATGTTTTTGACCGTTTTAGATTGATTAGCGTTTTCATTTGTGCTATTATATCCATGAAATGAGGGATGAAAATGCTTACGGAAGAACGACATCAAAAAATTTTACAATTGTTAGATCAAAAATCAGTCGTCAAATCACAAGAACTTGCTAGCTTGTTCAATGCTTCAGAATCCACAATCCGCCGCGATTTACAAGAATTAGAAGACGCCAATTTGTTAGAACGCATTCACGGTGGCGCCAAGCGTATTCTTAATTTAGGCTTTGAACAAAACATGACGGAAAAATCGAGCAAAAACACGCACGAAAAGCAAAAAATTGCTGCTTTAGCCGCTAGTTGTGTACAAGATGGCGATATGATCTATTTAGATGCTGGTTCAACCACGTTAGAAATGATCCCTTTTTTAGTTGGAAAACAAATCCATGTAGTGACGAATTCCGTGCATCACGCAGCAAAACTTAGCGATATGGAAATTCCCACTATTATGCTCGGTGGTACTTTGAAGCTCTCCACTAAAGCAATCATTGGTGCCACTAGTATGGAACAGCTACAACATTTTCGTTTTAACAAAGCTTTTTTAGGAACTAACGGCGCACATTTAGAGTTTGGTTTAACCACGCCTGATCCCGAAGAAGCCGCATTAAAAGCCTTGGCTATCCATCAAGCAGAAACAGCCTATGTGTTACTGGATCATACAAAATTTAACGAAGTAACGTTTACCAAAGTGGAAGAATTAGAGGCAGTTACTTTATTAACGGACTACTGTCCTGCTGAATCACTTCAAAGATTCCAGCAAAAAACTATTTTAATGGAGGCAAATAAATGATTTACACAGTGACTTTAAACCCTTCTATCGACTTTATCGTTCATGTCGATCATCTACAAATTGGTGATTTGAATCGGATGACGAATGATTTTAAATTACCTGGTGGCAAAGGAATCAACGTTTCACGTATTTTAAAACGCATGGAGACAGAATCCACGGCCTTAGGTTTTTTAGGTGGTTTTACCGGCTCATTCATTGCCGATTGGTTGAAAAAAGAAGAAATCCAAACGAATTTCACTCCCGTGTCGGCTGATACACGGATCAACATTAAATTGAAATCAGATACTGAAACAGAAATTAACGGCTTAGGGCCTGCCCTAACAAACGAAGAAATTCAAGAACTAAAACAAGCAGTTAGTCGTGTTCAGGCTGGTGATATTGTTGTTCTTTCAGGAAGTACACCTGCTTCTCTACGCAAAGGATTTTACGAAGAATTAATCCAAATTGTAAAGGAAAAAGATGCAGAATTTGTTATCGATACGACAGGTGAAGATTTAATGAATGCTTTGGCACAAAAGCCTTTATTGGTCAAACCAAATAATCATGAGTTGGCAGAATTATATCATACAACCTTTACAAGTGTTGAAGACATTATACCTTATGGACATCGGTTACTAGAAGAAGGAGCACAACACGTAATTATCTCAATGGCTGGTGATGGTGCATTACTTTTCACAACAGAAGGTGTTTACCGTTCCAACGTTTTAAAACGCCCATTGAAAAATTCTGTCGGCGCTGGTGACTCAATGATTGCTGGCTTTATTGGCAACTTTTCAAAAACACAAGATCCTTTAGCGGCTTTCAAATGGGGTGTCGCTTGCGGTAGCGCGACTGCTTTTTCTGATGATTTAGCCTCAGAAGATTTTATCCAAGAACTTATTCACGAAGTAACAATTGAAAAAATTTCAGAATAAATCCACTAAGGGAGGAAAATAGAGTGAACATTAATGATTTATTAATAAAAGATGTCATGATTATGGATTTACAAGCGACTGATAAAAAAGGCGCAATTGATGAAATGGTCCAAAAATTATACGATGGTGGCCGCATCTCTGACATTGACACTTACAAAGAAGGAATTTTAAAACGCGAAGCACAAACATCGACTGGTTTAGGAGACGGCATCGCTATGCCTCACGCAAAAAACAGTGCCGTTAAAGAACCGACAGTTCTTTTCGCTAAAAGTAAAAAAGGGGTTGATTATGAAGCACTAGATGGCCAACCTACTTATCTATTCTTCATGATTGCTGCTCCAGAAGGCGCCAATGATACACATCTCCAAGCACTTGCGGCCCTTTCTCGATTACTTATCGATCCAGACTTTGTTGGCAAATTGAAAGAAGCGGAAACTCCAGAAGCAGTCCAAGCTCTTTTCCAAGCAGCAGAAGATCAAAAAGAAGCGGAAGAAAAAGCAGAACAAGAACAAACAACGCCAGCACCAGAAAGCAATCGTAAATATATTATTGCTGTGACTGCTTGTCCTACAGGAATTGCTCATACTTACATGGCCGAAGATGCGCTGAAGAAAAAAGCAAAAGAAATGGGCGTAGACATTAAAGTAGAAACAAACGGTTCAGAAGGAATTAAAAATCGTTTAACTGCTGAAGATATTGCTCGTGCTGATGGCGTGATTGTCGCAGCCGATAAAAAAGTAGAAATGAATCGATTTGATGGTAAAAAATTAGTCAATCGTCCCGTCAGTGATGGAATTCGTAAAACCGAAGAACTAATTAACTTAGCCATTAGTGGTGAAGCTCCTACTTTCCATGGCAGTGACTCGGCTGCAAGCGACCAAGAGGATTCGGCGGAAGGTTCCATCGGTTCTCGTATCTATAAAGATTTAATGAATGGTGTTTCTCATATGTTACCTTTCGTTATTGGTGGCGGAATCGCCATTGCTCTTTCCTTTATGATTGATCAATTTATCGGGGTTCCTCAAGATCAATTAGCCAACTTAGGTAATTACAATGACGTAGCTAGCTGGTTTAACCAAATTGGTGGCGCAGCATTTGGCTTTATGTTACCTGTCTTAGCTGGTTTTATTGCTTCTAGTATTGGGGATCGTCCAGGCTTAGTTGCTGGTTTCGCCGCTGGTGCGTTAGCAAACGCTGGCGGAGCTGGGTTCCTTGGTGCCCTGATCGGTGGTTTCTTAGCTGGTTATGTAGTGGTTCTTTTACGTAAAGTCTTCAAAGGCTTGCCAAAATCATTAGATGGAATTAAAACCATTTTATTCTATCCAGTTTTTGGTTTGATTATTACGGGCTTATTAATGTTAGTCATTAACATCCCGATGAAAGCAATTAACGATGCGTTAAATCATTTCCTACTTGGCTTAGACGGCACAAATGCAGCTTTACTTGGTGCCTTATTAGCTGGTATGATGGCCATCGACTTAGGTGGACCAGTTAACAAAGCTGCTTATGTTTTCGGTACAGCTACGCTAGCAAGTACTGTCGCAGAAGGTGGCAGCGTGGTCATGGCTTCTGTAATGGCTGGCGGAATGGTTCCTCCATTAGCAATTTTCGTAGCAACTCGTTTATTTAAAAACAAATTTACAAAAGATCAACAAGACGCTGGCTTAACCAATATTGTAATGGGACTTTCTTTTGTCACTGAAGGGGCAATTCCTTTTGCAGCAGCTGACCCATTACGTGTGATTCCAAGTTTCGTGGTAGGTTCTGCCTTTACTGGTGCGTTGGTTGGTGCGTTTGGTATCAAATTATTGGCGCCACATGGAGGAATCTTCGTTGTCTTCCTATTAAGTAATCCATTACTATATCTATTGTTCATCTTAATTGGTGCAATTATTTCAGGAATTGTCTACGGACTTTTGAAAAAACCTGTCGTAGTATCTGCTTAAAAAACAGCAAAAAAGCGATTCAACTATGGTTGAATCGCTTTTTTATTATTTTCTCTTTATCGCATAATTTTCTAAATACTCAGGGTTTCCTTTGCTTCTGATATACGTATACACGCCCATCACAAAGGCCCCAAGGGTATTGGTAAATAAATCTCCCATCGTATCCATTAAAGCAACACGCCCAATAAATGGTTGGCCGTTGGACATATTATAGCGTTGTAAGTTCATGTCTCCTAATGAATCGCAGATAAATTCCCAGAATTCCCAAAAGACACCACAAAGTCCCGCAAACGCAAAACCAAATAATAAAAATAACCACGGTGAAACATCGGCATACTTCGTTTTCTTTAATAAGAACCCACCAATGCCATAACCAACAGCGGTTAGCAGCATCGGACTAACAAAGTGTAAAATTTTATCCCAGAACGAAATGATTGAAATCAGATGCAACGAAGTTCCTAGGAATACTGAAATAAATAAGAAAAACCAGTAAAAATAAACGATGGTCGGTGGCATAATAATTTTTAAAAATTTATTGACAAGATCCGGTAAAAAGATCAGACCAATTCCAAGTAAACATTCGATAACAAACGTCACACCTTGTTTTGTTGAATACTTAGCCGTAAAAAATTCCCAGAGATTGTACGTCAAGCATAAGATGCCAAACACCACTAATCCATATTTAATTTTCGAATAATTTTTATCCATTTTGACACATCCTTTCAAAAGTTATTTTATATGAAAAAAACTGTAGATGAAAGACACCTTCCATCTACAGTTTTAGAAAACTCTATCGAATGAAGAGCTTATTAAAAATGTTTATTTTTCAACAGCTGTTTCAGTAATTGTTTCAACAGCACGTTTCATACGAATATCGTGTTCTAACATGTCGTTGTTTAATACTTTACGTACTTGCGCTTCAGGCATGTTGTATTGTTCTGCTAAATCTTTCACTTCAGCATCGATGTCTTCTTGTGTTACTTCGATGTTTTCAGCTTTGGCAACTGCTTCAATCACTAAGTTTGTTTTTGTGCGTGTTTCTGCTTCGCCTTCAAATTGTTTGTGTAAATCTTCTTCTGTAGAACCAGTTAATTGGTAGTACATTTCAGGAGAAATTCCTTGACGTTGCATGTTGTTTAAGAATTCATCCATTGAACGGTGAACTTCGTCGTGAACCATGACGTGTGGTAATTCAACGATTTCAGCATTTTCAACAGCTAAACGAATCGCTTCTTCGTCTTTTGCTTCTTCAGCAGCTGCTTCTTTTGCTTCTGTTAATTCTTTACGGAATTTTTCTTTTAATTCGTCTAATGATTCTACTGAATCGTCAACGTCTTTTGCAAATTCATCATCCAATTCTGGTAATTCTTTTGCTTTTACTTCATGAACAGTAACTTTGAAGACTGCTTCTTTACCAGCTAAATCTTCTGCTTGGTAATCTTCAGGGAAAGTAACGTTTACTTCTACTTCTTCGCCAGCTTTTTTGCCAACTAATTGGTCTTCAAAGCCAGGGATGAATGAATTAGAACCTAGTTCTAATGAGTAATTTTCGCCTTTGCCGCCTTCAAATGCTTCGTCGCCTAAGAAGCCTTCAAAGTCGATAACTACAGTGTCGCCATTTTCAGCAGCGGCATCTTCTTTGATTACTAATTCAGCTTGAGATTCTTGTTCGCGTTTCAAACGTGCTTCCACGTCTTCATCTGTTACTTCACGGTCTTGTTTAGACACTGTTAAGTTTTTGTATTCACCTAATTTTACTTCAGGTTTGACAGTTACTTCAGCAGTGATAACCCAGTCTTCCCCTTTATTCATGCTTTCAACATCAATTTTTGGTTGTGCTACTGGTTCAATTCCTGCTTCTAATACAGCCGCTTCATATGCTTCTGGTAAAACAGCGTTTAACGCATCTTCGTATAACGCTTCTTCTCCATACATACGGTTAAAAACAGTACGTGATACTTTTCCTTTACGGAAACCAGGTACGTTTAAGTTTTTTTTCACTTTATTGAACGCTTGCGTTAATCCTTTTTCGATTACTGCTTGTTCGATTGAAAAAGTTAATACACCATCATTAGTGCCTTTTTTTTCCCATTTCGCAGACATTTGTTTCCCTCCGAATAACATTTAATTTTATACATCAAACTTTATTTATGCATACCTTTAAATAGTACACTATCCCTAGGAAAATGTAAATATTTTAAGTGCTAAGAAGTGAAAGAAAGACGCGATTTTTAGCAAACTATCAGTTTTTTAATTTTTTCGGATTAAAAAAGCATAGAATTTCGAGAAATTTCCTTCTTAAAATCCTAAAAGATTGTGAACAAAATATCTTGTTCACCATAGGATGTAATCGCTTTACTTTATTGATGGACCATTATAGAATGTATGTACTCAATATTCACGTATTATATATTTTCATCATTATACATATAATATCAAAAAAGGAGGTGATGGTTTTGAATAAGTTCGTCTGGGGCATCTTTTCTTGCATCATATCATGGCTTTTTTTATTGCTGACTCAACCGTTGATTACTCATTCTGAAACACTGATGGCCCCTGCAACTCATGCCTCTACTTTTAGTGAAACATTTACCTCAGTTTCAACAGAACAACAAACAACTCAAGCAACCGATATCGTGGAACAAGAAACCGAGCAAACCCACACTTCCTCTGAAAACGATGAACCTATAGCACCTGCGCCAGCTAGTGTTTCTGTTGGTAATAGCAGCTTGAAAAGTACCTTAAGCACGGGAACGTATAACCAAGATATTATCACGCTTTCGTATGAATACAGTGTGACACTTATCGGCTTAGCAATTAATGATCGGCCGATTATTGCTATTCAACTTCCTACAGAAATTTCAAACCAGTTAAATAACGACCCTCTAAAGCAACAAGATTTTCTGACTCTTTTAACAGGAACCGTCAGTTATCCAGGAACAGCCACTCAAGATATTCACAGTCCAACTAACGGTGTCAGCCTCTCTTATAGTAGCACGTATCATTCTGTTTATCTGACTTTTCCAAGTAGCACCTTGGTGTTGCTTCCCGGAACCAAATGGTCTGCCGCCATTTCGTTTGATGTCGGCGCACTTTATAAACGAGGAATTTCAATCCCTCCTGCTCTTAACGGCAAAGATTATCCGATTCGAGGAACCTTTACAGATGTCGGCACTGGATTAGGCGCAATTAATATTATTATTGGGAATAATACAAAAACAGGTGTGATTAGCAAAGCTCAACTTAGTTTAGGTAATTATCCCGTTCCTCAAGTCACACCAGCCAAACTAACTCAACCAAACCATCTGGAAACTACTGTAGCAGGAACCATTCAACAAGTCCAAGACCCAAACTATAGCTACTCTGTTCAATTAACCTTGAACCGCCATGATGGGACCACTACCCCCATTGTGGTGAAGGGGATTTCTGTTGAGGCAGCCGGAAATTTCTCGACCACTTTAGCTTCACCATTAGAATATGGCGACACGCTCTCTACAATTGTCTTTGCTCGTTCAAAAACGTCAACCGACTATATTCAAAGCAGCCCCTCAGCTGAACAAAGTGTCAATTGGTCAATCCAACCAGTCACAAATGTAGCCGCTAATGCCGGCTCAACTCAACTTTCAGGTAAAGCTTCTCAAGCATCTAACGGAACCTATCAAGTTAAAGTACAAATAAATGGTGGTTCTATTTACACAACATCCTTAGATTCCAATGGCCATTTTCAATTTGCTAATTTACCTACTTTCCAAGGAGGAGAAACGGTCAGCTTGTGGATTCAAGGTCTCAGCAATCGCACTGGTCTGCCTTTGCTAACCAGTTCTACTGTTTCTCAAACAGTTGCTTATCCTGTGCCTCAGCTAGCGGTCACGCAAACCATTGAGCGGAAAAATGCACAAGGGCTCTGGGAAGCCGCAAACTCTGTCGTAAGCGGTCAAATCATTCGTTTTACGTTAACCACACGTTTAACCAATCAACCAGCAACGTGGATGAATCAGCAATTACGAGCAACGGTGCCTAAAGGACTGACCCAACTTTCAGCTGCTACATTAACAAAACAATCAGCAGCAGGTTTAAGTACGCCAATAGCTGGGCTTCAACTTTTAACTGATAGTTCCACTGGTTTGCAGTATTGGAGTTATCATAATTCGCTGCCAGCAGATAATTTTACGGAAGCCAATACACAATTCACCTTGCAATATACAGCAACGGTTACAGAAGAATTGATAAACCAATTTCTTTTATTTTCTAGCACGGTTACTGGCAATGATGGTGGCGGAACACCAATTACACCAATCACTAAGGAACAGTCTCTACCCATCAAAAACGGTACCCTCCGTTTTGTGCAGATGCCAACTACAGTTTCCTTTAAAAATTTACCTTTTCCCAGCAAACGAACCATATACTCACCATCGACCATCAGCGCTCCTTTCCTCATTGCCGATGGTCGAGTTGCAAAAACACCGTGGCATTTGTTGGTAAGAGAGAGTCAGCCCATGCATTCAACTTCTACAAATAAAACGATCCAACAAGCTTTCATTTATCGAAAAAATGGCAGTGATTTTCCTATCACCTCTTTAGCAACCGATGTTTATCAATACACCGCAACGGACGATAACAATGTAGAAATCCCTTGGAACCAACAAAATGGACTTTTTTTAAGCGTTGCTCCTGACCTTAATTTAACGGTCAAAGAATCTTACACTGCCGAATTACAATGGATTCTTTCTGATACACCCCTCTAATTAGGATTTAGCTTTTTTAAAAGTTAAAAATAAACAAGAAAGAAGGAACAAAAATGAAAAAGATCGTGCGCATTTCAAGCATTTTGTTCGTTGCTACGCCTCTTATGCTTTTAAATAGTCCAAAAGTTGAAGCTGCTCAAGTCGCTTCTATTCAATCTAACGCTGATATTACTTTTGCTCTTGATAATACTGTCACGTCACCTGTCAGTCCGACGAACCCGTCTCAGCCTGTGACACCTAATCCTGCTGATCCTCATCAACCTGGTACAGCCGGACCCCTTAGTATTGACTATGTTTCAAATATCCATTTTGGGTCAAAACAAATCCAAGCCGGAACAGCAATCTATTCGGCACAACTAGACCAAGTGCAAAATAGTACTGGCGATTTAATTAGCGTGCCAAACTATGTTCAAGTAACTGACAAACGTGGTCTAAATCTTGGCTGGAAATTATCAGTTAAACAGAGTGCGCAATTTGCTACAAGTGATTCAACACCCGCTGTTTTGGATAATGCGTCCTTGACCTTTTTAGCAGCAACCCCCAATTCAACACAGTTGCTTTCTTTGGCGCCATTAACGGTCCCAGTAACCTTGGATCCAACTGGTGCCGCTACTTCTCCTGTGGCGACTGCCGCTCTTTCAACAGGAATGGGCACTTGGACATTAGCTTTTGGTAGCGGAGCGACCGCTGCTCAAGGCATTCAATTAACGGTTCCTGCGACAACGAAAAAAGTTGCAGCTAAACAATATAAAACAACGCTTACTTGGATTTTGGATGATACACCACTTTAAAAGAAAACAAACAAGGTATTGCATGAAACAACTTCATGCAATACCTTCTTATAAAATGTTGTCAAAAAGGAGTGCACACTATGAATCAGCAGCTTTTTAAATGGCTCCATGCTATTAGCGTCATCATTTTTTTATTTTTTATTGGCTCTTATTCTGTAGAAGCAAGCGAAATGACTTTTTCTATAAAAGCCATTTTACCCGACAATCAACGAACCAAAGAGACCAGTTATTTTGATTTACGTGTCGCTCCAAACCAAACACAAAAGCTACAAATCGAACTAACGAATCAAACAGCCAACGACATTACCGTGCTAGCTTCAGCCAATGCAGCGATTACTAATGATAATGGCTTGGCAGATTATTCTCATGCTAAAACAAAAAAAGACCCATCTGCACCTTTTACCTTTAATGAGATTGCACAATTACCAAAAGAAATCCACCTACCTAAACACTCAACAAAGATTGTTGAATGTCAGCTTACTTTGCCAGAAGAACCATTTAAAGGGTATGTTTTAGGAGGACTTTATTTTGAACAAAAGTCAGATGAACAATCTGCTCACTCAGAAAACGGCGTAGCAATCAATAATCGTTTTTCTTATGTAGTTGGCGTCTTACTTAGTGAAACAGATGAACCTGTTCAGCCAGAATTATCTTTAAATGAAGTAAAAACCGATCAAGCTAACGGTCGTAACCGCGTATTAATGAATCTCCAAAACAAACAAGCGGCTATGATTAAAAAATTACAAGTCGATGCCTCTTTATATTATGAAAAAGAAACCAAACCTCGCTACGAAAATCACCAAGAGTCGTTAACAATGGCTCCTAATACAAATTTTAATTATCGGATTGACTTAAAGGAACAACCTTTTGTTCCTGGAAATTATACTGTAAAAATTAAAGCAAACGATGGTTATCAAGACTATTCATGGGAAAAACACTTGGTCATCCAAGAAAAAGAAGCTAAAAAATACAATGCTACCGCCGTCAACCTCCCACCCGAAAAGCACACCAATTTTCCTTGGAAACTGGTGAGTAGCATCACGCTGGTTTTTCTATTCATTTTGGGGAGCACGATTTATTATTTCAAGAAAAAAATACGTGAATCGCAACAATAAAAAAGCACATCGACAATTGTCGATGTGCTTTCATAATCACTTAATTATTTTGTATATTCTTCAACTAATGCAACGACTTCTTCCATCGTGTCGCATTCTTTTAATGCGCGGTCAGCAAGTTCAGCCATTTTAGTTGTGTCTAGACGTTTCATCAAGCTACGTGTTTTAAGGATAGATGTAGCACTCATTGAGAACTCATCTAAGCCCATACCCAATAGTAATGGAACAGCTGTTTGATCGCCCGCCATTTCACCACACATACCAGCCCATTTACCTTCAGCGTGTGCTGCATCAATTACATTTTTAATTAAACGTAAGATTGATGGGTTGTATGGTTGGTATAAGTAAGACACGCGTTCGTTCATGCGGTCTGCCGCCATTGTGTATTGGATTAAGTCGTTGGTTCCAACACTAAAGAAGTCAACTTCTTTGGCAAATTTATCAGCTAATACGGCAGCTGCTGGAATTTCAATCATAATACCTACTTGGATATCGTTTGAAACTTCAACACCTTCGTTGACTAATTTTTGTTTTTCGTCTTCAAAGATTGCTTTCGCTGCTCTAAATTCTTTCAAAGTAGCAACCATTGGGAACATGATACGTAAGTTACCGTGAACAGACGCACGTAATAATGCACGCATTTGTGTACGGAACATGCCGTCACCTAGTTCTGATAAGCTAATACGTAATGCACGGTAACCTAAGAATGGGTTCATTTCGTGTGGTAATGTTAGGTAAGGAAGCTCTTTGTCCCCACCGATATCCATTGTACGAACCACAACTGGTTTTCCTTCCATTCCTTCAAGAACTGCTTTATACGCTTGGTATTGGTCCTCTTCAGTTGGAAAGTCAGATGAATCCATGTATAAGAATTCTGTACGATATAAACCAACAGCTTCGCCGCCGTTTTTGTGTACGCCTTCTAAATCTTTTGGTGTACCAATGTTTGCAGCTAACTCAACATGTTTACCGTCAGCTGTCACTGTTTCTGCATTTTTTAGTTTATCCCATTCTGCTTTTTGATCTGCATAGGCTTTTGCTTCTGCTTCAAATTCAGATTTTTCAGCATCTGTTGGGTCAATAATAACATCCCCAATGATTCCGTTCACTGCTAAAATATCGCCTGCTTTTACTTTGTCAGTAATTTCTTTTGTACCAACGATTGCAGGGATTTCTAACGAACGAGCCATGATTGCTGAGTGAGAAGTACGTCCGCCGATGTCTGTCACAAAGGCTTTAACATACGTACGGTCTAATTGTGCAGTATCACTAGGTGTTAAGTCGTGGGCAACCACGATGACTTCTTCGTTAATCATTGAAGGATTTGGAAGAGTCACACCTAATAAATGTGCTAAGATACGTTTGGCAACGTCACGAATATCTGCTGCACGCTCTTGCATGTAAGCATTATCATCCATTGCTTCAAACATACCAATATACATATCCGTAACTTCTTTCAAGGCAGCTTCTGCATTGACTTTGTTATCTTGGATATTTTGTTTGATTTGACCAACCATTTCTGGGTCAGATAAAACCATTAAATGAGCATCGAAAACTTGCGCTTCTGCTTCACCAAGGCTTTGAGCTGCTTTGTCGCGAATTGCTTGCAACTCTTCAGTAGATTTTGCTAAAGCATCGTCTAAGCGAGTTGCTTCTGCTTCAGTATCTTCTACGGAAGTTTTGTTGAAAGACAAGTCAGGTTGAACTAGCAGGTAAGCTTTAGCAACAGCAACGCCATCACTTGCGGCAATCCCTTTTAGCATCTCAGACATTATTCAGCCAATCCTTCTTTTTGTAATGTTTCAACGATTGCTGCCATTCCTTCAGCTTCGTCAGCACCATCAACAGTGATTGTTACGTCAGAACCTTGACCAACGCCTAAAGACATAACACCCATGATTGATTTTAAGTTAACAGATTTACCTTTGTATTCTAAGTTAATATCTGAGTTAAATTTGCTTGCAGTTTGTACTAATAAAGTAGCTGGACGTGCGTGAATTCCTGTTTCTGCTACAATGTGAAATTCTTTCTTTTCCATATAAATCGGTCTCCTTCGTAAATAAAAAATTTTTATGTTAGGGTTTTCCTTTCTTGATACGCTAAAATCAAACGTCTACTCGAAAAAAGACCCTTTCAGTTTCTAAGATTACCATTTTTTTCTATCTTACACAACACTTTTTGCTTAAATTTCGTGATGTTTTGCACTGACTATTCTTCCTCTTTTTGGTAACGATAAATGATTCGTCCATTTAATCCCGCTTCTCCAACAATTTCCGCGCGATCAGGCAAAGAAATCCAAGCATCACGAAATTGGAAAAATTCATTTTGCTCCACGATTAATTCAGAGATTTCTCCAGCTTTTAATGAAGCAATTTTTTCTACAAAAGGATTTTCAGCCATTGATTTCACCACTCTTTCTCTTAAATATCAACTCTTACAGTTTACTTTAAAACGGCGCAATTGTCTGTAAAAAAATCGAATCTTTGCCTTTTTTTAAACAAGGTCTTTTACTTGATTCTCTTACAAAAAATGCTATAATAACCTCAAAGGTCAAAAATGGTCAAGTGGTTTTATAGACAGAATTTATTCTTGCTATCTAGTACTTGGCTGGTTTGAGGAAAAATGGTCTGTTTACTAGAAATAATAGAGCAAACAACTATTTTTCTGGCCTCAGTTATTTTGAAAGGATGTGTTTCATTCAATGATTTGTCAAAACTGTCAACAAAATGAAGCAACAATTCATTTATATGCAAATGTGAATGGTCAAAGAAAACAACTGGACTATTGCCAAAGCTGCTATCAAAAATTAAAAAATCAAGCAAATAATTCCCCTCAAAATATGGGACAAGACCCTTTTGGCTTTGGGAGTTTAGACGATTTATATCGCTCGCTTTCTCGTCAAATGCAACAAGGTAATCCTTATGAACAACAAACACCACCCACTCAATTTGGTGAGGGTGGCAATGGCGGTCAACCCCCTCGGGGAAGCGCTGGCGCTGGTCAAGGTTTACTAGGCGAGTATGGGATTAACATTACCGAAGCGGCACGCCAAGGAGATATCGATCCTGTGGTAGGACGTGACCAGGAAATTAAGCGGGTCATTGAAATCTTAAATCGCCGCACAAAAAACAATCCCGTTTTAATCGGTGAACCAGGTGTCGGTAAAACAGCCGTTTTCGAAGGTTTAGCCCAAAAAATTGTCGATGGCGATGTGCCCCAAAAATTATTGGACAAAGAAGTCATTCGTTTAGATGTGGTTTCACTTGTTCAAGGAACTGGTATTCGCGGACAATTTGAAGAACGGATGCAAAAATTGATTGAAGAAATCACTGAAGCTGAAAATGTCATTTTATTTATTGATGAAGTCCATGAAATTGTGGGTGCTGGCGCTGCTGGTGATGGCAATATGGATGCTGGCAATATTTTAAAACCAGCCTTAGCACGTGGTGAATTACAATTAGTCGGTGCCACAACTTTAAATGAGTACCGTATTATTGAAAAAGACGCTGCCTTAGAACGTCGGATGCAACCAGTCCAAGTCGATGAGCCAACCGTTGCCGAAACCATTACGATTTTACGTGGTCTGCAAAAACGTTATGAAGATTATCATCATGTCAAATATACAGATGAAGCGATTAACGCAGCAGCAAACTTATCCAACCGTTACATTCAAGATCGCTTTTTACCAGATAAAGCGATTGACTTGTTAGATGAATCTGGTTCTAAAATGAATCTAACCATTCAACTCGTCGATCCAAAAACAATTGATAAAAAATTAGCAGAAGCGGAACAACAAAAACAACAAGCTTCCGCAGAAGAAGATTTTGAAAAAGCGGCTTACTATCGTGATCAAATCAATAAATTACAAGCAATGAAAGAAAAACAAATCAGCGATGAAGAAACACCAGTCATCTCTGAAAAAGATATTGAAGCCATTGTGGAACAAAAAACTGGTATTCCTGTTGGTGACTTAAAAGAAAAAGAACAAACCCAATTGAAAAATTTAGCTGTTGACTTAAAAGCTCACGTTGTCGGACAAGATGATGCTGTCGATAAAGTAGCTAAAGCGATTCGTCGCAATCGTGTAGGCTTAGGCAAGCAAAACCGTCCAATTGGTTCCTTCTTATTTGTAGGGCCAACAGGCGTTGGTAAAACAGAATTAGCAAAACAATTAGCCTTTGAGCTATTCGGTTCAGAAGATTCGATGGTTCGTTTTGATATGAGTGAGTATATGGAAAAACACAGTGTGTCTAAACTGATTGGTTCTCCTCCAGGCTATGTTGGGTATGACGAAGCTGGACAACTCACAGAAAAAGTCCGTCGTAATCCTTATAGTTTAATTTTATTGGATGAAATTGAAAAAGCGCATCCTGATGTTTTACACATGTTTTTACAAATTCTCGACGATGGTCGTTTAACAGATGCACAAGGTCGTACAGTCAGCTTTAAAGACACCATCATTATCATGACAAGTAATGCTGGAACAGGAGCTGTGGAAGCCAACGTTGGCTTCGGTGCTGCCCGTGAAGGTGTGACTAAATCTGTTTTAGGTCAATTGAACAACTTCTTCACCCCCGAATTCCTTAACCGTTTCGATGGTATTATCGAATTCAAAGCATTAAGCAAAGAAAACCTGATGAACATTGTCAGCTTGATGTTAGAAGAAGTAAATGGCTTATTAGCTAAACAAAAATTACACATTGAGGTTCCAACAGAAGTCAAAGAGAAACTCGTTGATTTAGGTTATGATCCTGCAATGGGCGCTCGTCCTTTACGTCGAACAATTCAAGAACAAATTGAAGACGGCATTGCTGAATACTATCTAGATCATCCTGAAAATCATCAATTAGTCGCAGCGTTAGATAACGAAGGTAAAATTATCGTAACTGGCGCACAAGAAGTGACTAAAACAGAAACTTCAACATCTGACCAAGCAGAATAATCAAAAATCCACACGCATTAATAACAATGCGTGCGGATTTTTTTTTATGCTTTTCACTTTTTATTTTCATCAAAAAAAACTATAATAGAAGAAAGATCTTCGTATACTTGTTCCTCAGAGAAAAAATTCAATCTGGAACTCCTGTACATAATTGGAAACGCTCTTTTGCAGCACACAACTATAATGAGGTGATAAAATGAAATTAGTGAATGTGACCAATAGCTACAAACAATTAGTAAATAAACAATTGGAAAACACGGATGCTTACTTTGTAAAAGTCTACTCAGCAGGAAACACGACCGCTGTCTATTCGGAAGCAGCTCACCATGTGGAAGTTCTGATTATGAATAAAAATCGTCGTATTCGTCCGACAGAAGTAAAAGAAATTTTAGCAAAATTGTTAAAACGATTACCTAAAGAGGCTTATGACCCAGATGAAATTTCTATCATTGAGTTAAACCATGTGACCGAAGTGTCTGTTCCGTTAAAAGTTTCTCTCATGGAAAACTAAAAAACTGCCGAAGTTTCCCCACTTCGGCAGTTTTTTAATTTATTGTGACGTTATTTTTTTTACAAGGCTTTGATAATTTTCCGACCAGGCTTCCTCATTTGTCAGACTGACTAATTTGTTTTCCTCAATTGCTTTTTTTCTTAAGTCATCCACTTCTTTTTTGAAATTTTCTCCCGATTTTTGAGCATAATCTTTTGAAAAATATTTTGATTGGCGGGAATAAGCCTTCAGTTTCGCATCTTTAATCTCTTCTTCTGTATCTGCAAAATATTCATCATAACGAAGATCGGTTATTTTCCCTGAATCTTTTAACGTAATAACAGTTAAACGTCCAGAAAGCCCCTCTCCAAAATCTTCTGTTAGACTTGTATAATGTTCTTTTGATGGTTCTTTAATTTCCTTGGCTAAAGCCCTAGCAGCAGGAAGATAGCCATTATTAGCGCTATTGGATTGACCTTTGGCTGTCTGGAAGGCGCCATCTAGACGATTTTCAGCAACCATTTGATTTTCTAAAAAAGTCATCGTATTAACAACGGTCACTAAGGATTGATCGGTTCGGGCGTTGTTCGCTTGAAAATTTGCATAGCCGGATAAACGTTTTGTCACTCCTGCCCATTCTTCAGAATAATAGTTTTTAGGTCCGCGTTCATCAAATTCCACTAACTGAATTTGTTGATCCTTAACAACGACATCAATTAAAGCCGTATAGCCGCCATCAAACACGACTTCATGATGATAATAATCCCCTTGAACTTCTCCGATTTCTGGACGACCTGACCAATACATCTTCTGGGCTTTTTCTTCTGGACTAATTACTGATTGTCCATTATTAGCTTCTACTGTAGCGCCAGAAACAGCATCAACTTCAAAGGTATGTCCATTACGCTCATAACTCACTTTGGCAGCACTCTCTTTCGATTGATTATTCGTGTTTGCCTGCGCCTCCTGCTTTATAGAAGTGGCATTAGTGGCTGCCGAGGCACCACTCGTTACTTGGCCTGCTTCTGCTTCAGTACTTTCTTTCATTTTTTCAGTTCGTTGATCTGGTTGGCACCCCATTAAAACAATCATTGAACAAAATAACCCGACAACTATCTTTTTAGTTTTCATTTTTCCTCCTTTTAAAACTCATTGAATTACCATTTAATTTTAATATAAGTAGGATGAAAAGTATAGCTACGCAATTGTTTTTTCTTCATATGGCGATAAACTTAACTGTCCAGATAAATATTCACCTAAATAGATTTCCTGTAATCTTTGGAAGCCTTGTTCTTGGATTTGCGTTAATAGCCAGTGCTCATCTTTTTTGATTAACTCCAGGACATCCATGTTGGCTTGACCGTCCACAATAATCGGGTAACGAATACTTTCATCGCCGTATTCGACGATCGTTAATTGACCGTTTTGTTCTAAAACCGCCCGTTTAACAAGCTGGACTTCATAAATACCATTTGCTCGTAGTTTAAACATCAGATCATTTGCAGAAATACCATTTTTCAAACATTCCTTCACCTCAACCTGTCCATCCTTAATTAAAGTAATGGGTTTACCATCCACAATTTGTTTCACATAGCGATTGTGTTCTTTTGCAAATTTTAAAATTAAGACTAATAATGTCCACAAAATTAACACTAATACAAATTGGAGTACCGTAATTGAATCATTATAAATGACACCACCAATAATGCCCCCCAATACATAGTTTTGCACTTGATCCATGGCCGATGTGGGCGCCAAATTGCCTTTTCCCATCAAATTAATTTGGACAATTAAACAAATAATACCTAAAGCAAATTTAATAATAATTGGACTATAAAACTGCATTAATTTTCCCTCACTTTACTTTATTATTTCAATCGTTGGTGTTAATAAATACGTTTCTTGTAACGTATAAGACTGCTGATCCGTACTTAAACTCATTTTATAAAAGACTTCGTCAATTTTAACTATGGTTCCGTCAGCCAATTGTGTACCATTGACATAAACTTTTTCTGGAGAAACCTTTTTTTCCTGTGCCACTTGTTCAACAAAATGTACCATTTGTGAAGATTGTGAATGCTGATTTTGGTTCAGTTGATAATTGGAATATTGAACTCCTAAAACAAATAACAATGATAAAAAAATAATAATACTTAATTCACGATATTTCGTTTGAATTTGATGTCGCACATAGAAACTAAACACAATGACTAGCCCGATTAACAAAGCAAAAATAAAAAAATACTTTAAGTAATCATTTAAATTAGATTGGCCTTTTAAATACTCGATGCCATAAAAATTCATGTTCTTGTCCACTCCTTGATAGGTTCGTTATAGTAATTATTCTATCTCAAAAAAAACAATCACGCTTGCTTTAGTGCTTTATAAGAAGAAAAAGCTCAGCGCAATCATCTTGAGAATGACTACGCCGAGCTTCAATCTTCTAAAGATTCAGCTACTGATTGATTACAAATTAATTTTACATCAAACTTTTCAGTTCAACATCTGGATATTTATCCGCAAACCAGCGTTCCGCAAATTGGTTTTCAAACAAGAACAATGGTTGGTCGAAACGGTCCCGTGCCAAAATGTTTCGGCTAGAGCTCATGCGTTCATCTAAATCTTCTGGATTAATCCAGCGGGCAATTTTAGAACCCATTGGCGTCATTACCACTTCGGCGTTATATTCATTAGACATTCGGTATTGGAAAACTTCAAACTGCAATTGACCTACCGCGCCAATGATGTATTCTTCCGTTAAATATGTTTTATATAATTGAATGGCTCCTTCTTGAACCAGTTGGTAAATGCCTTTGTGGAAAGATTTTTGTTTCATCACGTTTTTGGCAGTCACTTTCATGAATAATTCAGGGGTAAATGACGGTAACTCTTCATATTGAACATTCATTTTCCCTTCATACAAAGTATCGCCAATTTGGTAATTTCCCGTGTCGTACACGCCGATAATATCGCCTGCAACAGCTTCTGTGACGTTTTCGCGGGCATCCGCCATAAATTGCGTCACGTTACTTAATTTGACTTTTTTACCTGTTCTACCTAAGGTCACGTCCATGCCTCTTTCAAAAACACCTGAACAAATTCGAACAAAGGCAATTCGATCACGATGGGCTGGGTTCATATTCGCTTGAATTTTAAAGACAAAGCCTGAAAATTCTTTTTCGTAAGGACTTACTTCGCCGCCCTCTTCTGTTTTATGCGCATGTGGTGCAGGCGCAAATTGTAAGAAGGTTTCTAAAAATGTTTGAACCCCAAAGTTTGTCAAAGCAGAACCGAAGAAGACCGGCGTTTGATCACCGCGAGCGATTTTTTCCTCGCTAAATTCATCACCTGCTTCTACCAATAACTCAACATCTTCCAACACTTGTTGATAAACACTGTTATCGTGCAATGGTAAATCGCTTGGGATATCGCCATCTTTTAAGGGAATAAAACGCTCCCCGCCATTATTTTCTGGACGATATAATTCCACACGTTCATTATAAATATCGTATAGACCTTCTAGCCCCTTCCCCATACCAATTGGCCAGTTCATTGGATAAGATTCAATATCCAAAAGTTCTTCCAATTCTTCTAAAAGTTCCAATGGTTCCCGTCCGTCACGGTCCAATTTGTTAATAAAGGTAAAAATTGGAATACCACGTTTTTTAACAACTTGGAAAAGTTTTTTCGTTTGTGCTTCAATCCCTTTGGCACTATCAATAACCATTACAGCACTATCCACGGCCATTAATGTCCGATACGTATCCTCTGAGAAATCCTCATGCCCTGGGGTATCCAAGATATTAATCCGTTTGTCTTGATAGTCAAACTGCATCACAGAACTCGTTACCGAAATTCCCCGTTGTTTTTCAATTTCCATCCAGTCAGATTTGGCAAAGTTGCCTGTTTTTTTCCCTTTGACTGTTCCAGCTTGGCGGATGGCGCCCCCAAATAATAGTAATTGTTCAGTAATCGTTGTTTTCCCAGCATCCGGATGGGAAATAATCGCAAACGTACGGCGACTATCGACTGCTTCTTTTTGATTGATCGTCATAAAAATCTCCTTATCACTTGTGATGTCTATTTATTTATTTTCTTCAGCATAATTTTTGTTTAACCTTTGCTAGTATATCATGTCAAGCCTTGAGAATAAAGAGCGGCTATTGGCTGTTTTTTAAAAGGAAAACCTGCGACATTAGTCAAAATGACTGATGCCACAGGTTATTTTTAACGTCTTGGTTCGTCATCTTCCAACTCTTTACGGAAAAAACGACGATTTTCTTCTGGTTCTTCATCGACAGTTTCTTCATCATAGAAATAAACGCGTAAGACTAGCAAACGTGTGCCTTCCATTTCTTCAGCAGTTAACTTAATATTGCCCACTTCAAAAGAAGGTTTTTCTCCTTCATCAGGAATGGTTCCTAACGCTGTAATTAAGTAACCTGCCATCGTATCAACATCGCTCATGTGTAAATCTGTTTCGAATACTTCATTAAATTCGTCAATTAACATGCGCCCTTGAACCAAATATTCATTGTCATCTACTTGTGTATATAAATTTTCTACTTCATCTGTTTCATCATCAATTTCACCAACGATTTCTTCTAGTAAGTCTTCCAGTGTTGCTAAACCAACAACACCGCCATATTCATCTAGTAAAATCGCCATTTGGTTTTGTGTTCGTTTTAACTCATAAAGTAAATCATCAATAAAAATGGTTTCTGGAACAAATAATGGTTCTTGGATGATTGCGCCTAATTCAATGTTTTCAAAGCCTAAATTACGTGCAGCTTTTAATAACGTTTTGGTATGTAAAATACCAACAATTTTATCTTTGTCTTCACTATAAACAGGAATCCGAGAATAATTTTCTCCTAAAATTAAATTGATGTTTTCTTGGACATCATCTTGGATATCAACCATGAATGCGTCTGTCCGAGGAACCATTACTTCTCGTGCCACTTTTGTATCTAATGAAAAGACACCTTGTAGCATTTCTAGTTCTTCGTTTTCCAAAACACCTTCTGTTTCAAGCATGTAGCGCATTTCATCTCGTGTCATCTTCGAATCAGCATCATCGAAAGTCATTGGTGTGATTTTAGATAATAAATCGGTCGAAGCCGATAGCAACCAAACGAAGGGACGCGCGATGACTCCTAAAAAGCGGACTGCACCAGAAGTCAATTGAGCGACTTCTTCTGATTTATTCATAGCAATTCGTTTAGGATATAATTCACCAAATACAATAGAAACGTACGTTAACAATGCTAAGATAATGATACTGGCAAGACTCTTAGCTGCGGCGCCACCACCTAATACAGGGGCCAAACGACTAGATAAAGTCTCTGCTAATGAAGCACCAGATAGGATATTAACCAAAGTAATCCCTACTTGGATTGTGGATAAAAAGTTATTGGGGTCTTGCAATACCTTAAGCAATTTTTGAGCTTTTGCGTCGCCGTCTTCCGCTTTTTGTTCCACACGATTCTTGTTAACAGATACGACTGCAATTTCCGCCGCTGCCAAAAAGGCATTGATAAACGTCAACACGACTAATAATAGAAGTTGCGCAATTAGCGACTGACTCTCAGGGTCAGCATTATTCATAATGTTCTCTCTCTCCTTAATTGTTGATAATTCTGAGGCTGTACTTTCGTACTCTTTTAACGTTCTTCCTCTTTTTATGGTTAGGCTTAGAAACAGACACAATCAGTATTATGACAGGTTATTTTCTATCCTAATCCATAAAATCATAGCACGAAAGATTAGCGGATTCAATCATTAACCGTTATTTTCTTTCGTATTTGTTTCATTCCCTAAAAGAACGGCATTGGTAACTTTTTCACTACGACCCGCTTTGACCATATCAATAACATAGTAGATAATGGTCCGGCAGATTGCGTAAAATGGGACACCGAGGAAAATACCTAGCAAACCTGCTAAATTTCCTGCTACCAATAAAATTAAAATAATCGTTAATGGATGGATTTTTAGAGATTTTCCAATAACGTTTGGATAAATAATATTTCCGTCCAATTGTTGAACCACTAGCACCACTAAACAACATAAGGCTGCTTTGACGGGTTCATTAAAGATGGTCACTAAGACAGCGGGCGCTAAGCCTAAATAAGGGCCTAGATAGGGAATCAAATTCGTAAAGCCGGCAATGACACCAAATAAAAAGGCATAACGAACGCCAAGTAATGAATACCCAATAATCGTAAATGTACCGACAAATAAACATTCAATCGCTTGTCCACTAATATAACTAGATAAAGTTTGGTTCAATTGTCCTAAAAGATCTACAATATCATCTTTTCTTTTCTCAGGTAAAAAGCGCTGAATCGCTGGTACTAGCTTATCACCATCTTTTAACATATAAAATAAAATAAATGGCGCAGTGACCAAAACAATAGTGGTTGATGCCACCGTTGATACGATTGAACCTAAGCTACTTGATAAACTACTTAAAAATTGTTGGATAATGTTTGCATAAGAAATATCCATTTTTTCAATATAGCTTGTTAAATCAATTTGTTTAAAAATAGGTAACTCCGCAATCTCATAAATCCAGGTCTCCACTTGTTTAAAGAAATCCGGCATACTTGATGCTAAACTAGCTAGCTGATCTGCCAACTTAGGGATAATTGTTAATAAGATCAGAACTAAGGCGATGATTAGTAATAAGAATACCAGTAAGACGGCATAAATTCGTTTCATTTTCGTCTTCATTAGTAGATTGACCACAGGATTTAGTAAATAATACAAAAAGCCTGCTACTAAGACTGGGGCAAACAACGTTGAAAAGAATGTCCCAATCGGTGCAAATAAGAAATTAATTTTCGAAGCAATAAATAATAGCATGGCCACGACAAGTAATTCAACTGACCAGAAAAATAATTTCGATTCTTTAAATCGATTAATCACAGCGGCTCCTCCTTTATTTTTATTCAATTGTTGCTGTTTTATTTTATCACACCTTCCCCCCTCAGTCATTGAGAATACTTCATTGCTAGAACTTTTTCGTGGTATAATAAAATAGAAACAGATTCTGAACTTGGGGGTTTTTCTATGCATGTAGCTCAAACCAAAGATACCATGAGTGATCTTTATTTAGATGCTGTCCGGCTTCGCCAACGCGTATTCGTAGCGGAACAAGGGGTACCAGAAGAGATGGAAATCGATGAATATGAAGCATGTTGTATTCACTTTGTTTTGTATACAGATCATGTAGCTGTCGCAACTTGTCGCTTGCTTCCACTAGAAAATGGCGTTATAAAATTACAACGAATGGCCGTTGAAAAAGCTTACCGTGGCGCCGACTATGGACGAGTGATTATGGAAGCGGCGGAAAATTTTGCCAAAGAACAAGGCTACCACAAGATTACACTAGGGGCACAAGTCACCGCTGTAGGCTTTTATGAACGTTTAGGCTATCAAAAAACAGGGGCGCCTTTTATGGATGCCGGCATTGAACACTACGAAATGAATAAAGAACTATAACATCATTTAAATCAGAAAATTTAGAGCTTGGAGCATTAGCCATTTTGGCTAATGCTCCAAGCTCCTTTTGTGGGCTGTTTACATCGGCTATTTTTTTGATAGCTGTTGATAACGTTGATACCAGATATCTACATATTCGGGCGAGAAGGGGCCTTTTTCGTTATTAATCCAATCCACTAAAGTCTTGACATTTTCTTTTAAAATGAAGTCAATATCTTCTGGATAATCCATTAGTTTACTATGAAATTCATATTCATCAACGTCTAGTAAACGTTTTTCACCATCTGGAAAAACCTTGATATCTAAATCATAATCAATATACTTCAACGCTTCGTCATCTAAAACATACGGCGAAGCCAGATTGCAGTAATACGAAACCCCCTTTTCTCTAATCATTGCTATTATATTGAACCAATATTTCTTGTGAAAATAAACAATGGCTGGTTCACGAGTCACCCACCGACGTCCGTCGGATTCCGTTACTAACGTGTGATCGTTCACACCAATTAAAGAATACTCGCTCGTTTTTAGTACCATCGTATCACGCCACGTTCGATGTAAATGTCCGTCATGTTTATAACTCTGAATGGTTACAAACTCGCCTTCTTTAGGAATTCCCATAATACCCCAACTTTCCCCAAATAAAGTAAAGCAATGTTACTTTTTGGGTGTTCATACATCGATATCGAAATAATTATATCATATCTTTTGAGTTTGCGTACATTGAGTTCACTTAAAGAAGACGATTTCTGAAAAAATTTAATTTAGATGACCAATTAGTTCAAATTCAGTAAATGTTTTCAGCTTAATTATTGTATTTTTTCAAAGACTGATACTGCGTTCTCTCTTAAAACCTGATTTAATTCTTCAACATTTGTTTTACCTGTTGTTTCAAGCCACGCAATGGTTTCTTCAGCACCTTGTTGGACAAATGGAAGCACACCGTCTGCCCAAGTTGCGCGACCACATAAAACTCCATTAAACGAGGAACCTGCTTTTTTTGCAAATTTCAATGTTTCCTGAAACATCGTAGCACTAACCCCTGCACTCAAGAAAATAAATGGAAGTTGAGTTGCTTCACTTTGCATTTTGAAAAAAGCCTGCGCTTCATCTTGGCTATAAAGACTTTCAGTACCAAAACCTTCTACAAAATTCATGTTCACCGGGACTTCTACTTTTAAAACATCAACATTATAGCGATCTTTTGAAAATTCTTTCATCGCTTCAATTACTTTGTGCGGTTTTACTTTAGCGTATTCTTTTGAAGTACTATCCGAATTGTTTGCATCATAAGAGACAATTTCTAAAAAGAATGGAATTTCTTCGGCTAAACACTCTGAACCAATCCGTTCTATATAAGCTTTCTTTCGTTCATTGATTGCTTCACTTTCGTCAACATCGTAGTAAAGTAAAAATTTACACGCGTCTGCGTCCGCTTCTTTTAAACGCTTAACCGACCAAACATCAAGACTATCGGGTAACCGTCCTGGTGTCGATGCATCGTAGCCCGTTTTTTCATACGCAAGTAACAAACCTGAAGTCTGTGCTCGATTTTCAGCAGCAGCTAAGCCATATTCTGGATCCAACAAAATTGCTGAAGTCTCTGGCGTTAAGCAACGAGATACTAATACTTTAAAGTCACTAATTTCTTGCGCAGTCACCTCTTTGTATTTTCCCATCATGCGTTTTAAGGCCCCACGTTGATCAATGGCTAGTGCTCCAATAATCCCTTGATTATCTACCAGATTTTCTAAATGTTTACGTTTTTGTTCACTAATTTTTTTCATTCTGTTCCCTCACTCAATTGATTATTTAGTAACGTAGCGATTTCAGCTGGCGAACTTGCTTGTTTCAGGCCAGAAGTAATTTCTTCTCTTAATAAGAGGCGCGCAACGGAAGAGAGTAATTTCAAATGTGTCGTGCCAGCTTCGGCATCTGGAATAAACAGCGCAATCACAAACTCCGTTAATTGGTTGTCAAGGCTCTGCCACTCAACACCTTGGTCCAAGGTAACAATGATAATGGCTGCTTGTTGAATCGTTGCTGCTTTTGCATGAGGTATCGCAAACCCATTCATCATCCCCGTTGTTCCTTCTTGTTCTCGCTCGTTCAGCTTATTGAAAACTTCCTGTGCGTCCTGAGCAACATCCAATTCTGTTGACTTTTTTGCTAAAAAGCGAAAAACATCCTCTTGCGTTTGTAAATGTTGA
This sequence comes from Enterococcus sp. DIV1337a, assembly GCF_051712285.1. Classification (NCBI taxonomy): domain Bacteria; kingdom Bacillati; phylum Bacillota; class Bacilli; order Lactobacillales; family Enterococcaceae; genus Enterococcus; species Enterococcus sp. DIV1337a. Next base: position 431,942 of record NZ_JBIOOP010000001.1, on the reverse strand, counting down.
TTTAAAAAAATATGATTTTCTTTAATAAAAGCCATTCCATCCACTCCTAATTCCTGTTATTTCGTTTTTATGATAACGATTGCTCTTGTTTGGCGATTCTACTTTTTTGTACAAATCCTAGCAATAAACCGCCTACCAATGAACCAGCTAAAATTGCTAGAACCCATTGAACAGCGTGAGTAACAACTGGTAAAACAAGAAATCCTCCATGAGGCGCTGGCACTTGTACCCCAAACATATACGTTAGGACTGCTGCAATTGAAGATCCGAGCATCATAATCGGTAAAACCTTCAATGGATCTTTTGCTGCAAACGGAATAGCGCCTTCTGTAATATGTGTAGAGCCTAAAATAAAGTTCACTAATCCCGCATTGCGTTCATTTGTGTCAAAGTATTTTCCAAAGAATAATGTAGCAAAGCCTGTAATTAGAGGTGGCGCTATGCAGGCAGCAGAAACTCCTGCCATAAAAGAAGTATTGCCTTGAGCTAAGAGAGCTGTCCCAGTAACATAGGCCGCTTTATTAACTGGACCTCCCATATCAAACGCGCACATACAACCCACAATAATTCCTAAAACCAATGGACTTGAGTTTTGGAAACTAGCTAAAAAGCTCATCATTCCTTCGTTAACAGCTTTCATCGGATCTGCTAATAAAGACATAGTGATACCAATCACTGCAACGCCAATAACTGGATAAAGGAAAATTGCTTTTAAACCATCTAATGATTTAGGCAAACCTTTAAATACTCTTTGTAATAACAGAATGAAATACCCAGCAAGGAAACCAGATAATATCCCTCCTAAAAAGCCTGTGCCACCAGTGTTAGCAATCAAACCACCGACAAAGCCCACAACCAAACCAGGTCGTTTGGCAATCCCCTCTGCGATATACGCAGATAAGATTGGCACCATCATGCCCATTGAGGCATCACCAATACTTTTTAACATAGCAGCGGTAGCATTATACTGACTACTTTCTGGATCAAATGAATAAATACCCCAAATAGCAAAAGAAAGAGCAATTAAAACGCCGCCTGCTACTACAAATGGCAACATGTGAGAGACACCATTCATTAAATTTTTATAAATACTATGTCCAACATTTCCTGAAGAAATCTGTGTCTCCTGTTCAAGTTCGTCCACTGCTTGGTTTTCGGCCGCAATCATTCCTTTTCCTGCGAGTGCTTCTTCAATTAAGCGATCTGCTTCTTTAATACCCACACTGACAGGAACATCAATGATTCGTTTTCCAGCAAAACGTTCTGCTTGAACGTCTTTGTCGGCAGCAATAATGACTGCCTCCGCTCCTTGGATTTCTGCAGGTGTTAACTCGTTTTCTATACCAATCTGACCATGTGTTTCAACCTTAATAGTAATACCTTTACGTTTCGCAGCTTGTTCCAATGCCTCTTGTGCCATATACGTGTGCGCTATTCCCGTCGGACAACCTGTAGCAGCTATTAATTGATACGTAGCCATCTGTTTATTCCTCCTCTTGAATCTTTATTTGTTGCTCTAACTCCTGAACATCTGAAAAATCTGTCAATCCTTTGCGAAATGCTGTTGAACTACCTGCTGCAATACTTCTTTTTAAATTTTTTTCTAATGAAAGTCCTTGATGCCAGCCAGCTAAAAAGGTACCTAACATTGCATCCCCGGAACAAGCTGTATTCACGACCATTCCAGTTGGTGAATTACCTGAAAGGACCTTTTCATTATTCATAAATAGGGCCCCGTCACTACCTAAAGAAAGTAAAATGTTTTTGGCTCCCCGCTTCAGTAATTCTTGTCCGTAAAAAATGTAATCGTCCTTAGTCTGCACTTCTGTATGAAACCACTCTTGAAGTTCTTCTTCATTTGGTTTCAATAAAAATGGTTGATATGGCAAACAATCTAAAATTTCTTCATAACTACTGTCTAAAATTAAGAACACCTGCTTTTCAAAACAAATTCGGCTAATTTCAATCAAAATACTTGGCGAAACCCCTTGTGGTAAACTTCCTGATACGCACAAATAATCCCCTTTACGTAACTCTGAAATTTTTTTCAAAAAACGCTGTACATGTTCTTCAGATAATTTTGGTCCCTTATTGACTAATTTGTATTCCTTTTGATCGTTGGTAACTTTTGTAAACACATTGATTCTCGTTGTGCCAGCGACTTCGATAAAGTCAGTGGTTATCTCTTTTTCTTTTAAATAATCCTCGACATAATTCCCAGTGAAACCAGCTTTGACTCCCAAAGCGGTATTATCAATCCCTAACATCTTTAAAATTAGGGAAACATTGACTCCTTTCCCGTTTGCTTGAATATCATCTTCCTTCGTGCGATTCACGACAAAAGGAACTAGCTCTTCTGTTTCGATAAATAAATCAATGGCTAAATTTAATGTACATGTATAAATAGTCACTGTAGTTCCTCCTTCCTCCTCTTTATTATGTCTCAAAATACTATGTAAAGGTTTTCATTCTTTCGCAAAAATATAGAAAACATTTACAATTTCATAATTTCTCTAGCTTTTTTATTTTTTTTCATTAAAAATAGGCTTATAAATGTTTTTTAGCGAAAGAAAGAAGGGCTAGCCATTATGGAACAAAAATTGAGTGAGTCAGAGCAATATCTCTGGCATTTTATCGAAACACATATTTTAGAAATCCCTGATTATTCCATTGTAAAATTAAGCGAACGAGCCAACGTATCAACTGCGACAATTGTAAGAACCATGAAAAAGAAAGGCTATGAAGGTTTCACATCCTTCAAGCATCACTTGAAAGATAAAGAAAACCAAAATATAAATTTTTCAGCATTAGAAAAAGTAGACCGAGGAATCCGGACGGCCATTTTAAAGAATGAAGAAGAAGTAACTCGCACGATTAACATGATTGAAATTGGTAATATCGAAGATGCGATCCAAAAAATCAAAGCTTCTCGACGGATTATTATCTTTGCTAGAGGTTTTTCAGAATTAATTGCTCAGGAAATGATGGTTAAGTTTCAATTGGCTGGCAAATACTGTGAACTGCATACGGACCCAGAAATTATTAAAAATATTAGTAAAAAGTTATCAAAAAAAGATGTGGCTCTTTTTGTTTCTTTAAACGGGGAAACCCAAGAATTAGTTGTCGCTGGTAAAAACTGTTACGACTCAGAAATTGGGACGATCCTTTTAACCGCAAGCAAACACTCTAGTTTAATGAAATACATTGAAATTCCGTTCGTGGGCTTCAAATCAGAAGGCTCCTTTTTCCCCGATTATGAAGTGCGTTCACGGTTACCATTATCCATTCTGGCAAGAATTTTATTGGATGCCTATGCTTTAAGAACGACAACTTAGGCTTTCTTAAATAATAAAAAACAAGCATTCCTTCACTTAAAATAAAGGAATGCTTGTTTTTATTTTGCAACAAAACGTGCTTCTACTCGATAAATTCGTTGACCACGACTAGAAAATTTTTCTTCGTATTCTGTCATGATGTTGCCTTCAAACTCGCTATTATGCAAATCCAGCCACACACGTTCAATAATCATGCCATATTTAGAAAAGCTACTTAATGAGTATTCGAAGAGCCCTTGATTATCCGTTTTAAAATGAATTTCTCCATTTGGTTTTAAAATAATTTCATCTGTCGCTAAAAAGTTTTTATACGTTAAACGACGTTTTTCATGTTTTTTCTTTGGCCAAGGATCTGAAAAATTTAAATAGATTAAATCTACTTCATTTTCAGCAAAATATTCTGTTAATGCTTCGCCGTCTACTCGCAATAACTGTAGATTAGGTAACGGCTCGGCCACTAGCTTATCTAATGCAATCGATAAAATACTTAATTGCATATCGATACCAATATAATTAATTTCAGGGTGTGCTTTAGCCATTTCATAAATAAAACGACCTTTACCTGAACCAATTTCAATGTGGATGGGCTGATTATTGCCAAAACGTTCTTGCCATTTCCCTTGCCATTTTTCAGGACCTTCTACCACGTATTGTGGATATTTTGCCATATATTCTGCTGCTCCGGGTCTATTTCTTACACGCATATTTAAAATTCCTTTCTTTTAAAAACAGACTGGTGAAATTCGCCAGCCTGTGTGGATGTTAAATGAATTAGTTTAACTACTAAACATTCGTTTTAATTGTAAAATTTCTGCAGTCATGGCTCTTCTTTCGCCTTCTTGGTGATGACGAACAATCTCTTGTAAAAAGCTAAATAAACCATACCAATAAATTCGTTGAACCGTACTTTCATTAGGAATTAAACCATAAGATAGTAACCATTGATTCCAACCGGAACGAGGCACATAATGACTCAAAATCATTCCTAAATCTACCGCTGGGTCCGCGACCATCACAGAATCCCAATCTACTAAATAGAGATAATTATTCGAGACTAACCAATTCCGATGATTCACATCGCCGTGGACAGCCACATAGCTAGTTTCTGGATATTCTGGTAAATGATTATATAAATAAGTGATTACTTCTTTTAAATAACTGTTTCGTTTTAATTCTTTAGGTAGTTGGCGCTTGTACTCTTTCAACATTGTTAGCGGGGTACAAACTTCACCACCAATTTTTTTCAACATGTCTTTCAGCAAATTGGAATGATGCAATTGGTATAAGACGTCAATCACGTCATTGCGTTTGCCAATTTCGTCCGCCTGTAATAAACGTCCTTCCAGCCATTCTTGGGCTGTTAGTACGTCGCCATTCGCTGTCCGCTTTGTCCAAATCATCTTCGGGGCTAACCCTTCTTTAGACAATGCTGCAAGAAGTGGAGAAGTGTTTCGTTTAATGAACACTTTCTCTGTTTCTTTTATTCCCATGTATGTTTGACCAGTTGCGCCCTTTATCGGCTGCAGACGCCAGTCTTTATCCAACTGAAATTCCATGGAAATTATCTCCTATCTCAACACAATTTTATTGCAATTTTTACAGCAATTACCATTTTAGTCGCCAAACCTTGCTTCGTCAAGCTTCTATGTGGTTCTTTTGTAAATTTTGCTTGGTTTTCTCATCTTTATAGCTTATTCAAGCGCATTGGAACATACATTTTAGTGAAAATCACAACTTCAACAATTAAGGCACCCAGAATGAGCAAGCTATTTTGCAAACTGCCTAAACGAAGGCAGACAATCCCACCAAAAATTAGGGCCGCAACAGACAATGCGCCGCCAATTAACTGGCGAATCGCTGCTTGTTTTTTTTCTATTGAAATTGGATATAGCTGTGTCATCACCATATAATCAAATTGCGTGTACATGGGAATCAACTGGAACCCGATTAAATAGACAAACAATAAAGCAACTACCAACGCAATCCAGAATTCTTGTAAAAAGAAGAGTAGCACGCCACCAACCAAAATCAAACGAAACAATAAGCCGCTATATTCGCTGCCTCGTAAAAAGCTCCGAATGAATAAGTAAGCATACGTATTCTCAGATGTTTTTTTGACTACTCCTAGGAAAGGATCTAAGTATTTGCGACGTTTCACTGTACTACTCACTTCAGGAATATCTGTAAATAGCTGAATGAATTTATAAATTCTATGCATTCTGTTTTGTTCTTTTTGGATCATTTTTTCCCAATCCAAGAAACTCTGTTTCATCTTATTTTGCCAAATACTCGATAAACAAACGGCCAGAACGATACCGCCAATCACACCAAACCAAGGTGTCCAGTAAATGGCTCCCGTCATAATCAAGAGACTACTGATCAACCAAACAAACCACCAACTACGGTAAGTGGTTGACGAAAGATGATAGAGCCCATAGTTTTGTAAACTAAGATGTGTATAAATCATACAAACTAGCATGACCAAAAATAAAAAGAAGGTTTGAAACGACCAACCTGTTGTGACTACAATCAACGGCATCAATAGGCCACTTCCTAGAAAGCTGACCACAATCGGTAAAAGTAAAGAGTAGCGCAGTGCTCGTTTCAGATAAGCAGAAAATTGTTTTTCTTTTGGTAATAAAAACACCTTGTCTGGCTCTTCTGTCAAAGTGGCCAACTTACCAACTTGAATGAGTAGCAGCCAGCCCAACAGAATTAACGGCCTGCCCCAAACAAAATCACGAGGTAATTCTTTTAACAACTGGGAATAGTACAGACCCAATCCGCCTAATAAAAACATACAGACTAAAACAAAATGATCATTTAAAATATAGCGCAAGTACTTGGACATTTTTTTGAAATGCCGTGACAAACGTTGACTAAAAAATTCGCCCATGTTACCCCACCTTTTCTTCCTTCGTCAAGGCAAGATAAATATCATCTAAAGAAGACTCTGGTAAATTAAATTCTGCACGTAATTCAGCCATTGTACCGTTTGCCCGTAATTTCCCTTCGTGTAGCACCACAAAACGATCACAATATTTTTCAGCTGTTGCTAAAATATGCGTGGACATTAAAATCGCTGCCCCTTGCTTACGCATCGTATCCATTAACTCTAACAAAGCATGAATTGCTAAAGGATCTAAGCCTAGAAAAGGTTCATCAATAATATATAAACTCGGTTCAATTAAGAATGCACAAAGTACCATGACTTTTTGTTTCATGCCTTTTGAAAAATTAGCAGGAAACCATTCCAATTTATTGTCTAAACGGAACGTTTTTAGTAATGGTTCCGCTCGTTTGAATGCTTCTTCTAATGGAATATCATAAGCCAACGCCGTTACTTCGATATGCTCTTTCAATGTTAATTCTTCATATAAAGAAGGTGTTTCCGGAATATACCCGATTTTTTTGCGATATTCTTCGGGGGCTTGTTGCAATGTTTCCCCGTCAATCATAATTTTGCCTTTTTGCGGCGTAAGTAACCCAATAATATTTTTGATGGTGGTGCTTTTCCCCGCACCATTCAAGCCGATTAAACCAACCATTTCACCAGACTTGACGTCAAAATTAATATCTTTTAAGACAGGAATATGGCCGTAACCTCCTGTTAAATGTTCAATTGTTAAGCTCATTTCTTTTGCCTCCAACCTTTTCTCTCTACCATTATTAAACCCTAAGCGAACCAAGAATTCAAAAATTACTCCCTTAATTAAATGGATTTTTTTCTTTCTCTTATTATACACGAAATGAAACGAACTTTTTAGCGAACTCACGTACTTTTTCATCCACAGAGAAATCAACTTGTGGTAAAGTAAAGGAAAGAACCTAGAGAAAAGAGGAATTTTTCATGAATGATTGTATTTTTTGTAAAATTATCAACGGCGAAATCCCAAGTTATAAAGTCTATGAAGACGAGAAAGTCTACGCGTTTTTAGACATTACACAAGTGACCAAAGGGCATACCTTAATGATTCCAAAACAACACGTTGCTGATATTTTTGAATATAATGACGTTTTAGCAAGCGACGTCTTTGCTCGTATTCCTAAAGTAGCACGAGCATTAGAAAAAGCTTTTCCAGAAATGGCAGGATTAAACATTTTAAATAACAATAAGGAAGTGGCTTATCAATCCGTTTTCCATTCCCACGTTCATTTGATTCCCCGTTATTCAAAAGAAGATGATTTCTCTATTCATTTTGGCAACCATCAAGAGGACTACTCCGCCGAAGCGATGCAAGAAATTGCTGAGACCATTGCAAAGCAGGTGAACTAAATGAAAAAATTTATTAAAGGTCTCTTTTTTGGCGCAGCTGCTGGTACCATTGGCGGATTGTTGGCTGCTCCAAGAAGCGGGAAAGAAACGCGCCAACATTTAATCAATGAGCTAGAGGACTATCGTTCACTGAAAAATCAAGTCACGAATGACTGGGATCAGGTGCAACGAAATTTGGCAGTTGTCGAAGAAAACGTTCCTCTGGCAACTGAATTTTCAAAAGACCTGCAACAAGAAATCACTGATTTCAAATTCCAAGCGGAACCTCGGATTGCTCAAATTAAAGAACAAATTGCCAAAATCACGGCTGAATTACCTGACACACAAACCAACAAGCAAAAGTAAAGTCTTTGATGTTAATTATTTCTTTTGTTATTAAAAAAATAAAAAGTGTGACGTAAATACGAATTTTGTTTGAAACTATGCCTGAGACTCTTTCTTTTTCAAAATAAGGTATGGTATAGTTATAACAGAAATAAAACTAAAAAAAACAGGAGTGCATAAGAGAATGAAGAAAAAACTAATCTTAGCTGCAGCGGGCGCAATGGCCGTTTTTAGTTTAGCAGCGTGTTCAAGCGGTTCAAAAGATATCGCAACAATGAAAGGTTCAACAATTACTGTTGATGATTTTTATAACCAAATTAAAGAACAAAGTACGAGCCAACAAGCGTTTAGCCAAATGGTTATTTATAAAGTCTTTGATGAAAAATATGGCGACAAAGTAACTGATAAAGCCATTCAAAAGAAATTTGATGATGCTAAAAAACAAGTGGAAGCGCAAGGTGGAAAATTCTCTGATGCACTAACACAAGCTGGGTTAACTGAAAAATCATTCAAGAAGCAATTAAAACAAGCCGAAGCAATGCAAGTAGGTTTGAAAGATCATTTAAAAATTACAGATGAAGACTTAAAAACAGCTTGGGCAAGCTTCCATCCAGAAGTAGAAGCACAAATTATCCAAGTTGCTTCAGAAGATGATGCCAAAGCTGTCAAGAAAGAGATCACTGACGGCGGCGATTTCGCAAAAATTGCCAAAGACAAATCAACCGATGCTGCAACGAAAAAAGACGGCGGTAAAATTAAATTTGATTCACAATCAACAACTGTTCCTGCCGAAGTTAAAGAAGCAGCCTTCAAACTAAAAGATGGCGAAGTATCAGAACCAATTGCTGCAACAAACGCACAAACGTACCAAACAACTTACTATGTAGTGAAAATGACGAAAAACAAAGCAAAAGGCAATGACATGAAACCTTATGAAAAAGAGATCAAGAAAATTGCTGAAGATACAAAATTAGCCGATCAAACATTCCAAGCAAAAGTTATTAGTGACGAATTAAAAGCGGCCAATGTGAAAATTAAAGATGATGCCTTCAAGAATGCTTTAGCAGGCTACATGCAAACTGAATCTTCAAGCGCTTCTTCAGAGAAAAAAGAATCAAAATCAAGTGATTCTAAAACAAGTGATACCAAAACAAGCGACTCTGAAAAAGCAACAGATTCTTCAAGTAAAACAACAGAATCTTCTTCTAAATAAACATACAAAAGGGAGTGGTCAATTGACCACCCCCTTTTTTTATTTATCTTTCGGAACATAGAAACTGCGATTGTCTAAACCAAAGATTCGTTCCGTATACTCCCCAGGCTGTGTTTGACGAATGGCCCCTAGCATCATTTGAATGGACGCATCCATGGTATCAATTTGATGTAAGATTTCCGCTTCCATAATTCTTGGTCGCACAGGTGAGCCATATTCCAATAACCCATGGTGGGCTAAGACCATGTGTCGCAGGACGACAACGTCTTCTTCTCGATCATCAATTTTCAAGGCCAAACACGCCTTGGTAATTTCCTCATCCACCAAAACTAAATGACCAATTAAGTTCCCTGCCACCGTATATTCTGTCGTAATAGCGCCAGATAACTCTAAAACTTTGCCTAAGTCATGTAAAATAATCCCCGCGTATAATAGTGACGTGTTAATTTCAGGATATTCCTTAGCAATTGCTTTGCCTAGGCGCAACATTGAGACAGTGTGGTAAGCTAAGCCATTTGCAAAGGCATGATGGTTCCGTTTGGCTGCAGGAAATTCATAAAATTCTTGTTGGTATTTCGTCATAAGATAGCGCACAATACGATTCCAATGAGCATTGGTAATCTCAAAAATTACTTGATTGATTTCCTCGACCATCTCTTCTTTTTTCAAAGGCGCTCGTTCCATATATAAAGTTGGCTGGCTTGGTTCCTCTGCTGTCGCTAAACGCATGTGTAAAATTTTTACTTGGGGTTTATTTTGATAAACTTCTCGTTTTCCATTCAGTAAAACAACGTTCCCCGCAGTAAATCGTGTAATTTCATCCTCAGAGGCGTCCCAATATTTTCCGTCAATCGTGCCAGATGTGTCTTGAAAAGTAAAGGCAATAAACTTTTTCCCATTTTTAGCTACACGCACATCGGCATTTTTAATTAGAACAAATGATTCAAAAAGTTCTTCTACTGTTAATTCACGTAATTTTTTCACTTGACGCTTCCTCCTTCTAACGCAATTACTCTTTGTTGTAGGTCCTGATAATAGCTTACCATTTCTTGATCAGAAGAAAAACAAATGACTTGCTGTTTTTGACCAAACTTAGTAAATAATTCAGCTAATTGGGCTTTTCTTTGATGATCATAGTGTAACCAACCGTCATCAATGATAATTGGACAAATCAGTTGTTCGCCTTGAACTGCTAAAAAGGCAAAACGAACAGCCATCATCAATTGATCTTTAGTGCCAGTTGATAATTCATGTAAATAAAACATTTCTTGTTCTTTCGTTACCGCGACTAGTTGACCTTCGGCTACTTGGATTGATTGATAGCGTTGGTTTGTTAAAAGTGCAAAGTAGCTTGATGCATACTGTAATAAGCTGGGCAATTGTTGTTCCGAAAGCTCTGTTAATAAGTCCATTAACAGTTGTCCCGCTAGTTGATAACCCGACCAACGTTGAGCTAGTTCTTTGATTTCCGCTTTTAAAATTGCTTGGCGTTGATACAACTCATCTAAGGTACCATCCATCATTAATTGTTGTTTTTCATAAATCAGCGCTTGATACTGCTCTTGTAATTTATCTAACCGACTTTCTTCCAGTGCTTGTTGCTGCGCCAGTTGTAAAGAACGGTCTTTTAACGTTGCTTCTGTTACCGCTTCTGGAAACAGATTGCCTAATTGTGTCGCTAATTCTTGCCCACGACCAACTTGAGCTTGCTGAGTGGTCAGCTGTTGAATCCTCATTGGAACATCAGCGATTGATAGAATCCGATAACGAATCAGTAAAGGCTGAATTCGTGTTAATGCTTCTTGCTGTTTAGTTTTCAACTCTCGTAACTGCTGTTTGAGATAGCCATCTGCTTGATACTCCTGAGCAAAACGAACTTTCTCCATTTCTTCAGCAAATCCTTCTAAAAAGTGTAACTTTTCGGAAAGGCTCTTTCCTTGTAAGGGTAAATGCGTCATCAATGGGGCGACTTGCTCTTCAAATACTTGGCGTTTTTGTTGGTTTTCTTTCAATTGACTCATGAGTTCTTCATTTGTTTGAACAAGCAATAAATAGCGCGTAATCAATTCCCGCTGATTCATTAATGTATCAATTTGCTGCATTTTTCCTAATTGATGAAGGTGAGCTTGCTCCGCTACTGCTTGTTCAAGTTGTTCCACTTGCAGTTGTGCCTCACGTTCTTGATTCAGCGCTTGTTGGAACTGTTCATTTAAATAATCTAGTTGCGAAAGTTTCGTTTGCCATTCTTCTTTCACTTCATCAGAAGAAGCTTCTTTTCTAGTGGCGTAGCTAAGCACTTCTTTTACGATAAGACTAACTCCCACGAGAACTAGGCCCCATTTTAAAGGGCTTGGTAAAAAGAAACCGAGTAATGCAAGGACACTTCCTAGCAATAACCATAGTGGCTGACTTGTTTTCTGCGCTTTTTGGGCCCGCGTCGCTTCACCAAAAAATGCGGCATGCTCTTTTTCAAAGTCCGTTAACTGGTCTTCCAGATTTTCAATTTGAGAAGCCAAGAATGCTTTTTGTTCTTGGCTTTTTTGAAGAGCCTGGGTATATGCAACTTGTTGTTGGCGCCACTTTTGAACGGTTTCGTTGTCATAAAAAAGCTGTGGTGGTCGTTCAGGCGACCATGACCATTCGTTCTCCAAAAGGACCATTTCTTGACGATTTTGATCAAAGGTTTGGGTCATCCATTCCGATTCGGTCATCAATTGTTGCATATCATAGCGTTGATTCAACAATTGTTGAATTAATGCTTCTTGTTCTAGGTAAAAAGCATAGCCTGCTGGAACATCGAGTGCTTCTGACTGAAGAGATAACTCTTTGGTCAAACGTTGTCGTTCTTTGTCTAGGTACATATATTCTTGAAAGGTTTCTTCTAATTGAACTTGGTCTTCTTTTACTAAAACAACGTTCTCTGTTTCTTCAGGTAGCGACTGCCATTCTTCGTACAAGGGAAAGTGACGTTGCTGTTCCGCAACCTGTAACAAGTCCTGTTGCGTTTCTTTTAGTTGCTGTTGCAGTGTCACTCGCTGTTGTTCTGTTTCGCGAATCGTTTCTTTTAATTGTTGAAAAGTTTGTTGCTGCGCTTCTTTCTCTTGAATTTGCTCTTTTAATTCTTGATAAGCCGCCAACTTCTGATTGAGTAATGGCTGCTGCCCTTTACCTTTAAAGATTTTTTGTGCTTCTTTAAAGTACGCATTTCGGTAAGTCAAAAGTTGTTGACTACCAGAAACACCAATGGCTAACAAGGATGTTTGCAGTTCCTCTTCTGTCAACTTGTCACTCGTAATTAATTGTTCTTGTTGGAAAGTAAAAACCTCTTGAAATAACTTTTTCGTTAGCGGATGTAACATTTGCTGTAAGGTTTTTTCATCCCCCATTTGTTGTTGATAATAAATGATTGCTTGCCCTTTATTTTTTTCTTTAAAACGCTCGACTTGAACTTCCCCAAACACAGGATGTTCCAACCACAAACGACCACCATACGAACCACCATTTTTAGGTGCGTAATCGCGTTTTCTTTTGCCCTTTGTGGGAAAACCAAACAGCATTGCTTGAATGAATTGATACAATGTGGACTTGCCAACTTCATTTGCGCCGTACAGCAATTGATTACCAGATTCAAATGTAATTTTCTGTTGTTGCCATTTTCCAAAGCCCACAATCTCTACTGCGAGTAATTTCATAGTGGGTCCTCCTGAATAGTAAAGTCTTCATTAATTTGCTCATGTGCTAGGCGCAAGCTCTCTAATCGCCACTGCTCATCCATTGAAAAAATTCCAGCAAATTCTGGATAACGTAACAATTCCTTGGTGGTATCTTCAAAAATAACTGGATCTAAGTATGTTTTTTCTAATGCTGTTAATAAGTTGGGACTAGCGGCTAAATAGATCGGTTCTTTCGTTGGTTCCTCTGCTTGCAATATTAGGCGATAAACAAAAAAATCACCTTGCGTTTTTTGTAAAAGCTGCTGCTGTAAATAGCTTAATAGTTCACCATTGACAATGGCTTGCACGACGGTCACATCCAAATGTTGCGTTTCTTTCAGTGTCAACGCCATCAATTGCTGTTGCTGTTGCGCATGCCACTTCGTCAGCAAACTGGTTTCAAGATACGACAAAACGCTTTGGGTGTCACGGCATTGCGCAAGAGATACTTCTTCATTCGTCCAATCTATTTCTGCGACTTTTTCAAATTGAACAGTCGCTTGATTTCGGGAAAGTGTGACCACTGCAACTCCTTGTAAAGACTGTTCTTTTTTCGTGTGCCCTTGAGGTGTTCCAGGATAAACAATTAGCGGTTGTTCACTAACAATTTGCGGCTGATGAATGTGGCCCAATGCCCAATAATTATAGCCAGTGGCTTTTAAATCCTTCCATGTAAACGGAGCATAATTTTGTTGCGCTTGCCGACTGGTGTCTCCATGATAAATCCCAATATGAATGTCAGAATCTGCTTGTTTGATAGGAAATTCTAATGCCTTATTTTCGTCAATCCAGGGATGCTCATAACTAAACCCTGAAACAGCCACTTGCTCGCCAGCTTTTGTTACAAAATACAGTGTCTCAACCGTTTCTTTTTCAAATAAAAAAACATTATCCGGAAAAGAAAACCAATAGCGGTCTTTTTTATAGTAATCATGATTCCCAAATGTTAAAATCACTGGGATTTCTGCTTGTTTCAACTGTTCTAATGCGGCCATTAATTGGGCTTGCATTGAAATAGAGGTCTGACTTTGATGAAACGTATCTCCTGCAAAAATAACCAAGTCCACCGCTTCTCGAATGGCAACTGTTACGATATTCATTAACAATTGTTGGTTAACTTCTCTTAAGCGCTTCGCTAATGTTGACGGGATCTTAGTTAACCCTTCAAAAGACCGATCCATGTGTAAATCAGCTGTATGCAATAGTTTCATCTTTTTCCCTCCTTTTCTCCTTCCTTTATCATATCATTTTCTGCTAGCTTGGTCAGTAAAAACATACGAAAATTTGTTCGTTTTTTATTTTTAGTAAAAGAAAAACGAGCGTGGGACAAAAATCACTTTGGATTTTTGTTCCACGCTCAAAAACTGATAAACGGCGGAAACAGAAGCAACTCCTTCTTATTTCTCGGAGTTAAACACTTCTGTCCCGACCTCTTCAATTACGTAAATTAATCGTTATACATATCACGCACAGGTGTCATGATAATTCGGTTTAAATCATTGACAACTAAGCTAAACGCTTGTTCTTTTTGCATTAATTCGTTGATAACGGCTGTTTCTTGTACTTTTGTTGCAATGCTTTGTGCTTTTTCAGCATCTTCATCCGTGAATTCTTCGCCGCGCATTTGTTTTTCTTGTAGTCCTTGTTGGAATCCTTGGAATTCTTTAAACAATGTGTAAGCTGCTTCGTCTGCTTTTACCTCTTCATACGCTGCTTGTAATGCTTTAAATTCGTCTAACTCACGTAGTTCACGTTCAATCTGATTGGCTGTATCATAAATGTTACTCAATGGAATCCCTCTTTTCTCAATAGTTTCATCTTCATTGTACCATTTCTCTTAGGTTTTCCCAACTAATTTCCCAATAAGCCTCCGAAAATTCCTTCAATCTTGTCTTTGACTTTTTTCGCGCCCTCTTTAATTTGTCCCCCAACTTCATTCAATGTATCTCCGAAATTGCTAGCGCCGTCTTGAACAGAGTTTCCAAAGTCTTTTAAGTTATCTCGCCAATTAGAATTGGCACCACCGGTTAAACTATCGTTGCTATCAACAACTTTCCCACCTGTGGCATAAGCATCCGCGACAGGAAATTGTGCTTGTTTGACTTGTGGCAAGATGCCACTGGCTTGACTGTTGAACACCTGAGAGGCATACGTAGCGCTACTGCCTTCCAGATAATGGGTTTTACTGGTTTCTTGGAAGCCTAACCAAGTAGCAATGACAACTTCTGGTGTATAACCAATCACCCACTGATCGTTCGTTTTACTACTATCGAAGTTGGTTTCTGTCGTACCTGTTTTACCAGCCATTACGTAGCCTGCTGGTTGTGCGTTGACCCCGCTCCCAGAACTAAAGACCCCTAGCAGCATACTTGTAATCCCATCTGCAACATCTTTGGTAATGACTTGCTCTTTCTTGACTTTCGTATTATCAACTACAATTGCGCCAGTTGAGTCGACGATTTTTGTAATTAAATGCGTTTCAGTTTTATAACCTTCATTGGCAAAGGCACTATAAGCTCCCGCCATGGTTAGTGGCGAAACACCCGTTTGTAATCCCCCAAGGGCTAAACCATAGTACCGATCTTTTTCTGATAACGGAATGCCAAATTTCTCTGTTTTTTCATAGCCTTTATCTAAACCAATTTGATGTAATAACCACACCGCTGGTAAATTTAAGCTTTCTCCTAAGGCTTGATACATAGGAACTTCTCCACTGTACGTGCGGCTATAGTTTTGCGCTGGATAATAATCTTGTGGTTTATCTTCTAAAACAGAGTCTGGTTTATAGCCAGCCTCTAAAGCTGGTGTATAGACAGAAATTGGTTTTAAGGACGAGCCTGGTGAACGTTTTGTTTGCGTTGCAAAGTTAAAGCCTCGATAAACGTGTTCCCCTCGACCGCCCACCAGTGCTTGCACGCCGCCGGTTTTCGGATCAATGGCTACAGAACCACTCTGAACCATGGCACCATCTTCTGCATTGGGTGGAAATAGTGCATCATTTTTATAAGTTGCATCCATCGCATCTTGATACCCCTGATTTAAAGAAGTGTAAATCTTGTAGCCTTTATTTAAAATATCTTCTTCTTTAAATTTATAACGATTGACCGCTTCATCAATTACCGCATCAAAATAATATGGATATTTGTAACTATTTTCGTCGCCAACATAGGTGTCATTTAATAGACTCGCTAAGTTAACATTCGCTTCTTGATTGGCTTCTTCTTGAGATAGTTTTTTATTGTCGACCATAAGTTGTAAAACGGTATTTCGTCGCGCTGTGGCATTGTCAATGTAATCAATTGGGTTATAAATTCCTGGCCCTTTTAACATGCCCGCTAGCGTTGCGGCTTCTCCCACTGTGACTTGGGACGCATCCACGCCAAAATATTTACGAGCTGCATCTTGCACACCCCAGACACCATTACCAAAATAAGAATTATTTAAATACATTGCCAAGATATCTTTTTTCGAATATTTCTTTTCAATTTCAATCGCTAAGAATAATTCTCTGGCTTTCCTATCTAGCGTTTGCTCTTGCGTTAAGTAAGCATTTTTGGCTAATTGCTGCGTAATTGTACTTCCGCCACCACCGCCACCAATTTTTCCGAAGGTCAATTTGCCAACAACCGCACGGGCAATCCCTTTGATGGAATACCCTTTATGTTGATAAAACGCGCGATCTTCAGTTGAAATAACCGCGTCTTGAATATAAGGAGAAATATTATCCAGCTCCACAAAAGTCCCTTTTTGCCCGAATAACTTTCCGACTTCTTTTCCTGATTCATCATAAACGCGTGTTGATTCACTTAGCCCCGATTTTAGGGTCTCAACGTTTGCGGACTTAGCTAAGTAAAATAAATAAATACTGGCACCTAAAGCGACTACCAAACCAATTAACAAGAAAATTTTATTGATTTGATACTTTTTCCAAATCCGCTTTCTGGCTTGATGGAATTGTATTAAATAAGGCTTTATCCACGTCCAAAAATGACGTAATCCGACACCGACTTTACTAAAAAATTGTTTAAGATTGTCCATAGTACTCCCTCTGTTTACGTTTCTTGGCTAAGTCTACCATATTCTTGTGGGTACGACCTAGGTCTAAAGCATGAAAAATTCTTGAAAAACAATTTCAATGGTCTTTTCGCTGTAGCAAAGGAAATGTGGCCTTCACTAGAGGTAAATAATTGCTTACGTTTAGAAACGAGTCTTTATTTAGCCTCTATTCTATCATGCTTTTCTTCGTTTTTTATGTAAATTTGTTTAAGAATCTCTCAAGGAACTGCCTTTCTAACAAATTTCAGCTTTTTTTCCGTTCTGACTTGACCTTTTGAGTAGCTTTGTTACACTAAATAGCGAATCAGTGAAAGGTGGGATTTGGTGGAATATTCAATGAGATTACCTGAAAATTTTTCAACAATGACTGTAAAAGAACTATTAGAAAATGAGTGGCTAGTCCCTCGAAAAGTGCGCCATTTTTTACGCACGCGAAAAAATGTCAAAATAAACGGGGAAACAGCTGCTTTTCATTTTCCCGTCCAAGCTGGCGATTGTGTCACCTTAACGTTTGAAGAAACCGATTATGTACGTCCCGCTATTCATTGGGGGGAAGCAACGCGTGTGACGGTTTTATATGAAGATGAACATTTAATGATTGTAAATAAACCTTATGGCATTAAAACCCATCCAAATCAGCCACAGGAAACAGACACCTTGTTAAATCATGTTGCTGCCTATTTAGCCGAGAAAAATCAGGTCCCTTATGTCGTTCATCGATTAGATAAAGAAACCAGTGGTGCGATTGTCTTTGCAAAAAATCCTTTTGTCTTACCTATTTTAGGGCGTTTATTAGAAACAAAACAAATTTACCGCCAATATCAAGCGATTGTGTCTGGTCACTTTAACCAAAAAGAGCAGACAATCAATCAGCCAATTGGTCGTGATCGACATGATCGCCGGAAACGACGGATTGACCCTCAAAAAGGGGATCCTGCGATTACACATGTCCAAGTGGTCCAAGCTCTTTCTAACAATCAAACCGCAGTTACCTGTGTTTTAGAAACAGGTCGGACGCACCAAATTCGGGTCCATTTAGCTAGCGAAGGGCATCCAATTATTGGTGATCCGTTATACAACCCAAAATCGCAGGCAGCTCGTTTAATGCTCCATGCTTCGCAACTCCATTTACGCCATCCGTTTACAAAAAAACAAATCGTTGTGACTGCAGCGCCTGGACTATGGTAAAAAACAGAAGAAATCGGCGGCTACCGTCCAATTTCTTCTGTTTTTTGTTTTACCGCACATTCACTGTCGAGAACGGCATATCTGCGTTTGCTAGTGTCTTGGTGTTAAACAGTCCCTGAACTAACTCTCAGCCTTAACCATTTGTAGCCACTCTTTTTGTAAAATTCCGTAATTGTAGATATCCAGCCATTGGCCATCTTGAAATAATGCTTCTCTATCAATTCCTTCTTTTTTGAAACCTACTTTTTCATAAACATGAATCGCTTTTGGATTGTTACTATTGACAGCTAATCTGATTTTGTGCAAACCCAATTCATAAAAAGCAAATTTACAAATTAAAGACACCGCCTCAAAGCCATATCCTTGACCACGTTGCTCTTTTTGTAAAATAGCAATCCCTAAATTGGCCCCTCTATTTTTCAACTGTACATCAGACAACGAAACCCAACCAATAAATTCCTCTGTCGTATTTTCTAAAATAGCAAATAGAAATCGATCATCTTCTCCTTTATTAATTGTGAAATCTTTCCATTCTTCAAGCCCCCACGGATGTAAAGCATCCCAACTCAAATGCCGAAGCAATTCATTATCCCATTGCTGCTTTGCAATATGTTCGATATATTCTTCTCTAAAATGAGAAAAGCCAATGTGTTTTCCTTGTAAGACATTTTCCATAAGAACACCTTTAATTTCCTAAATTATTTTTCTATTTGCTGACTATCGATTTCCTCGTATTTTTGTAAAAAAGTGGCAATTTTTTCGATGACACACGCATTTTTATCGCTTTGGTCATTCTCTACCTGAAGAACAAGCAACGGTTCATGCAGACTTAAGCGTAGTAAAAACCAACCACTGCCATATTGACCAGACACGTTTCCCCGAACACCTTCTTGATTTTCACGGTCCACAGCAAAGTCTGCTTGATTTTCTACAAACAATTCAAAGTCTCGCAAGACTTGTTGCCCATAACAAGTAACATCCTCCGCAGTAATTTTGAAGCGAAATTCATTGGTTTCTGCCGGTTGCTTCAACGTAGCAATCAGATCACCTAACGTTTGATTGTTTTGTTTCAATTCTGGTAACAACATTAAAATTTTCGCTACGACATAAGCACCATCATCCAGATTGTAGTTTTCTTGAAACGCTGCATGACCACTGGTTTCAATGGCTAACGGTGTCTGAAAGCCTCCATGATTCAATTCAATCATTTTATTAATGACGTTTCGGTAACCAGAAATATAACGAATCTGTTGGCCGCCTTTTTCTTCAATAAATGTTTTTAAATGACTTGAGGTTGGCGAATTTGTCACAATATAACTACCAGGCGCTTCTTTTAAAACAATTGCCGCTAAAACAGCAATTAAATTATTTCGGTTTAGTACCTCACCTGATTGGTCCACCACAGCCGAACGATCTACATCTGTATCAAAAATAATGCCCAAATCTGCTTGATTAGCTAAAACAGCCGTTTGAATACTTTTCATTGCTTCAGAATTATCTGGATTAGGTACATGATTAGGAAAATGCCCATCTGGTTCTAAAAACTGTGACCCCGTCGTATCAGCGCCCAAAACTTGAAGAACTTGCTCCGCAAAGAAGCCCCCAGCCCCATTACCTGCATCAACGATAATTCGAAAGCCCTGTAAAGGTTTCTCTTCTGGCGAATGAATTCCTTGGCGAATTTTTGCCACCAAATGCTCCGCATAAATTGGCAGTAACTCTTGCTTCATCAGGGTGCCATTTTCGGTGGCTGTCAGCGGATCAGTATGAGATAAAATATACCGAATATCTTCTTTCTCTGCTCCACCTTCTGCTGTGAAGAACTTCAAACCATTAAAATAGTAAGGCAAATGGCTGGCTGTGATCATAATCGCTGCATCACATTGAAGCGTTGGAAATTGAGTAGCCATAAACATAGCAGGCGTCGTAGCTAAACCAACGTCAATCACCTGAATACCTAATGAAAGAAACGTATCCACTAATGCTTGCTTAATCGGCTCTGCCGTTAGACGACCATCATGTCCGATTGCAATTGTCAGGCACTGTTGTGCCTTTCGTGGCAGCTGTTTTTTGTCCTGTAACCAACGAACCACACCCACCGCAATTTCGGCTACTGCTGTTGCGGTTAATGTTGCAGTTTTTTCTTCCGTATCCAAAGCAATTCCCCGAATATCCGAACCATTTTGTAGCGCTTTCAATTCTACCAAGAAAAAAACTCCCTTCTATTGATGCTTTCAATTTTAAAAAATCATATTTTCGATGCGTTCGATAAAGTGTTCCGCATCCTCTTCTGAACGTGTAATCACAATAATCGTATCCGCACCAGCCACGGTACCCGCCACTTCTGGATAGGCTACTTCATCTAAAAAGTTACTCACCACATCGGCATTTCCCATCTCTGTATGCAAGATGACAATAAATTGTACTCGCTCCATTCGAACAACGGAATCTTTCACTGATTCTCGTAATTTCTCTTCACTGCTTGTGCCGTGTGCTTGAGAAAAAATTGCATATTTGACACGACCATCTGCACCATGTGTTTTAACAATACTCATTTCACGGATATCTCTTGAAACAGTCGCTTGAGTGGCTCGGACGCCAAGTTCTTCCAAACGAGTGATTAATTCATCTTGTGTTTCAATTTCTTGTTGCATAATTAATTGTTTAATCAAACGTTGACGTTCTGCTTTTTTCATATAGACCACTCCTCTCCATTCATTTCTTTTATTATATCCAAAAATGAGTAAAAATACAGGTACTTTTCACATTAAACTCTTTATTTATCTGAAAAAGACTGGATAAACGTTTATATACCAGTCTTTTTCAGTAAAAAATACTTATTTAAGAAGATTCTTTTCTTTTAAATAGTCTTTCGCCACTAGGCTCGGATCTTGCCCTTCCACATTGACTTGATAATTCATTTCACTCATTTCTTCTTCGCTGATTTTCCCTGCCAATTTATTCAATATTTCTGCTAATTCTGGATATTTTTCCAACGTTGCTGTTTTAATAAGTGGTGCTCCTTGATAAGGCGGAAATAGCGCTTGATCATCTTCTAACGTTACTAAATCGTATTGTTTCAATTCACTATCCGTTGAATAGGCATCAATCACATTTACCTCACCATTATTAATCGCTTGGTAGCGTAACGCCGGTTCCATCGATTGGACATTCAGATTTAAATGATATTTTTCTTGTAATCCCTTATAGCCATCTTGCCGATCAATAAATTCTAACGTAAACCCCGCTTTTAGCTGATTGCTAATTTTCTGTAAATCACTAATCGTTTTTAATTGATGCGCTTTTGCAAATGAGCGCTTGACTGCGACGGCATACGTATTTTCATAGCGCATCGGTTTCAACAAAGTAAGGTTTTCTTGTTTTTTCAAGCCAGCGCGTGCCGCTTCATAGACTACTTGAGGTTGATTGTCTAGCTGGGGAGGATTTTTTAAAAAGGTTTCGATCACTGTTCCTGTAAATTCTGGATAAAGATCGATTTCATCTGATTTTAAGGCATTGTATAAAAAAGTAGTCTTGCCAAAGTTTGGCTTTAACGTCACCTGAATGTCGCTATTTTCTTCAATTAAGGCTTTATACATATTAATAATAATATCTGGTTCCGCCCCTAATTTCCCAGCAATTGTCAGCTGTTTTTCCTTTGAACTAGTTTGTTGATTCCAGAAAAATGAACCACCTAACAAAAGGCCTAAAATAGTGCCACCAATGATTAGTCGCCGTCCATTCGCTTTTTCCAACCAATGAATTCCATAATTAAATAAGACTGCTAGTGCAGCCGATGAAAGGGCTCCAATAAAAATCAACGATAAATTATTTCGATCAATTCCTAATAAAATGAAGGTCCCTAAACCACCTGCTCCAATTAACGCCGCCAACGTGGCCGTACCAATAATTAAAACGGTAGCCGTTCGAATCCCAGAAATAATAAATGGTAATGCCATTTGTAACTCAAACTTAAACAGTTTTTCTTTTTTACTCATCCCAAATGCTTCTGCGGCTTCTTCTAACGAAGGATCAATTTCCGTCAAACCAGTATAGGTGTTTTGTAAAATTGGGAATAAGGCATAAATCACTAGCGCAACAATTGCCGGTGGTCGACCAATACCAATTAACGGAATCAGTAAGCCTAGCAAAGCTAAAGAAGGGATTGTTTGGAAAATCCCAGTCACTTGTAACAGACTTTCCGCTAACTTACGATGGCTCGTTAAATAAATGGCTAAAGGAATTGCAATCAACGCAGCGAATAATAACGAGATAAAGGACAATTGCATATGCTCGATTAACGCTTGCAGATATTCTTCTTTTCGAGCGAAAAAAGTTTCAATCAATGTTTGCATCTACTGTCCCTCACTTTCCAACAGTTGTTCCATAAAACGAGTAATCGTTTTTGAAGTGATACACCCTAAAACTTGTTGTTTTTCTACTAAATTTGCTTTCTCTTGCGCATTAATGAGTTGGACAATCTCTTTTAAATTGGTTTCCATGAAAACAGTCGGCACTGGCTCAATCGTCTCATCCGCGGCTTCTAAAAATGCAGTCAAGTCAGCGCCACAATAGTTCGCTAGTTCTGGCGAAGATTGTTTGAAAAATTGACCGACAAAATTATTTTTCGGATGTTTTTGAATAGCTTCTGGCGTATCGACTTGAATAATTTTGCCAGCATCCATAATACAGATGCGCTCACCTAACAGTAAAGCTTCATTCATATCATGGGTCACAAAAACAATGGTACTCGCTAATTCCTGATGAAGTTCTTTCACCAAACGTTGAAGATGATGCCTTGAAATCGGATCTAGCGCGCTAAACGGTTCATCCATTAAAATCACTTCTGGTTCGGCTGCAATGGCACGTAAAATCCCGATACGTTGTTGCTCGCCTCCCGAAAGTGCTGCTGGCTTACGATGCAGATATTCCTCAGGATCCAGCTGAACTTTTTTCAATAGTTCAATGGTTCGCTCTCTGCGTTGCTCTTTGGGCCATTTTTTCATTTCAGGAATCAACTCAATATTTTCCGCCACGGTTAAGTTAGGAAATAAGGCAATTTGCTGAAGAACATAGCCAATTTTTAGTCGTAATTCTCGTAATGGGTAATTGGCTACCGCTTGTTCATTGAGAGCCACTTCACCTGTCGTTGGCTCAATGAGCCGATTAATCATTTTCAAGGTCGTCGTTTTTCCACTACCACTCGGCCCTACTAATACAAAAAATTCGCCTTGTTGGATTGTTAAATTCACATCGGACAAAACAGCATTTTCTTGATATACTTTTGAAACATTTTGAAATTTTATCATTTATTTTCACCGCATCTTTCACTTCTTAATAAACAAAATCTTTGGAGGATCGTCACTCTTTCAGTATAATTTAAGACTAACATCCTGCCTAATTTTTTGTTTTAAGCGCAAGTATGTGGGGGGGCTCATTTAATGGCTGCCGGTTCGTATCTACAATTATCTACTCAATGAATGGAAAAATTGTCCTCTTCTGCCTTAAACAAAAGTGAACTGTTTTCTACTAAAAGGAGTGATCATTATGGAAAACGACAAGCGAATTTACAAATGGGACAACGTGAAACTTTTTTTAATTTTCTTAGTGATTTTTGGGCATATTTTAGATCGTGAAGCTTCTCCTTCACGACTCATGGAAACGATCAACTTTTGGATCTATTCATTCCATATGCCAGCCTTTATTTTTGTCTCTGGACTCTTTAGTAAACATGCAATTAAACAACGAAAATATCTACGCTTACTTTCCTTTGTTTGGCTTTATCTCTTAGCGAAGTTGTTGATTACGCTTGCTAATTTCGCCTTTGCAAATAAAATGAATTTTGATTTACTGAATGAAACAGGCGTTCCTTGGTACTTACTTTCCTTAGCAAGCTTCTACTTAATTACCATCTTTCTGCAGCGCGTTCAGCCGAAAATCATGTTGCCCATCATCATTATTATCGGCTGCGCCTCAGGCTATTTGCCTGTGGAAGGTTTCTTGTCTTTAGGACGGACTCTGGGCTTTTTCCCTTTCTTTTACTGTGGCTACTTAATGGATATTCAAAAGCTGCAAACCTTTTTAGATCATCGCAAAGTCAAATGGGCAGCGATAGGCGTAATTTTATGCTCCTTTTTATTTGTAAATAGTCAATGGTCATTGGCAACGAAATTTTGGGGCTTCTTAACTGGTTGGGCTTCCTATGCTGAAATTAGTCCAGCCTTTGAATACAGTAGTTTCATTCAGCTGTTCTTTTACGTTGCTGCAGCCTTGATGTCTCTTTCTTGGTTTGCATTATTGCCTAACCGAAAGTTACCTTTAAGCGCCCTCGGAAAAGATACCCTCTACCCTTATCTCTTACATATGCCCTTAATTATTCTGTTGGAAAGTGGCTTACAACTAGACACACTCTTCAAAGAATGGTTTACTTTCCGAATCCTGGCACTCTTCTTCTTAGCCCTCTTCATTTTAGCTATTACGAATATGCCTGTGGTGAAACGGGGAGCGGATTATCTTTTTAATCCGATTGCGTATGTATCGACAAAACAATGGTTAAAAGTTAAATAAAAAAGAAGAGCGTGGGACAAAAATCACTTTGGATTTTTGCTCCACGCTCAAAAACTGTTAAACGGCGGGCACAGAAGCAACTTCTCAGGTGACTTCTCGACATACGTCTCGTCACAGTCCAGCCTGCAAAAAAGCTACAGCTCTAAGAGTTGCGATGTTTCACTGTGAAGCATGAACAGATGAAATCATCGTACCTACTTGGTTCTTAGAACTAAACACTTTTGTCTCAGCCACCACGTTTATCTCAGATTTTTTTCGACTATTGAAACAAGCCTTTAATTTTATCAAACAAACCATCAGTCGTTGTATCAGCTAACATCGCTGTAATTTTATGATAGTGTTCGCCTAATTCATCTTTATGTTCTTCAATAAATTGTTGGGCATGTTCCACGTTGCCTTCTCCAATTAAATCTTTTGCTTTTTGAACTAATTCTTCTACGTTCATCTTCACACGTCCTTTGATTAAATAGTTAACAATAAGTGTTTCACTCATTGCGTTTTCTCCTATTTATCGTATCGTGGGATCCTTTGATTTGCAAGAAATTTTCAGTAAATTGACGGTTCTGATTTTGGGTTTTTAAAAGGCAAAAATTGCAAAAAAAAAGCTGTTTTCGAAAATCGAAAACAGCTTTTTTACTTTACTTCGCTAAACGATAAATCGCATCTGCATAAATAGCAGCTGCTCGGAATAAGTCATCTAATTCCATAAATTCGTTGGCTTGGTGCATTGTGTCTGTGTAGCCAGGGAACATTGCGCCATAGGCAACACCACGTTTTAATAAGCGGCCATAAGTACCGCCACCAATGATTTGTTCTTGGCCTTTTTCGCCTGTATGGTCTTCGTAAACTTGTAGTAACGTTGCCACCAATGGATCATCAACTGGTACATAATGCGGTTCTTGGTTGCGATCTCCTTGTGTTGCAGTGACCGTTTCACCGACTGTTGCTTGAACTTTTGCTTGTAATTCTTCTGCTGAAGTTCCTTTTGGATAGCGGAAGTTTAATGTTACTAAGCTATTTTCAGGATTTTCTGGATCAAAGTTAACAATCCCAGCGTTCATTGTCAATTTACCCATTTTTTCGTCTTCAAAAGCCACGCCTAATTTTTCACCATAAAAATCTTCATGGATAAATTCAGCAATGGTATTAATAAAGCTATATGCGCCTTCTGCAAAGCTGTAATCATTTAAGAAAGTTGCCAAGAAAGTCGCTGCGTTAATTCCAGATTGTGGGCTAGCACCGTGAGCACCTTTACCAACTACATGGAAAGTCACTGTTTTATCTGAAAGTTCTGCATTACCTGAAATTTTTGCTTCTTGTTTGATGAATGTTTCAAAGCTAGCAGCTAGTGAAGCCGCTTCGTCTGCTGAAGCAGCCGTTACAACAGCATCTGCTGTTCCCGGAACCATGTTTTCACGTAAGCCAGATTTGAAGCTTTCTAATTTATAATCAGCGCCGTTACCGCCTCGGAAAGTTAAACGAATAGTCACATTTCCTTTTTCCCCATTAATAATTGGAAACTCAGCATCTGGTGAGAAACCAAAGTCTGGCGCTTCTTCATGTTGGAAATAGTAATCCATATCGCCCCAGCCGCTTTCTTCGTCACTCCCTACTACGAAACGAATTTTTTTAGACACGGGTAAGCCTAATTCTTTGATAATTTTCATTGCGTAATAAGCAGCCATACTTGGGCCTTTATCATCACTCGCACCACGTGCATAAATTTTGCCATCTTTAATGACTGGTTCATAAGGATCTGTTTCCCAACCATCACCAGCAGGAACAACGTCCATATGACCAAAAATTCCTAACGTTTCGTCGCCTTCACCATATTCAATGTGTCCAGCGTAATTGTCGACATTTTTCACCGTAAAGCCATCACGTTCACCATACGCTAACATGTGTTTTAAGCCAGCAACTGGTCCAGGTCCAAAGGGCGCTTCAGGTGTTGCTTGTGCATCATCACGTTCACTGTTGATCCGTAATAAGTTTTGTAAATCTTCTAATAAGTCGTCTTTACGTGCTTCGACTTCTTTTGTCCAATCAATTGTCATTTGTTGTCACTCCTATTCATAAAGTTCTACATAGTCAATCATACCATTTTATGCAGAAAAAGAAAGAAACCCGACACTATTTTTCGAGAAAATTTTTATCTTTTCCGTAGAAAGGGCTGGGTTTTTGTTTATTTTAATTGAGGTATGATTGTTTAGGTTGTAGTTGTTGCAATTCGTCTTCTGTTAAAGGCCGATATTCCCCTAGTTCTAAGGTTTCATCCAACCATAGTTCGCCCATTCGTAATCGTTTTAAATACGTCACAGGTTTGCCTGCAGTGGCTAACATCCGTTTGACTTGATGGAATTTTCCCTCTTGAATCACCAAACGGACTACGGAAGTCCCTTCTTCCTGATTGGTCGTCTCAATGACTAGGCGACTCGGTTTAACCATTTCTCCATCTTTTAAGGCAAATCCTTGCGCAAACAGTTGACAATCTTCCGCTGTCACAAGTCCCTCAACTTCAGCTAAATATTCTTTATCCACATGTTTTTTGGGTGATAATAATTGATGCGCTAACTGGCCATCATTTGTTAATAGAAGCAAGCCTTCGGTATCTTTATCCAAGCGACCAACTGGAAACAAGTCGGCACGGTAATCCTGATCAGTTAACAAGTCAATTACCGTTTCATCTCGCTGATCTTCCGTCGCAGAAATGACACCTTGTGGTTTATGCAACATGTAATAAAAGAATTTCTGATACGTAAGAATTTCTCCCATCAAGGCAATTTGATCTGTTTCTTCGTTTACTTGTGTTTTGGCTTCTTTTACGACGTCACCATTCACCGTAACGACTTTTTTCTTTAACAATTGTTTGATTTCTTTACGACTACCGATACCAACATCGGCTAAAAATTTATCTAAACGCATTGTCCTTCCTCTTTCCTTTAAAAAAATAGCTTGGGACATAAATCGAATCGATCGATGTCTCAAGCCTTGTCTCTTATGAGAATCTGCTGAAAGGAGTTCAATCAGCTATTATTTAATATTGAATTTTGCACGTAATTTTGCGGCATTTTTCCCTAATAAACGATCAGCTAAGCGAATCTTCAAGACCGAATAGCCATAAAAAGCGCCTCCTACAGCAGCCACAATTACAACGATAATGAAGGCTTGGAAACGTCTAGTTGGATCTAAAAATAGATACAAGAACTGACGGAAAATCAAAGCGATAATCATCATGATGACTGTAATGCAGAACATTAACAATGTTCGCCGTAAGGTTAATTTGTAATTAAAACGTGTCACTTGACGAATTCTTCTTAGAATCAATACGCAAGAAACCGTAAAGCCAATCATCGTTGCTAATAACGGACCGTAAACTTCAAATAAACGGATTGCGGGGAATTGCACGATTAATTTCACAGCTAAACCAATTCCTAAATAACGCATTGCGTCACGATTTTCATACATCCCCATCAACATATTTGACACTAACATATACAAGCCCAAGAATAAACTAGCGTAACACGCTTGCACTAATAAAGAAGTGCCTAAAGCATCTGGCATGTAAAAAACAGTGTATAGTGGTTGCGCTAAGACAATCATACCGAATGTTGCTGGCAACATCACAAACACAAAAAGTTGTAAATTATTGCTAATCAAACGCGCTAACTCGCGGTAATTTTTTAAGGTGACCGCTTCTGTAATTAACGGCAAGCCAGTAGCCGAAATTGAAGTCGCTAAAGCCACCACAATCATAGTTAATTTATCCGGATTGGCATTAAAGATACCGAAAAGCTCTCGTAATTGGGTATCTGAATAATCCGTAAACAAACGCATAAAGTTTGAGAAAGTAAACTGATCGACAAGTTTAAAGACAGTCACCCCTGAGCCAACTACGATAAAAGGAATCGCCTCTTTAAAAGTTTCAATCAATAACTCTTTTGGAGCAATCTCATGTTCATTGGCGCTGTGTTCTTCTAAATAATCAAATAATGGTTTTTGCTTGTACATGTAATAACCTAAAACCGCAAAACTTGCGAGCATCCCAATAAACGCTGCGAAAGTGGCTTGGGTCACCGCTGTAACATAATCACCTTCAAAGACTTTCATGATAATAAAGGCGGTTAATAACATATAAAAAACTCGTGCTACTTGTTCAACAATTTGTGATAAAGCAAAGGGCATCATTTCTTGATTTCCTTGGAAATAGCCGCGAATGACACTCATGCTTGGGAAAACTAAAACGGCTAAACTTAATGAACGCATCGTTGGGACTAATTCAGGACCTCCACCAGACAAAGCTGCTAATGCAGGAGATGCCAAATACATCACGATAGCAAAAACCACACCTAAGCCACCCATTAGTTGTAAGGCACGATAAAAGAGCTGTCGACTAATTTTATATTCGTTCAATGAATTATAATGCGAGGTCTGCTTGGCAATCGCACCTGGAATTCCGGCGGTAGAGATCATTAGGAATAAGGCATAAATCGTATACCCCATTGAAAACAAACTGTTCGCTTCGTTTCCGTGCTCGCCCATCCAAGCGTACCAGGGGATGATGTAAATCGCCCCTAACATGCGGGAGATAATATTACTAGCTGTCATCCAAGCTGAGCCTTTGACCATTTTTTCTTGGTTCGTCAGGATTGGTTGATCAACTGAATTTGGTTGATTGATCATTTTGTCCTCCAATATTCTTTGAGTATGCTTTCTTTATTTTAATTGTTCATCTTGGGATATGCAACGACTTTCTCGAAGAATTATCCTATTTTAACATTTCTCATGGATTTTCTCACGCTAACGAGATGGTTTTTTTAAAAGAAAAATAATGCTATAATGACATCAGTTTTGAAATTTCGTTGAAACGTTTGGAGGCAAAAAAAGTGACGATTTCATTATTCGCAATTCGCGATTGCTTAGAAAAAGAAGATTTATTAAAAGAATTTATTTCACCAGAAGGCTGGCACTTGACCCTTTCCGACACGTTAGGTCAACGAGAAGTAACGGCTCTTTCTTACGATTCGAGAGACGTAACAGCAGAAACACTCTTTTTTTGTAAAGGATTAAACTTTAAAGAAATCTATTTAGAAAATGCCGTAAAAGACGGCCTAGAAATCTATGTTTCTGAGGTGCCTTATGAGGTTCCAGCGCAACTAGGAATTATCGTGACTGACATAAAAAAAGCAATGGCTGTGTTAAGCATGGCTTTTTATGATTATCCACAAAATAAATTAAAACTGATTGGCTTTACTGGAACCAAAGGTAAAACAACAGCGGCTTATTTCACCAAATATATTTTAGATGTTGCTACACAACAAAAAACAGCCTTGCTTTCTACCATGAATTCGACATTAGATGGCAAAACATTTTTTAAATCTGCATTGACTACGCCAGAATCTTTGGACTTGTATCGAATGATGGCGACCGCTGTTGCTAACGGGATGACCCATTTTATTATGGAAGTTTCTTCCCAAGCCTACAAAACCAATCGCGTTTACAAGCTATTTTTTGATGTCGGCATTTTTTTAAACATTACGCCCGACCATATCAGTCCAATTGAACATCCAACCTTTGACGATTACTTTTATTGCAAACGTCAATTGATTACACATTCTAAAGTCATTGTGTTGAATCACGAAGCTGATTATTTTCCATTACTTAAAGAAACCGCACAACAACAGAAAGTCCCAGCCATTGTCTATGGCAGTCAGCCAGCTCCAGAAGTTGACTATTCATTCGCTGTTTCTTCAGAGGATTCCTTACGTTTTATTGTTGAAAGTCCCGCAGATGCGTTAGGATTAGCCGGCTCTTATCACCTTCGTTTAGGTGGTGATTTTAACAAAGGTAATGCGTTAAGTGCGGCGATTGCTAGTGTCCTTGTGGGAGCCTCAAAAGAAGAGTGTCAACAAGGGATCGCAGCAACCACCGTCCCTGGCCGAATGGAATCTTTAACGAATACTAATGGCGCAACCATCTATGTTGATTACGCTCATAACTATGACAGTTTAAAGAATCTTTTAACCTTTGTCCGCGAAGAACATCCTGACGGCCGCTTAATTGTTCTTGTCGGCAGCACAGGAGACAAAGCGATTTCTCGCCGCAAAGACTTTGGTACGGTTCTTTCTGAATTGGCTGATGTTGCAGTCCTAACAACCGATGACCCAGCCAGTGAAGATCCAGCAAAAATTTGCCAAGAAATCCAAGCCCATATTACCAAAGAAATGCCTGTTTACACCGTTTTAGATCGTGGCGAAGCAATTGCTCACGCATTATCTTTAAGCACAACGGCTGATGATGCGATTGTCTTAGCTGGTAAAGGCGCCGACCTTTATCAAAAAGTAAACGGCGTAGATGAACCTTACGCAGGAGACTTTGCCCTTGCGGAAGCTTTCATTAATAAAAAGAACTAAATCATTTAAACACACATGAAAAAACAAGCTGCAACCACTTCTCAGCAAAGGTTGCAGCTTGTTTTTTAAAGAACTTCTTTTATTTTCGTTACTTCTTCTTCCGATAACCCATGACCGCCATCCACTAGTAAAAAGTCGACTGGAAAATGTTTCTTTAATTGATTAGCTAAAGAAAGAACTTGTCCCGGAATACTCAACTCATCCTGAGCCCCTGTTGTGACAATCACTTTTGTCGCAAACTCACCAGATACATATTGATAGCCTAAATTGCTTGGATGCAGTAAAATAACAGTGTTAGCAATAGTCGGGTTCTTTTCTAACAGGCCTAAAATAAAATTGGCACCGTTAGAGTACCCTATAAAAATAACTTCATCGTATAACTTTTGCGGTTGCCAAACTTCTTCTAGAAACGCCGTCACTCGCTCATCAAAGTTAGCACGAGGTAATGCTCCATTGACTAATGGCGCAAAAAAGCGTCGCTGTTCGCCTACACCTTCTGTCCCTAAGTAACTTAGAACACTCGCTTCTGGATAAAGGGTTGCGATGGTCGTTAATAATTGATATTCATTGCCACCAGTACCATGGAAAGCGACAACTAATTGATTAGGTTTCGACCCTTTTTGAAAAAATTGTTTCATTTAATAAACCTCCAAGAAAGGAATTTTACTATGTATGCACAAATTCATCACATCTCTATTTTAAATCGATTGATAAAGCCTACATTTGACTTCTATCATAATACACTGGGATTAAAATTACTAATGAAAACGATCAACCAAGACGATCACACCATGTATCACTTGTTTTTCTCAGATAATAAGCAACGAACAGGTACCGAATTAACTTTTTTTGAATTGAATGATGGCCAAGATCAATCATTTGGGACAAATACGATTGAACGGACTATTTTAAAAGTACCAACGCGCGCCTCTTTGGATTTTTGGGCAGAACGTCTTGAGCAAGCGGATATCTGCCACTATGGTGTGGAAATATTTAACCAACATCCAATTTTGCGTTTTGAAGCGCCCGATAATACGCAAATGGCGCTTGTTCCGTTACGTGAATTTGAAAATGCGGAAGATTATTTTCCAGCTGAGCATGCTGAAATTCCAGTAGAACATGCAATTTTAGGCATTGATGCAATTCAATTACGCGTCCAATATGCCGCAGCTACCAAGCAACCTTTAGTGGATTATTTACATTGGTATGAAAAAGAAACAGTACCTTTTTTTGAAACTGCACATGAAGTAACTGTTCTGGAAAATCATCATCCACAGTTTTATCAAGAGGTTCATATCATTGATGACCGAACCAATCCGCTTGCCATTGAAGGAATTGGTGGCGTTCATCACGTCGCCTTTGGGGTGGAAGATACGCAAGAATTAACGCAAGTTGATAGTCTGTTAGAGGAAAAGAATTTTACAAACTCAGGAATTAAAGACCGCGAATTTTTCAAATCATTGTATTTTAGAGAACCGAACCACTTATTATTTGAAGTAGCCACACAAAAAGGCCTGCTAGATGCCGAAGCCTATGAAAATCAAAGTCCAAACTTTGATGAAATCCCCCTTTATTTGCCTCACTTTTTGGCAGATCAAAGAGAACGAATCGAAGCGATTTTAGCACAACAACGCCATGAGTAAACAAAAATAGCGGTTCTAACCGCTATTTTTGTTTTTTAATATCCTATTATTGCCCTTTTTTGAAAAAAAGGAGTACACTAATAGTAGATGAACTGCGCAAGGAGGTGAGTACATGTTATCTAAGGAAGAAGTTCTACACTTATTGAACGAAGCAAAAAAAGAAGTCGATCGTTTAGAAACAAACCGCCAAGAAGATTTAGGTAATTCAATCAACTATATTGAAAATGAATTACAGCTCCAACGTGTCTTATCTCAAGTGGAAGCTTATGAAAAAGTACTTGGTTAATTGATTACGCATTAAATGAGAGAGGAGCAACCAGATTCATTCACCTGAATCTGGTTGCTCCTCTCTCATTTTTTACTAGACTAATTCGTAAGCAAGTTCTCGTGCAATAATTTTTGCGGTTGTTTCAGCGATTTCTCCAGTAAAGCCAATGCATTGTTCCATATGCTCAGGTGAGCCCATCGTCATTTTACTTGTCAAAATACTGCAGCAAACCACTCGATGCTTCTGGCGAAAACTTTGATGCAATTCGTTGGCTAAAGCCATCGTTTTATTTACTTGTTCTCCTTTGGCTTCTGTCCGACCAAAAAAGTAACCCAGACACATAACCCCGCCTGAAAGAGCACCGCAAATACACTTCGCACCTCCAACACCTACAGGAAACCCAGAAGCCATGGCCACAGCTTCAATGGGAATCTCCGCATCGAAGTGTTGCCGAATGGTCGCCACAATCGCTTCCGAGCAATAAAAATCACCGTTACGATAATAGGCTTCCGCTTCTTCCCTGATTGCTTGTAAACAAATTCTCTTTTTCAAAATGCCCTCCATTCTGTATCCGATTTCATTTTATGAATAAAAGGACGCCAAGCATCCCTTTATTTTATAGATTTTCTGCAGAGGTAAATACTTCTGACACATCATCATCGTCTTCTAACTTATCGACCAAGCGCTCTAATTGTGCTTTTTGTTCATCGTTCAAGGTGAGTAAGGTTTGCGGAACCATTGTTAATTCAGCTTGTGCTAATGAATAACCCGCTTGTTCTAAGGCATCGCGAACCGCTGTAAAATCTTCTGGTGCTGTGTAAATTTCAAATACTTCTGGTGATGTTTCTAAATCCTCGCCGCCTGCTTCCAAAACGACTTCTAGCATGTCGTCTTCCTCAATTGCATGATTCTCTCGCTTAATGACAATATAGCCTTTACGATCAAACATATAATTCACCGAACCCGTTTCACCTAAAGAGCCACCGTTTCGAGTAAACGCGACGCGAACATTGGTGGCCGTTCGGTTGCGGTTATCTGTTAGCGTATGAACTAAAACTGCCACGCCACCTGGCCCGTACCCTTCATAAGTTACCTCGTCATAATGTTCCCCTTCACCCGCACTACTGGCTTTTTTTATGGCGCGAGCAATATTATCATTGGGCATGTTGGCTGACTTAGCTTTATCGACCGCTAAACGTAAAGCAGGATTCATTGCGGGGTCAGGGCCACCTGCTTTTGCCGCCATATAGATTTCCCTTGAAACTTTTTGGAAAATTTTTCCACGTTTGGCATCTTGCGCATTTTTACGCCCTTGAATGTTGCTCCATTTACTGTGTCCTGACATCCTTGATTCCTCCTGACTTTTCGTTACTATTCTCCTTTATTCTACTCTTCTTTTCAGTTAGGAACAAGCGCTACCAAAAAAAAGACCTTCGCTTATTCACCTTTCTGACGAATAAACGAAGCTCTTCTAAATTAGCGTCTTCTTTTTTTATTTTTCTTCAAACCATGAACCACCAAACAAATAACGATGGCTGTCAAAGCACCCATGGCATCCAACATAACATCTTGAAAAAGGGGGGTCCTTCCGCCTGTGATCATTTGATGAAATTCATCTAAACCAGCATAGCCAGTAGCAGTTAGCCAGGAAACAACACCTGTTAAAAACAGGCTTTTGATTCTTGGCACTAATCCAATGAACCAACTACCACCTAATAGAAAATACGTACCAAAATGGGCCCCTTTACGAATAAAAAATTCAACAAATTTACTATAACCACTAGCTTGAATGCTCACTTCACTGCCAGCATATTGAAAAGAAATATTTTTTAATTGTTCTTCAAAAGGATGACTGCTCAGAAGTTTATCTAAAAGACCAACTTGTGACTGCTGTTCATACGTCTGTGATGAACTGAAAAATAAAATGGCCATAATAACAAACGCAATGACTAAATATAAATTACTATCTTTCAAATAATTTTTCATATAATCCTCTTTTCTTTGTTCAAGTTGCCCCGTGTCTACCAGGGAAAATTCTTTTTTATTATAGTCGGTTTCGAGGGAAAAAGAAACAACTTCTCTTAGGTCTTATGATATACTGAAAAGAAAAAAATGAAAGAAGGATTGGATATGACCTATTCTATTACCTGGGATTTAGACAGTATTTTCCCCAATGGGAGCGAGTCCAAAGAACTTGGCCAACGAATGACTCAATTAACCGAACAAACAAAAAAATACCATCAATTAATCACAGAATGGACACCAGAAAGTGATCAAGGTAAAGAACAATTTGCTGAAATTTTAACGTTACAAGGGAAAATCTCAAGTGGCTTTTCACAATGTAATAGCTTTTTAACTGCTTTAATTTCTGCCAATACTAATGATACCAAGGCCAAAATTTTATCAGGCGATTTATACAATCTATTGCCAGCAATTCAATTAGCTGAAACCGTTTTTACTAAAAAAATCACCGAGATTTCAGCAGAACATTGGCAAGTCCTGTTAGCCGAAGAACCGTTCAAAACAATGGCTTTTCGCTTAAATGAATTACGTCGTGATGGAAAAAAACTGCTTTCTGAACAAGAAGAAAATATCATCAATACGCTTTCTCTAGATGGTTTAAATGCTTGGAGTACACATTACGATACGATTGTTGCTTCCATCGTGATTCCTTTTGAAGAAAAAGATGGCTCTGTGACTGAACTATCTGCAGGCCAAGCCTTTAACCGCATGATGGGAGATCCTGACAAAGAGGTTCGTCAACGTTTGTTTACAGCTTGGGAGAAAGCTTGGAGTGGCAAAGCTTCAATTTTGGCAGACACCCTAAATCACCTAGATGGGTTTCGTTTATCTGATTACAAATTGCATGGCACTACAGATTATTTAGAAAATCCCTTAAACTATAATCGAATGAGTCAAGAGACATTGACG
The DNA here is from genome assembly GCF_051712285.1 of Enterococcus sp. DIV1337a. Lineage (NCBI taxonomy): Bacteria > Bacillati > Bacillota > Bacilli > Lactobacillales > Enterococcaceae > Enterococcus > Enterococcus sp. DIV1337a. The sequence continues at coordinate 396,018 of NZ_JBIOOP010000001.1, read as the reverse complement.
GTCATGTGGGAAACCATTCAAAAAAATAAACAACCATTCGTCGACTTTTTAACACGCAAAGCGCAATTATTCGGCAAAGAAAAAATGGACTGGCAAGACCAAGATGCGCCAATTATTTTAGGTGATTTAGAAGAAAAAACGTATTCCTTTGATCAAGCCGCTGCCTTTATTTTAGAAAATTTCCGTAAATTCAGTCCGAAAATGGCTGATTTTGCCCAAATGGCTTTTGAAAAAAGTTGGATTGAAGCTGAAGATCGTCCAGGCAAACGTCCTGGGGGTTATTGTACAGAATTACCTGAGACACAAGAGTCGCGGATTTTCATGACCTTTGGCAATTCAATCAACGAAGTAGCTACTTTAGCCCATGAATTAGGTCATGCTTTCCATAGTAGCGTGATGTGGGATTTACCTTCATTGAATCGAGAGTATGCCATGAACGTAGCAGAAACAGCTAGTACCTTTGCAGAATTGATTGTTGCTGACGCCACCTTAAAAGAGGCCAAATCAGATGTTGAAAAGATTAACCTTTTAGACACAAAAATGCAAAATGCCATTGCCATGTTTATGAACATTCATGCGCGTTTTATCTTTGAAAATAATTTTTATCAAGCGCGCCAAAAAGGTTTAGTAGCGGAAGAAGATATTACTGAATTAATGTTAGCGGCGCAAAAAGAAAGCTACAAAGATAGTCTTGGCAGTTATCATCCTCATTTCTGGGCGAGCAAATTGCACTTCTTTATTGATGATGTGCCTTTCTATAATTTCCCGTATACTTTTGGCTATCTATTCAGCATGGGTATCTATGCGTATGCCAATCAACAAGGCAGCTCTTTTGAAGACCAATACATTGCGTTATTAAGAGACACTGCTTCGATGACAAGCGAAGAATTAGCGAAAAAACATTTAAATGTTGACTTAACGAAACCTGATTTCTGGCAAGCCGGCATTGATCAAGTCCTAAAAGATGTGGAACAATTCATGACTTTAACTGAAAACTATGTAAACTAAACAAAAAAAGAAGCAGTAACCAACATCAGGTTACTGCTTCTCTTTTTTTCAAATAGTTTCGATACGCAAGGTAGCCCACAAGCATTAGTCCAAACGTAACAAATTCAACTACGGGCATGGCTAACCAAACACCAGTTAATCCTAATAATTTCACCAAAATAAATAAAACAGGCACAATTAAAAAGAACCCACGCAAAGAGGAAATCATTAGCGCCATTTTCGGTTTACGAACTGCCGAAAAGTAATAAATCCCCATAAAATTCAATCCTGTAAACAAAAAGGAAATCGCATATAAGCGGATGGCTGTCCTAGCAATTTGTGCCAACTGGTCGTTCCCTTCGCTATTAAAGACCTCAATAATTTGTCCCGTGAACACTTGACTGATTAAAAAGAACAGGAAGCCGGCCGCCAAATACGTAACAAAGCTAAGTTTAACAAATTTACGCAACACCTTCGTTTCCCCTAAACCATAGTATCGGCTGAGTAATGGTTGCGCCCCTTGCCCAATCCCTGTAAAAATGGCAATCACAATAATATTGAGATTGGCAACAATCGCATAAGCTGAAATCGCCACATGACCGACTAAGTTCAGCAAAACAATATTAAATAAAAACATGACAAAGGCCGAAGAAAATTCATTTAAAAAGGAGGAAAAACCAATCGACATAATTTCTCGAACATCCTGAAATTTCACTTTAAACTTTTCAAAACGTAAAACTCGTTGTGGCGACCACTTATGAAACGTAATCAGGATTAAGCTTGTTAAAGGTGACATCACCGTTGCAATGGCCGCACCTGCCATGCCCCACCCAAATTGATAAATAAAGACATAATCCAAAATAATATTGACAATTCCCCCACTGACAAAAGCAATCGTTGCCAAACGAGGATTATGGTCATTTCTTAAAAAAGTAATCAGGCAATTGTTTAAAATAAATAATAATGAACAGCTAAGGTAAATCATATAATATTCCTTTGCCAAACCAAACAAGACCCCGGTCCCCTGAAGTCCCAGAATAATTTGATCGGAAAAAATCAAGCTCGCTAAAGTAAAGAGACTCCCTATAACGAAAACTAACCCAATCGTTAAACTGAAATACTGATTGGCTTTTTTGATTTCTTTTTGCGCAACCGTTGTCGAAAACAACGTAGCGCCGCCAACGCCAAACATCCAACCTAATCCATTAATGATATTAACGAGCGGTAATACAATGTTAAGCCCCGCCAACGCCTCGGTGCCAATCCCATTTGCAATGAAAAATGTGTCCGCCAAAATAAAAATTGATTGCGCCGCCATACTTAAAATTCCTAACAGAACATTTTTATAAAACAACGCAGTAAAATGGTTTTGCTGTGTTTGCTCCATACCCAAATCTCCTTCTAACAAAAAAAGGACTCATTCTTTTTGCTTCAAGGCTTACGCAAAAATCAGAATCCTTCAATTATTCAACCCAGCGATTAAATAATCTGTCTATTTATTGATACTTCTAGGGTAGCATTCTCTCTTCGAAAAAACAACCATCCTTCTATTTTTCTCATTTTAAACTTTCTTAAGCAGTTGTAGTTGTTTTTGAACCACTTGCCAATCTTCTTTCACGACTTCTTTTAAACGATAATTATAAAAGACAGCCGCTGGATGGAAGAGTGGAATGATTTGATAGGTTTTCTGCGTCCAACAATAGTTTTGTGATTGCTCATCAAATGTTTGAATGGGCGACTGAATGACCGTTCCGTGCACTGCAGTGATTGTTAGCTTTGGTCCTAAAAGTCGTTGCAACCCAATATTTCCCAGTGTCAAAATTAGTTCAGGTTGGCAAACAGCGATTTCCCAATCAAGCAAAGGCGCAAAAATTTTGATTTCTTCTTTGGTTGGCGTTCGATTAGGAAATTTGGTTACTCTTTCTCCTGTTTTTGCAATCTGCTTCGTTTTTACAGAAAAAGGCCGACTCCTAACCGCACTGGTGATATACACCATTTCACGACTTAAGCCAACTTGCTGTAATTGTTCCATCAACAATTGACCTGAACGACCAATAAATGGCACATTTTCTTTAATTTCTTCTTTTCCAGGGGCTTCCCCAATCAACATTACTTTTGGCTGTTGCGGACCTTGCCCTTCCACAAAACCTTCTAATGGTAAGTCTTTCGCTTTAGCTAAAACTGCTTTTTTCAGCTTTTCAGGATAATGCATTTGCCATCACGCCTCTCTTCTGGTGTTCTTCCTTCTCTATATTGATTATAAATAAGGCCCAAAAGAAACTCAAAAAAAGGGACCTACTCATTTAAGAGCTGGTTTTTCTACACACAAAGCTTTGTCTTTAGCTAGATAAAAAGGCCGTAAGTAACCAACTAAATTAGACATTGGTAAAACCTCCGTTGGTAAGTCAATCTTTAATGTCTCCTTTAAATAGGCTTTGCGTGTCACAATCCGTTGCCACATGTCTGGATAATTTTGCTGAATCTCTTTTTGCAGTGTTTTATCAGCCAAAGCCACACATTCTTCAGCACTCACCCCTGTATAACCAGGTACAGAAGGAATAATATCCACTTGAAAGAGCATGCCACTTTCCAAACGAATGGCTGAATCTGGATAAATAGGCGACGACATCCATTCATCATCCGAAACTAAATGGCCAGGATTTAAATGCCAGTGATAGATTTCTTTTGGTAACTGTTCTTCAATCGCTTGATACATTTCTCGTCCTAACAGTCCGATCCGAATGGTTTCAAGCCAGTGAACGACAGCTTGAAAATAGGGTTTTGCTACGCGCTCTAAATAATCACGTTGCGCTTCTGGCAATTGCTGCTCGTTTTCAATAACAAAACCTGTTCGGCTAGACAAGCCGCCTTTGTAGCCTGTAGTTAATGACAAGGCATCGCCTAACTGAATTTCTTTGGCAGTCGGATACATGTTTGCATATTCAAAACGTTGTCCGGTTGCCGCAATGGTTACTACCGTCGGCGTTTGACCTTCATCATTTAACAAAGCCCCAAGGTCCGTTTCACGCTGTCCTACTTCAATTGCATTTAAGGCCTTTAACATACCGCGAGAAGCCAAATTCGCCCCATATTCATAGTGCGCCAATTCGTTGGCATTATTTGTTGTGCGGGCCCCCTTTGCTCCAATCAATAAGTGAGTCCCATTTAGTAAACGAGCTTCTTGCGGCAGCGCTTTTTTCAGTGCTTCGACAATAAAATATGGTACATCAAACATCGTAGCAGGTTCTTGCTGTTGTGTTGTAAACATTTTCCAACCAACAATACCTATTTTTTGAGCTGTTTCATCGAGAAGCGTTTCAAAAATCTGCGACAACTTTTGTTCTCCAGCCATTGGTTGATTAGGTAGCGAAAAAGCTGGATAATGAATTAAATCGGCTGAGATGCGCGCATGTTGGCACAGTTTTAAATTTTCATTGCCTAAAATAAGCGTCGCCGCACCATCCTTATTTAACACAAGGAGTCCTTCTTCAAACCTCGGAATGAAGCCAGTTAAGTATTCAAAATTACTGCCATGCTCTTTGTCTGCATAGAAAACTAATTGATCGAATTTTTCTGTTTCCATTCGTTGTAATACTTTCTGTTTGCGCGCCATCATCGTTTCATTCGTCAAATATGTTGGAAAAACATTCTCAAAAACAGTAGGTTCAGCAACATGTGTATAATTAATTTTTCGCTTCATTATTATCTTCCATTATTCATCTGCGACAATCAACGTTACGCCTGCTTGCGCTAACTGCTCACAGAATTTTTCATCAGGTCGTGTATCTGTCACTAAACAATCAATTTCTGTTAATTCGCAAATTTTAAATAACCCCGTTTTGTTCAATTTCGTTTGGTCCGCTAAGGCAATGACTTGTTTACCTTGTTGAATCATTCGCCGTTTGACTTGACCTTCTTCTTCTGTGTGAATAAATAATCCTTGTTCAGATAACGCAAACACACCTAATAATGTATAGTCGGGGGCAAATTCTCCAACCTTGGCGACTGTTTCTGCTCCAAATAAAAAAAGTTGTTGTTTATGCAGTTGCCCAGGTAATACTGTAATTTTTGTCTGATCCATTTGCGCTAGAAGTAGCGCATGGCTGAGAGAGTTCGTTATCGCGTGAATCGGACTATTTTCCATCGCTCGAATAGCCGCTTCCACTGTGGTTGATGAATCAAAAAAAATGGACGCTTGTTTGGGAATGGTTGCCCAAACTTTTTGGGCAATGGCTTGTTTTTTCTCTGGATGCTTCATTATTCGTTGAGCATAATCATAAATAGTTGCTTCAGACTGAACTGAGATAGCACCACCATGCGTTCTTTTTAAGTGTCCTTCCTTTTCTAAACGAATTAAATCTCGCCGAATAGTATCTTTTGAAACGGAGACTTGCTCCGCTAACGCTTCCATGGAAATACTTTTTTGTTCTTTCACTATTTTTTGAATCTTAGCCAAACGCTCTTCAATCAACATGATTCCTCACCTCTTCTAAGTAAAGATAGCACCTTTTGCATTATTTTGCAAACAAATGCGAAATAATGCAAAAAAAAAACTAACCCTTCATTTAATAACGAAGGGCTAGTTTGAGAGTGGTTTTAATAGGTAAATTGAATAATCATGCCGTTAGGATCTGCTAACGCAAGTAAATGATCTTTGGCAATAAAATGTAACTTTGCTTCTTCCGCATTGGCTTGGACTATCTCTAAATCGGCCGCAGTTGGTAAACGGAAGGTATAATTTTCTAAGCCAAATTGATTTTCTTGAATCGTTGGCAACTGATTGCCGCTCCATGTATTTGTTCCAATATGATGATGGTACTGACCTGCTGCAAAAAATTTCGCTTGTTGACCAAAGTTAGACTTTAAGCCAAACCCTAAATTTTTATAGAACGCTTCAGTGGTATCTAAATCGGCCACTTTCAAATGAATGTGCCCAATTTTAGAACCTTCGGGAATTCCTAGCCAGTGACTGTCAGCTTCTGCAGCTAAACCATCACCGTCTAATTCTTCTGTCACACCGATAATTTCACCATTTGGGCGAATATCCCAGACTTCTTCTGGTTTATCCCAATAAATTTCGATGCCATTATTTTCTGGATCACTTAAGTAAAGGGCTTCACTATAACCATGATCTGCTGCGCCGATTTGCACATTTTCTTGCAAAAGCCACAACAACATATTGCCTAAATCTTTCCGTGTTGGTAGAAGGAAAGCAACATGGTACAAGCCAGTAGTTCCCTGATTTTCTTCCCCAGCAGTTAGTTCTTTTAAGACAAGAATTGCATCATTGGTGCCTTGTGGCGCTAGCCAGGCACGTCCCTCTCCTTGTTTTAAAAGTCTTAAGCCAATTGTTTTCGTATAAAAGTTTACCATTTTATCCAAATCAGCCACTTTCAAAGTGACTTGTTGAATCCCAATATTACTTGGTAATGCTTGAATCATTTGCTTTCACTCCTTTCCTCTTCGTTTTGCTAAAGCAATGATTTAGTTAAATTCTTTGAAACGAGTACTATCTTCCATGTATTCTTTTTCGCCAGCTGGCGCTTCAATGGAACCAATAACCATTTGTGCACGTAAATTCCAGTTTGCAGGAATTGACCATTCTGCAGCAACCGCTTCGTCAATGACTGGGTTGTAGTGTTGTAGGTTTGCGCCGATATTTTCTTGCGCTAAGGCAGTCCAAACGTTCGCTTGTGTTAAACCAGTTGCTTGTTCAGACCAAACAGGGAAGTTATCCGCATATAATGGGAAGCTATCTTGTAAGTTTTTCACGATATCTGTATCTTCAAAGAATAAAATTGTGCCCGCACCAGCTGCAAAGCCTTGTAACTTAGCTTGTGTGTTTGGAAAAGCTTCTGCTGGAGTCAATGGTTTTAAGGCATCTTCAGTTATTGACCATAATTTTTTGTGGGCATCGCCGAATAAGAACACAACGCGTTGTGTTTGAGAGTTAAAAGCTGTTGGACTTTCTCTAACAACTTCTTTTACTAAAGCCGTTACTTCTTCTTTTGAAATTGGTAAATTTTCTCCTAAAGCATAGATCGAACGACGGTTTTTCATCATTTCAGTAAATTTTGACATAATATGTTCATCCTTTCGAATTTCCTCAGTAAATTCATTTAATTTTGTTTACATGCTTACTATACTACCTTACTAAAAGTAAGTAAAGGTTTTTGCCTTACTTTTTGTAAGTTTTTTTGTTTTTTAGCGAAAAACCTTATTCTACCAAAGAAAAAACAACCAGAATTTTTCTAAGAAAAAGAAAAATTTGGTTGTCGATTAATAAATGTAGAAGTCAATTGGACCGTTTTCGGCCGTTTTTCTTGAAATAAGTGTGTGGCTTTTCCTCCTAATTCCATTAATGGATGACAGATTGTTGAAAAATTTAAAATTTCACTTAATAAGGTTTGTTCCTGTCCCACTAAAAAGAGTGGTCTTTCAATAACGGCTTGAATCCCTGCGGCAATTTCATCACCGTTGGTCACAACCGCTTGGAGCGTTGGATCTTGCGCACATTGACGTCCTACTTCACACCCATCTTCATACGTTAAACAGCCCTTAAATAACCGATTTTCGGGAATCTCTCCATAAATTTCCTGATATGCGTCAACTAAATAACGTGCGCTTGTACTTTTTTCTGGGACACGGTTAATCGTAATTGCCACTTCATTGCATCCTTGTTGTTTCAATGCTTGAAAAACCCGACGATAAACCGTTAAACGATCGATATAGATACTAGCATAACTAGGGTCTTCTATTTTTTCACAAAAAACAACTTGCTCTTTATACGGAGCAAACACACTTAAAGGATTTGCCTTTGATAAAACAATCATGCCATCAAACGCACCCGTGGCCATTTTTTCCAAGTAACTTTTTTCAACTTCTTTATCATAATCCGTTGGTAATAAACTAACCATCATCCCTTGCTGAAACGCTTGGTGGATAATCCCACTTAAAATAGCATCAAAATAAGGTTGATTCGTATAAGGAACCATGACACCTAATGTGTTACTTTTCCCAAAGCTGAGATTTCTCGCTAATATATTGGGCTTATAGCCCAACTCATCAATAATTGCTTGGATTTTCAGTCGTTTTTCCTCAGAAACATATGGGTGATGATTAATCACGCGCGAAACAGTCGTAACTGAAGATCCTGAAAGCCGAGCAATTTCTCGAATTGTTGTCATAATTTCACCTCGTTGCTTTACAAAATTGAGTTAAATAAGGCACAATTCCTGTCCCGTAATCGACAAAACGATAAAAGGTCTCCTGCCAAGCAAAAGAAATTTCCTGAATATCCTCCTGCTGTGTCAAGTGCCACTCCGTTATCTGATGGTACGGAATTTCTTGATGCCAAATCTTGTAGTATTTTTTGGGACTATTTAACTGAAGACTTTTGGCTGTCGTAGTCACCGAGACAAAATAGTAATCCATACCAAGTCTATCACTTATCTCCACTATAACATTCATTTTCATGCCCTCCAATATTTTGATACACCTAGCTTAACTTATGAAACGCGTACCAGAGCAAGAAGAAAAATAAAAAAAGTGAGACCATGTTATACTAAATGTATCATATAAATGCAAAGGATGAGTGTAATGGAAACTGTTACAGTAGCAACAAAAAGCGACTTACTAACGAATTTGAACAACCAAACGGATGAAATCATTATCTCGGGGGCACTTGCACATGAAATTTACCACTTAAAAAAACAACAATTAACCGAAACGGAAGAAATGGGCTTTTTAGTGGGCAGCCAAGGTGCGGGCTCATTTTTAACGTATTTAATCGAGAAGTTATCCTATATAAATTCAGAGCTATCGCCAGAAGAACAAAAAATTGAACATGCGATTTTGCGTTTGTATGTCATAAAAAAATTAACTCCAGAAACTACTTTATTACGTCTAAAACAGTTAAATTATTAAAATTTTATTTAATCAAGATAGACCAATTCCCCGCGTACAACGAGTCCCTTTCATTAATCACTTGATATAATTACCTTTATCCAAGCTCCCAGCATTGTCATTACCGATTAACCAATGGTATATTGGAAACAACAGATAAGTCATTTTATTTGAAAAAGTGTTTGAGAAATGTTTGGGGAGGAATGTTTATGTGTCAACCGCAGGAAAAAAAGAAAGAGATTTCTGTTGCCAAGTTACGTTATCGCTTTGAATTACCAATGATAATTATTGGTTTCGTTTTATTGTTTTTAGCATTGGGGGTAGTTGCTTTGTTGATATTGAGTGATTTGCCGATTCCTGACTGGTTATTAATTGTCTTAATTGCACCCATTGCGCCAGTCATTGCTTTTTTTACCATTCGTTATATGTACATGGATACTGCTTCTAACGGAGTGGAAATTACAGCAAATCAGTTACCAGAAATTTATTCCTTGTATATTGATTTAGCAAAAGAAATGGGCTTTGGCACTAAAAAATTAAGGCTGCCACGTCTCTATTTAATCAACGGGAATGGTGTCTTAAACGCTTTTGCGGCAAAATGCTCTTTACACAGACGCTATGTTGTCATTCACAGTGATTTGTTGGATATCGCGTACAATACAGGCGATTTTTCGCTGATTCGCTTTATTTTGGCACACGAGCTAGGACACCATAAATGTGGGCACACTAATTTATGGCGGCTAATGTTATCCATTATTTTGAAACCAGTTGCGTTAGATAAAAGTTTTACAAGAACGCAAGAATATACTGCTGATCGCGCAGGTTTATATTACGCCGAAGAAGGTGCTTTAAGTATGATTTATTTATTTTCAGGAAAATATATGGGCAGTCGTGTGGATTTAGAAGAATACTTTCATAGTGTTGATTTACATGATGATACCATCTGGCTTAAATTGAGTAACTTCTTATCTGATCATCCTGTTGGCTTCCGTCGAATGCAAACATTGAAAAAAGCCAAAGATACTGGCAATTGGGACGTTCATGGGAAATTTTTCTAGCAAGAGCAACCATCATTAAATAAACGTTCTGGGACAAAAAATTTTTTGACTTTTGTCCCAGAACGTTTATTAATCCACCAATAAATGAACAAATTCTTCTTTGGTGATATTTACAAAGTAGTCTTCAAAATTGAACGCTGCTAATGCTTGCCAAATTGATGAATACCGATAGTCCACCCCTAATAAAGCTGCAACGATTTCCGCCGTTTCTTTTTTGGCAAAGTAATCACCATAAATCGTTAGCTCAATTATTTTACCTTTTTCAACAGTCAAACGTGCATCCACGATGCCGCCTTTAAACTTTTCTTCTTTTTTGATCGTAAATTTAGGCGCTTCACCAAAAATCCAAGCTTCATTGCCATACACTTCAGCAACCAATTTCCTAATTTCCTGTTGATCTGCTTTGGTTAGGACATATTCTTTCTCCGCAATTTCAGTTAGAGATTCGACATCAAAGAGCTCCATCAGTAAACGATTGCGAAATTCCTCAATGGTTAATTGTTGATATTTTTCGTCTAAGTACGGCCGTAAATTGGTTACGCGTCCCCGAACAGATTTTGTCCCTTTTGATTCAATTTTTTTCTTAGAAACAGTTAAAACACGTTGAACTTCTGCCAAATCAACATCATACATCAAGGTACCATGAGTATACATCTTCCCCTTTTTTGTATACATGGCATTGCCAGAAAATTTTTTCCCATCAATTAATAAATCATTGCGACCGCTAATCTCGGCCCCCGTTGCGCCCATTTTATGTAATGCTTCAATAATTGGTTTCGTGAACGCTTTAAAATCCCCAAAAGCTTGATGTCCTTCCTGAACAACAAAACTAAAGCTGACATTCCCGAGATCATCATAAACAGCACCACCGCCCGATAAACGGCGAGTAATCACGATTCCCTTCTCTCTAGCATAAGCTAAGTCAATTTCTTCATAAGCATTTTGATTTCGGCCTAAAATAACACAGGGTTCCTGAATATAGAACAACACTAAGGGCTCTTCAAAAGAGAGAGTGTTTAATAGATAATCTTCCGTTGCTAAATTTTCACGAATATCTCGTGACTGCATTATGACATAACGCATAAAGTCGCCCCACTTCTTTTTCTTCTAGTGTATCACTTTCTTTCAAAATTGGTTCACTAAACGTCTTCTCTGGCCATTCTCAAAAGCGGATGATCAAAAAAAAAACGAACGTGGGACAACAATCACTTTGGATGTTTGTTCCACGCTCAAAATCTAATAAACAGCAATTACAGAACTGTTTAGCTTTTTAGTCTAACCAAGTTACTACTTCTGAAACATCTCGTCGGACTGTTTCAAAGCCGGGTGTTTGAGCTTTGCCAATCGGAATGATCAGTCCGTTCACTAAATGATCCTCAATATTAAATAACTTGCGAACTGCTTCTGTTTCAAACCCAGACATCGCCACAGTATCATAGCCTCGATCTTTTGCAGAAAGCATCAGCTGCATCGCAACTAAGCCTTGGTCTAACATTAGCCACTCTCTTTTTTGTTCTTCGCTAACATCATAGTACCAAGAAACATTTTCATTAATTCCATGACGAATTTCTTCTGTCATGGTGCCTTGTGCCACAGCTTTAGCACTGATTTCATCTGCATTTGCCACTGTATAAGCAGTCAAATCGCCTAATAAAATAATCACCGCCGCTGCCCCTTTAACTGCTGGTTGTTGCATTGAAACTTCGTAAAGCGCCTCTTTTTGTTCTTTTTCTGTGACAATTAAAAAACGCCATGAATTTAAATTAGTACTATTTGGCGCTAGCATCGCTTCCTCAATCATAGCCATTAATTCCTCTTTAGGAATCTCAACATCTGGCATAAAATCCCGAACTGAACGACGGTTGCGAACAACATCTTGATACATCATATTTTTTCTTCCTTTCTCTTGCCTTACTTGACATAGTTATTATTACTCACTATCATGGAGAAAAAAAGTACGCACTTTTTATTCACCTAGGAAGAAAAAAGTAACCATTACGTGTCACAAGGAGAAACTATGACCACTGATAAACAAACCAGTATCAACTTAGCCCTTTCTACCATTAACGGCAAATGGAAATTATCCTTAATGGATGAATTATTTCAAGGAACCAAGCGCAACGGCGAATTGATGCGTGCGCTCGACGGAATCACTCAGCGCGTCCTGACAGATCGCTTGAGAGAAATGGAAAAAGATGGCCTAGTCCATCGAGAATCCTTTAACGAACTGCCACCGCGTGTGGAATATACGCTCACTCCGGAAGGATATGCTCTTTACGATGCCCTCTCTTCGCTGTGCCATTGGGGCGAAACATTTGCACAAAAAAAGGCGAGACTTAACAAATAAGTCTCGTCTTTTTTTATCTATTTTGGGTATTATGGGTAAACTTTAGATATTTTTGAAGTCCTTTTTGAATGGAATAAACGGGTGAAAAACCTAAGCGTTTCAAAGCCGAACTATCTGAAAGAGAATATTTTATATCACCATCTCGTTCTTTTTGATAAGAAATTGGCAAAGAAAGCCCCACTAATTGGTTCATTTCTTCAATTAATTGGTTAAGGGAAATGGCAACTTCGGTACCCACATTATAAACGTGTCCCAACGCTTCACTTTTGGTTGCTACTAAATTTAATGCAGTTAGGACATCCTCAATGTAGATAAAGTCACGTGTTTGCTGACCATCTCCAAATATTTGAAATTGGCTCGCTTGCCCATGCTCTAACTGGATATAACGATCCATCAAAATGGACAGGACACCAGAATAGGGTGAAGAAGGATTTTGATTGGGACCATAGACGTTAAAGAAGCGAACTGCGCTTGTGGGCACCCCATGTAAATGGTATTCATTGAGAACATAGCGCTCAGCAGCAAACTTATCAATAGCATAGGGACTCAAAGGGCAAATCACCGAGGTTTCTCTTTTAGGCAACGTTGGCTCTGCACCGTAAACGGCTGCTGACGAAGCAAAAACAAAACGTTTGAGCTTTTTCTGATATTTTTTTATTGATTCCAGGATTTTTAATACACTTAAAAAATTGACCTCATGTGTCTCTAGAGGCTGTGCCACAGAACTTGCTACACTGGCCACGGCTGCAAGATGAAAGATATACTCAAATGAATGCTTTGAAAGTACTTCGTCCAATAATTGCTGATCTGTCACACTTCCTTTAATAAAAACCAATTGCTCAGTTTGTTGCAAATTTGACACTTGCCCCATGGACAAATCATCAATCACAAAAACTTGATACTGTTGACTATAAAAATTAGCCAAATTAGAACCAATAAAGCCAGCTCCTCCAGTAATTAATAGTTTCTTCACCTCTTTGCTTCCTCTCTTTTTTTTAATTTAATTCCACTTTTTTCGTGTTAATTTCTCTTTGGAATAAAAAAATGCAATATCGAATGAACACATAACTTACAATAGCCACAGCTAATAAAAGTTCAAAAGTAGACAAAATATTTAACAGACTTGTGAGGCCTACCTTTTCTGCAAATAAAGGTTTAACTTTGACTAATGCTGTCGCAGAAATCACTAATGGGAATGTAAAGGCAGCATAACTTGGATAAAATGTCACTTGCATAATTTTATATAGATTCACTACTACAATCCCATAAATACATTGAGATAAAATTAGCAAGAAAACAACTAATGGCATATACAAATGACCACCCATTGAAATATAGCCAGCTAAACATAAAGAACCTGGCGCTGTCATAATCGTCAATAAAGGAATGGTTGATTCAGGCATTTCTTTCGACTTCGTAATTCTCTTGATTAAAATTGGTAACAAGAGTAAATAAAAGAATAACGCTACCCAAAAAACAATTTTTCCCAACTCATTGATAAACAATTGAGAAGTATTAGGAATAACACCAATTCCGACAAACGTAATAAACCAGCTTGGATAAATGTGTTCCAATTCGATTTTTGTTGGAAAAATATGCACCGCTACAAAATAAATCATTAAAATAAAATGTAAAATCACTGCACCAATCCACAACACATTAATCCAAGCAGCATTGGTAAATATCCGATCTAAGAAAACACAGATCACCATTAAAGCCATTGTAAATGTTGGTGATACCGAAGCAATAATTGGATCATCTAAGGTGCTTAATGCATGTTTCATTGTAAAAATAATTTTTAAAATAACTACAATCATTAAGAGACTGCCAAGTACACAATAAATGGTCCCAATTGTTGCGTATCCCAAGGAATAAAGTAAATTCCCCAAAGAAACCATCCCTAAAATTAGTCCACAAATGGGAATTGGCATTTTCCGCAAGAATTTTTTCGCACTTTCTACCATTATGTAGTCACACTCCGTCTTTATTTATTATTATTGATATTAATCAAAAGTATGTTATTATACTAAATGAAATATTTATATTTGTAAAATAAATATTTGCAATACCAACTATTAAGATAGTAAATAGAAAGAGGCGATTTTATGTTCGAATGGATCAAAACATTTATTGCTGTGTATGAAACCAAAAATTTTAGTGCGGCGGCCAAACAATTGTATATTTCTCAGCCAACTGTTTCTTTACAAATCAAGAAATTAGAGCAACACTTTTCGATCAAGCTGTTCTATCGTAATGGAAAACAATCGGTTATTCCTACCAAAGAAGCTGATTTTTTATATCCAAAAATGCTTTCGATTATTGAAAGCTTAACCACTTCTTTTGCGCAAGCTGCGGAAAAAGAGAATTTTAAAGAAGACTGCATTATAGCCTCTTCAAATACAGTCGCTATTTATTTATTGCCAGATATTATGGAGAGTTTAGTTACCGCTTTTCCACTCATCAACTTCTCGATTCAACTGATGAATTCAAACGAAGTCGTGGATATGGTTCAAAATAATCATGCCCACATTGGACTAATTGAAAAACCCATTGAAACCAAAAATTTACACAAAGAAATTGTTTATGAAGACCAACTAGTTCTAGCAGGAGATGCCGCTTCAAAATTTTGGCTCTTAAGAGAAAAGAACTCTGGCCTACGTTTTTTCAATGAGCTTTATCTCAACGAACATAGCATCAACTTACCAATTATCGAATTAAACAACAACGAAGTCCTACTACAATTGCTAAAAAATAACATTGGGCAATCAATTGTTTCTCGATTATCTATTTCCGATGAAATCCCTTGGCAACCAATTGATCAGTCCTTTGCTTCTCGAAAAATTTTCATTGTCCAGACCGATCACCATGCCAATACTTCCTTCTCTGAAGTTTATAACCGAATCGTTGAAAAAATTCGTGAACGACAAGCCTAAAAAACAGGAGAACGACTTAGCTTTCGCTAAATCGTTCTCCTGTTTTTTTATTTATCAGTTTCCTCTACCAATTCAAATTCAAAAGGTTCTAACTCAAATAGTTGGTGTAAAATTTGCTGGGTTTCTTGGAACACTTGTTGTGGCTCTTTACACAAAAGAGTGCTTTGAATGGTCTGTTTTTTTGATTGAAAAAGAATTCTCGTTTCCTCTTCCTTAAAGACAACTTGATGAGTTTCCCTTTCAAACACCGTATATTCTTCGAACATTTCCATAACTAATTTTTGACGAAACCCTTCTTTGAGTGCTAATAAAGTTACTAAATCTGCAACGGTTAGTGTTTCTAACGCAATTGTTTCATCTTCTACATGAACAAGATAATTCGTACACTTCACATTCGGACAGGCATTGCAGCCGCCATTAATCAAGTCTGAGGTAGTTGTTATTTTCACCTGTTTCATCTTAATCCTTCTTTCCTACTTTTCGAGAAAAACACAAGGGGTCTCCTCAAAAATATTCAATAAAATATGATTGACTTCTTGAAAGACTTCTTCGTGATTTCGGCATTGTTTTTCCATTACTAAACGCAGATCATTCACAACAAAAGTCAACGTCGTCGCTTGTTGGGAAACATGTATACAACGGTTGCCTTTAACAAAACATTCTGTTTGTTCTTCAATGAATGGTTCTTTTTGATAGCCATATGCTAAAGCGATACATTCCAGAATTTCGTAGATTTCTATTTTTGGAAGTTCATAGCTACAGCTACCGATAACTAGTTGAAAACGGTTCGGCTGTTTTTCATTATTGCTTGCATAATACACTGTTGTCGTTGTCATTTTGCCTCCTTATCTCCTCTATTTTCCTACTCTTATCATAACAAAAAAAGCACGCTTCCCTTATTTAAATTGTTAATAAAGACTATTACAGATTGGTATAACCACACTCGGAAAGTTCGTGATATAATTCACTAAGAAAGAAATATTACAGAAAGAAGAGATGAACGATGAAAGTATTTAACAAAAAAGTCGCAATTATTGGTACTGGTTTTGTTGGCACAAGTATTGCCTATTCCATGATCAACCAAGGGATTGCGAATGAATTAATCTTAGTCGATATTGACAAAGCCAAATCTGAAGGCGAAGCAATTGACTTATTAGATGGTGTGTCTTGGGGTCAAGAAAATGTAAACGTCTGGGCTGGCGACTATCAAGACTGCCAAGATGCCGATATCGTCGTGATTACAGCTGGCGCTAATCAAAAACCTGGGCAAAGTCGTCTAGATTTGGTTTCAATCAATGCAGAAATTATGAAAACAATTGTTAACAATATCATGAAATCTGGTTTTGATGGAATTTTAGTGATTGCCTCAAATCCTGTTGATGTGCTGACTTATGTGGCTTGGCAAGCTTCTGGTTTACCTGTTTCAAGAGTAATTGGAACTGGTACAACCTTGGACACAACCCGTTTCCGCAAAGAACTGTCTCAACGTTTAGCGATTGATCCACGCAATGTTCACGGCTATATTATTGGCGAACACGGGGATTCTGAAGTGGCTGTCTGGTCTCATACCATGATTGGGACAAAACCTATTTTAGAAATTGTGGATACGACAGAGCGTTTAACTAGTGACGATTTACCAATTATTTCTGATAAAGTGAAAAATACAGCTTATGAAATTATCGATCGCAAACAAGCGACCTATTACGGGATTGGTATGAGTACTGCACGCATTGTTAAAGCCATTTTAAATAATGAACAAGCGATTTTACCTGTCTCAGCTTACTTAGACGGGCAATATGGGCAACAAGATGTATTTACAGGGATTCCTGCAGTCGTTGGCAATCAAGGCGTGACTGACATTATTGAATTGAATCTGAATGCCGCTGAAAAAGAACTCTTCCAAAAATCAGTGACACAATTAAAACAAGTGATGGCGTCGTTACAACCGAACGCTTAGTAATTTTTTAACTAAAAATAACACTTCAACTAAATTATTCTCTACCAAAATAGATTCTAATTCCCCTTTATCGTTCTTTTTGGTACCATAAAAGAAGAACTTCAACTAAAGCAGAAATTAGGAGGACAAAAAATGGTAATCCAAGGAGATACGTTAGAAAATAGCGCACGTCGTTTATTGCAAGAACGTGGCGTAACAATGAATGATTTAGCTGAACTTGTGTTATTTTTACAAAAAGATTATATTGATAATTTAACATTAGATACTTGTTTAGAAAGTATTGATGCCGTGTTAACAAAGCGTGAAGTACACAACGCGATTATTACAGGTGTCCAACTGGATATTCTGGCGGAAGAAAACAAGCTACTCTCACCGTTACAAGAAATTTTAACGGAAGATGAAGGGCTTTATGGCATTGATGAAATTATGGCGCTCTCCATTGTAAATGTTTATGGATCTATCGGTTTTACGAACTATGGGTATATCGACAAGGTAAAACCAGGCATTTTAAAAGAGTTAAATGCGCATGATGGCGAACATGTCCACACATTCTTGGATGATATCGTGGGCGCAATTGCGGCTGCGGCTGCCAGTCGGTTGGCTCACTCACAACCAGATTTAAGTGATATTACTAAATAAAAAACTTGCCTCTTCATTTTTATGAGAAGAGGCAAGTTTTTTTATTTGCTGGACTTCTCACAAGCTTTCTACTTAACAGTAATTATTTGCCGTGTTATGTTACAGTCAAGAATAAACAGCTAAAGGAGGTTATCTAGAAATGAAAAAGTTTTTACGCGTATTTTTAATTTTTATTGGGGTATTCTTTCTTGCAAGTTGCGGTTCAAAAATAGAGACAAAAACCTTTGTAGGTTCGCCACAAGATGGGATTGATTCCACCTTAACCTATACGTACCAAGGAGATAAAGTCTTAACGCAAACGGCTAAAAACATTGTTTCTTATGACAAATTGGGGATTACAAAAGAAGAGGCAAAAACAGCCTTGGAACCCGTTTCTAAACAATATGAGGACATCAAAGGGCTTAATTACAAACTGACTTACGAAGACAAACAAGCCATCGAAAAATTGACGATTAATTATGAAAAACTTGATTATGATAAAGCCAAAAAAGTGGAGGGTATCCAGATTGATGGAGACTCTTCTAAGGGAATTAGCATGAAGAAAAGCCAAGAATTGGTGGAGTCACAAGGTTATACAGAACAAAAATAATAAAAGAAGGTGTGGAACAATGAACATTGTCCCACACCTTCTTTTTATTAATTACATTGATGTTGCCATCTTCACTGCTTGAATTGGGTCAAAATGATGGACAGAGTAAACTACTGTACCGGCTTGCCAAACTACTGAGTTTCGATTATAGTCAGTGGTTCCTGCCACGTTCAGTGTGATTTGACCAACGGTATTCGGTGCTGGTAATGTTTCTTGTTCCAAAATGTTGACAACATTTTTCGCTAAATCATCCGGCGATTCACCATTGATATTTGAGGCCCGTACGACTAAACTCCAATTGCCTTCTTGCCAAGATAAATAACTAGAACCTGCCGCCCCTTGTTTATACCCAGTGATATTGTAACCTAAATCTACTGGTTGACCGCCATTGTCAATGATTTGGTTCACTGCATTTTTGGCTTCGGCATCAGAGCCATATGTTTTTTTCTCAAAAGAACTAATTGGCGTTAACTGATTGACACGTGCATCATTCACTGGAATCGCTTCTTTTTCTGCATAATATAAAACTCGGAAATTATTTTGATCCGCTTGTGAAGTTGTCGCTGCAGTTAAAAAGTTATTCGTTTGACTCGTTAATATTGCCTGCGGTAAGCCTTGACCAGGAAACATGTTTGCTAGCTGGTTAAGCACTTGGTTGGCTTGGTCATCTGGATTCGCATTTTTCGCTGGTGATTGTTTTTCTGCTGAGCCATTATTTGCCGCTTCCTTCGTAGAAGAAGCTGTTGCTTTCGAATCAGCTGTCATTGTTCCTGACGGTTTCGCATCACTAGATTTTGTTGCTGCTTTGCTACTTGATTCTTTTGTAGCAGATGCTTTCGTACTCTCGACTGTGGTACTTTCCACAGCACTGGAACGACTATCCTTATTTTCTGTACTTTTTCCGCCGCCACATGCTGCTAAAGCAAGGGTTAAAAGAAAAGCACTAGAAATAAGCCCTATCTTTTTCATAAGAATTCCTCCTTGTTTTCCCTACCCTTATTGTACCTTAATCATGTGTATCCGTCACTTGTTTGTGTTTCGTTCCAGTTGGTTTAAATAACAGAAAGTGGACGGTAGGATTCGAACCTACACCTCAACATTGAGCAAGAATAAACTACTGTTAGTCTCTATGAGTTTAACACCACGTTCATCCACCTATTTGATTGATCCTTTGTATCATAACTCAGAATAATTAAATTGCCTTTAAGGAGCTTCAAAGATTATATGAAGAATTGTAAAAATTCTGTGACGAAAAAACGATTGAACCAATCAGTAGATGCACTGAGGTTCAATCGTAACCAATTCTAATTGTTTAATTGTCTGAAAAAACTCACAATTCAGTGTTAGTCCCTGGCGCTTTTATGTTTTCCCTTTGTTGTTTTTTTAAGAATATCCCCAAAATGACGGTGATAATAGGGCAAAGCAATGGGAAAAAGGCATACGGTAAGTATTCTAGTGCACCAACTTTTAACGTTCCCATAATGAAGGTACCACTAACTCCCCAAGGAATTAACGAGTTGACCGCTGCCCCAGCATCTGCCAAAGTACGAGTTAAATATTTTTTATCAATACCCAAACGAGTAAATGAGGATTTAAACGTTTCCCCTGGTAAAATAATTGACAAATATTGTTCGCCAACTAGTAAGTTAATCCCCACAGAACTTAAGGCAGTTAAAGCGATTAATTTGGCTGGATTATTCACATAGCCTTTAATTTTATCAATTAAAGTAGCCACGATGTTAAACTTAATCAACAAGCCGCCTAAACCTAATGCCAAAATAATCAATGCAGCAGAACCTAACATGCTTTCAATTCCACCACGAGATAAAAGTGTATCAATACTTTGATCCCCTGTATCTGCCACATAACCACTCATTAAGATGGTAGAAACTTTCGCTAAACTTAGGTGATGATCATTTACAAAAGCTAAGATGACCGCCACTGTAGAGCCGACTAATAACGTTGGAATAGCCGGTACCTTTTTCCAGGCGAATAAGAATAAAACCACTACTGGCAACAATGTAATCGGTGAAATCCAGAATCCTTGATGTAACGTTTGGACCATTGCGTCAACCGATTGTAAATCCGCCGAACCAGATTGATGCCCCAAGAAGATATAGCCGACAATCGAAATAATAAACGCCGGAATAACAGTGTACATCATGTTTAGTATATGTTCAAAAAGGTTCACGCCACCAATTCCAGCAGCTAAGTTTGTTGTATCAGATAACGGCGAAATGTTGTTCCCTAAAAAGGCACCTGAAACAACTGCGCCGGCTGTCATCGCATTGTCGAATCCAAGAATATGTCCAATACCTAGAAAGGCAATCCCCATAGTTGAAACAGTCGTAAAAGAACTCCCTACCGTCACACCAACTAGTGCACAGACCACAAAAACGGTTGGTAAGAAGAACTTCACTGAGATAATTTTAAAACCATAGACCATAATTGTTGGAATCGTCCCAGACAAGATCCAAGTAGCAACTAAGACACCTATCAGCAAGAAAATAATAATCGGAATGATCCCTGGTTTGATCCCTTCCACAATGCCTTCGTGGATCTCATCCCAAGAAAATCCTTTCCATTTGCCATAAAGCAACAACAACATGAATACAAAAAGAATCGGTATGTGAGGGGTTAATTTTTGACCAATAATTAAGTACCCGAGAATCGCTAACAAGGCAATCAAAATGCCTAAACTTTCAGCGAACGAAACAGTGGGTTTCGTTGATTTCATATGAAAACCTCCTTTTATGGAAAGCGAAAACTGAAGCAATAATCGAACTTGCTTCAGTTTCCAAACGACAATTTACTATAGTCATCAGGTGAAGAGGCACTCAGCAAAATAATTGCTAGCCTTTTTATTCACCTAAATCTTCTTTTACTTCCGTTGCCCAACTTGCTTTTTTAAAGCGATTAATGATTAACGGAATCACAAACATAACAATAGTGATTAATGCAACTAAGACTGCATCAGTCACGGTTGTTGTACCTAATGTGGCAAAAATAACAATGATAACACTAAAAATTAACATTGCTGCCACTAAATAAGCTAAGCCATTACCTTTTTTACCAATTCGGTAAGGACGTAGTGTATCTGGTTGAGATTTACGTAATTTAATTAGGGAAATCGCAATCAATACATACACAATACTATAAATAATTGTTGTGGCATTTGTTAAAGTTAAGAATACAGCGTTGACATCATCCATTACGCCATAAAGTAAAGCGAATAATGAGATAACCACAGATTGTGTGATAACAACGTTACGAGAAACGCCATATTTATTTTCACGATGGAAGCCAAATTTTGGTGGTAATAAGCCATCACGAGCAACTTGAATAATTGTTTTTGATGGTCCAGTAACCCAAGCAGATAATTGTAATAACACGCCTAAGAAGACCATGAAACTAAAGATATTACCAATAATTGTTGGTAAGCCTAAAACGTCACAATAAAGCAAAATTGGTTGTGTAATGTTAGACAATTCCATTTTGCCATTCGGAACAATATTAGCGACAAACATTGCATTAATAACGTTTAATAATACTAAACCAATTAATGAAATGAAAACGCCTTTTGTATAATTTTTTGTTGCATCTTTCAAACGAGGAATATAAACAGAGGACATTTCAATCCCAACAAAGATAAACGCAATCCCTGCTAGATATTTAAATGTGTCCATGTTTTCTAAGTTTGGTAAAACTTTTGACCAAGAGAAGGCACCTAAATAGCCGCCGGGTGTTAAGCCTACTTTAATCATTGAAAGAAGACCTAAAACAAACATAACTAATACTGGGATGTAAACACCTAGCCAAACACCAATATTTCCGCCAACTTTCGCCATATCAAATTTCAAGTTCAAGATTGTAATAATCCAGTAAATCACTAAGATACAACCTAATACGAACCAATGATTTTCACCTAAGTGAACATTACCAAATGTATTACCTAGCAAAGGGCCTAATGTAGAAGCAACCATTACCATTCCTGGGAACATTTGCACCCATAGTAACCAAGCGACAACAAAACCCCATTTGCTACCTAAGGCAGTTTTAACCCAAAGTTGAGGGCCACCTTCTTGAGGAAGCATCGTAGATAATTCACCAGATATCAATGCGATTGGACCAGCAAAGAATAAGACCGCGAAAATTGTGTAAGAAATTAATGTCCAACCAACAGCAGCAAGTGTTGGGATACTACGTACAGTTGCACACAATGCCATTGTTAAACCGATAAAAGTACCTAATTCAATTTTTTTAACTTGTTGTTTATCCAATTTTGTACACTCCTTATAAGATTTTGGATAAGGAGCATGAATGACTGTTATACGCTGAGTAAAACAGTCATTCGACTGCCTCTTACCCAGACAAAGAATTGGTTAAGAGGTTAGCCGTCTGGTTGATTTATTCAATAGATAAATCAACCAGACGAACGTTCCCACATTCGGTTACCATTTCTTTTTTCCGTTTAAGATTCAATTATTTTACGTCGTAAATTTGTTCTAATTTTTCTTGTAAAGCAGCTTGAATCTTAGGAGCGTAAACATCAAATTCTTCTTTATCGTTCATGTATGGAGTCATTACAGCAGCACGTAACACAGTTACTTTACCTGCACGGTTCCATTCTTCGTCACTAAATCCTAAGCTGTTTACAAATTTTAATGGACTGTTGCCATAATCTGGAATAGCAAAGTCAGTATGTGAAGTAATGAATTCGTTGTTGTAAATATTTCCTTTAACGTAAGATGCATAGTCATATACATCATGGTTTAATTTGTTCATTGCTACTAAATCATCGTTGCCTTTTTCTTTAAACACATAGTCAACCATGTTGAAGTCTGGGTGAGTTAATGTGTGGACTTCGATTTCTTTGTCGCCAACTTTGAATGTTAAATCATTCAAGAAGTTATAGAAATGATGTGATCCTTCAATTGAAGCACCAATTAATTTACCATAACCTGCCACGTTTAAAGGTAAAACGTGATGTGCAGCCCATACAGAAGCAGCAGTTGCACCAGCTTTTGAACCTTCAAGGATATAAGCACCTAGTAACGCAGGAATATCGGCACCTTTTTCAAATACGTAAGTTGCGAAGTAAGAAATAACGTCGCGCATACGGATATCTTGGATAACGATACCACCAGCTGAATAAGGGATATACCCCATTTTATGAGGGTCAATTGTAACTGATTCTGCTAATTCGATTGCTTTATATGCATCATACACTTCTCTTGAAATGTGTTCTTTTTTCTCTTTGAAGACACCGTATTCTTCGTGAACATCTTGTAAATCTTCGTAAGGGATGAAGTTGTTGTCTTCGTCTAAGAAGATGGCACGTCCATAACCACCATAAGCAGCATCAACGTGTACATAATAGTAAATACCGTCTTTCATTAATTCATCGCGTAAAGCAATAATTTTATCGATTGAGTCAACGGCACCTTCTTCAGTAGAACCAACTACACCGACAACACCTAGCACTGGAATTTGTTCTTCTGCTAAACCACGAACGATTTTTTCTAATTCATTGATATCCATACGGTAGTTATGGTCAACTGGTACTGGGATAACTTGATCTAAACCGATACCGATAATATCAGCAGCTTTTAACCAAGAATAGTGTTTAGTTTGTGGGACTAACCATTTACCGATTGCTTGTAAATGTTTACCTGAACGAGCTGAATGAGCTTTGATTTCATCAATTTCATCTTCAGCTGATTCTAATAAGTCCATAATTTCTTTTGTTGGCATGTTCAATAGTTCCCAATCTGATTTGCCAGCAACTAATTCTGGTTTTACTTCTTTCATAGCAAATGGTAATGATTTAATGTTACGGGCATACCATAAGCCTTCTAAGTTAGCTAAAGAACCATCAGCAACGATGTGTCCCCAACCATTTTTGTAGCTCATTAAGTGAGCAAATTCATGTCCTACTTCTTCTTCCATTTGAGAAGTTGCTGGAGAAGATTCATAGGCAACGTTGTTCCCGTTCCATAGCATTGCAAAGTTGTAAGCTAATAGAGAAGGCATTAATGTTTCTGAGTTCATATGTCCCCAATATCTACCTGCTGTATGCCATGGAACTGAATGTGTACGCATGCGAGAAGAGATTTCATTCAATACATCTTTCATATGGTTGACAGTTTTTTCGTAGCTTTCAGATGTGCGTTCTTGAGAAGAGATAACTGGCATGTCTTGTGGCATGTAGTTTTGACGCCATCCTAAATGTTCATCTACTAAGTCGATCAACAAGTCTTTATATAATTGTCCGTTTTCGGCTTTGTCCCCAATGAATAGTGCATTAAGGTTCATTTCGCCTTTTGCTAATTTTTCGTTTTTCATACGAAAATTCCTCCTTACAAATTTTAATGAATTAGATTTTGCATTCACAACTTACACCCAAACGGCTAAAGTGTAAAGAAGAAAAATAACAATAGTTATCATAGCTCTTTAATTTTATAATTTTTTCACAAGGTGTCTTGTCAGAACCATTATAAAAAAAAATAAGAGTGGGATTGTGTGTACAATCCCACTCTTATTAGGTGTATTAACGGTTTCACCACTACCTGTAAGGAGAAATAGAATTTTAACTTTGATCAAATAATCACACGTCTTCTCTTCGTGAAATTATTATCAATTTTTAATCCATTACTTTTGCTAAAAAGTAATTTTTCTTCCCTTTCCGTACAACAACGAATTTTCCATCGAAATGTTGTGTTGGATCGACTGCAAAATCTAAATCGGTAACTCGGTCACCGTTAATACTTATAGCTCCTCCGCTCACGTCTTCGCGAGCTTGACGTTTTGATGGTTCGATTTCTGTGTCAACTAACCAATCTACGATGTTTTTAGCATCTTTGGTAATTTCAACAGTTGGCACATGTTCTAACCCTTGCTCGATTTCCTCAATCGTTAAATCTTTAATGTTGCCTGAGAAAAGAGCTTCTGAAATTTTTTGCGCTTCTTCTAGTGCTGCATCATCGTGAACAAATCGTGTCACTTCTTCAGCTAAGCGTCTTTGTGCTTCACGTTTACCTGGTTCTTTTTCAACTTTTTCAGCTAACGCATCGATTTCTTCTTTATCTAAGAAAGTAAAGAATTTCAAGTATTTGATGACATCACGATCATCTTGGTTTAACCAGAATTGGTAGAATTCAAATGGTGAGGTTTTCTTAGGATCTAACCAGATGGCACCACCCGCTGTTTTCCCAAACTTTGTGCCATCTGCTTTTAACATTAAGGGAATGGTTAACCCAAATACTTTGGCTTCTGGTCCTTCTTTTTTACGAATCAAATCTAATCCTGCAGTGATATTGCCCCATTGATCAGCGCCACCAATTTGCAATTGAATATTATGTTTTTTATGCAATGTGTAAAAGTCAATTGATTGAAGAATTTGGTATGTGAATTCTGTAAAGGAAATGCCACTTTCTAAACGACTAGCGACAATGTCTTTTGCCAACATCGTGTTGACATTAAAGTTTTTCCCGTAATCTCTTAAAAAATCTAATAAAGATAGTTCTGATAACCAATCGTAGTTGTTCACCATTGTGACATCAGCATCTTTACCAAATAATTTTTTCATTTGGTTTGAGAGACTGTCCACATTATGTTGCACAGCTTCCATCGTTTGTAAGACACGTTCGGTTGTTCGTCCACTTGGATCACCGATTGTTCCAGTTCCGCCACCAATTAAAATGTATGGGTGATGACCTGCTAATTGGAATCGTTTCATCATCATAAAAGGAATTAAATGTCCAATATGCATGCTATCTCCAGTTGGATCGACACCGCAATATAGCGCAATGCTCGTATTTTCTGTAAGTTCTCTTAGTCCTTCTTCGTTTGTTTGTTGATTGATTGCATCACGCCATGCTAGCTCGTCAATGATATTCATGTTATCACCCTCCATATTTATAATTATCTCTTTATAGGAAATCGTTTATTTAATTAAACAAAACGATTAACACACTTGTTTTTACACGATATTCCGTGTTTATTTCTATGTATACACGGGTTCACGAAATTTTCTTTGGTCTGCCACGTATTCAAAAAAGAATACAAAAAATCCCTAAGTCGTCGAAACGACTTAGGGACGAATTTCTCGTGGTACCACCCAAATTTATACATAGTTTATTTAAAATACTATATACCTCTTAACAAATAACGCTGTTACCCGTGCCCTGTAGGCAGAAGCTCAAGAATGTAATTCGATAAATAACGTGTACTAGTTTCCAGCGCCACTAGCTTTCTGTAACAGTGGTTATTTCTCTACTGCTTTTCTGTCATTGCTTTGTATTTAACTTGTACATGTAGCATATTCCTTTTCGTTTTTTTTGTCAACACTCTTTGCTTAATTTTTTTTACTTTTACAAAAGATGTCCTTTTTTCGCAAAAATAAAATAACAATATTTAAACAAAATAAATTGTTTTAACAACAACGAAAGATAAAAAAATAACAAAAAAACTTAAAGAATATTTTTAAAAAATTTTTTGACTTTTTTTGTGATTTTCTATACTTTTATAAAATTCCCGAAGAAAAATGACGAACTTCTGATCAGAAGTTCGTCATTTTGTGAAAAACAGTTTTAAAGAATTGGTGAAAATAATCGTGAAATTTGTTGTTTAAAAATCAACCATTTTGACATGTCGCGAACAACTTCTGGAGTCATTGTTGTACATTTTTTTCGATCTTCTAAGAAAATTGCTTCTAATTGATCAATGATTTTTTTATCATATAACACAGCATTTGCTTCAAAGTTTAATTTGTAACTTCGGATATCTTGATTAGCTGAACCAACTGTGCAGACTTCATCATCCATAATCATTGTTTTCGCATGTAAGAAACCACCGTTATAAATTAAAATTTCAATATTTTCTTTCATTAACAAGCGGCCGTAATACTGTGTTGCTCGATAAATAAACGGATGGTCGGGCTTATCTGGAATCATAATTTTAACATCTACTCCTGAAGCCGCAGCAACCTTTAAAGCAGCCAAGACACTATCATCAGGAACTAAATACGGCGTTTGAATCCAGACTCTTTTCTTGGCAGAAGTAATCAATTTAATAAAGGCCAATTTAATTTGTTCACGGTCACTGTTAGGTCCACTTGCAATCATCTGAATGGATGTATTTGCCTCTGGCACCAACGCTTCAAGTTTAAAGAAATAATCCAATTGATACGCCACACGATTTTTCTCAGGGGAAGAGACGTTCCAATCCATTAAAAAACGCATTTGCAGTAATGAGGCTGCTGGCCCTTGAATCCGTAAATGCGTATCCCGCCAATAGCCAAACTTTTTAGTCGTTCCAGCATATTGATCGGCAACATTAAAACCACCAATGTAGCCTACTTTTCCGTCAATAACGACAATTTTCCGGTGATCATGATAATTCAAACGAAACTTCAAGAGTGCTTTTTGAGAAGTAATAAACGTTTGGACAAAACCGCCGTTTTTTTTCAATTCATTCAAATGATGAACCTTGGTGCCCTTTGAGCCAAAGGCATCGTAAAGCAACCGCACTTCAACCCCTTCAGCCGCCTTTTCTTCTAATAAGTTCAAAATTTTGGTGCCGATATGATCCGTTACAAAGGCATAATATTCAATATGAATGGAATGCTGAGCTTTTTTTATGTCCGCCATCAACGCATTGAATTTTTCCATACCATCCGTAAAAATCTCAACGTCATTTTTCTTAGTCAGAGGCATCCTATTTAACGAGGAGAAAAAGTCTGTAAACTGCTGTTGCTCCTCCGTCGGCATCTTTTGACTATAAAGTTCAAAACTTTCTTCTTGGAAATTCTGAAAATTCTCTAATTCCCGTAAATCACTTTGTTGCAAATAAAATTTCTTTTTGTCGGTCAAGCCTCGACCAAAGAATAAATATAAGAAAAAACCAAAAACGGGTAGAGCAATCAGTACGAGTAACCATGCCCAAATTGCCGCTACATCTCGAGGTTTTAACAAGATGGTAATTCCCGCAATAATTGCATTAATAAAATAAATAACTGTTAAGACACTAAGAATCAATTGTCTTCCTCCTTTATTTGTTACGTTTTAGTATACCATCAATTAAGGATTTGGAATATCTTTTCTTTGGCTGCTTCTTTCTAAAAAATAAAAAGAACCCCTCATTCTAGTTACTGGTACTAGAATGAGGGGTTCTTTTTGATGTTTGTTTGAAAGTCTTTTAACTTAATTTCGGGTAAATGGACCTTTAGGAGCAATCAATTCTAAATTTGTACCATCTGGATCGGTAAAGTAAGCGACACTTGTACCAAAACCGCTTTTCAAGCCATCTTCTTCTTGGAATGTAATCGGCTCTCCAACAGGTTCTACGCCAATCGCTCTTAAACGGGTAACCGCTACATCAATATCTTCCACTTCAAAACACAGATGCATTGCACTAATTTGTTCATTGGAATAAGAGGCTTTTTCTGATTTAGGTGTAACATATTCTAATAAATCAATATTGATATTTTCTAGATGCACATTGGCATACTTGATTAATGTATCATCTAACCCTTGTGTTTGGGCCATCCGTTTTCCACCAATTTCATCACGATTTGCAATTTTGGTTCCTGTTAATGCTTCATAAAATTTCACTGATTCATCCAAATTACTGACTGTAATCCCCACGTGGTTGACTACTGAAAAACCTTTAACTGCTTCACTCATTGTCTCTTCTCCTAGTTAATTTTTAGAAATCAAACGTGTCAGGATCTGGTCCCACACGTAACGATTCATTCAATTGGTTAATTTGTGCCATTTCCTCTGCACTTAGTTCAAAATCAAAGACCGCTGCATTGCTAATCATCCGTTCTTTGTGGACAGATTTCACAGCTAATAAGATATCTTGTTGAATATCCCAACGTAAAATTACTTGCGCTGCTGATTTATTATAATTCTCGGCAATCGCTAAAATTGTTTCATTTGATAATAATTGACCTTGCATTAATGGTGACCAAGCTTGGACTTTAATAACATGTTTTTCACAGAAATCACGCACTTCTTTTTGGTCTAATTTTGGATGTAGTTCTACTTGGTTAATTACTGGAACAACTTTTGCATAGGAAAGTAAATCTTCTAAATGATGGACTTGGAAGTTGCTGACACCAATCGCTTTCACTTTTCCTTCGGCGTACAAAGTTTCTAAAGCTTGCCATGATTCTTTGTAAGAATTATTTCCTGGCCAATGAATTAAATACAAATCTAAATAATCTAAACCTAAACGTTCCAAACTATCATTGAAAGCTTGAATTGTTTCATCATAGGAAATATGCGCGTTCCAAACTTTCGAGGTAACAAATAAGTCCTCACGGTTCAAACCAGTTGCCGCTAAGCCTGCTTTAATTCCCGCTCCTGTACCGGATTCATTGCCATAGATTTGCGCTGTATCGATTAAACGATAACCATTGATAATCCCTTCTTCGACTACTTTTGCTGTCTCTTCATCTGGTATTTGGAATACCCCGAGGCCCATTCCTGGAATTTTAGTGCCGTTGTTTAATATTACTGTATCTGCTAGTGATGTAATCATTTGATTCGCTCCTTTAACGTTTTCTGATATCATCATATACCGTGCCGTATATGATGTATAGTACGTACTTTTTCGTTTCATAGGAACCAAAAAGTGCGCTTTTTGTTAAATTCGCTTTTTTAGCCTGAAAATTTTTTAACTTTTTTATATAACGTGCTTTTTCTTTCTTTTAAGCAAATCATTCTTTAAACGATTTAATGAGTATATCTCTCCCGACACTCAACATTTTAGATAAAAAAAGAGAACGCGTACTCCGTCTTCGAAACGTCCTAAGACGCCGACAGAATACCGTTCTCGTGGGTTTGGCACCCAATGGGGGCATAGGGATTCGAACCCTAGACCCTCTGATTAAGAGTCAGATGCTCTAACCAACTGAGCTATGCCCCCGTTGTATAAAATGGCTTTTCAGCTACCTCAATATTGTAGCACTCCGCTATTATTTATACAAGAGGGAATTTTTTTAACCTGTTATTCTTGTGAAGCTTGTTCTTTTTTTACAGGACAGGCTGTTTGACAATCTTCACAGCTTGCTCCTTTTTTAATTCGTCGATAGGTGATGATTCCTGCTGTTCCAAAAATTAAAATGGATAAAATAATTGTTGCCATTCGTTCTTACCCTCTTTCTAAAGAAGTGATTGCTTGGACGCTTTCTCTGCCTGGCTTTGGCTTTCTTATAAGGAAATAAAATCCAACTAAAACAACGCCCATCGCTAAAAAAGTCCCAATAGTTAGTGTGCCTTTTTCGACTAATACATGGCCCAATTGATAGATCACAAAACTAACCATATAAGCCAAACCACATTGATAACCAATGGCTCCTAATGTCCATTTAAGGTCTCCCATTTCACGGCGAATTGCGCCAATTGCAGCAAAACACGGTGCACATAATAAGTTAAAAGTTAAGAACGAATAGGCTGCGACTGGTGTAAAGGTGTGTTGCAATGCGCCCCAGACTTCTACCCCGTTTTCAGAAACATCTTTCACATTGCCAAATAAAATACCCAAGGTGCCAATAATATTTTCTTTTGCTATCAATCCTGTAATTGTGGCAACTGCTCCTTGCCAATTGCCCCAGCCTAATGGGATAAATAGCACCGCCAACCCTTTACCTAGAAATGCTAGAATACTTTGACTTTCTGGAACAGGTTGAAACGTCACAGAATAATGGGACATGAACCAAATGAGAATACTGGAAACAAAAATAATCGTTCCTGCTTTTTTTACAAATGAGCGACATCGTTCATAAGCATGTCGAACCACACTTCTAAACTGTGGCAAATGATAGGCGGGAAGTTCCATAATAAACGGCGCCGGATCTCCCGAAAAATACTTGGTCTTTTTTAAAGCAATCCCTGACAACACAATGGAAGCAACCCCTAAAAAATAAGCAGAAGGCGAGACCCAACTTTGGTTAGGAAAAAATGCGCCTGCAATCAGAGCGATAATTGGCAGCTTTGCCGAACAAGGCATAAAAGTCGTGACCATAATAGTCATTCGCCGATCGCGTTCGTTTTCAATCGTTCGACTAGCCATCACGCCTGGGACCCCACAACCTGTCGCAATTAACATTGGAATAAACGACTTACCAGATAGGCCGAATTTCCGAAACAAACGATCCATGACAAAGGCAATCCGTGCCATATAGCCACAATCTTCTAAAAAACCTAAACATAAAAACAGGACGGCCAGTTGTGGTAAAAAGCCTAACACAGCCCCAACACCTGCAATGATCCCATCTAAAATTAAACTTTGCATCCATGGCGCTACTTGCCATTGCGCCAACCAACTTCCCACAAATTGAGGAACCCATTCTCCAAAAAAGACATCGTTTAACCAGTCTGTCCCCATTGTACCAACCGTTTGAATAGACAAGTAATAGACCAACCACATCACAAACGCAAAGATTGGCAACGCCAACCACCGATTGGTTACCACTCTGTCAATCTTATCACTGTGAGTAAATGTCATTTCTGTTTTTTTCGTCGCACACAAAGCAATTAATCGAGCAATAAAGGCATAGCGTTCATTAATGATAATCGCTTCACTTTCATCTTGAAAGATTTTTTCAGTAATTCGAATGACTTCTTCAATTTCTTTTTCTTGAAAAGAACTCAATAATAATTGCTCTTTAGTTCGAACATCTCGTTCAAAAAGTTTTAAACTATACCAACGCTGTTGCGTTTCAGGAACAGTATTCCCTAAAATATCAATAATTTCAGCAAGGGCTGCTTCTAAACGATTATCATAAGAAGGATAAATAACCTCTGTCTCTATGGCATTGGCTCGCTGCTTACTTTGTTTTAAGGCATGATCCAACCCACGATTCTTCAAAGCACTAATCTCAACGACAGGCACGCCTAAGCCATAACTTAACTTTTCACTATTTAATGTTTGGCCATTTTTTTCCAGTAAATCCATCATGTTTAACGCACAAACAACCGGTAACCCTGTTTCAATTAATTGTGTTGTTAAATAAAGATTCCGTTCCAAATTGGTCACATCGAGAATATTCAAAATCACTGAAGGTTCGTCCTCCAAAAGGTAATCTCGTGCCACAATTTCTTCAGGCGTATAAGGAGAAAGAGAATAAATCCCTGGCAAATCTTGAATAATGAGTGTCTTATCTTTCTTTGCCACTCCCTCTTTGCGTTCCACAGTTACACCTGGCCAATTTCCAACATATTGGTTGGCTCCCGTTAACATATTGAATGTTGTTGTTTTACCGCTATTAGGGTTGCCGGCTAGTGCAATTTGCTGAGTCATTCGCTTTCCTCCTTCTCAACCAAGATCAGCTCCGCTTCACTTTTTCGTAACGTTAGTTCGTAGCCACGTACATTGATTTCAATTGGATCAGCTAAAGGAGCCACTTTGCGAATAAAAATTACTGTTCCTTTTGTTAAGCCCATGTCCATCAACCGCCGTTTCACTGCTCCTTGTCCGTGGATACCTACTATCGTAGCGCGTTCTCCAACTTTCAAGGTATCCAAGGAGACCCAAACTTTCTCATTCGCCGAGCGCTCCTCCACATGAATCGCTTGTAAAATCGTATCTGTTAGCGCAATCCGACTATTATGTAATAAAACAATACCATTTTGATTCTGATAATTGACAAGGACAACCGCTTGGCCTGCTACGACACCTAAATTGTTTAGATGTTTCTTTGTCTGAGCATCTGCTTGGACGGTTTCGACTGTATAGACTTTCCCAACTTCTGCCTGCGCTAACGTAATCATTTACTTCCCTCCATGTGAAAAAGTTTCAAACGAAAATGAGAATCGTTCTCAATTAAAAGAATACGCTTGCTTAAGCGGAAAGTCAATGAATTTCTGAATCTATCTCCTGCTTTCTTCTATTTTCCTTCTATATAGAGACACTTTTTTCAGGTTACGTTTTCTAAAAAAAGTCAGCTCTTGTTTTTTTATGTTAATAGCTACTATAAATTCCCGTTCATTCAATAACAAATCTGCTTATTTTTTCTTCTTGTGCCTAAATCAAAAGTCAACACAAGATTTAGTATTTTTTCACTAAATGTTCTCTTTCAAAATTTTAATTTTTTTGTTTGTCAAACACTGACCAATGTGTTTTTTCTCCCAAAAACGAGGATTCACGTGTTTTCATTTTTCTTTCAAAAACACAAAAACTAGTATTATGAGAAAAACGCACCACAATATATAGTGTTAAAGTGTTGACTTTTTTCTACATAGATTTATACTAGTTTATGTAGAAAAAAAGAGGAGGAACTTTCAATGAACGTAAAAATCTTTTCAAAAAATAACTGTATCCAATGTAAAATGGCGAAACGTTTCCTAAGTGAAAATAACATCGCTTTTGAAGAAATCAATATCGACGCACAACCAGAAGCTATCGACTGGTTAAAAGAACAAGGATTCCAAAGCGTACCGGTCATCACATCTGAAGCAACAACCGTTGTTGGCTTCCGTCCAGACCAATTAAAACAATTGGCTAGCTAAGATGAAACTTGTTTATTTTTCAGTAACCGGTCAAACGAGGCGCTTTATTAAAAAATTGGATTTGCCTGCTTATGAACTCGAGCCAGCGAATCCTTTTTTTGAAATAAATGAGCCTTTTATTCTTGTCATTCCTACCTATGATGCAGAAATTACAGAGGTGGTGAATGACTTTCTTGATTATAAAAGTAACCAAGAACTGTTAGTTGGTGTAGCTGGTGGGGGCAACCGTAATTTTGCTGAATTATTTGTCTATACCGCCAAAGATATTGCCCGCGATTACCACGTTCCGCTTCTATACTCCTTTGAGTTTAGCGGAACGGACGAAGACGTGGAGACCTTTAAGAAAGTAGTGGAAGAAATTGAGTCTAAAAGAAATTAAAGATGTCAGCTATTTCAAACTGAATAACGAGATTAACCGTCCTGTTGATGGTCAAATCCCTTTAAATAAAGATAAAGAAGCACTCGCAGCCTTCTTTAAAGAAAATGTAGAACCGAATACACGTAAATTCAGCTCTGCTGAGGAAAAAATCAACTTTTTAATGAAAGAAGATTTTATTGAAACTGAATTCATCGAAAAATATTCAATGGACTTTATTGAAAAATTATATGCTTTCTTAGATGAACAACATTTCCAATTCAAGTCTTTTATGGCGGCTTATAAATTCTATTCTCAATATGCTTTAAAGAACAATGCCGGAACAGAGTATTTAGAAACATATGAAGATCGGGTTGCCTTTAATGCCTTGTATTTTGCGGATGGCGATGAAGAATTGGCTTTAACATTGGCGGATGAAATGATCCATCAACGGTATCAACCAGCCACACCTTCTTTCTTAAACGCTGGGCGTAAACGTCGAGGTGAATTGGTTTCTTGTTTCTTAGTTCAAGTAACAGATGATATGAACAGCATTGGTCGTTCAATTAATTCTGCACTACAATTATCACGAATCGGCGGTGGCGTAGGAATTACCCTTTCAAACTTACGTGAAGCAGGTGCACCAATTAAAGGTTATGATGGCGCAGCAAGTGGTGTTGTCCCTGTTATGAAATTATTTGAAGATAGCTTTAGCTATTCTAACCAATTAGGTCAACGTCAAGGTGCTGGTGTTGTTTATCTAAACGTCTTCCATCCAGATATTGAAATGTTCTTATCTGCTAAAAAAGAAAACGCTGATGAAAAAATCCGTGTAAAAACGTTGTCTCTTGGTGTTATTGTTCCAGATAAATTTTACGAATTAACGCGTAACAACGAAGATATGTATTTATTTAGTCCTTATAGTGTGGAACGTGAATATGGTGTGCCTTATTCCTATGTAGATATTACCAAAGAATATGATAACCTAGTGGCCAATCCAAACATACGTAAACGTAAAATTAAAGCCCGTGACTTAGAAAATGAAATTTCTAAATTACAACAAGAATCTGGCTATCCTTATATCATTAATATCGATACAGCCAATAAAAATAACCCGATTGATGGCAAGATTATCATGAGTAACTTATGTTCTGAAATTCTTCAAGTTCAAACGCCTTCTGTTATTAATGGGAAACAAGAATATGAAGTTTTAGGAACAGATATTAGTTGTAACTTAGGTTCAACTAACATTGTTAATTTAATGGAAAGTCCTGACTTTGGAAAATCTGTCCGCGCTATGACGCGTGCGTTAACTTTTGTAACAGATGCTTCTGAAATTGATGTCGTGCCAACTATCCAAAATGGAAATCGTTTAAGCCATACAATCGGACTAGGCGCAATGGGCTTACACACCTTCTTCGCTAAAAATCATATGGAATACGGCTCTGAAGAATCATTAGACTTTACAGACATTTATTTCATGTTATTAAATTACTGGACTTTAATGGAAAGTAACCAAATTGCGAAAGAACGTAACCAAGTCTTCCATAATTTTGAAAAATCAGATTATGCTTCTGGTGCTTACTTCGATAAATATATTGAAGGCAACTTTACACCAAAATTTGATAAAGTGAAAGAAATCTTCAAAGACATTCAGATTCCAACGGCTGAAGATTGGGCTGCGTTACGCGATGCTGTGAAAAAAGATGGTCTTTATCATCAAAATCGTTTAGCCGTAGCGCCAAATGGTTCAATTTCATATATTAATGATACTAGTGCCAGCATTCATCCAATTACTCGCATGATTGAAGAACGTCAAGAGAAGAAAATTGGTAAGATTTACTATCCAGCGCCTTATTTAGCTAATGATACAATCCCTTACTATACTTCTGCTTACGACATGGATATGCGCAAAGTGATTGATGTCTACGCAACAGCGCAACAACACGTTGATCAAGGAATGAGTTTAACCTTGTTTATGCGTTCAGAAATCCCTGAAGGCTTGTATGAATGGAAAGAAACACCGAAACAAACAACCCGTGACTTGAACATTTTACGTCATTATGCGTTCAACAAAGGGATTAAATCAATTTACTATATTCGTACATTTACAGATGATGCTGAAGAAATTGGCAGCAATCAATGTGAGTCTTGCGTGATTTAATGAAAAGCACTTAAATAAGGCGTTCTGCTTGAGCGTCTTATTTTTTAGGAATGTTCTCTTTTTAAACAGGACATTTTCAGATATACTGGACAAAGAAGAACGGCTGCACGCTCCTATTTGGACTCTGTAGAACGTTTTAAGCGAAGAAACGAGACAACTAGTCAAACAGACTGCTGTCCCAGCATACAGGAGGAATAACCATGGCAACGTATTATGAAGCAATTAACTGGAACGCCATTGAAGACGTCATTGATAAATCCACTTGGGAAAAATTAACCGAACAATTTTGGTTAGATACACGGATTCCGTTATCCAATGACTTAGATGATTGGCGGACTCTTTCCGATTTAGAAAAAACTACTGTCGGCTACGTTTTCGGCGGTTTAACTTTATTAGATACTGTTCAATCAGAAAGCGGCATGGATCAACTGAGAAATGATGTGCGGACGCCCCATGAAGAAGCCGTCTTAAATAACATCCAATTCATGGAATCTGTCCATGCTAAAAGTTATTCTTCTATCTTCAGTACATTAAATACAAAAAAAGAGATTGATGATATTTTTGAGTGGACAAATACCAACAAACATCTGCAATATAAAGCAGAACGGATTAACGAAATTTATAAAAACGGTACTCCGTTAGAAAAAAAAATTGCTAGTGTATTTTTAGAAACGTTTTTATTCTATTCTGGGTTTTACACTCCCCTTTACTATTTAGGAAACAATAAACTAGCGAACGTCGCTGAAATTATTAAATTGATTATCCGTGATGAATCAGTGCACGGCACGTATATTGGCTATAAATTCCAATTAGGATTTAATGAATTACCAGAAGATGAGCAAGATAAACTAAAAGATTGGATGTATAATTTACTTTACGAATTGTACGAAAATGAAGAACGTTATACAGAAGAATTATATGATGACTTAGGTTGGACCGAAGAAGTAAAAACCTTTTTACGTTACAACGCCAACAAAGCTTTAATGAACTTAGGTATGGATCCCTTGTTTGCAGATACAGCCAATGATGTGAATCCGATTGTAATGAATGGTATTTCGACAGGAACTAGCAACCATGACTTCTTCTCTCAAGTAGGAAATGGCTATTTACTAGGAACAGTTGAAGCCATGAAAGATGATGACTATCTTTACGGTTTAGATAAATAGTAAAAAGCGGCTCTTTGTCAAATAATGTTGGTAAAGAGAAATTGTAGAATTATGTCGAGTCCAGAGGAGAAAATCCTCTGGATTTTTTTATTTGGTTTGTATAGCTTGTCCTTGTTGGACGAAAATACGTAATTTGAAATTATAAAAGTTACGAAAACCATAGGCATTCCGCTTTAACACTTTGATATGATTATTTAGACACTCCAATTGTCCATTCGAATAAGAAGAATTCAAGGCATGATGAATTTGCTTTTGGTATTTTTTAAAGGTTCGTATAGTTGTTTGATAAGTAGTTGGCAAGTGAGAAATATTTTGCGTAAGCAAGGCATCAAAATACGTTTGGTTGCGTTTGTGAACGGCATACAAAAAGTCTTGGTACAATGTGTAGCCTTGTGTTAACTCAACGCTATAGGAAAGCAGCCTGTCCACAAGCTCTGTTTCGGTTAAATACGTTTTAAACGAAGGGCGCCAACGGCGGTTCAAACTATCCAACTTCTCTTGATTTTTTTGTAATAATTTCCAGTATTTTTTGAGTTGTTTTCCTTGGCGTTTTTCAGCCAAACTTGAACTTTTTAATAGATGATTTGTCCAAGTGATTCGATGGTTTCGAAAGGTCCGACCGATGTGTTGAACGATATGGAAGCGATCAATGATGAGCTTCGCTTTAGGGAAACATTTTTTCACGAGAGAAACGTAAGGTGCGTACATATCAATGACAATAAATTGGACGTTTTCCCGCACAGATAGTGGAAAACGAGTAAAATAACGTTCTAAATAAGACAGTTGTCGGTTTTCAACAATATCAAATAATTTTCTTGTTTGCCCATTTAAAATGATAAAACTCATGGCGCCAGAAACCTGACGAACGGATTTAAATTCATCAAAGTGAAGAACCGTTGGTAAGGTTGTTTTAAAGGGATTCATCGGTTGGTAAAAGCGTTTCAGCACACGATAAACAGAAGAAACAGACACATTTTTTTGGCGAGCGATGCCTGTCATGGAAGTATTTTCTTTCAAACGTGTAGTAATGGCCCATTTGACAGATTGACTAATGAAACAGTGTTTTTCTGCAATACTTGTATCTGCAACAAAGGTCCTTTGGCACGCATGACATTTAAACCGTTGTTTTCTCAATTCCAGATACGTTTTGAATTCTGCGACTTCATTCAGTAACAACCGAACGGTTGTCATTCCCCAGCGAATAATCGTGGAATTACTTTTACAATGTTCACAGGAATCTGCAGAATAGGTTAATTTTCCTGTATAAACTTTACAAATTTGTCCATTTATTTTTTCTTTTCGCAAACAATTTTCTTCAAAAGTAACATTTAGGTCTAGAATATTTAGGGTTTCTTTGATAAGCTCAGTATAGGACATCTTGATTCCTCCTTAGAACGGGTTCAGCGACTTTAATTCTACAGGATTTCAAGGTGTCTTTTTTGTGAATCAAAAAAGATGTTGGTAAAAATACCAACATCAGAAAGTATAGAGCCCAAAAAGCTAGAAACGATTAACGTTTCTAGCTTTTTATTTTACCAACTTCCTGAGGCGCCGCCACCGCCGAATGAACCGCCACCGAATGAACCACCACTGCTGCTACCAGAACTACTATGATTAGACGGATTGTATTGTGAGTTTAAATAAGCATACGTCAAAACACTACCATCATAACTATATAAAGTATCTCCTACTAATAAACGCCCAAAAGATTGTTTTTTTGCATTTGGATATATACTTAGTAAAGAACCACGCTTAGTGGCACGTCTTATTTTCCCTTTTGTGGCAAATAACGTTGCTCCATTAAGATATAAACAATAAAAAGAAGTCTTTTTCATCTTATTTAATACTTCCTTTGTCTGTTCTGAGTTATTTAGGACAGCCTTTGTTGGTAAACAATTCAAATAATCTTGATACATTTTTTTAACAAGTTTTCTTGTTCTTAAAATTTGTAAAATATAAACAGCACAAATGAGCATCCCAGCAATACTTGCCATTAAAAGAACATTTCTTTTCGTTGTGTTAGTGTTTAACTCTGCTTGTATATTTGTTAATTCATTATCCACTTGTGCGGTTTTTGAATTGATTGCAGCCGATACTTGATCAATAATTTTATTGAGACCTGTATTATAATCCTCGTCTCTAAAAGCCTCTTTTACTTCTTCATTATTAATAATATCATCCGCATAGCTATCCGTTAAAATACTCTCTAAGCCATATCCAACTTCCAAGCGAGACTCGCGATCCTCAATTGCCATTAGAAAAACCACACCATTATTTTTTTCGCGATCCCCAACACCTAATTGATTAGCAATCTTATTGCTGTAAGATTCAACAGATTCCCCACTAGGTAACGCAGGAACGGTAATAAGCATAAATTGTGCGCCATTCGCATTTTCCAACAATTGTTGATTCAATTGAAACATTTTTTGTTTAAGTTGATTTGAGACAATACCTGCATTATCTGAAACATAGATATTAGCATCATTAATGTTCAACTGCCCATTCGTTCCAGTAATTGTCATTAATTCATTTTCACCAGTTATTTCTTGTTTAGAAAAGTTATTTATTGTTGTCTGGGTTGACGCTTCAGTCATTTTTCCTGCTAAAATATCGTCTCTCTTTTTTTGTAAGGCTTGTTGCTTCTCTCTCAGTGCAGTTTGTTTTGCTTCATAAGAGATTCCCTTTCCTTCATACCAAGCAGCCATTCCTAATATTAAAATCATACTTAAACTAATTACCACAACAATCGTTGTATTCCGCTGATGCTTTTTATAAAACAAACGAACTTTTTCTTGAATTTTTTCGACTCTTTTATCCAACCTTCCTCACTTCTTTCTTTTTAACCCAAATTTTCTATAAATTTTTATTTAAATTTTACTTGCGGCACTTCTTTTCCCTGCTCTGTCGCAACATAGTTAGTTTTCTTCTCAAATCCTAAAAGTTTTGCAATTATTTTATCAGGGAATTTTGAAATCTGTTGGTTATATGTTTCAACAGCTTGTATATAGTTACGGCGTTCAACAGAAATTCGATTTTCAGATCCTTCTAATTGAGTCATTAAGGTTTTGACATTTTCAGAAGAAGCTAACTTTGGGTAATCTTCATTCAATACTGTAACAAAATTACCTAATCCTTTTTCAATTTGCTCATTTGCTTGCCCTTTTTCAGAAGAAGATTTTGCTCCTGCGTATGCTTTACGTGCTTCCGTTATTTCTTTTAAAACTTCTTTTTCTTGAGTCATACTGCCTTGAACACTACTGACAAGATTCGGAATTAAATCAGCACGTCTTTGCATTACATTCTCTACTTGTGACCATTCTGCTTCGACTTTATTATCTAAAGTAATCAATTGATTATAAGCTTTCATCACAAATGCACCAATAATCACAACGACAACAACAATAATACTAAGAAATTTATTTTTTTTATTCATCTTACTTATCACCTTTCTTTCTAACTCGTAATACAATCATAACTCTTTTGTAATCTTTTTGAAATATTAAACCTGAAAAATCAGTCCTAGGTCCTAGAAGAAAACCGCCATAAGCATTTTAACTTAAAGCGGTTGTCATTAATTATAAATAGATGTTTCTACACATTAATCAATCGTAATTTTGTTACATTATTTGAAACAGATAGATCTTCAATAACATCGGCATACGTTAGGCCTTTAGGTAAATCAATAGTATAGATATTCGTATAGATTTTTGTATCATCTACCCAAGAAACATTGAAATTCACATCATAAATTTCAATATGTTTTTCTTCAAAATATTGATTAATAAATTCTTTAGTTTCTTGTTTATGTTGATAGCGAATTTCTAATTTTTTGATTGTTGGTACGTGAATAATTCGTTTGACAATGGTTAAGGCAAATAATACACCGATAAAACTTGTTAAGGCAATCGTATAGTAGCCCATGCCCACCGCAATCCCTAAACCAGCCACGGTCCATAGTGAAGCCGCTGTCGTCAATCCTGTGACACTTTGTTTCGTTACAATGATAGTTCCAGCACCTAAAAAGCCGATGCCACTTACAACTTGCGCAATCAATCTTGCTTGATCTGAACGAATGACCCCAGTCAAAGCCGGATTAGCTAACGCATCTTTCAATGCACTGATTGCAATTTGTGACTGGATTAACGCAATAATAGCCGCTCCCATACAAACTAAAATGTGGGTACGCATTCCTGCTGGGCGATTCTTATATTGTCTTTCAAAACCAATTGCGCCACCTATCACCATCGCTAGGACTAACCGTAAAATAATTTCTGGAATTGTTAGCTGTAACATCCTTTTCACCTCTTCTTCTATTACTTCCAGTATAACAAAAAAAGAACTTGAAACATAAGGAAATCCTTATGTTTCAAGTTCTTTTTAATCAACGATTATAATTTACTTGCAGCTGCATCATCAATGATTACAACAACATCTTGATGGTTTTGTAATGCACTTGCTGGCATGTCTGTTGTTACTGGTCCGTCAATCATGCCTTTAATGGCCTCTGCTTTTGCTTCGCCATAAGCCATTAAAATCATTTTTTTGCCTTTCATGATTGAACCAATCCCCATAGAAACAGCGCGCGTTGGGACATCTTCTACTTTGTCAAAATAACGTTTGTTCGCGTTGATTGTTGATTCAGTCAACTCAACGACATGTGTTAAGCTATCTAGAGGTGTACCTGGTTCGTTGAAGCCGATGTGTCCATTTTGACCAATACCTAAGATTTGGATATCTACTGGATGTGCATCGATAATTTTTTCATACTCTGCGGAAGCAGCATCTAAATCTTCTGCTTTACCATTTGGTACAAATGTTTCTTTAAATGGTTTTTTGTCAAATAAGTGTTTGTTCATGAAATAACGGTAACTTTGCTCATCTTCGCCGCCTAAACCAACATATTCATCTAAGTTTACAGAAGTCATTTCTGTAAAGTCGACATCACTTGCTGTCATTTCTTTATATAATGTTTCTGGTGTACTACCTGTTGCTAAGCCTAAAACTTTCGCACCATTGTTCATACCTTCTTTAATTAATTCAAACGCTTTTTTGCCGCCTTCTTCTGCATTTGCTACACGGATAATTTGCATTTTGACACGCTCCTTACGGTTTATTTTGGTATAGTCCAATTATAACACCTTCTGAAAAAAATTTCTAGAATAAAAGAAAAAAACTTCTATTTCCCATCAGAAATAGAAGTTTTCGAGCTTGTTTAACAGATTAATATTGTGGTGCGTTGGGATCCACATACGTATTTGGATCAGCATAAGCGTTTGGATCTGTGTACGCATTTGGGTCAACGTACGTATTCGGATCGTAGGCTCCTTCTGCTGCTTGTTGCGTATTGCCGTTGTATTCTGTTTGTCCGGCTGTGGTGTCTGCGGTGCTACTCGAACTAGTAGAGCTATTGGCACTTGAATCACCAGATTCACCAATCAGTGCAGTATCTGTAACAGCATAGCTA
This sequence comes from Enterococcus sp. DIV1337a, assembly GCF_051712285.1. NCBI lineage: Bacteria > Bacillati > Bacillota > Bacilli > Lactobacillales > Enterococcaceae > Enterococcus > Enterococcus sp. DIV1337a. The sequence continues at coordinate 352,936 of NZ_JBIOOP010000001.1, read as the reverse complement.
AACTGATTATAAAAGGCTAAATCTTTTTCACGTTCAGAAGCATGTTCTTTTAAACCAAGTTGTTTTCTAAGTGTTGTTTGTGTTTTGTATAAACTATTTGGATCTAGGACTTGATAATAAATATCATCAATGGTTGCACTGTATCCTTGTAATTGTTCAGAGTCAATTGTTTTAAAGGCAGACAAATATTTTGATTGGATGTCCATCATGTCATCCCAAGTTAAGTCTGTTTTCACATTGGCTTCAACAGCGTCAAGAATTTTTCGGTATTTTGAAACACCATCTAAACTCATGACTTTGCGCACAATTTTCTCAACGACTTCTCGTTGGCGGCGTTGACGACCTACATCTCCTTCAGGATCTTCGTGACGCATCCGCGCATAAGCCAAACCTGTCGTGCCATCTAACTTGATTTTACCTGCCGGAACAGTGATACCGTCCAATGTAAATTCACCAATCGTATTATCTACTTCAATACCGCCTACCGCATCAATCAGGTCTTTTAACCCTTTCATATTGATGGATACATAGTGATGGATGGGAATATCCAGTAATTCTTGGACTGTATTAATCGCCATTTCGGCGCCACCAAATGCATAGGCATGGTTCAATTTGTCTTGTGTGTCATTTCCAACAATATCTGTTAGAATATCTCTATCCAAACTGATCATTGTGGACTTGTTTTCTTTCGGGTTGATGGTTACAACCATTGTAGTATCTGAACGACCTTGTTCTGTTCGGCCTAAATCGCCTGTGTCAATCCCCATTAAAAGAACAGAGAATGGTTCTTGCGCATCAATATTAGCCGTGGCTCCTTTATTGGACTTACGGTTAACTGATTGATAGATCCCATTAATAGTTGAATTGGCATCTGAATACATCTTAATCCCGTAAGCACATACCCCAGCTACTACCACTAGCAAGACGCTCAAGAAGCCCAGTACTACTTTTTTCCATAGTTTCATAAGACACTTCCTCGTTTATCTAAGAATAATTCTTAATTCATGCCCTTTATTTTCTCATAGTTTGCTTATTCAAGCAATATTTTTTATTTTTTGGAACAAGAACTTAACACAATTGTAAAATAAAAGAGCGCTTTATCAAGGAACAATTGTTATTTTTGAGAAAGTGTTTGCAGAAATTCTTGATAATGTTTCTGTTCATTCGTTTCAGTGATAGTTATTTTCTCAAATGCACCATGTAGTAAATCAGTCAGTGATCCTTCAATCAAATGCGTAATCGTGGCATTCCCAATTAATTCCATCCAATAACTGCCATCTGACGTTTCGTGGACGACTGTTTTCACCATACCCCCAGTATTTTTGACGGTTATTTCTTCATAAAAAACACCATCTTTCAATAACGTATAAAGTAAACTACTTGCGCACATAGCTGTCCCACAAGCACTTGTAAAACCTACACCACGTTCATACGTTCGAACAAATAGTTGATTTTTGCCAAGAATTTCAACAAAACTCACATTTATCCCTTCTGGAAAATATGGATTTTCATTATTTACATAGGTAGCGATTCGTTCAAATTCTGGACCATTTAAGGTTTCATGATCCACAAATGCTACAAGGTGCGGATTAGGCACTGCTACCGCTGTAAAACGAATGGTTTTAGATAAGGCTGGTATAATTTCATCAATTAATGTTTGGACCCCTAAATGCATTGGAATAGTGACTGCTTCAAAACTTACTGGTGAAATTTCCACTTGGTAAGTCGCCACTTCTTCAGCTAAATTGGGGGCTTGACGTACTTTCAAATCCGCAAACATTGTTTCAACTGTAAATGATTTTTCTTGGTTTTTTTCAGCTAAATAGCGGGCAACCGTACGCAAGCCGTTCCCGCACATGCTTGCTTCACTACCATCGCTGTTAATCACTCGCATTCTAGCATTGGACGTGCCGTGAGTCCCTTCTCCTACCAAAAGTAACCCATCTGCTCCCGCCAATAATCCTGTTTCCCGCGAACATAACTGGATGCGTAATTGCTCAATTTCCTCGGCGGTTAAAGAACGCTCAAACTGTGTTTCATCCAATAAAAAGAAATCATTTTCTGACCCGTGTACTTTTTGCATCATAACATTCATTTTTTTAGCTCCTTCTTTATGTATCCGTTATCTTTCCCTACTTACTTTAGTATGCCATAAACGAACAACTATTTCGACCCTTGATTTGTAAAAGGAAAGAGTCAAATGACGACCGTCATTTGACTCTTTCCTTCACAATTGACAAACTTATTTTGCCGCAGCAAAAAGTTCGTTTACTTTATCCCAGTTAACAACGTTCCAGAATGCTTCAATGTAATCTGGACGAACGTTTTTATATTTTAAGTAATACGCATGTTCCCAAACGTCAAGACCTAAAACAGGTGTTTGACCATCCATTAATGGTGAATCTTGGTTTGGTGTTGAAGTGATTTCTAATTTACCGTTATTCACAACTAACCAAGCCCAACCTGAACCGAAACGGCCAGTTGCAGCTGTTTTGAAAGCAGCTTTCATTTCATCAAAACTACCAAATGTTTCATCGATTGCTTCTTTAATAGCGCCAGTTGGTTGTCCACCAGCATTTGGTGCCATAATTTCCCAGAAGAATGTATGGTTTGCGTGACCGCCACCATTGTTACGAACGGCTGTACGGATGTCTTCAGGAATAGCATTCATATCTGAAATTAAATCTTCTACAGATTTTTCGCCTAATTCTGGATGTTTTTCAATCGCTGCGTTTAAGTTAGTCACATAAGTGTTGTGATGTTTATCATGGTGTAAGTGCATTGTTTCCACGTCAATGTAAGGTTCTAATGCATCATAAGCATATGGTAATTCTGGTAATGTGTAAGTCATTTTTTAAATCCCCCTATTTTTTAGTATGTAGCATACGTCTTTCATACAATTATTATGATAACAGAGTGAACCGCTTTCTACAAAATAGTTTGCTTGCCAAAAGAAAAGTTTTACAAAAGAGGGAGATTACCTTGTGTTTCCCTCATAAATTCGCTAGAATGACCTGTAGAAGAATGATGTGAGGAGTAAATAAATGAATACATTGCAATTATTTAAGCAGGCCTTTTTTTCAGTTTCAGAATTACGACATGCGAAAAAAATGGCGTTTTGGAAAGTAATTCTCTATGCTGTTTTTTTAAGTGCTATTTTAGCACTACCCATTACCAAACAAGTTTTTTCTGTACTACACGAGGTACAACAAGATGGCCAAAAAATTGCAGAAAAGTTGCCTGACTTTTCTATTGAAAATGGCACATTGCAAACAAAGGCTAAAGAATCTGGCTTTATTTATCAAACCGACTCGATTATTTTTACGTTTGATCCAGATGGAAAGCGTACAGCCGCTGATGTCCAAAAAGATTTAATTGGTAATGCGTTTGGTTTGGCTTTTTTACAAGATGAATTTGTGGTCGCCTTACCAAATTCAGGAGCAACTGAATCAATTCTAGGCACCGACCAATTTATCTTCCCCTATAGTAAAGGAACCTTAGATGGCGTTAATGCTCAGAGTATTAAGACCGCGCTAAGTGAAGCAGCGATCCCCTGGTGGACAAAACTCATTGTCTTTTTAGTGGCTATCTACCCTGTTCTAATCGGTTTAGTTTTAGACTTACTGATTGCCGCTATCGGTGCATCTCTCTATTCAAAATTACGTTTTTATTCTTTACGTTTGATTGATTGTTTAAAAATTATTACGTATTGTGCTACCGTGCCAGTTATCCTAAGTGCTATTTTAAACTTCGTAAATCCGATGTTTAACGATGGCATCCTAGTTATTTTACTAAGTCTATTCTTTTTCTTTGTCACAACCAAAAACGAACCACGGAATATCCCTGGTTCTTAAAAAGAGGTCGGGAAAGAAGTGTTTAACTCCGAGAACTCTCAAGGACAAAACTGCGACGAGTCCTTGACGAGAAAGCAATAAGAAGGAATTTCCGAAAATTGTTCTATAATTTTTGGAGACCAAGTAGGTATTGTTCATCATCGAATCACTACATTCTTCGTGATTCTCAACAATTTCGGCTTATTTCCGAAGGACCTTCACCAAGTAGGTACGATGATTTCATCTGTTCATGCTTCACAGTGAAACATCGCAACTCTTAGAGCTGTAGCTCTTTTGAAGGTTGTACTGTGACGAGACGCATGTCGAGAAAACACCTTAGAAGTTGTTGAGATCGAAGCAACGCGTAGTGTTGCTTCTGTTCCCGCCGTTTATCAGTTTTTGAGCGTGGAGCAAAAATCCAAAGTGATTTTTGTCCCACGCTCTTTTCTATTCTTCAAATTCTTCTTCATCTGTTAATTCAGGTAAATCAATCGTGGTCACCGCAGATTGACCTATTTGCGTTAAATATGCAGCTAATTCATCCACATTTTCTAAAGGTGACACAGCGGCTTCAATTGCCATTGCTAAGTTAAGTCCGGCGACTACTCGCAATTGCGGATAAGTGTCCATAGCCATCATAGCTACATTACAAGGTGTTCCTCCTTTTAAATCAGCTAAGACAAGCGTCGGGACATCGCCAGCTTCTTTTAAGATTGCTGCCAGCTTTGCTTGCGTGCCGCTCAAGCCATCTTCTGCAGTCATCGACACAATCGCTGCGTCTGCTAATTCCCCGACAATCATTTGAGTAGAAGCCAAGGTTTCTTCTGCCATCCGTCCATGGCTCATTAAAATTAATTTTGGTTTCATTATATCCTCCTAAAAATACTGCTGATAAATTTTTGTTCGTGCTTTCAGAAAGCCACGTTCTTCACGAGTGGGATGAATCCGATTCGTTAACAGAATCAAGGCTTCTTTGGTCTCTTTTTTCATACCAATCGCCGTTCCAGTAAAGCCAGTATGATACAAATAGTCTGCTCCCGCTTGCGTCTTTTTCACTTCCCAACCAAATGTACGCCCACCTTGATTTATAGACCAGAGATCCTCAAACATTTTTTCAGAAAATAATGGTTTGCCAGACGGGTAGCGATTGTTCATAAAACACTGAACAAAAGTGAGTAAATCTGGTAAAGTTGCAAATAAACCTGCACTGCCGATTGGCGCTTTCAGTTGATAGGCTTTCGAATCGTGGACCCCCCCCCTGAATAACGCCGCGTTGTTTTGTAATCTCTGTGGGCACTGCCTCGGTAAAATCTCTGACCGTAAAACTTGTATGCTGTAGGTTCATTGGTTGAAATACGTATGTTTGAAAGCTCTCTTCTAATGAGCAGCGGTCCAATACTTGAATAATTTCTCCCAATAAGTAATACCCTAAATCAGAATAAGTGGTTTTCCCTCGTTCAGATAACGAATGCGTCAAAATGATTTCTTGCAAGCTATTTTTTGTGACATTTTTCTTATCAGCAACATCAGCTGGCAACCCGCTCTGATGCAATAGCAGCTCCCCAATCGAACAAGATAGCCCTTGATAAGCAGGTAGGACTTCCCCTACAGTGGTTGAAAAAGCAAGCTGATTTGCATCGATTAATTGTAACATTCGATTTGTTGTCCCAATAACTTTCGTTAAGGACGCTAAATCATACAGGCTAGCTGATGAAACCTTTTGTCTTACAAATGGACCAGTATTACCTAAAAAGCCTGTATACTGTTCTGATAAGCCATCTTCTGTGATTATCCCCCAAGCGACACCCGGAACGACTTGCTGACTAATCAGCCTCTGAATTGTTTCTTGAATTGCAATTTGATTCATTCTTCACCACTTCTATGCTAAAACTTCTGAAATCCGTCCGTCATGTTCTGCTAATAGTTCTTTGGCTTTTTGGAAATCAACGTGGGCTTTCGCCATTACAATGGCGGGTGCCACTTCTAATTGCGCTGCCTCTAAGTATTCTTTGGCTCGTGCTTCATCGATTTCTGCTGCTTCTTTAATGATATTCGTGGCACGTTGAATTAATTTTTCGTTCGTTGGTTGTACGTTGACCATCAAATTTTGATAGATATTCCCTACTTTAACCATGATCCCTGTTGAAAACATATTTAACACCATTTTCTGTGCTGAACCCGCTTTCATTCTAGTTGACCCTGTAATGACTTCCGGTCCTACAATTGGCGCAATCCCAATTTCCGCCAATTGATTCATCGGACTTTCATTATTACAGGTCACGGAGATGGTTAGAGCGCCCACTTTTTTTCCGTATTCAATTGCGGAAACGGCATATGGTGTCCGGCCGCTAGCAGCAATTGCGATTACGACATCTCGGGCTGTCAATTGATGTTGCGTTAAATCTTCGATGGCTAATTCTTTCGAGTCCTCAGCGCCTTCAATTGCTTGATACATTGCTTTTTCACCACCAGCTAAAATACCAAATGCGCGTTCTGGCGAAACACTATATGTGGGCGTTAATTCAATCGCATCCAAAGCACCTAAACGCCCAGATGTTCCTGCACCACAGTAGATTAAACGGCCCCCTTTTTTAAATCGTTCTGCCGCTGCATCAATTGCTGCAGCAATCTGCGGAAGCACCTTTTCAATTGCTTGTGCTACCTTTTGGTCTTCTTGATTTATTAAAGTCACCATCTCTAATGTTGACACTTGGTCAATCTTTTTAGTCGCTTCATTTCTGGCTTCTGTCGTTAATCCTTCTAAGTTCATTTGCTTGCACACCCCTACTTCTCTTTTAGACGGCTGACAAGTTGACTCGTTTCAATCATATTACGTTCAATTTCTGTGTCTAAATCATCTTGAATTGAACCTAAATACAGAACATCGCCAATTGCCATTGACGAAGCAATCGATGAAATAGCCCCCACTCGAATGAGGTGCTCATTATTGGGGACTAAAAGAACTTCATCGCTCAATGACCGTACGTTTTCTCCATCGTTACTGGTAATAAAAATAACCGTTGCGCCTCTATTTTTGGCAATTTCACAGGCGATTAAGGCTTCTTTTGTCAAACCACTATATGAGACCGTGATCAAAATGTCTTGTGCCGTTGCATAATTTAAAAACTCCAACATCATGTGACTATCATAATTAAAAATTGCTTGGCGACCAGCGCGGTTAAACTTGTGGTAAAGATTGTATGTCGTCAAAGAAGAGGCCCCAATTCCAACCAGATGAATTTTTTCCGCTTTTTTAACATGCGCGATTGCTCGTTCCAAGGCTTGTTTATCCACTGTATAAAATAAATCTTCAATCGTAGCATTTAATAAAGATTCCACTTTCATACAAATAGTATCCACCGAATCATCCGCCGCTACAATTGGATCAATATCTTTTTTACCGTTACTGGCAGCTTGTACCGCTGCAATGGATAGTTTTAACTCTTCCCAGCTGTCAAACCCTAATTGTTTAGAAAAACGGGTAACTGATGCTGGAGAAGTTTCGCTATTGCTAGCAATTTCGTTTGCTGTTAATGAGAGAAGACGGGTCGGATCCTTCAGTATATAGTCTGCGATTCTCTTATTTACTTTGGAAAAGTCCTTATATTTTTGTCTGATTGAACGGATTGGCTCCATCTTCTCATCTCCATTTCTATTTTATGAAAGTTAAAATTGCTTCGTTTGGTTCAGAAGGGATCATCTGCGCGGTAATAGTCACCCCATTATCTGTTAAACGACGAACGGTTTGAATATCTTCATCGGTTAATGCAACAGATTTTTTAATTGCTCGACTGCCTTCTTTTTGAGAAATATTGCCGACATTGAAGCTCTGTAACGGAACACCGCCATCAATTAAAGCCGCCATGTCTGCAATGTCTTTCGTAATTAAAAAGACTTTTTCTTCATCATAATTGCCTGCTAAAATTTTTTCAATCGCTTTACGTTTTGATAAAATGGATAATTTAACTCCTGCAGGCTTGGCCATTTTTAAGGCACCAATTTGTAATTGATCTTTGACAGCGGCATCATTTACTACCATGATTCTTTGTGCTCCAACCGTATTCGTCCAAACGGTTGCAACTTGTCCGTGAATTAAACGCTCATCTACTCTTGCATGTACAATTGTCATAATAAATCTCTCCTATTATATACTATTTTTTTAAAATAAACCGCCAACCCAAGCCAACATTGGTTGTAAATTGCCTAAAACCATGCCAATTAAAATTAAAACAAAGATTAGCCGGGTTGAATTCATTTTCTTTTTCCCTAGTAACCAATAGGATAAAAGAACAATCCCTAAAGGAATTAATGCGGGTAAAATTTTGTCCAACATTTCTTGGACAGATAATGTTACATCCCCCATTTTATAAGTTAAATCTAATTTGTAAGTAATTACCGAAGGAATCAAACCGCCAACCACCGTTAACCCTAAAATAGCTGCACCTTGCGTAAACAATTTCATTTTATCCGCAAATTCTGTCGCAATTTTTTTCCCTTGATGGTAACCAATCCAAGTGAATTTATAGCGTACCCATAGGACCACTGCTCCGGCAATTAACGGGATCAGTAACCCAACAACCTGGCCCCCTTGCGCCATGTAAGCTGCAATCGAAAAAACAATCGCACGATAAATCGCGATAAAAATGGTATCACCAACACCAGCAAACGGACCCATTAGACCTGTTTTCAAACCAGTAATGGCCGTTTCATCTTCAATACCAACTTCTTCTTCCAAAGCCATATCAGCTCCGACAATTAAATGTGACATAGCTGGCGTTGTATTCATAAAACCAAGATGTGTCTTCAAGGCTTTCTTCATAGCTACTGGATCTTCACTGTATAGTCGCTTTAATGCAGGCATCATCACCCAAGCATAACCAAGTCCTTGCATTTTTTCATAGTTCCAGCCCCACTGATAGCCAAAAAGATTACGGACGTAAACTTTATTAATATCCTTTTTTGTTAATTTGTTAGTCATCAATCTCAACCTCCTCATCATCTTCATAAATAACCGTGCCACTTGTTGTAGCTGCGCCGCCTTTGTTATGATTCATCACATAAATCGCTGCTAAAGCCAAGCCAACCAGTGCGACACCTAAAACTGAGAAGAATTGGGCCCCATAAGCAAGTAACACGAACCCAATAATAAAATAAGGCCAGTATGTTTTAATTGGTAAGTAACGCATTAAAATAGCAATCCCCATCGCTGGTAAAATAGCTCCTGCTGCTTTTAACCCATTCATCACCCAAATAGGAATCCAATTGTTGATAGCGTTTACAACTTGTTCGCCAAAAGCTAGGCCAATAAAAACTGGAATGACACGAGAAATCGTCCAAGGAAAAATTCCTAAAACATTGCAGCGCTCGACTCCTTTATAATTTCCTTCTTCCGCATAGCGATCTGCTTTGTGTTGGAAAAACGTATTAGCCATTCTGCCTAAAATATCTAGTTGTGTTAATAATAACCCAATCGGAACTGCAACTCCGATACCATACTCTGCCCCTTTCCCTGAAATGATTGCGTAAGCCGTTCCCATAATGGCCCCCGAAAGAAAGTCTGGGACTGTTGCTCCTCCATAAGTCGCTACACCTAATGTCATTAATTGAAGCGTTGCCCCAATCATCAAACCTGTTTGAACGTCCCCTAAAACTAAGCCAGTAAATGTTGCAGCAAACAATGGTGTATATGGACCAATCTGAATAGAAATTTGGTCAAGTACGCCAACAACTGTGTAAAGACATAAAATCAAAATAATACCAATCGATACTGTCATGCGTTCTCATCCTCCTTGAATGCGTTTTCTTTTTGTATTTGTAGAATACCATTAAAGAAATACTATTTCAAGTTCTTTTTAAAAATATTTTTAAATGAAATTTAATTTCTTTAGTAATTTTTGTGCTATACTAAAAGAAAACGGTTTAGGAGTGATTATGTGCGGGTTTTACTGATTTATTTCATCACTATTTTTCTATCCAATACAGTTGGGGCGCTTTCTGGGATGGGTGGAGGCGTCATTATTAAGCCTGTTTTGGATTTTCTTGGTTTCCATTCGTTAAACAGTATTGCGTTCTATTCAAGTGTCGCTGTTTTTGTCATGTCCATTTCTTCGACTTATAAACAGTATCAAAATGGTATCCAAATTGAATGGAAAAAAGCCGCGAGTATTTCGTTTGGTTCCTTAGTCGGCGGCATGTTAGGTGATTTACTTCTTAATCAGGCGATTGCGCTAGCGCCAAATGAAGAAAAAGTACAACTGCTCCAATATATCATTATGTTACTGACCTTGGTTTTGGTTCTTCTCTACAATCAATTTTCCAACTGGCACTTACACCTCAACGGATTGAGCATTTTTCTGATTGTCGGATTAGGCTTAGGGATTCTATCCACCTTTTTAGGCATCGGTGGTGGTCCCATTAATGTAGCTTGCCTTATTCTCTTTTTTGGAATGGATATCAAATCAGCAACCGTCTATTCCATCATTACTATTTTTTTCTCCCAACTCGCCAAACTCGGCAATATCGGCTTGACCACGGGATTTGCAATTTTTGATTTAACAATGCTTTGGGCCATTATTCCTGCCGCTTTACTCGGTGGTTATGTCGGCGGTCTTTTCAGTAAAAAATTATCCCAACAACGGGTTGCCCAGATTTATAGTTTAGTTGTTTTTTTAGTTATTTTGTTAAATATGTATAATTTGTGGACTGTTATCTAAAAAAAGAAGCGCTTTGTCTATACGACAAAGCGCTTCTTTTTTTTAGTTAAATCACTGTTAATTTAACGTCTATATTATTTCTTGTTGCTTTAGAATATGGGCAAATTTCGTGGGCTTTTTTAACAAGTTCTTCTGCTTTGGCTTGATCTACCCCATCAATATGAACTTCTAATTCAGCACCAACGCTAAACCCATCTTCTCCTTGGAATAAGGAAACACGTGCGGTTACTGTACTTTTACCTTCGACTTTTTCTTGATCCATCACTAACTCTAATGCACCGTTAAAGCAAGCACTGTAAGCTGCTGCGAATAATTGTTCTGGATTTGTTGTATTTTCTTTCTTGACACCTGGCGAAGCAACCGCATAAGAAAATGATTTATCCGGTGAGTGAACTTCTCCTGCACGTCCACCCGTATTAATGATAGTTGTTTCATAGATTTTTTTCATGTAAATTCCTCTCCTTTGTAAAGTTTTACACTTCTGAGAACTTTTTACTTACATAATTATTGTAGGAAACTTTGCCAGATACAGCAAACGTTGTGCTTGTAAATAATAAAAAATAACATTTAACGTTGTATTTTTGACATAGAAAAAGAACCCATTCTATGATAGGATAAAGTGAACTTGTACATTTGTACACAAACTATTTTACAAAGGAGACTTTCCCTTGACACACTTACTTGATTATCAACCACTAAACCTATACACAAACTATCAAGAAGCCACAGAAAAAACACCAACTGTTCCAATTATTTTTGATGAATCTTTGCCTGCTTTTCCTGCACTTGGCTTAGAAACAACTTATGGTGAAAGCCATCAAGAAATTTTGAAACGGGCATATCAATTAGCCGCTTTAGGTGTAAAAAAAGGCGACAAAATTATTATTTATAAAAGTCCTAAATTCGACACGTATTTATTAGCTGTTGCAGCCTCATATCTAGCAGCCGTTCCTGTAATGGTTTCATACCATTTACCTTTTGAAACAATTGAAGTATTCGTGGATCGTTTAGAAGATCCTTTTATTTTATTTGATGATGTGACTGCTGAAAAAGTTCAAGCTGTTCGTAATAGCTCTGCCAATAAAAAACTTTCGGTTGCTTCTCTTTTAAAAGCTGATGCCACAGAAGTTCCTCAAGACGAACTAACTAAAGACGAAATTGCCTATATGACCCACACCTCTGGAACAACGGGTATTCCTAAACTTATCTGTCACTCCAATCACTCAATGGGTTGGCGCACAAAATGGCAAAAAACCATTTTTACAAAAATTGCTGAAAAGAAATTAGTTGGCTTTCATATTTCGCCAGTTCATTCTCGTTTTAACATTGGCGTGTCTTCTTTAATGGCCATGGGCTTCCCTATGATGCCTTTAGCAAATGCTTCGAGCGAAAAAGTCGCTGAAATGTTCAGCACCTATCAACCAATCGCTGTAGAAACACACCCCAATAACTTCGTTCAATGGGTTCGTTTGGCCAAAGAAAAACCTGAAGCTTTCGCTAGTGTCCATTATTATCATTCTACTTTTGATGCAATTAACAACGCTACAATGGTGGCTTTCTTAAAAGCATCTGCTGCCAATGAACCAATTTTCCTACAAGTTTATGGGCAAAGTGAATGCGGGCCAATGATCTTACGGGCACATACTTTAGAATCCCTAAAAGATTCAGATGCTCGTGACATGGGCGTTGGTTTAGAGGATTTAACACAAGCTCGAATTACCGATGAAAAAGGACAAGTTTTACCTGCGATGACGGACGGTCATATCCAATTTTTATCAAAAGGACGGGCCTTAACGTATTATAAAGAAGACGCCCGCTTTGCAGAAAATGTCTACGGCGAATGGTGGGACAGCGGCGATTACGGAATGTTAGATGAACGCGGTCACTTATTTTTGAAAGATCGCCAAGTAGATCTAATTGAAAACATCGACAGTAATTTAGCTATTGAAGATCATTTATTGGATGCATTGGATTTCTTAGAAGAAGTGATTATTGTCCGTGGCAAAGAAAATGAACCTCAGCCAATTTTAGCGGTTGTCCCTGGGGAAGAAATGGATTGGGATGCTTGGTGGACACAAGTAGCCGATTTACCACATTTAAATGAACCTATCATTATGGCTTTTGATGAAATCCCTCACACAGCTACTATGAAAGTGCAACGTTTACAACTAGAAAAATGGTTAAAAGAACAATAAAATAAGATTCTTTGTCAAATAGTGTTGGTAAAAAGAACTTTTAGACCAGCGTTTGAGAAAGTGGAACAGAAAGCTAAAAGTTAACTCGTTGTAGTTTATCTTAAGTTTTAAAAAAAAGGGCAGCCGTTAATTAAATCCTTTTTGTGAAAAACTTGACATGGGATGGTTCCCACAAATTATACTAAGCTTATTCAAAGAATGGAGTGAGCAAGTATGAAAATATTAATTAAACAAGATTTCGAAGCGATGAGCGAATGGGCAAAAATGATACTTCTAAGCACGATGAGCCAAGACAAACGAGTGAATTTATCAATTACCGCTGGCAAAACGCCAGCACTTGTTTACCAAAAATTAGCCTCGATTGTGAAAAATTCACCTGATTTTGATAATGTTCATTATTATAACTTTGATGAAATCCCAGTTCCTCATCAAAAGGAAGGCATTACTCTAACAGATTTGCGGACGCTGTATTTGACACCTGCAGAAATATCCGAGCAAAATATCCATCCATTAACTGTTGAAAACTTTCAACAACAAGAACAACGGATTGCTGACGCAGGCGGCTTAGATTTGATGTTAATTGGTTTAGGAGCAGATGGTCATTTTTGTGGGAACATGCCCACTACCACTCATTTTAAAAATGAAACCTATCAAGTGACCGTCACTGGTTCAGAGCCTTGGTTTGTTCCTGAAATGATGCAGCCAGACATGACCTTTGTTACGATGGGGCCAGCCAGCATCATGAAAGTTAAGCACCTTGTCCTAATTGTAAATGGGGCACAAAAAGCTCAGATGGTCAAACAAGTGCTCCAAGGACCTATTACAGAAACGTATCCTGCTTCTATTCTTCAACTCCATCCAAATTTAACGGTTCTCTTGGATGAAGCCGCAGCGAGTCAATTAGAAAAATAACAAAATTGCGCCTAGATTATGCTTCTCCGCATGGTCATAGGCGCAATTTTGTTATTGTTACATGATTTTTTGATACTGACTATATTTTAGCAAATTCGTCTGAGAAAGTGTCACACCAATACCAAGCCCCTGAGGCACGGTCATTGTCCCTTGCTCTAAAATAAAAGGTTCAGTGATGATATCTTCATAAAAATAGCGTTCCGTTGCTGAAATATCACCTGGAAAGGAAAAGGTAGGCTGTGACGCAAATTGCAAATTCAATGCGCGTCCAACACCAGACTCAAACATGCCACCTAACCAAACTAATAAATCATTTTCTTGGCAAAATGTGGCAATTTTCAACGCCTCGTGAATCCCACCTACACGAGGAATCTTCAAATTGATACTACGGCAACTGCCTAATGCTAACGCCACTTGGCAGTCTTTGAGACTACGAATATTTTCATCCAAACAAATTCTTGTTTTCAGTTCTCTTTGTAATTGTGCGTGATCTAAAAAATCATCTGCAGCAAAAGGCTGTTCAATCATCGCTAATTGATAGTGATCTAAACGTTGCAATTGAGACAAATCAGCCAATGTATACGCTGAATTGGCATCGACCATTAAAGGCAAGTTAGGAAAATGCTGACGAATCAAAGCAACGGGTTCCACATCATAACCGGGACGAATTTTCAGCTTCACTCGTTGATACCCTTTTTCTACAGCTAACTGAACTTGTTTAAGTAATTGAGGTAAGTCTTCTTGAATCCCTAAACTAATCCCTACAGGAATTTTCCTCCGCGTTGGTCCAAAAAATTCAGTTAAACTCTTCTGTTGCCGTTTGGCATATAAATCCCAGATGGCAGTTTCTAACGCAGCTTTTCCCATCCAATGCCCTTTAACTTCTTCAAAAATTGTTGAAACCTCTTGCGGCTGTTCAATCGCTTCTGTTAAAAGTAACGGAATTAAATGCTGTTGGATGATGAAGCGTTCGGTTACCAACGTTTCTTGCACATAATCAGGCTGCTCAAAAGCCACTAATTCGCCAAATCCTTGATTTCCTTGCTCATCCGTTATTACAAATAGATCAAACGCTTTTTCTTCCAAGCGACCATAGCTCGTGACAAACGGCGTTTTTAAAGGTAAACGAACTTGATAGGTTTCAATTGATTGAATGTTCATTCAGATGGCTCCTTTCAATAACACTGTCACCTTTTCATAGAAAATCGTTGGTTGTTCCAAATGAATACAATGTCCTGCTTCAGGAAAAATTGTCAGCCGCAACAACGGTTGACGTGCCTGCATTTTTTTCGCAATCCCAATAAACTTTTGATCTTCGCCGCCTACCAATAAATCGGTAGGAATCGGCTGCAATTCTGCTAGACGTTCCCAATAACTCTCTTGCGCTCCTGTACCCATATACCACAAACTACTAGCCAATCCAAAGGCCGATTGGCTCAAACGTTCCTGACGAATGGCCATTCGCTGTGTCATAGACAAGGCTTTTTGCGTTTGAAATAACGGTAATTCTTGCCAGAAATCAATAAAATCCACAAGCGGTTCCTCTAAGAGACGTTCCGCCAAACGATGATCTTGATAGATACGAGTCTGACGTTCTGCGGCGGTGGCCAAACCTGGTGACCCACTTTCCAATAAAAGATGCTGTACCTTTTGTGGATAATGTAATGCAAAACCTAAAGCTGTTCGAGCGCCCATTGAATAGCCTAATAAACAAAAACAAGGCAAATTTAGCGATTCGGTTAGTTCAGCAATATCACGGCAAACTTGTTTCATGGTATAACGCTCTGGTGCTACCAAACTAGCAGTAGCACCATGCCCAGGTAAATCAATGCCTAAAACGTTATAAGGTGTGTGACTAGGAAAAACGGCTGCAAACGTGGCTAACGTTCCTGTGAAACCGTGTAAACAGACTAGTGTCGTTCGCTTTGCATCAAAAGGTGTTAACCATTGATAATGGTACTGCATTCCCCGAATTAACCGTTCCATGAAATCCCCTGTCTTTCTACTCGTCTACCAATTTCAGCTAAAATTGATTCGTACAAATGAACATTCTCTTGACGATTTCCTTTGACTTCGATCACTTGAAATTGTGGTTCTTCAGCCGCTGTTTGTAAAATTTGCTTGAGCTCCGCGATTGTTTTGACTTCTTGATACGAAGCCCCGTAAAGTTCAGCAACTAACGAAAAATCTAAATCAAGCGGTGTTCCAAATAAAGGCTCAAAATCATCCTCACGTAAAGTTCGTTGGGATAGAAAAGAGAAAATCCCGCCACCATTGTTATTTAATAAAACAATTGTTAACGGCAACTGATAACGTTTAGCCAAAAATAAACCATTCATATCATGATATAGCGCTAAATCACCAATCAGTAGAACGTTTTGCTGTGTCGGTGCTACGGCACTCATTCCTAAAGCAGTTGAAACAATCCCATCAATCCCATTGATGCCGCGATTTCCAAACATCCGATAAGGGCGACTGTCCATAAATCGATCTAAGTAGCGGATAGCCATACTATTAGATACAAATAACTGACCGTTCTCTTTCATCGTTTTGTGAACAGCTAAACTGGCTGTTGTTTCATTTAATTCTGTCGCGTTCAGCGTTTCTAGAAGGACTTCAGAGACCGTTTTTTCCAGCAGGAGCCATTGTGCTAACCAAGTCGCTTCTGTTGGTTTGACAACCGTTAGTAGTTGTTCTACAAACGTGGTTTCCTTTGCCTGAATAACTGTTTGTGATTTTTTCAATTGCTCTTGCCATTGCCCATTTTCGTCTACAAAATAAAAAGCAGTCTCTGTCGTTGCTAAGCGTTTCAACCATAACATGATGTTTTTAGAAATTGGCAGTGAACCAAAGCGCACTACCACTTCTGGTTCTTGTGGCAAGGTCGCCACATTTAGAAACAGGTCACTGTGTGCAATAATAACTTCACTATTTCGCTCATGTGTCACAATGTTTGCTAAAGGATCCGCTAGTAACGGCCATTGCAAAGCTTCGGCTAATTGAATAAATAACGCCGCTTCCTCCTCTGTATGACTGCCACCGACAACCAAGACGCCGTTTTTCTGGTACCATTGATCCGCTAACTGTTGCACTTGTTCTGTAGAAAGGATTGATTGGCCAGCGAATAAAGCCGTTTGTTGAGAACTCTTTGTTTTTCTCTCTAAGTCAGGTAATAATGGTTCCCGCAAAGGAAAATTCAAATGAACAGGTGCTGCAGGCGTTTGTTGCGCAAACGCTGCTCCTTTAGCGCCTTGCCAATAGGCGTAATTCAACATCTCTTCTGTTGCTTCTGGCAAAGCCATTTCAACAAATAATTTCACATGATTTTGATACATTTGTAATTGGTCCATGGCTTGAGGAGCACCAACTTGACGTAACTCATGCGGCCGATCCGTTGTTAAAACAACTAAGGGTACATGGCTAATATTGGCTTCACAAATTGCTGGATAATAGTTTGCAGCTGCTGTTCCAGAGGTACAAAGTAAGACCACTGGTTTTTGACTCGCTTTACTTAATCCTAAAGCAAAAAAAGCAGCGGAACGTTCATCGACATCGACAAAAGTTTGGATTGCGGTTTCCCGATGAAGTAATAAAGCCAGTGGTGTGGAACGGGATCCTGGACTAATGACTGCTTGTTCAACCCCACTATTTTTTAAGCCTTCAATAAAGGCCATTAAATAATCGGTCATTGTTTCTTGATGATTCATTAAACCTGCCCTCCAATTCCTCGTAACATCGGTTGAAATTTTATTTTCGTTTCTTCTCTTTCTAGCTCTGCTTGAGAATCAGCAACGATACCACAACCTGCATAAAGAACGCCTTGCTGACCAGCAAAGACACCTGAACGCAAGGCCACAGCGAACTCGCCACTATCATCATTCCCTGAAATCCAACCGATGGGCGCACCATATAACCCACGACTCCCCGGCTCATATTGTCGAATCCATTCGACTGCCAACTCTTTGGGCTCACCGCCTAAAGCTGGCGTTGGGTGTAGCTGCATCACACTTTCCAAGAACGAAATTCCTGGCTTACGTTGACCCGAAATCGGCACATAAAGATGTTGTACATCTCGATTTTCCAAAATAATTGGTGCTTGAATACTGTTTTCAGAAGTCGTCATCTTCGCCAACTCTTTCGCTAAACGTTCCACCACGATTTGATGTTCTCCGGTATTTTTGCGGTCTTGTAAAAGTTGTGCTCCTAAAGCTTTCGTTTCTTCTGGTGTTTGACCCGTTTTAATGGTTCCTGCAATACAAGCGGTCGCAAACGCTTCTTTAGTACCCAACAGAAGTCGTTCTGGTGTTGCACCAATGAAACTGGTGTCGTTGGCTTCCAAAGCAAACAAATACGTATTTTGTT
This sequence comes from Enterococcus sp. DIV1337a, assembly GCF_051712285.1. Taxonomy (NCBI): domain Bacteria; kingdom Bacillati; phylum Bacillota; class Bacilli; order Lactobacillales; family Enterococcaceae; genus Enterococcus; species Enterococcus sp. DIV1337a. The sequence continues at coordinate 334,921 of NZ_JBIOOP010000001.1, read as the reverse complement.
GTTGTGCCATTAAATTAACGAGCACTTGGTTACTTCGAATTTTTTCAGGACTGCTCACAGCAAGTTGTCGAGCCAAAACCACTTTTTTTAAAGGGCCAGCTTCTCTTAAGACTGCTACGGTTTCGTTGACAGCTTGTAGCCATTCAGTCACGGCAACTTCTTCCTTGTCAATCTTTGTTTCCGCTACAGCTGGCAACTCCTCACAGGTAGCTAACAAGCGATCAAACTGAGCCACCAAAGTCGACCAACGTTCCTCGACTTCTTGTTCACTAGAACCTGAAAAGTTCAGCGTTCCATAAATACGTGAACCTGAAAAAGTAAATAGAATACTTGGTAGATAAAACCAACCTTCCCCTAACTCTCCCCAGGCCTCAGTAGGCGTTTGTTCTGTATCAAAAGGCAAACCGCCAAACAGAAGAGCCCCCGTACCAGAAATAGACATATTTTGAAAACGAGTTGCCGCCTCTTTTTTTAAAAAATTGTTCAATTGCTGCGTTTCTGTTTCTGCGCCTTTTAAGATAGTTTCATATCCGAAGCCAACCAAAGCAAAATCTTTTTTCGGCGTTTGCCAAAAAAAACGTTCTCCTTGGTATGCCTTTTCACCAGCGGCAAAAATTGCTAAGGCTGTTTGTTCTGTTTCTAATGGAAAAACCCAACTGAACTGACGGGCATTCTTCTGATAGGCTTGTCGTAATTCATCAGGCAATTTCATCTGATTAAAAACGCCTCTCTTTCTTCTGTCATGAAACGATGTTTGGCAATCTTTCCACTCGCTGTTTGCGGGAAAGAATGACAAAAATAAATGCGTTTCGGTCGTTTATATTTTGCCAGTTTTCGTGAACACTGGTCTTGAATTTGCGCTAAGGTGAGTTCTTGATCACTAATCACATAAGCAACTGGGACGGCTCCCCATTGCGCATCTGGTTCTCCCACAACTGCCGCTGCTTTAATTCCTGTTATCGCCTGTAACACCTGTTCAACCTCAGTGGGGTAAATGTTTTCACCACCAGAGATAATGAGTTCACTTAAACGACTAACCAAATACAGGTAACCTTGTGCATCTAAATAGCCCATGTCGCCTGTTTTAAACCAACCATCCGCTGTCCATTTTTCAGGTTGACGCTGGTTAAGGTAACCTGAAACAACGTTTGGTCCCTTAAGTAAAATTTCCCCGACTTGCTTTTCTGGCTGTTCTTGTCCTAGTTCATCAACAATTTTGATCTGCATATCTTTTAACGGTTGCCCAGCAGAGCCGATTTTCAGTGCCGCATCTTCAAATTTCAAGGCAACAACTTGCGAACACGTTTCCGTCATCCCATAAGATTGAATGACTGGAATCCCTTTTTCCTCACACTGCGCTAATTTATCCGATGCAATCGGTCCGCCACCCAATAGCATTCCTTTAAAGCTGACGCTGTAGCCAGCCTCAGGATAGACAGACAATAATTGTTGTAACATTGTCGCAACCACTGAAATGACGGTTCCACGGCCTTCTTGTAAATCTTGTGTCACTTGCTGTTCATCAAATTTATCGTAAAGGCGAATACTACAACCTAAGACGAGTTGTCGAACAACAATCGACAATCCGCTAATGTGAAATAACGGGACTGCACACAACCAACAATCTTCAGCAGTAATCCCCATATTTTCTTGAGTGCCTCTAGCACTGGCCAAATGATTTTTAAACCGTTGCAAGACCCCTTTAGGCTGTCCTGTAGTTCCAGATGTATACATAATAGAAGCCACCGACTCTAAGTCACTTGGCTGTTGAAACTCCTGACGTGAAAGACTATGCTGTTTTTTAACCATTGGTTGAACGTCGACAAAAGAAATCTCCTCTAACAAAGCCTGCGTTTCAGGTGCACCAATAATCGTTTTAACTTGCGCATCTTTTAACTGAAAAGTCAGTTCAGCAAGTGTCAAATGCGTATTTAAAAATAATAACTCTTTCCCCAATTCCCATAAGGCTAGAATTGAAAAATACAACTCTTTGCTATTCTTACTGAATAAAGCCACACGTTTTTCTTCTGGTGCAAGCACCTGTTGATATGTGGCTACCCACTGGCTGACTTCTTGTTGCACTTCTAAAAACGTCCAAGATTCATCCTGAAAATAAAAAGCAGGATGATCGGGACGTTTTTGTACTTGTTTATTTAACCAAGTCATTGGTTTATGGGAATTTAGGGAATTGATCGAAATCTGGTGTCCGTTTTTCTTTAAATGCATCTCGGCCTTCTTGTGCTTCGGCCATTGTATAGTAAAGAAGTGTCGCATCACCAGCTAATTGTTGCACACCAGCCAAGCCATCTGTATCGGCATTTAAAGAGGCTTTAATCATCCGTAAAGCAATGGGGCTTTTGGTTAACATTTCTTCCGCCCACTCCATTGTCACATCTTCTACTTGCTCCAATGGAACAACTGTATTAATCCAGCCCATATCTAAAGCTTCTTGGGCGGAATATTGTTTGCACATAAACCAAACTTCTTTCGCTTTTTTATGGCCGATAACGCGCGCTAAGTAACCTGAGCCATATCCACCATCAAAGCTACCGACATTTGGTCCTGTTTGCCCAAACTTAGCATTTTCAGCCGCAATTGTTAAATCACAAACTAATTGTAAAACATTGCCGCCACCAATGGACCAGCCTTTCACCATTGCGATGACTGGTTTGGGAATGACACGAATTAACCGTTGTAAATCTAACACATTTAAACGTGGAATATTGTCTTCACCAACATAACCACCGTTGCCTCGAACTTTTTGATCGCCACCAGAACAGAATGCTTGGTCACCTGCGCCTGTTAAAATAATGACCCCGACATCTTCTTTATCACGACTAATGTTGAATGCATCAATCATTTCCATGACTGTTTTTGGTGTGAATGCGTTGTGAACATGCGGGCGGTTGATAGTAATTTTTGCTACTTTGCCTGCTTGCTCAAATAAAATTTCATCATATTCTTTAATTGTTGTCCAGTTTCTCATTAGGAAACCTCCTTCATTAATCTCATCTTTTCTATTATACACAAGAATCGGCACTTTAGAGAAAAAGTCGCTTGAATTTTAAGAAAAAACATGGCTATTTCAAATTTTCTTCATTCCTGTATAATAAATAAAAAACCTTTTATTCTCTCTTTTATTAGAAAGGACTGATTACGATTCATCTTTTAGAGTATTTAGGCATCACGATTCAACACGTTTCTGCTGAGAAATGTCAGCTTACTTTAGCGGTAAAAGACGTGCATAAACAACCCTATGGCCTTGTCCACGGGGGCTTAAATGGCATCTTAATTGAAACTGCCTGTAGTTTAGGTGCGAACGAAAACGTTCCTGAAAATGCTTTTGCTGTCGGCATAGACTTACAAGTAAATCATCTTCGTAGTGTCCATGATGGTAGCCTTACCGTGATTGCGACGCCCGATCACTCGGGAAAGACCCTTCAAGTTTGGGAAGCAAAAATTTATAACGCAGACCACCAATTGACGAGCGTGGGGCGTTGTACCTTAACAAATCGACAAAAAAAACAGTAATCTTTACAGGTTACTGTTTTTTTGTTTATGGTTTTTAATAAGTAATTATATTACTTCGTTTATTTAATTTTAGTACCAACCATTTGCTAACCAGAATGATTTAGCTGCATCCCATGAACCATAGCGACCTGCTACGTACTGATCTGCCACGCGTTCTTGGTTGGCAGGTGAATAGTCACCATTTAAATAAGAGGCAGATAGTTGGTAACGACCGATATACTGACCGTTTGTTGCATCGTAAGAACCACTAGATTCACGTTGTGCAATCCACTCTTTTGCATCACTGCTTGCGGCAGGTGCTGCTGGTTGTGCTACTTCTTGAGCAACAGGTTGTTGTACTTCTTGTTGAACGGGTTGTGCAACAGGTTGTTCAACTACTGGTTGAACTGGTGCAACTTCTACAGCTGGTGCTGGAGTATTAGCAACTTCTTTTTCTGAACGAATAACTAATTGTTCTCCTTCAAAAATTAAATCAAGGTTTGGCAATTTGTTATCAGAAGCAATTTTTTGAATTAAGCTATTGTCTCCTGCAAATTGATGTGAAATTGTTGATAAAGTATCTCCTGCTTTAACTGTATATAAGCTTTCTGCGTTTGCGTCTGTTCCTAAGAATAATCCTAAACCTGCGGCCAAAGTTGTTCCAAGTAAAATCGTTTTGATTGATTTCATGTATGTTTCTCCTTTGTAATTAAAAATATTTGATTGTTGCTCTTAGCTCTCGGCAACAACCACGTCTGCTTCGCTTTATCGAAACGACTTCACATACTTTATCATCGAATGACCGGTCGTAGGTGAATATCTCGTGACAATTTATTACTAGAATGTCGGTTTTGTTACATTTTGTAATAAAAAGCTGTCGGAAGCTTGATATTATCCTGTTTATATTTTGCGAAAAAAAGTTAAAAAAACAGGATTTTATTTTCGAGAAACCGTTTTCTAACCCTTGATTAGCCATTAAATGTCGTTTTTTTTACATTCGTTTCAGTCAAAAAGTAACAAAATGTTAAAGATACTAGACATGAGAATGTTTTTTTCAAAAACTCACGCCTAAAAAGAACAGGTGTTTTCTTTGAATTTTTTTATCATTCACTATTTTTATTTTTCCTTTTATTATATAGTTAAATTTTTTATCGTATTCATTTTTCGATTCTGAAAAAACACTAAGCACTTCCTATTGAAACAAAAAGAGTTAAACAAAAAAATCTTATATTTTGCTTGTTATTTATTCATTTTAATCTTATTCAAAAAAGGAATAGCTAAAACGACTGTGAAAACAAAGTATTGAAAATAAAGCAGAATAAATATTCATTTTTATCACAATTCACGAATAAAAAACAAACGACCACTCAAACGTTTGTTATTTAAAAACGTAATCAGTTTTTTCTCTTTCTATTTTCCAATCTATGAGTAATAAAATATATGAATCTACATTTAAGTCATTTTATTATCAAATATTCTGAATATTATAAGAATTGGAGTTTTATCTATGAGTGACAAAGAACAACTTGAGAAATTAGACAAATCCTTTCTGGGACAACCGAAAGGACTAGCAACACTGTTCTTCACAGAAATGTGGGAACGTTTCAGTTACTACGGCATGCGTGCTATTCTAATGTATTACATTTACGATACCGTAGCCAATGGCGGTTTAGGTCTCCCCAAAGCAACTGCCTTAGCCATCATGTCCATTTATGGATCAATGGTTTTCATGTCCAGTATCATTGGCGGTTGGGTCTCTGACCGTGTCTTAGGTTCAAGGAAAACTGTTTTTATTGGTGGTTTGTTAATCATTGCTGGACATATTGTTCTCGCTACCCCATTTGGTGTCCCCGCCTTATTCGTTTCTATTATGTTAATTGTATTTGGGACTGGGATGTTAAAACCAAACGTTTCAGGGATGGTTGGCCATCTTTATTCAAAAACTGACTTACGTAGAGATGCAGGCTTCTCCATTTTTTACATGGGGATTAATATCGGAGCCTTAATCGCTCCCCTTGTTGTCGGAACTTTAGGACAAGAATATAATTATCATTTAGGCTTTTCCGTTGCCGCAGTTGGGATGTTCTTCGGGCTACTACAATATTATTTCCAAGGACGTAAATCTCTTGCTGGAATTGGTCAAGCCCCAACTAATCCAATGTCTAAAGAAGAGCAAAAGAAATTTGCTAAAGCATTTATGCTGGCAATTGTCGTTGCTTTACTTATTTTTGGTGGCGCCTATGTCACAGGACATTTAACAATTGATTTCTTTATTAATACCATCAGCGTGTTAGGAATCCTGTTACCTGTTTATTATTTCAGCAAAATGTTAACGTCTAAAGACGTCACTGCTGAAGAAAAACCAAAAGTTCTGGCTTACTTGCCATTATTCTTAGCAGCAATTGTTTTCTGGTCATTGGAAGAACAAGGTTCGTCTATTCTTGCTCTATTTGCAAATGAACGGACGCAAACGAGTTTGTTTGGCTTCCCGATTGCCGCTAGCTGGTTCCAATCATTAAATCCTGTATTCGTAGTTATTTTGACCCCTATTTTTGTTACATTATGGACAAAACTAGGTAAACGTCAACCATCAACAGTTGTGAAGTTTTCACTAGGGCTAGTCTTTGCTGGTCTTTCCTTCGTCTTATTAATGTTGCCAGGTCTACTTTATGGTACCGAAGGACGGGTGAGTCCACTTTGGTTATTCTTTAGTTTCTTCATTATGATTGTCGGAGAAATGTGTTTATCTCCCGTTGGCTTATCGATTACTACAAAATTAGCACCGAAAGCTTTCGAAGCTCAAACCGTTGCTATTTGGTTATTAGCAGATGCCGCTTCACAAGCCATTAACGCTCAAATTGCTCGTTTCTATACACCTGGAACAGAGTCAGCATATTTTGGGATTGTCGGACTTGTAGCTGTCGTTGCCGGGATTCTCTTATTCATTGTGAAAAAACCAATCCAAAACTTAATGGGTGACGTCCGTTAAACCGTCAAAAAAGTTGCCTTTCTCTTTTTTGAAAGGCAACTTTTTTATACAGCGTTTTGATAACGTTTTCATCAAGTGGTATACTAAGTAGAAGGAGGACGAGGACATGCGTTACTTAATTGGCGGTATTTTTTTATTGATTAGTATCTGGCAATTCATTGTTACTGGACGAACATTTTCCTACTTAAAGAAAAAGGGCGGCAAAAGAACCTCACCATTTATTCTGTTAGGACTATGGAGTAGTTTAGTGTTTGCTATTATTTCATTTGCTGTGGCGATTGCTTCTTTCTTTTATGTGAGTTTTTAGTAGAAGGCTAGCCATAAGTAAAAGGAGCGAGATTGCTAGTCTCGCTCCTTTACTTATTTTTTATGGTTGTTTTCCAATATAAGCTAAAATGCCACCATCGACATATAAGATATGTCCGTTAACAAAGTCAGAAGCGTTAGATGCTAAGAAAACTGCTGGGCCAGCTAAATCTGCTGGTGTGCCCCAACGATTAGCTGGTGTTCGTCCCAAGATGAATTCGTTAAATGGATGCCCTGATTCTCTTAATGGCGCTGTCTGTGGCGTTTCAATGTAGCCAGGTCCAATCCCATTACATTGAATATTATATTGTCCATATTCAGAAGCAATATTTTTCGTTAACATTTTTAGTCCGCCTTTTGCTGCCGCGTACGCACTAACTGTTTCACGACCTAGTTCACTCATCATTGAACAGATATTGATAATTTTGCCATGGCCCTTTTCAATCATATCTGGAATAACCGCTTTTGCCATAATAAATGGCGCATTCAAGTCAACATCAATCACTTGACGGAACTCTTCTGCTGACATATCCACCATTGGAATTCGTTTAATAATTCCCGCATTATTGACTAAAATATCAATAGAGCCGACTTCTTCTTTAATCTGAGCAACCATCGCTTGAACTTGCTCTTCATCAGTAACATCACACACATAACCACGTGCTTCAATCCCTGCGGCCCGATAATTTTCCAAGCCTTGTTCAACTGATTCAGGAGATAAGTTATTAAAAACAATTGTTGCTCCTGCTTCAGCTAGGGATTTCGCAATCTCAAAGCCAATCCCATAGACAGCACCTGTAATTAACGCTACTTTTCCATCTAATTGAAAATCATTCATTTTAAATTCCATGTTTTCTCCTCTTTCTTTGGTTTATTTTAATTGATCCATTGCAACCATATCCATGTCTGTGTACGTAATATTTTCTCCGCACATGGCCCAAATAAAGGAATAATTACTTGTACCAACCCCAGAATGAATCGACCAGCTTGGTGAAATAGCTGCTTGTTCATTACTCATTACTAAATGTTTTGTTTCGTCTGGTTTACCCATCATGTGGAAAATCCGCGTATCTTCTTCCATATCAAAATAAACATACGCTTCCATACGACGTTCATGTGTATGACAAGGCATAGTATTCCAAGCGCTACCTGGTTCTAAAATGGTGTAACCCATTTGTAACTGGCAACTTTCACAAACGTTCGGATGAATGTATTGGTAAATTTTACGTTGGTTCAATGTTAATGGATCACCTGTTTCCATTGGGGTAATTTCATCAATACTAATTTTTACGTTGGGATATTTATGATGTGCTGGCACACAACTAATGTAAAATTTCGCTGGATTATCAGGGTTTTCTGAAGAAAAACGAACATGTTTTGTTTCTTTCCCAATATAATAGCCATCTTGTTTTTTCATTGTTTCTTTGGCGCCATCAATTTCAATAAAGCCTGGTCCCCCAATATTAATAACCCCTAGTTCACGGCGTTCTAAAAAATAATCAACCCCTAATTCTTTGTCCAAAATAATTTCTAATTCTTCTGTGGTCGGTGTCACACCACCAAAAATCATCCGATCATTATGTGTGTAGGTTAAGCTGATTGCACCTGGAATAAAAACTTTCTCTACTAAAAATTCATCTCTCAATTGTTCTGTTGAATAGTGACGGATATCCGCCGGACTATGTGTATAACGTGTTTCCATATTTTGCATAACTAAAATCTCCTATCTATTTATTTTTCCTGAGCCCGTTGCCAAAAAAGCAAGGACTTCTTTTTGACTAAATTGATTACAATCACCATGTACAGTATGTTTTAACGCACTAGCCGCTGTTGCAAAATCAATACAGGTTTGTGGATCATAGGCAGCTAATATGCCATGTAAAACCCCACCAGCAAACGCATCACCGGCACCGACACGGTCAACAATCGGTTGTAATCGATGACATTTGGACGTATAATACGCACCTTTGTACCATAGCGTGCCGATTAATTCATTATCTGTCGCTGAATGTACTTGACGTTTGGTTGAATAAAATACTTGAATGTTGGGATAACGTTCTTGCATTTTTCGATAGTACCACGTTAATGCGTCTTCAAGTTCTTCCTCTGGTTCTGGAATCTCCAGTAAATAACGAGCATCTAATACCCCAGCTGAACAAATATCAACAAATGGAAGAATGGCCTTCAATGCCACGCTCGCTTCTTTCTGAGTCCAAAGTTTCCCTCGATAGTTAATGTCAAAACTTACTTGGCACCCTGCTTGCTTCGCTGCTTTGACTAGCGCAACCGTCATACTTTGCCACGTTTTTGATAACGCCGCTGTAATCCCTGAAATATGAAAGATCTCTACTCCTGAAAACAGCTCATGTAAGTCCCATTCCATTTCTTCGATTTGAGCAAAGCTTGAATAGGCCCGATCATAGACAACACTGGTTGCTCGTTCTCCTGTACCAGTTTCCAAGTAATATGTCCCTAGACGTGTTCCGCCAGTTCGTACAAATTCCGTTGAAACCCCATAACGACTTAAATGCTTTTTGGCGGCTTCTCCTAATGAATTATCGGGCACTTTACTAGCAAAAGTCACTTGGTGGCCATAGTTCGCTAACGAAATTGCTACATTCGCTTCACCACCGCCGTAATGTACAGCGAAATTTTCTGTTTGTGCTACGCATATTCCGACAGGTGTTGACAAACGCAACATGATTTCTCCCAATGTTACGACTTTTCCCATGCGCCTACACCCCTTTGATTGCTTGGAATTTTTCCATATAGGCTTGGGCAACCTCACGAACTTTTTCAAAATCCCCAGTTGCTGCTGGCGCCAACAGATTACCGCCAACACCGACGGCCGTCACACCTGCAGCAAACCACTCGGCCATATTTTCCAAACTGACACCACCCGTTGGCATAATATTTAACTGAGGCAATGGCGCTTTAAATGCCGAAATAACACTCGGTCCATAAACACTGCCCGGAAATAGTTTAATAATATCTGCTCCGCCTTTCAGTGCTTCTTTCATTTCTGTGATGGTCATACAGCCTGGCAAGTAGGGAACTTGATATAAATTGCAAATTTTAGCGGTTTCTTCATCGAAGCTTGGACTCACAATATATTCAGCCCCTGCTACAATAGCTAAACGAGCAGTCGTAGCATCCAAAACTGTGCCCGCACCAATGACTACGTTAGGATTCTCTTGGTATAACGCAACTAATTCCTGAATCACTTCTGTTGCTTGAGGAACAGTAAAGGTTAACTCAATCCCCCGCATACCGCCTGCTACAATGGCTTGGCTAGCTTTTAGCGCTTCCTCTTTTGTCTTTCCGCGAACCACAGCAATCACGCCAGCATTTTCTAATTTTTGTAAAATTGATACTCGCTTCAACAGACTCCCTCATTTCTTATTTAGAAATATATATTTATTATAAAGAAATTCACAACTTCATTATACAGATAAAAAAAGAAAATGCAAACGTTTTTACAAAAATAAAAAAAGAAAGCCAAACAAAAATCCCAATCGACTTTTGTTTGGCTTACTTTTTCTACTATAATTTCGCTTCAATCGCTGCTTTTGTTGCTAAAAGGGCTTGATTAATCGTCGTTTTATTTTCCTCTGTCAAACGATATTTTGGCATACTTACACTAAAAGCACCCGCAATTTCGCCATCTTTCATTAAAGATACTCCGCTACAGAAAATATCTTGTTCAATTTCTTCATCATCGTAAGCAACCCCCGTTTGTTGCACTTGTTTTAATTCTTTTTTCAAACGCAAGGGATTGGTAATCGTATTTTCGGTATAGGGAATTAATGTCTGCGTGTCTAAATATTGTTGCACTTGTTCTTCCGAAAATTCTGCTAAAACAGCTTTGCCCATGGCCGAATTATACAAAGGCCGAGTAATTCCTACTTTCGAGGACATGCGAATGGTTTGATTTTTTGGTTCTAATTTATTGATATACAGAATTTCATTCTTATTTAAAATCCCTAAATGAATGGTTTCATCGACCGTATTTTGAAGATTTTCTAAATAAGGTACCGCAATTTCAGCTAAATCGATTTGCTCCACACTTTGATTCGCATAGCGAATCAATTTTGTTCCTAAGCGATATGTCTTGTTCGTGTCTTTTTGAACATAGCCAATTAATGTTAAGGTTTCTAAAATTTTGATTGCCGTTGATGCCGTCATTTCGGTACTCTTTGCAATTTCCTGTAAGGTTTGATCGGGTTGTAAACTTAGACAGTCCATAATTTTAGCCGCTTTTAATAAGACTGTTCCGTAAGGTTTTGTTTCTGTCATCGAAACCCTCCTTTTCCATATAAGAAATTATATAGAAAAATAAAGAAATTGCAAGAAAAAAAGAACTCGAAGATTCATTCAGTAACGTTTTACTTTCACTTCAGGTCTTTCTCCCAGTCCTATTTCATTCTTATTTTCTTTTCTTTAACTCATCAGAAACATCTGCATCCTTAGGAATTAAAAGATACTCACTGACTTCTGTGGTTTCATTAAATACGACATATAATTTTTGTTCTTCATCGAAATCGCCTAAATCAATCGCTACGTAATTGGGACAAACTTCTGAGATACCATGAAACATTTGACTAAAGATTTTTTTCGTCATGCCCACATTACGGTGCTGCTCTTCTGCTTTTTCCACCGCACTTTGTAACGTATATCCTTCATCTAAAAAACGCTTGATCCAATGCACTTTGACGACTGTATGTAACCGATATTTCCGTGGACCGTTTGCGTCTTTCGCAATGGAAGAAATATACCCCTTTTCTTCCCAATAACGAAGTTGACGTGGCGAAACTTCAGCAATTTCACTTAGTTCACTAATTCCTATCAACAAATTTTCTTCATTTAACAAACGCTGAATCATTTTTGACCACATTAGTTTAACTTCCTTTCCCTTATCCTTTCCTTAATTGTAGTTTTTTTTACACCTTTGTCAAGTAAGTTGACAAAGATTCTAATTAGTTGTAAAGTAGTTAATGCAATTTAATTTGAAACTTACAGAAAAAGGAGCGATATATGTGACTTCACAACAACCTGTGGATATTCACGGAAAACCTTATAACCGGTCGTTACTTGTCGGTGTTTTACTAATCGGAACATTTTGTACGATTTTAAACCAAACACTTTTAACGACGGCCTTACCTACATTAATGAAAGAATTTGATATCTCAGCTTCAAGTGTACAGTGGCTAACCACTGGATTCCTACTTGTGAACGGCATTATGATTCCCATCAGTGCTTGGTTGATTAACAAATTCAGTTCAAAAAAATTATACATAACAGCGATGTCAACGTTCTTAATTGGAACCATCATCTGTTTTGTAGCGCAAGACTTCGGCATGTTATTGACTGGACGTCTTGTTCAAGCCGCAGGGGTCGGCGTATCTATGCCTCTTTTACAAACAATTATGCTTTCAATTTTCCCGCCTGAAAAACGTGGCGCTGCCATGGGCACAACGGGAATTGTTATCGGATTAGCACCCGCTTTAGGTCCAACATTATCTGGTTGGATTATTGATTCTTATACATGGCGTGACCTTTTTGGGATGGTCATTCCAATTGTTGTTTTAGTCCTAATTTTAGCTTCATTTTTAATGAAAAATGTCATTCAATTATCTAATCCAAGTATCGATGTCTTATCGGTCATTCTTTCTACTCTCGGCTTTGGTAGCTTACTTTACGGCTTCTCAAGCGTTGGTGATAAAGGTTGGGGTAGCCCACAAGTTTATGGATTCTTAATTGTTGGTGCGATTGTTTTATGTCTTTTTACATATCGACAATTGCATTTAGAACAACCTTTCTTAGAACTACGCGTTTTTAAATCAAAAGTCTTTACTGTTGCAGCCATTTTATCTGGTGTAACCAACATGGCAATGATTGGTGCCGAAATGGTTTTACCTCTGTATATCCAAAATATTCGTGGCGAATCTGCCTTCCATTCAGGGTTAATGCTTTTACCAGGAGCGTTAGTCATGGGACTTATGATGCCAGTAACGGGTCGCATTTTTGATAAAATTGGTGCCCGTCGTCTTGCGATTACTGGGATGTTTATTTTAACAGCTGCAACGTTACCATTCGCTTTCTTAACCAAAGCAACACCTATTATTTATATCATTGTCCTATATGCGATTCGGATGTTTGGTATTTCGATGGTCATGATGCCTGTGACAACTTCTGGCATGAATGCTTTACCAATGAATTTATTAAGTCACGGAACTGCTGTGAACAACACCTTCCGACAAGTAGCCAGCTCAATTGGAACTGCTGTTTTGATTAGTGTTTTAACAAATGTTACCAAAGACGGCTTACCTGCATCGGACTTATTAAAAACAGCTCCACTCGCTTATCGCGATCAAGCAACAAACGCAACATTAAACGGCTACCACGCAGCCTTCTTCGTGGCAACAATCTTTGGCGTTCTCGGCTTGGCGATTACTTTCTTCTTAAATAAAAAAGAAGCGATGCCGGTTAAGGAAGTAGGTGCAATGAAATAATGATTATTTTTCTTTTAATCCTTTGCGTGTTAGGCTTTGCCTACACGAATGTATTTGGCCGAAAAGTCTGGCATAAATGCTGTATGGTTATTTTTGGTTTAGGCTTCTTAGCTTCGTTAAGTCTCATCGTTTTAAACGATAAAGATCATTTTGGTATGACCGAAGTTACTCAGGACAAAACGTTTGAACTAAAAAGCAGCAGCGCAAGCAAAGATGGCCCCAACATGTTATTGTACCAGCCGTTGGGCGATGGTTCCGAAAAAGTTTATTTATACAACACACCAGACAAAAAGAAACTACAAAAAACAGGAACGGAAAACGTCACAAACACGGTTCAAAAAGATGCTCAAAAAGCCACATTAGTCCAAAAAACGACGAAATGGTCCTATCAAGAGTCTTGGGCCAAAACACTATTTGGCCTTGCTGACAACGATAACCAATTTGCAAAACAAGAAAACACCTTCAACGTTGCTAGTGACTGGCTAGTTTTAAGTGCTGATCAAGCCAAAAAATTAGGCGAATATATGGAACAACATGCCGCTGATATCAAAAAAGAAGGGACTGAAACAGTTGGCAAAAAAATGATGGCCGCTATGATGGCCAATCCATCAATGTCCCAAGAAGAACAAGGGAAACTCACCGAACAATATACCAAAGAGTTTCAACAAGAATTGATTCAGAAAATTCTTAGTGACACTCATTAAAAAAAGGACTGCCTGAGAAACTTATCAGGCGGTCCTTCTTTTTTAATGATTAACCCAAATATAAATACCTTGTTCTTCTTTTTCAAGAACTTTTGTTTCCGAAAGCAAATTTCCTGTCACCAAATCATATCTGAGAAGCGTCTGACCAGCTAAAACCAACAACTGATTATCTTTCGTTGTATTTACACTATAAATCATAGATTCTTCTAATTCTTCCGTCTTTAACTGTCCATTAATATTTAAAAAATAACTTTCTTCCGTGGCAAGATTAACAATTGACAGCCCCACTTTCCCTAATGCATTTGGCTCGTGATCAATAATCAAATATTCGGACGTTCTACTTTTGTAAATTAGGTTAGGAAAATTCTCTGTCAATTGAATAAAACGTTGATTTTTAGCATCTAAACCCATTTGCATAATTCGATTATCTGGCACATTTTCATAACTTACTCGGTTTCTATGAGCCGTTATCGGCAAGTAAATTTGATTATTTACAATCACAGAAGAAGTAAAACCATAAACATACTCTGGGTTTGTATCTAAAAATATTTCGTCTGTTAATGTCAAATTTTCCCCTTCTTTAAAAATGAACAACGTATTCTCATAAAGTTGTTTTTCTTTGGCTTCCTGACTAGCGACGACATATAGCTTATTTTGTGTTCCTGAAAATTGCGTAACTGGTGTTGTAGATTCATTAAACATGTATGAACTAACTGGATTCCCTTCAGTATCAAAAGAATAAAAACGCTCTGCTTGAACAGTATAAAAATAGTTGGAGCTATAACCAGTACCAGTATAAGGATATTTTTCTGTCTTTCTTTTCAAAAGTTCTCCTTTTAAAAAATCAACACTCACTATAAATTCATCCTTAGTGCTGCTCAAAAGATCACCCGTTGAAAATAGTAAATAGTGGGATTGTAATCTTCCTTTTGAAAACCCTGTTGGGACAATCTCTGGTAGATTCACACGACTTCGCTTATGTTTTTTGATGTCATTTTCAGAAAACATGAATGAATAAATCGCTTGGGTTGATAATACATAAAAATCTGTTTCTTCTTGCACAACAAAAGATTGCTTTTTTTCTTCTATCAATTTGTCTTTTACAACAAATAACATTATTCCAATACTAATCAAACTAAGAAATCCTGCTACTATTTTTTTCATATTTTCGTTGTATTTCTATATGTAATTGGCTCCTGAACTTTTTTAAACAATTGTCTTATACTCACTATATTATTCCCTAGACAGCTTTGATACCTTTCTTCTACAGTCCATTCTACATAACCAACCAACAACAGTCTAACCGTTTTTTTCATTTTCTCTCCTCCTATTAAAACAATATGCTCCCATTGTGACCATGCACAACAAAAGCATATCATTCAATCTTTTAACAAACAATCTCATTTCAGATTATTTGAACTGTTTAGAAAAAACCAAAAATATATCTTTTTAATTATAAATCGCTTTAATCGGATCCATCCTCGAGGCACCAATTGCTGGAATAATCCCGAAAAAGATACCTGTGAAGACCGAAACCAATGTTGAAATAGCAAAGATGGACGGCGTAATAATTGGCGTGATCGAAATGTACCCACCAACCACAGTTGCCAATAAGTAGCCGCAGCCGACACCAATCAAACCACCAATTAATGTGATAAACGCTGCTTCCATTAAAAATTGGAATAAAATGACTCGTGGTTTAGCACCAATGGCCCGACGAATCCCGATTTCTCGTTTCCGTTCCGTGACAGACACATACATGATGTTCATGACGCCAATTCCCCCGACTAATAGGGAGATTGCAGTAATTGCCATCAGAAACATCGTCATACCCGTGACCATTTCTTCCATTTGTTGTTGGAGTTGTTGGTCTTGATCATTTTCTTTAAACGTTCCTTTCACTTCAGGATGATTTTCACTTAAAATGGTGATTGCCTGTCCTAAAATTACTTCACGGTCTGCTCCCTCACGAACTTTAATATTGATGCCACTAATTGCTTTTGTTTTCGCTAATTTATTGTATGATTCTCGAGAAACAAAACTGCTCATAGCAGTTGCCCAATCATCGTTCATACCCAAACTATCTAAATCTTTTGGTGCTAAAATACCAATCACCTTGTACATATAACCACCAATTGAAACAGCTTTTCCAATGAGTTGGCTAGGATCATCAAGCCGAATTTGCGCTTCAAAGATATCATGATTTAAGACAATCGCATCTGTATTTGCATCGCTCGGTTGAAAATCACGACCATATAAAATATCGTTCTGCCCTTTAGTCGACGTAATGGATAAATTCGCTTGCGCCCCAAAATAATCCATTGGTACAAACAAATTGTCTCCGCCCCCCATCATTGATTCACCATATTGAGGATAAATACTTTCAATTCCTTGAATGTCTTGTAATTTTTTCAAGTCCACTCGGCTAAACGTATAATCTGGCTCTTCATAGGACATAAAATTGTCACTGCTACCATCTGACATTGTATAATGAATCTTCAAAACATCCGCGTTCACTGCACTGGATGCCTTCACAACTTGACGTTTCATCCCTTCACCTAGCGCAGAAATCGTTACGACTGATGTAATCCCAATAATAATTCCGACCATCGTTAAAAATACCCGCAACTTATGCGCCTTTAAGCTTAAAAAAGTACTAACAAATAAATTAGCAATCATCCAATCACCTCTTCTTCCAAAAAGCGACCATCTTTCATATGAATCACTCGTGAGGCATATTTTTTCATATCTTCATCATGTGTCACCATGACAATTGTTTTGCCCTGTTCATTCAATTCTTTCAGTAATTCCATAATTTCTGTACCCGTTTCACTGTCCAATGCCCCAGTCGGTTCATCGGCCATAATCAATAATGGATCATTCACCAAGGAACGAGCAATGGCTACTCTTTGTTGCTGCCCTCCAGAAAGTTCAGTAACTTTTGATTTGGCTTTTGTTTCCAAACCGACAATTTTTAGGTATTTTTCAGCAATCGCTTTTTTCTCAGCGCGGCTTTTTTTTCCTTCATAGACGCAGGGCAATTGAACATTTTGACTAACATTTAAGGAATTAATCAAGAAAAATTGTTGAAAAATAAACCCTAGATATTCATTGCGAAAGGCTGATTTTTTATTTTCAGACAATTTTGAAACATCTGTTCCTGAGAAATGATAACTTCCGTCTGTTAAGCGATCCAAGAAACCGATAATGTTCATCAGCGTTGTCTTGCCGCTGCCGGACTTCCCCATGATTAAAATGAACTCTCCTTGATGAATGGTCAAATTCAATTCTTTTAAAACATGTAGTTTTTCCTTACCAACTGGATAGAACTTGTTAATGTCCCGCAATTCAATGAGGGGTTGATTTGTATTGTTTACTTCCACCATCAAGCCCTCCTATTTCGACGCATCTGTCATTGATTCGTTGGTTGCTGATTCATCAGAAACAATCGCTGCATCTGATTCAACAATATCACCGACTTTTACTGGTTTTTTTGAAGAAATAACTACTCGGTCAGCTGATTCTAAACCAGATTCAATTGCCATTTTGTCGCCATTTTCTTGCCCGACTTGGACATCACGACGAATGATGGTTCCAAAATCATTTACTAAAACGTAGGCCTGTTCACCCTCTTTTTGAATCGCTTTTTTCGGTAACTCAATCGCCCCTAAATTACCTAAATCAATGGTTGCTTGCATATGGTAGCCATTTTTGACTTTGTCTAAATTGGCCAACGCAATTTTGACGCTATAACTAGACATCGTCGTGCCGCCCTCTGTATTGCCACTCGCGGCATCGCTGTTGCCTTCAGGAGGATTATCATCGATGTAAGAAATTGAGCCATCCACAACCACATTGTTGGAAACAGAAGTTAGTTTAGCTTTTTGCCCAACACTAATTTTAGTCAAATCCTTTTCATTCACTTTCCCAGCTAAATAAAGATCTTCTGAAGTTAACCGTAAAATCGGTGAATTGGCGTCTTTTACTTCTGGAATTGATACGCGACCTTTGAAATTAGCCTTTGTGGAAATATATTGCTTCGCTCCTAAGTCCGCTAAGGTTTCATTGGTGAAGGTAATCTCTTCATCTACCGCATCGACTTCTGTTTGATATTGTTCATTTAAATCATCCCCAGACATCGTGCGATCTTCTTCTTTAGTTTTATTAAATTTATCAATGGCTCGATTCCACTTATTATAGATATTCGCCCGCTTCGTTTCTAATTTGGCTAAGCTATTTTGTTGTGCCTCAATTTCTTTTGTGACCGCCTCATCTTCGTAAATAAACAGTTCTGTGCCTGTATCTACGACATCGCCGTTTTTCACCTTAATCTCTGGATCCTTTGTTATTTTTTGATCGCGCGCAAAGGCTTCCATTTGTTCCGGTTGGATAACGCCATTAATATAAATTTGTTGCAAATCGGGAACGTCAAAATAGTCAATTCCCCAGTCATCTTTAGGCGCTTGCTTAATAGCTACTTGTTGTGCATTTTTATTTAACGCATTCACAGTTACGACGCCCCCAACCGCAATTACTGCAACTGCCCCCAATATAATCATCGTTTTCTTCTTCATTTTCTTCGTTTCATCTCCTCGTTCTGTCTAGTTTCCCTAACAAACTAAATTGCTCGGTCATTCACTTATAACTATTTAACCATGCTTGAATTCAAGAAACAAGGGCCTTTCTCTAGGCCTTTAGTCTGATTTATTTCATCTTTGTTCATTTTTTGTTTATTTCACGACAATCAGCAACCATTATTGAGTCTTTGTGTTCCAACATTTAAAAAAAGGTTATTTTTATGTTATTTATAATTAAACTATACGCAATCGAGATTTTTTGCTTCTTTTTTTATTTAAGGTAAACTAGAAGAAACAATTGAAAGTGAGGGCTTACCATGAAAATCGTTATTTTTGGCGGCAGTGGTTTTTTAGGTCAACAAATCGCGAAAATTTTAGTCCAACGCCAACATCAAGTCATCAGTGTTTCACGTCATGGAAAGCCTGCCACGCTCTCCGCATCTTGGAGCCACCAAGTGCAGTGGGTACGCTCCGATGTTACTCGTGACACGAATTGGCAAGAACAGGTCCAACGTGCTGACTGGGTCATTGATACAGTAGGTATTTTATTTGAAAATCCACGAAAAAAGAAAACCTATCAACGCCTAATTCTGACACCAGTGAAAAAAATCAGCTCTTTTTTAGCGCAACAAAAAAAGCCAGCTAAGTTTTTATTTATTTCAGCCAATACTGTTCCTTTCCCTTTGAGAAAATATATGGATGCCAAATTGGCAGCAGAGGAACTAATCCACCAAGAAGTCACTGAAGCAGTGATTTTTTATCCTAGTTTACTCGTAGGTCAAGAACGTACCGGCACCATACTTTTTAGTAAATGTATTTATTTTTTTAAGAAAATCCCCTTTTTAAAGAACTTATTTATTGGCTATGATCCCGTGCCTGTGGCAGAAATGGCACAAGAAATTGTTCACGTTTTAGAAGGCGGCAATTCTATTTACACACACAGAAGGACCCGTTAACAAGTTATCCCCCAATCGTCTCTGTCTAGAGGCGGTTTTTTTGTGTTACAATACAACTGTTCGAAGGAGAGAAGAAGCATGAAAAAAATTGCCATTATTGGCGGCGGCATTATCGGAATGACGTTAGCTAATTATTTAGATCCACAAAAATTTGACATTACCATTTATGATGAAGGGCTCGGCCAAGCGACTAAAGCGAGCGCCGGGATTATTTCCCCTTGGCTATCCAAACGTCGGAATAAGAAATGGTATCAATTAGCACGAGAGGGTGCTGCCCTATTTCCAAAGCTAGTCAAAGATTTACAGCTGACGGAGGATATTTATCGTCAATCAGGGACTGTCATTTTGCGCCCGGCAGCCGCTTTGGCAGACTTAGCCCATTTGGCAGAAGAGCGTAAGCAAACTGCACCTGAAATTGGGGAAATCAAGATGTTGTCAGCGGTTCAAACAGCAAAGTTCTTACCACTACTTAAGGAAACTCCCTCACTTTTTATTTCTGGCGGCGGTCGCCTAGATGGTCCAGCTTATCTGAACCATCTTCAGAAACGCGCCGAAGCCAAAGGGGTCACTTTTTGCTCACAACGGGCGCACTTTCGACAACTGAATCAAGGGTGGGAAATTGTCACAAATTCAGAAAAAAAGAACGTTGATTTTCTCGCTTTAACACCTGGTCCTCATTTAAAGGAATTACTAGCTACTTTAAATTTATCTGTGGATATTCGTCCCCAAAAAGGACAGTTATTAGTTTTCGAGACCCCTTTTACAAATAGTCAGCAATGGCCTGTTGCTATGTTAGACGGCGAAGCTGATTTAATTCCGTTTAATCAAGGAAAAATTTTATTAGGTGCCACCCACGAAAATGACCAAGCCTGGGATTTGGAAGAGACTGTTAGTGCTTTTCAACAACTAACTTCTGGGACTGCGCCATTTCTAAAAGAAGCAGATCAGCTGTTTAAGCAACCAATGCATTACCGCGTCGGTACACGTGCTTATACATCTGATTTCGCTCCGTTTTTCGGTCCCTTGCCAGAGATGCCCCACCTTGTGGTTGCTAGCGGACTTGGTTCATCGGGACTCACTACCGGCCCGTTCATTGGTTACCAATTAGCTGAATACTTCAATACAGGTGCCTTCAAAGGAGAACTTTATCAAAAACCACTTAGTCAATATGTTAAAAACAACCGCTCACTTTAATCAGTGAGCGGTTGTTTTTGCCTTTAATTAAGAAATGTGAAGTATCTTGGTAGAAGGATTTTGTTATTAGGCTACTTGTGGTCGCGCATAGCGTTCTACGTTTTGTTTAATATTTTTAACCGTTTCTGGATCTTCAATGCCCGTTACTTCAGCGATTACTGTATCAACGCTTTCTTGGTCAAGCATTTCCTGTAATTGACGGCTTTGTTCATCTTCTGGATCATGATAATTAAAGACAATACCAATCATTGCTAATAAATGCGGCGACACTAGATTGCGTTCCTGTAATTCACGGATTGGTCGAATAAACCGTTCTTGCGCACCTAACTTTCTGATTGGTGTCCGCGCTACACGTGTAATAGCATCTGAAATATATTTATTTTGGAAACGTTGAATAATTTTTTCAATATAGGCTGCATGTTCTTGTTCATCAAAATTCCACTTAGCCACTAAAAGTTTACCCGTTTCCTGCAAAACTGATTTGAGTTGTGCTACCACTAAGGCGTCCTGCATCGCTTCGTCAATGGTTTGATAGCCTAACAACGCCCCTGTATAGGCAACTGTAGCATGGCCAGTGTTTACACTAAATAATTTCCGTTCAATATACGGCTCTAAATCAGCAACGTAATGAACGCCTTCTAACTGAATTTCTTTGGCTTTTCGGTTAGTATCA
Source organism: Enterococcus sp. DIV1337a (assembly GCF_051712285.1). Classification (NCBI taxonomy): domain Bacteria; kingdom Bacillati; phylum Bacillota; class Bacilli; order Lactobacillales; family Enterococcaceae; genus Enterococcus; species Enterococcus sp. DIV1337a. The sequence continues at coordinate 313,500 of NZ_JBIOOP010000001.1, read as the reverse complement.
TCAACGACCCATTCACAAAAAGGCTCAACTTGAACAAAAAGTGGGTCCTCATGTTTTTGTAATGGAACAATCCGATCAACCGCCGCATCAGGAAAACCAATCCATTTTTCAGCATAAGCTGGGTTTTTCAAATATTTGGCCACTTCTTCTGCTAAAAAGGTTGAACCACCAATCATATTTTCACAAGCGATAATATCCAGCGGCTTTTGACAATTTGCTTCGGCACGTGCATCAATTCCTTGAGCAATTAATTCAGCAATTCTTGGTAAAATATTGGGACCAATCGCCGTCGTGACTAAATCAGCTTCTACAATTGCTTCGACTACTTTTTCTGGTTCTGTCATGTTATTTAACCCGGTCACATTTCCAACGTTAATTTGTTGATGTGAGGCATCGGCCAATTCAATTGTGTAACTTTTACGTTCTTTTAACGCTTGAATGATAGTTTCATTAACATCCACAAACGTAATATGAAAGCCGTTTTTAGCTAAAATTTCGCCGATAAAGCCGCGTCCAATATTTCCTGCTCCAAAATGTACTGCGTTCATTCTTATTCTCTCCTTTAAGCAATGGCTAAATTTTCTGTTATTTCTTCTTTACTTAATGCGTCGGCAAGTTGCACCACGTTATCCATATCACTACAATAAAGTGCAATTTGTTGGACTAATTGCAAATGTTCTTCACCGACTCCGGCAATCCCAAATAATACGGTAGCAATTTTTTCATCTTCTTCGGTGCCAAAATTAACGCCCTCTGGGACTTGCACTACACAGATTCCTGATTTTTTCACTAATTTTTTGGCTTCTTCTGTTCCATGAGGAATGGCAATAAAATTCCCCATATAAACAGATAGCAATTGGTCTCTTTCAATCATTGCTTCGATATAAGCGGGCTCAACACAGCCTGCCTCGACTAGTTTTTCGCCGCAAAAGCGAATAGCTTCTTCTTTTGTATTAAACTGTTGATTTAATTCAATTGAAATATTCGTAAGATTTTCCATTGTTTTCTTCCTCTCTAGGCACTTTCTTTTAAGAGCGAAACCACTGTTTCATATTTTTGGGGATTAACCATACTTTTTACTGATAAGTGTGTCGCTTTCGGGGCTTTTTTACGGGCTTGTTCCGTTAGTTCAGCTTTTGTGACAATTAAAGCCTGTGTTTGTTGCGTTAATTCATTAATATTAATTTTTCGAATCGGCATTGAAATTTTCTCTTTATCTAAAATTTCTTCTAAGACTTTCATTCCCATCGTTGCTGACCCGACACGATCATCGTGAACCAAAAGAATCTCATTGACATTGGCTAAATCTCCCTCAATTTCAGAAGCAGGTGTTTCTTTGGAGACTGTTGGTTGTGCGTCGTTTTTTTCTTTGGTACCTGATAGTTCAGCCACAATTTCATCATAACGTGGTGAGTTCAAGAAGTTTTCAACTGCTACAAAGGTTGCATTAGGTGCTTTCTGTTTGGCCCGTTCTTGCAATTCCGCTTGTGTGACAATCAATGTATTTCCCTCATCGGTCAAATTATTAATGGCCCGATTCGTCACAGTTTGTACTAAACCAGCCTCTTGGACCTTTTTCCGTAAGATAGACGCACCCATTGCACTAGAGCCCATCCCAGCATCACAAGCAAAAATAATTTGTTGAATTCCTGACAATGAAGCACTACCATTTGCGACAGTTAATCCTTTTGATGCTGCTTTAGCAGCTTGGGTTTCTTTCACTTTTTGGGCAAATTCATCACTTTCTTCTTTCGCATCTGCTTTTAAAATGACTGCGGATACTGCAAAGGAAACAGCAGTTGCTGCCAAAACACCTAAAATAACTGGTAAGTAAGAACCCATTGGTGTCATCGCTAAAATAGCTATAATGGAGCCTGGTGAAGCGGGCGCACGTAAACCAGCATCTAACGTTTGGAAAACCAAACTACCTGTCGCGCCACCTGCAATAACCGATAAGAATAATAACGGTTTCATCATTACATATGGGAAGTAAATTTCGTGGATACCACCAAGGAAATGAATAATTATTGCTCCCGGCGCAGAAGATTTTGCCGCACCTTTTCCAAAAAACATAAATGCTAATAAGACTCCTAACCCAGGACCAGGGTTTGCTTCTAATAGGAAAAGAATTGATTTACCAGCCGATAAGACTTGTTCTGTCCCTAAGGGTGTTAAAATGCCATGATTAATCGCATTGTTTAAAAAGAGCACTTTTGCCGGTTCAATAAAAATACTCGTTAATGGAATCAAATGAGCATTTAAAATGATTTCCACACCACGTGCCATTGCAGCAGTCAGCGCATCAACAATTGGGCCAATCGCTGAAAAGCCAAGTAAAGCTAACGCAAAACCAATTAATCCAGCTGAAAAATTGTTTACTAACATTTCAAAACCAGCTTTAATTCGATGTTGGAAATACTGATCAAATTTCTTAATTGTCAAGCCACCAAGTGGACCCATAATCATGGCACCTAGCATCATCGGAATATCAGTTCCCACAATCACGCCCATTGTCGCAATTGCGCCAACTACGGCACCGCGATCACCTGCAATTACTTTCCCACCAGTGTAGCCAATTAATAATGGAATTAAATAGGTCAACATTGGGCCAACCATCGTGGCAAAGGCTTTATTTGGCAGATATCCATCTGGGATAAATAGCGCTGTCAAAACGCCCCACGCAATCAATGCCCCGATATTGGGCATCACCATGCTAGATAAGGTACTGCCTAGTCTTTGAACTTTTACTTTAATTGATACTTTATTCTTTTCTGGTACTTGTTCCATTTTTATTCCCCTTCTCTCAAGTAACTTTTCTTGTTGACTAAATTGTATCCGCTTTCCTAATCTGGAAAAAGTCGTACTTTGGCACAAACCATTGTGCCAAAAGTTGAAAGAAAAAAGCACGTGTTCTCTAGTTACGAAAACCAGAAAACACGTGCTTATTCCATTTCTAATAATTTCAATAATAAATGAACAACTTTTTATGCTATACTCAAATTGGCGACTTGCCTCGAAAGGAGGTGCATCACATGTACGAGATTGTCACAAAAATTCTTGTGCCGATTTTTGTCGGGATTGTCCTGAAACTTGTAACCATTTGGTTGGAAAAACAGAACGAGGAATAAACAAGTTGCTTCCAACCGCTGCTGTCTAAACAGCAAAAAAAGACACCCTATCAGCAGTAGGGTGTCTTTTTAGTGCATCCATGCACGACTTTGTCACAAGTTACCTTAAATTTATCATAGAGCCTATTTTTTGTCAAGGAATCTTCTTATCTTTTTTGTTTAATCTCTTAAATAAAAAATATTTTATTTTTTAAGATAAAATTATTTCAATAATTATTGAAAATTTCAAAATAAATTGATTTTTTTACTACCAATTTTTTTCAGACGTAGCTTTAGGCTTGGGCCAGAATTTTTTGTGCTTCATCGATTGTTTGACAATCACTGAGCCGCTGAATGTTTTCGAGCTCTGAACAGAAAAAAGCTAATTCTTGAAGCATGCTTAGTTGCCGTTGACTTTTTAAAGCAACGACAAATAACAAGGTGGCTATTTTTCGATCTGCTTCCGTACCAAAGTTGACCCCATCAGGCACTTGAATAAAGCAAATCCCTTCTTTTAAAACTTGTTCATCTTGTCCTTCCGCATGAGGCAATGCCACGAAGTTACCGATATACACGCTGACTTTTTGTTGGCGTTGATACATTGCTTTGACATAGTCAGGCGTGACCAACTGATTTTTTAGCAGTAACTCACCAGAAGCTGCAAGTGCTTCCTCCCAACTAGCATACGATTGATTCAACATTATTTGCTCTGCTGTAATTTCAAACATCTATCAACACCTAGCCTTTCATTTCTTCAATTAATAATGACGAAAGTAACTGATAAACAATGGCTTCATTTCCTGAATGAAAAATTTCTGTATTTAAATCATTCATAATAATCGCACCACTGATTTTTCCTAAAATTTTTCCGATTGTTTCATCGATCGGCATCGGCGCTAGCATGAGTAACATACGTTGTAACTGCATCGGCTTTTTATCCATGCCTTCAATCATAAGTGGCTGAGCTAGATTAAAAATACAAAAGACAGGCTGTGTCACTGCTGTACTTGAGGTATGGAATAAGGCCATTTCCGTCTGAGGAATCCCAATAGGCGCTTGCTCGTAACGTTTCATCAATTGCTGACAAACGATTGCACTATCGGTGATTAAATTTTCGGAAAGTTGCGCGAGGGCGTGTTGAACGGTTTCTGCTAAATCCGCTTGATTATTTAAATCTGCTATGAAAAATGTTTCTAATAGTTTACTAATTTCTTCCATGAAAGCGACCACTGTTTCGTAACTTTCCTCGCCACTTGTTTTTTTCACAGGCGCTTTCCTAAGCGAGCGTTTTTCGTGACTAATCCGCTTAAACTCTTCTTTCAATTGGCGGATTTCATCGTCTAAAAGTAATGGTGAAATCAATTTATATTTGCCGTTGTATCCTGGTAATAACGAAGTGGAAATCACTAAGTCATAGTTTTCCTCAACATTTACCTTGCCTAAATCCGCAATCCGAAAAAAATGAATCTGGTTGATAAAAGGAAAGTAGCGCCGTAATCGCATTTCCAACATACTTGTCGAAGCCAAGCCGCTAGGAGAAAAACCAGCAATATCAACTTCCATAATTTTGGGACTCCGTTCTAAAGAATTGGCAAAATGAAGCACCATGTAGGCAATTTCCTCTTCCGATAGATTCTTTTGCGGAAAAATTTGCGGCAACGCTTGGCGTAAAGCCGCAGCTATTTCTTGATATTGATTCATGACCCGTTCTAAAATGGGATTCGTTAAATCTTCTTCTTGTAAAACTGCACGAGAAAAAACACCCGATAAATGTGTCAACAACATTTTATACAAATTTGTATCTTCGAAAAAATTAACTTCCGTTTCTTGACTTACTGCTTCAATCAGTTGTTTCACTGCATAAGCCAGCTGAGTGTCAAAATGTTCATCAAAAAAATCTTCATCAAAAGAATTAGAAAAATCACTTAATAAGCTAGCAAAAAAAACAATCTCACTAACAGCATACAGTTGTTTCGTTTCAGCAGCGACTTTTGAAAAAAGTCGTTTAGAACAATTGAGAAAGGCCTTATTCATCTGCCCAGTATAGGTCTCATCAGCTAAATAAAAACCTGCAGTGACCCGATCCATCGCAATCGTTAACATTAAGATCAAATGTTGTAATTTGCGATCACTTAATGCTGGAAATAAAGTTTCTACTTCTGGCTGAACAATTTTTTGTGCAAACGCTAAATGTTCTGCATGAATAAACTGAAAGAAAAAATGGTCGTTTGTCGTTAATTCGGTAAAATGAAAAAATTGGTACTCATTAATTTCCATACTTAGAATATTCGCCATTAGAAGACGGCGATATTTTTCAGAACCAGTCACCTCATAACCTTGATTTCGAGAAATCGTCAAAGGAATCCGCGCAATCCGTGTTTCTAATTGTTTAATATCGGCATAAAAAGTCGTATTACTAATACAATACGTTTCCAGAAAATAATGCATAGAGACTGGCTCTTTTGTTTGAAGTAATGTCAATAAAATCGCATGTTGCCGCGCCAAAGTAGAAAGTTCCTGTGTCTCTTCTCCTAAAATAGCAGCCTGAATTTCCGTCATCGCTGCTTCATCTGCTTGAATCGAAAAGCGCCCACGAGCTACTTTTTCCAACGTCGCGCCCATCGATGCTAGCGAGGTTTCTAAATTTTCTAATTCACGATACACCGTCCGGCGGCTAACCTTTAACAAATTCATCATGCGGTTTACTGAAACGGGGGTGGGACTATTAACTAATTCCGTTAATAGAACGGTTTCTCTTGTCGTTAAAAACATCTATCAACTCCTCCTTCCAGCCATTCTTGATACTCTTTCTTATTCAAAAAACTAGTAACCACATATAAATTTTGTTGCGTTAGATCTAAATGATAGGCTTGCGCCAGTTCACGAGTCACTACGTAGGTTTTCTCCTTGGTAAAAAAGACTGTTTCCAGTGGTTCTTTAGATACTTCAATTGCGACTCCTTGTTTCGCCGCTTGTTGTCGCAATAATTCCATTCCCATTGTTTGCGACCCTCGAACGTTCTCGGCATATAAAAAAACCAGCTTCTGTATTTGTTTTGTCGGGTTCGTTCCAGTAGATTCTGAACCAAGTGAAGATTGCTCTCGAGAAGAAGCAGTCAGTTTGGCTAAAACTTGCGGGTAATAGGATTTAATTTCTAAAAAATTTTGAACACTCACCATATCCTTTTCTGGGACGTACTTTTGTGCTAACTGTTGCAATTCTGCTTGAATGACCACTAATGTCTCAGGCTGCCACTTCATCTGATGAACGGACTGGTAAGTCACAGGCATCTCCAAATTCACAGCTTTTAATTGTCGTCTTAGCAAACTAGCCCCCATGGCACTTGAGCCCATTCCTGCATCACAAACAAATAAAATTTGTTGATAGTTGGGTGTGACTGTTTTCACTTGGTCTTCCTCCTTCTCCTTCATCTTTATCATTGAAACTGGTCCAGTTCCTCGTTGACGTTTTAATAACAAGCTTGCTATTGCAAAAGAGCACAGAAAGCTAACAAAAATTCCACTAAAAACTGCCAGCCTCGCATCAGTTGGGGCATTGGCTAAAATCGCAACCAATGAACCTGGCGAAGCAGGAGCGCTTAGCCCCACATTAAATATTTGAAAAACAAGCGTACCACTCATTCCTCCAGCAATTACTGCTAAAAATAAGCGCGGATCCATCAAAACAAACGGAAAATAAATTTCATGAATGCCCCCAATCAGTTGAATCATGGTGGCACCTCCTGCTGTTTTTCGTTGTCCTACAGGCCCAAACAGCAGAAAAGCAATCAAAACGCCCACGCCTGGCCCAGGGTTTGTTTCCAATAGAAATAAAATGGACTGACCTGTTTGACTAGCCCCTTCTAAACCTAGAGGCGTTAATAAGCCGTGGTTAATCGCATTATTAAAAAATAACACTTTTAAGGGTTCTAAGAAAACGTGAACCAATGGTAAAAGATTGGCTTCAATTAACCAAGAAGAAAATTGATACAGCCAAAAACTAGCGCTTTCAACAGCAGGAGCCACAACTAGAATACCAAAACAGCAAAGCAGTCCTCCCACAATTCCTGCTAAAAAGTTTTTAGTCAGCATCTCATAGCCTTCTTTAACTTTCGGTAAGAGAATTTGTTCAATTTTGGCGAAAGTATATCCTGCTAAAGGTCCAATAAACATAGCACCAAACAACTGCGGAACATCTGTGGAAACAATCACGCCCACTGTCGCAATAGCAGCAACGACGCCGCCACGTTGTTCCTCGAACATTTTTCCGCCTGTAAAACCAATTAAAATCGGTAAAACAACTCGAATCATTATTGTTTCGACTTCAGAAAGAGCTAGCCGTAGATTCCCGGCCGTATAGCCAGCCACCAAAGACAATAAGCTCCACGCAATAAAAATACTCAAATTTGGCATAATCATCCCACTCAAACGATGGCCAAAACTGCGTAAATAGGGAGTTACTTTCACAAACTTATGTTTAAAAAAGAGCGAATGCATTTCTTTTTCCTTCATATCCCTTGTCCCTCGCTCTCTATGTAGATAATTAGAATACTTCTATTATATGAAATTTCACAAAAAAATAGTATAGATTTTTGTAAAATAATTCTTTTATACACTTCACATGAGAATCCGTTTACATTAATAGAAAAAACTTTTATACTAAAAGAAAGAAACTCTTCGGATTGGAGGCCAATTATGGCAATCAAAACAATTGTAATGGATATTGATGGTACCTTGTTAACTTCAGAAAAAAAGATTTCACCAAACACCCGACAAGCATTAGTAGCTGCACAAAAACAAGGCCTATCACTGATTTTGGCTTCTGGACGCCCGACTAACGGTCTGCGCCCCTTAGCAGATGAATTGGAAATGGCTCATTATAATGGACACCTACTTTCCTATAACGGCGCTTGTGTCACCCATCATGGCAGTCAGCAACAACTATTTAACCAGACCATTTCAAAGTCATTGAGTCAACAAATTTTAGAACATTTGAAACAATTTGACGTAATTCCAATGATTAATGATGAAACATTTATGTATGTCAATGATGTTTTCCATAACACCTTACATTTAGAGACTGGTGATTTTAATATTATTGAATATGAATCACGGGGTGGTAACTTTCAATTATGTGAGTGGCATGATTTAGCCGCCAGACTAAACTTTCCCTTGAACAAAATTTTAATTGCTGGTGAACCCGCCTATTTACAAAAATATCATGAGGCCATCTACGCGCCTTTCAAAGAAACCGTCACCGCTGCTTTTTCCGCTCCTTTCTATTTTGAATTTACCGCTAAAAATATTGATAAAGCGCGTTCTTTAGAAAAACTAACCCTACAGTTAGGCATAACTGCTGAAGAAGTAATCGCTTTTGGTGATGGTCACAACGATTATACAATGTTGGAATGGGCTGGCACGGGGATTGCTATGGAAAACGCGGTTGACGAGCTTAAAAACATCGCAACGGAAGTCACTTTATCCAACGACAATGACGGCATCGCTGTTGCATTAGCCAACTTTCTTTAAGAATGTTGGTTGATGTAAGCGTACGCCGTCATTTTTTATTGCCTATTCAAATGTCGTAATTTTTTCTGGTGCTAAACGAACAGATTCATAGCCAGTTTCCATGCCCTTACCCACAGATAAAATCATTACTGGGACATAGCGCTCTTGATCTAAACCGAATGTTTCGGCTAATTTTTCCGCTTCAAAACCACCGATTGGATTCGTTTCATATCCGTGAGCTCGGGCCACTAACATAAATTGCATAGCTGCTAAACTCGCATCAATTTTCACGATGTCATTCATTTGTTCTCTGCTTAAACTTTCATAATGGGGAATAATGGCTGCTAATTGTTGGTCCCGCACTTCCTTAGGCATTTTACCACTAGCATAGGCTTGATTGTAAATTTCCTCTCCTCGCTCATGGCAGTTTAGATCACCAAAAATTAAGAGCATTGCAGAAGATGTTTCATTTTGACGCGTATTAAAGCGAATTAAGGGTTTTAATTTTTCTTTGCCTGCTTCACTTTCCACTACGACAAAACGCCATGGCTGCATGTTAACAGAAGAAGGGGCGGTGGTCGCTTCTTGAATCATTGCTAACATTTCTTCATGAGAAATTTTATAGGTTTCATCGTACACCCGAACCGATTTGCGGCCAAAAACAATCTCTGAAAAATCATTCGTTGTATATGTTGTCATTCTATCCTACCTCTTTCGTTGTAATGCTTTGATCTAGTTTTGTCAAAAGTTCTTTTAACTGGCGACAGTCGTCCTTTGTAAATGTACTGGGAATAATTTCTGTTACCGTCTGTTGCTTGGCTGTACATTGCTGTAGTTCTTGTTGTGCTTTTTTTGTTAAATGCACTAGCACTTCCCGATTATTTTCTGGATTTCGCTGTCGCGTCACATACTGTTTCTCTTCTAAAATTTTCAAATGGCGAGTGACCGCACCACTATCGATTTTTAAGTGTTCTTGAATCTCTGTTTGAAGACACGGCTGACGTTCTTTTAAAATCATCAGCAACTCATAACGAGTCAAACTCAAGCCAACATGCTCTTCAAAAACTTTGGTAATTTTTTGATCTAATACCTTTAACTGACATAATAATTGGCTGACTTCCCGTAATGATAACGACATAGTTTCCTCCTTATAAAGATGACTCGTCAACAATTGACTAGTCAACTATAACTGTTTCTTTCTAAAAATGCAACCTTTTTTACAAAAAAAAAATAGAACAATTGACGGAGAAAAACTACAGCATTCCCCATCAACTGTTCTATTTTTAATCAACCTATTTTTCGGTAACAGGTTCTATTGATAACCGCTTAATCCCTAAACCAGTAAACGCACTGACCATTGAGAAAACAGGCGATAACAAACTAAAGAAAACAAATGGTAAGTAAGTCAACGTTGGTACGCCAAAGGTCCCCGCTACGAAGCTACCTGCAATCCCCCAAGGAATGAGGTAATTAATAACCGTCCCACCATCCTCCAAGGTTCTTCCTAAAACAGTCGGATCCAAACCTTCTTTTTTGTAAACTTCTTTAAAGGCATTCCCTGGTAAAATAACCGATAGGAATTGTTCACCAATAAAAATATTTACGCCAATTCCTGTTAATAACGTTGATAAAATCAATTTCGGTGTACTGCTCATTTTCTGCGAAACAACTTCCATGACCGCAGAGATCAATCCTAATTCCATTAATAAGCCACCTAGAGACAACGTTAGAATAATAAGTGCCACAGTCGGCATCATGCTCATAATTCCGCCACGACTTAGTAATTGATCAATTTGTGCGTTCCCCGTTTGAGAAACAAACCCATTTTCCAACGTGTTTCCTAATGCCTGCAACGATACTTTCGGATTTTGAATAATAATCATAATTACTGCCACAATAATGTTTAACAAAATCGTGATAATCGCTGGAATTTTGCGCCAGGCACAGATTAACATTAAGGCTAATGGTAACAATGACCAAATGGAAATGGTAAAGTGGTCTTCCAATACTTGAATAACTTGAACTACTTCTGTCAGACTAGTATTCGCGTACGTTTGTCCTAAAATCATAAACAAGATTAAAGAGACAATAAATGCTGGTACAGTCGACCACATCAAGTTTTTTATATGTTTAAACAAATCCGCTTCAACAATCGCTGCGGCTAAGTTTGTTGATTCTGATAAAGGTGACATTTTATCACCAAAAACTGAACCAGAAACAATCGCTCCCACAACTAAAGCAGGATTTAACCCTAAGGTACTGCCAATACCGAAAAAGGCAATTCCGATTGTTGACATCACTGTAAAAGCACTACCTACTGCACTGCCGACAATCGCACAGACAATAAAAACTGACGGCACAAACCATTTAACACTAATCATTTTAAAACCAAAAACCATAATTGTTGGAATAATTCCTGCTTGAATCCAAACGGCAATCAATGCACCCACTAAAATAAAAATAAAAATTGGAATAATCCCTGGCTTCAAGCCATCAACAATCCCTTTATGCATTTGATCAAATGGTACTTTACGAAACATTGCGTAGCCTAAAATCAATGCAATCACAAACAAAATAGTAATATTTGGCGATATCTTTAAGCCAATCACTCCTGTTGCAATAGCTGCCACAATAATTAATAACACGATACTTGCTTCTCGAACACTCACGGTCTTCTTTTTCTGTTTTTCTTTCATTTCGTTACGCTCCTCTAATCTTTTTTCTGAATACTCTGACATTAAAGGATCTTATGATAACGAATAACCCCTCCACAACTCATTGAAAACGCCTCCTAAAGCTATATAAAAAGAGAGATTCATCCTTAAAGAATAAGGACGAATCTCTCCGCGGTACCACCTTAATTAGAAGCTTACTTGCTTCTCGCTTATGTATTATGTAATTGTTACTACTTATTAGTGTAATTCACAAATAGACTTGATCGATTCGCAGCAACCATCGACTTTCTGAACAAAACATCTATTTCCTACTGGGCTAATAATTTATGAATCTCAATATACCAAGAAGAAACCGACTTGTCAACGAAAATAGTATAAAAAATTTTTTCACACACCAACAAAAATTACTTTTTCTTTTTGTAAAAATAGAAAGAGGTCGGGACAGCAGCGTTTTAACTCCGAGAACCAAGTAGGTACTGTTTAACATCTATTTGCTTTGCAAATAGTGTTTCTCAGCAATAAGAAGGAATTTCCGAAAATTGTCATAAAACACAACGAGGTACGAGTTGATGTTGCATGATACACTACACTCCGTTTCGTTCGCATCAATTTCTACGCATGGAACATGCTAGAATTGAAGGACCCGGTGTTCTTTAATTTTTGGAGACCAAGTAGGTATTGTTCATCATCGAATCACTACGTTCTTCGTGATTCTCAACAATTTCGGCTTATTTCCGAAGGACCTTCACCAAGTAGGTACGATGATTTCATCTGTTCATGCTTCACAGTGAAACATCGCAACTCTTAGAGCTGTAGCTCTTTTGAAGGCTGGACTGTGACGAGACGCATGTCGAGAAAACACCTTAGAAGTTGTTGAGAACGAAGCAACGCGTAGTGTTGCTTCTGTTCCCGCCGTTTATCAGTTTTTGAGCGTGGGACAAAAATCCAAAGTGATTTTTGTTCCACGCTCCTGTTAGTTAGTGGGTTGTGCCACCTTGTAGTTGAATATCTTCTTGCGTTTTTACCGCTGCTTCAATCATATAGAACAAAGAATCTGTGATTGCTTCTAATGACATAGAAGCAAACGTTGGTTTATCAATTGTTTGTTCTGGTAGGAACGGAACATGAATAAATCCGCCACGAATAGTTGGATATTTAGTGTTAATTAAGTGTAGTAAGTGATACATAATATCATTACATACAAAGGTTCCTGCTGTATAAGAAATCGCTGCAGGTAATTGATGGTCATGACAATTTTTTACCATCGCTTTAATCGGTAAATTTGTAAAATAGGCTGTTGCTCCCTCTTCAACCAACGGTACATCGCTTGGTTGTTGCCCTGCATTATCTGGGATACGCGCTTCCGCTAAATTAATCGCCACTTTTTCAACAGTGACTGTTTGACGGCCGCCTGCTTGTCCAACACAAATCACCATATCTGGTTGATGGGCTTCAATTGCTTCAGCCACCTTTTCACCACTAGTGCCAAAAACAGTTGGCACCTCAACTTTAATAATTTCAGCTCCTGCAATTTCAGCAGGTAATTTTTTGACTGCTTCAAAGGCAGGATTGATTGCTTCTCCTCCAAATGGATTAAAGCCAGTAACGACAACTTTCATTTCGATCATCCTTTCTTATTTGAATAGAATCATATAAACAATTTGGAAAATTAACATGAAAAGTGCAATCGGCAATTGATTTTTAATGACGCCGTACTTATCTTTCATTTCCAACATGGCTACAGGTACGATATTAAAGTTCGCAGCCATCGGTGTTAACAGTGTACCACAAAAACCACATGTTAAGGCAACCATCCCAACTAATGCGGGATCTGCCCCTAAAGAAAAGACAAACGGCACACCAATTCCGACTGTCATCACAGTTATTGCTGCGAAGGCATTGCCCATGATAGCCGTAAAAACAACCATTCCCACAGCATAAATAATAATCCCTACATTAACATTTCCTGCTGGTACTACGGCACTAACCCCTTTTGAAATAATCTCACCAACACCAGCGCTAGTAAAAACAGCACCTAAACAAGCTAATAGCATTGGCAACGTACTAAGAGGACCGACTGTTTCTAACATTTCCGCCGCATCATCAAAAAATACTTTCGGCGTATTATTTTTAGAAAAGAACATCATGATGAAAATTGCTACAAAAACACCAACGCCGACACCAACTAAAGCCCCTAAAGTAGTCAATGTGGCAAAAAGAATCGCAAAAACCCCGATACTTAGTGCGGGAATAAAAATCTTCATTCCTAATTTTTGAGACATTTTTTCCATGTATTCTTTCGAAGGTAAGCGACTTTCCCCTTTTGTCACTTTTTGAAGAATTGCCGGAATTGTCATCACAAAAATAAGTACGCCACAGGCAACTGGTGGAATAAACCGGCCAAAACCGATTAAAATCCCTAAGATTCCCCAGAATAAACTAGTCCCATACGCATGTGGATTGGTTTTATCACGAAAACTACGAAAACTTGTATATAACAAGATAATCCCCATAAAAATGTAAAGGACTTCCAATAATTTTGCACTCAAATCAATACTTGAATCTGTGAAAAAACTCATTTCAGTCCCTCCTGTCCATAATATTTTTTACGTAATCTTTTTTCTTTTAAAGTAAAGTAAATACTTGCCGAAATTAAGGCAACTAAGGCGACTGGTACTTCCACTAAAGCCAATTTACCTAATGTCACTTCATAGCCTAAATCTTTCAATGTTGATTGAACAAGCAATGCCCCAGCCCCACCAACAAACAAAACTTGACCAAAGAACCAACAGATATTTTCCATGGCTGAAGCCATCCCTTTTAGTTCTTCTTCATATTCTGGCACCATTGGTAAATTTTTTGATTCAATTGTTCCTAACGCCATTGGCAAAATAATCGGGCGCACAAAACCTGCTACCCCACCGAAACTTACGTTAAAAGCGGCAAAAATAATCCGAAAGACACCATAAATGTCAATAATCACACCAGCAGATACCTTTTTGAATCGTTTAATCAACGTAGCCGCTGACTCTTTCAAGCCATTTCTTTCTAACGTTCCTGTTGCTAACATAATAATAATAAAGATAGCCATGCCTCGATTATTCACAAAGGTTGTTCCTAGTGTTTCTAGCATCGATGTCAAACCAAGCCCGCCAGTAAAAGCCGTCACTATTAAAGCAACCATCACAATCAAGATAGCATCAAATTTCAATGCGAAGCCGACAATGACGATCAATACGCCTAATAAAGGTAATAAATCCATCAAATCTCTCCTTCTTAAAATAAAATTTCACTTTCCATTATATGCCAATTTTCGCTCATTTGTAAGACTTTTTTAATTTTTAATGTTACTTTTTCTAAAGACACAGTTTCCAACACTTTTTAGAGCTACCACTCGCACTTTTTCCTTTTTTCCGCTAGAATAAAAGAACCAATAACATTGAGGAGGATTTTTATGTTCCAAACTTTTAGAGAAAATTTTCGGCGCCATACCCTATTACGCGACGCCGTCTTTATCGTTATCGGAAGTGCCATTGCCTTTAATCCCGGTGCTTTCTTCCAGTTCGTCGGTTATTTAATTGCTGGTTATTTGATGCTTTTAGGGTTAATTAATATTTATGATGACTACAAAATAAAAAAACAAACAGGTAGCTGGGGACTTGGTTTCGTAACAGGTTTAATCTTTGTTGTCTTAGCAGTAGCCTTTTTATTTTTTGCACCAGTGATCGTTTCGATTCTGCCATTTTTATTAGGGATTAGTATTGTAATAAACGGCCTCGTTCAATTGACTTTTGCTTTAAATACTCGTCAAACAGGCGCGCTTATCTACAGTGTTCTCGTTTTAATCGCTGGAGCCGTTTTAGTTTTCAACCCCTTCAAAAGCCTCTTAGTTTTGATGCAAGTCTTTGGATTTATCCTGATTTTCATGGGAATCATTGAAATTATTGGTCATTTTAGAAATAAAGCTTAACGAAAGGAGCAACTTATGGATAAAGAAAGTACCAAGTGGATCCGCTTTTTAGGTGGGAAAAATTTACTTTACACATTAACTATCCTTTGTCTAATTGCTGTAACTATCTTTTTATTCAACACCGTTTCATTTATCTTTAAACCGATTTTTGTTATTTTCAGTGCCGTCTTAGGCCCGGTACTTTTTGGTATTATTCTATTTTATTTGCTTAATCCAATGGTGAAACGCCTTGAGAAAAAAGTCCCCCGTGTTTGGGCGATTGCGATTCTCTATGTCTTAATTATTGCATTACTCGTGTTAGCTGGACTGCAACTTTTCCCAATTATTCAAGACCAAACGGAAGAGTTAATCAAACAATTCCCAAGTTTTTGGAAAAGCACGCTCCAAACAGTACAACAATTTATGGCTAAAACACCTTTTGTAAAAGATTTAGAATCTGCTAATGAGTCCATTAATCAGCTCTGGAGCAAACTGGCAAACTCCTTTAAAGACTTTGCAGGGGATTACCTACAAACAGGCGCACAAGGTCTGGGAAGCGTCTTTTCTGCAGTCTCTTCTACTTTCCTAACCTTGTTTACAGGACCTATCATCGCCTTTTTCCTTTTAAAGGACAAAGAAAAGTTTTATCGCTTTGTAAAAGGCATGATTCCCCCAGCTTTTCGTCCTGATTTTGATGAATATAGTCAAATTGCCAATATTCAAATTGGCGATTATCTAAAAGGTCAAGTCATTGCTTCGTTGGTTTTAGGGATTATGTATTGGCCAGCTTTTCTATTAATTGGTTTACAATTTGGTAGCATTTTAGCTTTAGCTGCTGGTATTTTATGTATTATTCCTTATATCGGGCCATTTATTGCCTTTATTCCTGGATTGATTATTGCCTTTCAGGATTCCACATTTATGGTAGTTAAATTTGTTATCGTCTGGTTCGCCATCCAATTGATTCATGGTGATTTTGTTATTCCTCGTGTGATGGGCGATAAATTAAAAGTCCATCCAATTACCATTTTACTTGTCTTGTTAGTTATGGGTGAACTGTTTGGTTTAATGGGCGTTATCTTTGGGATTCCAATGTATTGCCTAGTTAAAGTAACGGTCATTTATTTATTCCGCAAATTCAAACAACGCTATAATCGCTTTTATGGTAACAAAGGCGAATATGAATACACAAATTTTACTAAAGATCAATATTTAAAATAATATAATGAAAAAACTGGGACGTAAGCCATTTAGACTTATGTCCCAGTTTTTTACCATACTTCTTTAGCAATTTCTTGAAGTAATTGAACTTTGCGCCATTGTTCTTTCTCCGTCAAACGATTTCCTTCTTCCGTCGAAGCAAAACCACATTGCGGACTAATACTTAAGTTTTCTAAAGGAATAAACTGTTGGGCTTCTTGAATTCGTGCTTTCACTTGCTCAGTCTCTTCTAGTTCAGGAAACTTAGAAGTAACTAAACCTAAAACGACTTTGCTGCCATTATTTTGCCAATGTCTTAATGGTGAAAAGTCCCCTGCACGATCTGAGTCATATTCCAAGAAGAAACCATCATAATTCGTAGCAAATAATTCTTTTGCTATCGGTTCATAACCACCTGAAAATAACCAAGACGAAGCATGGTTCCCACGGCAAATGTGTGTAGTTACAGTTAAATCTTCTGGCTTACCATCCAAGGCTTCATTAATAATCGTGGTACACACTTGTGCAATTTCTTCTGGCTGTATTCCTTTTGCTCGTAATTCTTCTTGTTTTGTCTGATCCGCTAGAAACGCCCAATTTGTATCATCAAATTGCAAATAGCGGCAACCTCTCTCATAAAAGGCCGCAATTGCGTCTTTATATGTTTGTGCTAAATCCTTATAAAAAGCGCCAATCTCTGGATAAATTGTTTGGATACGCGAGGTGCCATCATTGGATAAAATTTCTTGACGTAAAATCATGGTCGGACTAGGGATTGTTGCTTTGGCTACCGTGCCATCACCAACTTCCACCACCTCTTTTAAAAATGAAAAGTCCTCTAAAAATTGATGTTGCGCAGGAAAAGATATTTTATCCACTACGCGGATATTATAGGCCGGAGCTGCTTTTCCATGAAAGGTTTGGTTATACCCCGTTTCTGGGATATAGCCTGTCACGCCATTTAATCCTTCTAAGAAATCAATATGCCAAAAACCGCGACGAAATTCACCATCTGTGATTCCCCGTAAGCCGCCAGCTTTTTGTTTTGCTACTAATGCTTTGATTTCCTCATCTTCAATAAGACGTAGCTCTGCTTGAGATAAAGCACCTGCTTGGACCTTTTTCCGTGCTTTCTTAATTGTTTCCGGACGTAAAAAACTTCCCACATGATCAACTGTAAAAGGGATCTGACTACTCATTTGCCTCACTCTTTCCTATTTTTATTTATAAAAAAACGCCCTTTTACTAGCCGTAACTAGTAAAAGGGCGATTATTATCGCGGTACCACCTTTTTTCGGAAAGATGACTCTTTCCCTTCAACTGACAATCATAATCAGCGGTCTTGTTAACGAAAGACATTACGTTTTTGCCTACGTTTCGACAAAAATTCCTCCTAGGCCATTTTTCGATACAGACACCTAACTTTTTTCACCAACCAAAGTCTCTCTACCAGCTGTCTTGTATTTACTTTCCTATTCAACGGAAATTATTAGATTATAATTAGAATACCACGTTTAGCAAATTTGTCAACGGAGACGGATGAAATAGTAATGAAAAAAGCAGCTTCTTTTCAGAAGCTGCTTACGTCTATTTTTATCGTTGCTGATTAGGCTGAGTGTCCTACGATTGTGCTACCTGAGTAACCAAAACCGACACGTGTAATACCTGGGTTAATTTCCCAATCACGGTGACCGCTACCTGAAGCTGTTACCATGCCTGTTTCATTATACCACGCCATGATTACTGAGTTACCTGGCGCCCACATAATTGCGATAACTTCATCTCCGCGAGACCAGTGATCATTTGGAATGCCGCCTGCTTCAACTTGTGCTGCACGAGCAGTTGCAGAAGCTGCTAACCCTGCATCCCATACTACTGGACGTAAACCTAATGATTGACGTAGAACGTTCAATGCATTGATTGTTGGATCAGCAGAAGGTGTTGGTGTTGGTGGTGTTGGTTTCTCTGGTTCTGGTGTAGGTGTTGGTGTAACTGTTCCACCACCAGTTTCGCCACCATTACTTCCATTATCACTTGGTGTTGTAGGTTGTACTGGTTGTTCTGATGAAGAAGAGCCAGTATTTTCTGTTGCACTATTATCTGTACTTGGTGTAGTTGTTTCAGTTGTTTGTTGCGTGCTTGATTCAGTTGCTGAGCTTGAGCTTGCTGGTGCTTGTGCTTCTGTTGTTGAAGAAGAGGCAACTGGTGCTTCTGCTTTCACTTCAGCTTTAGCTTGAACTGGTTTTGCAGCAGCTTTTTTAGCTTTTTCAGCTGCAGCTTTTTGTTCAGCAGCTAAACGTGCTTGCTCTGCTTCAGCAGCTGCTTTTTGTTTTTCTAAGCCAGCTTTAGAACTTTCAGCAGATGATTGTTCTAATGCTAATGAAGCTTTCATTACATTTAATTCAGATTGTTTAGAAAGTAAATCTTGACGTTTTGTTTCTAATTCAGCTTCTGTTGCTTCAAGTTGTTTCATTTTTTTCTCGTTTTCAGCTTTTTTATCAACAACGGCTTGTTTGTCTTCTTTTTGTTGTTGCATTAAGTCGTTGTTGGCATTTACGATTGTTGAAACAGCTTGAACACGGCTGATTGCGTCTGCAACTGAGTCCGCATCTAAAACTGCATCTAGCATTGTTGTGCTTTGTCCATTAACTTGAACATCGCGTGCTTGATTTTTGATTGCTTCGTTACGTTTTTCAATACGTTGATTCAAGTTTGTAATTTCTTGTTGTAATTGTTCTGATTTTGCTTTTAGTGTTTGCTTTTGTTCACGTAAAGCCATGCTTTCGTCAAATACTGAAGATACTTCTGCTTCTAAAGAAGATACTTGTGAAGCTAAATCTCCTTGTTTTGCTTTTAATGATGAAATTTCTTGATTTTTTTCTTCAATCTTTTTATCAACATTGTCCGCCAAAGCGATGCTTGGAGTAGCAATTGCCGATAGCGTTAATGAACATAGTAATACTGATGCAAATAGACGTTTCTTCACTTGTCATTCCTCCGAATTAATTTCTAAAGTTTATTTAAAATATCTTAATCTTTTCTTACGACAGAATCATTCTACCACACCCATATTTCAATTAAGCAATAGAAATGTTACAAAAACATTTCAGATTACTCGTTCTCTCTCCATAATAGGTAAACTTACCTTTTGTAAGGCTTTCACACCTTGATATCACTGGTTTTCATGTGTTTTCAATTGTTAAACAATTCTTCGATTTTTTTTCATATTTTTTCTTTTTTTATTCAAAATTTGCTTCTTTTTTGTTGATATATGCTTTTTTTCGTAAAATTAATCATTTTTCCTTCTTTTTATCAAACGTTTTTGTTACAAAATGTATTCAAATACAACTTTTTCTATCAAAAAGAGCGTGGGACAAAAATCACTTTGGATTTTTGCTCCACGCTCAAAAACTGATAAACGACGGGAACAGAAGCAACACTACGCGTTGCTTCGTTCTCAACAACTTCTAAGGTGTTTTCTCGTCACAGTTTTGTCCTTGAGAGTTCTCGGAGTTAAACACTTCTGTCCCGACCTCTTCTTGATTTTTTCATTAAAAGACATTTATAAACATTTTTTCTTAACGAATGATTTCGACTTTTTTATCTGTTTTAACTGTGACACGGCCATTTTTAATGACATATAATCGTTCAGGAATATCAATAATCGCATCTTCAACTACTTTTGTGTCTAATAAGACTAAATCTGCTTTATTCCCAACTGCGACACCGTAGCCTTCTAGTCCCATCGCACGAGCAGGACTTGTTGTTACCATTGGTAGCACTGTTTTTAAGTCATCCGCTCCACCTAAGTGCCCAACAGGAATGGCTAACATCGCCGTTTGAACAATATCCCCTGTGCCATATGGTGTAAAAGCATTGCGAATATTATTTGTAGCAATACAGACATTCACGCCACCATCGCGTAATTTACGAATTGGCGTAACAGCACGTCGAACATTGTACTGATCACCACGAGCCCCTAAATGTAAATCCGTTGCTGGTAAAGCCATCACACTAATATTTGCTTCCGCCATTTTTGCAATAATGGGCGCCAATTCTGCTTCTGGTAAGGCGTGCAATGCCGTTAAGTGGCCCACTGAAACACGGCCTTGGTAGCCTTCAGCAATGGTTTTTTCACATAAGTATTCAATACTCATATCATCAGCTTCATCGGCAAAATCTTGGTGTAAATCCACGTCTTTATCATATTTTTTGGCAATTTCAAACACTAAATCAATATGTTCTTTCGCTGGTGCATCATTATAAGGAATCCCGCCGACAACGTCTGCGCCCATATCCATTGCTTCATACATCATTTGTTCTGTTCCAGGAGCTTTAAAAATTCCTTCTTGCGGAAACGCAACTACTTGCATATCAATTAACTCTTTGTATTCTTCTTTCAAACGCATAATTGTTTTGAAGCCAGTAAAACCTTGTGCTGGGTCAAATTCTGCATGCGTTCTTAACGCTGTTGTTCCATGAACGATTAACATTTCTAAAGCACGTTTGGCACGGTCGTAAATGTCTTCTTCGGTAAATGTTGGTTTTAATTCTGCAGTCACTTCAATCGCTTCTTTCAACGTACCTGATTTATTTGGTTTACGATCAGCGATCAATGCTTTGTCCAAATGTAAATGGCTTTCTACAAAACCGGGGATTAAAACACGACCATCTGCTTCGATGACTTCTTTGGCATCGCCAGTAATAACTGGGGCGATTTCAATGATTTTTCCTTCTTTAATAGCTACATCTTGTAAGGCTTCACCGTCTTGAAGACGAACTTGTTTAATTAATAAATCCATGTTTTCCACTCCCTAAATTGTTTTTTATCCAAAGATTAAACCGATAACTAATAATAGTACAGAGGCAATACTTAACCATTTCACGTTTCCTTTAACAACATCCAAAATTGGAATTTGGAAACCTGAAGATAAAGCTTGCATAGTAATATTAACGAAACTCATTTGACTACCTAAACCAACACCCATTGCTACAAAACCTAATGCTAACGGCGGGAAGTTCAACGATACAGCAACCGGTAACACTAAAGTTAAAACAGAACCAACATAGGCCCCGGCTGGAATCCCAATTAAAATCCCTGTTAAAATGGCAACTGGCACGACAATAAAGGCTGGTGCATTTTCGGCAACACCTGCGATTACAGCAAACGTTCCGGTTTGTGCAATAACATTAATAAAGGCTAAGAAAATCCCTACTTGGAACAAACGAGTCAAAATATATGTAGACCCATCTACCATCGCTTCGACAGATTTGTTCATTGAGAAATCTGTACATAAGAAAATTAAAACTAATGTTAAAATCATGTATACAAGTGGCGTAAAGAAGGCAAAACCAATTAAGTCATTCACAATTGGTCCAAAAATTACAGCAAACAATAAGAAGATGGCTGGCAAGGTAATTTTAAATAATTCACCATTGCTCTTTTTATCAAATTCATCATCTGCCGACTCTTTAAAGCCAATCTTTCTGTGTTTCGTTCCCCAAAAGGCTAAAACAATTGCTAAGGCTACGAAGAATAACCAGTAAGGTCGCATGGTTGAAACATATGAACCTACACTGATATCGCCTAATTTTGAAACAATACTTGATTCTAATGAAGCGGGTGATGTTGTAAATGATACCGCAGCAGCTAAAGACATGGCTGCAATTAATTCAGGAACAACGCCAACTGCAGCAAAGGCCAATGGCGCAATAACCATCGCACTTCCGCCACCAATTCCTGACATATATGTGGCTGCGGCTAATAAGATAACAATAAAAGCTGAAACATACTCGACTTTTCCTTTTGTGCCTCGTTTGGCTAAAGTTAATGCGGCTGAATAACTACCTGCTTTAAAGACCGCCATCGCAACAGCTGAATTAATGATGGGAACGGTAATTCCTAACATCATTGGGATAGCTTCCAACATCTGTTTATTCGCTTCTTCTAGTCCAATGCCACCAATCAGCATCGCTAAGACGCCACCAATTAAACCAGCAATAATCATATCGACTTTCATAAACAATAGAACCAAAACAACAATCAATGGAATAATCACAACTAATGCCATGATTCCTGTCGGGGCAACTACATCCCCAATCTCATCAGCAAAGGCCGCAACTGGCACAAAAATACTAACTAAGAATGCAAAAATAAGTGCTACTTTTGACGATTTTTTCATTTTACTTTCCTCCAATAGAAAGAAGGCGAGAGCAACGCAGTAGCGAATACTCTCTGCGCTCCTCATTATTTGGCAAAGGCCCCTTGCCCGCCATATTTATCGTAATGTACAATCTCACTAACTAAATAATCATAAATACTTTGTGGAATTTCAATGCCTTCTGACATGGCTTTTTGATAGTTTAGCTGACCAATTTCTCCTGGGTAGTAAACTTGTTGAAACCCTTCTGCTGTAGGCACACTATGAAGTTCTTCCACCATTTGATTAATATTTTCTTTAAATCGTTCAGAATCTGTAAAGCGGCTTGGATCAATGACTAAAAACATCTGACCCAGATTCCGTTTCTCCGTTAAATCCGCATACATGGAGCTGACATGTTTGCCAAAAGGTAAGCCTAACAACGAACCAGCTAAGACATCGACCATCATCATTAGTCCATATCCTTTTGGTCCTGAAATCGGCAATAAACCTCGTACTTCATAAGGATCAGTCGTTGGCTGGCCTTTTTCGTCTACTGCCCATGTGTCGGGAATTTCAACATCTCTTGAACGTGCATCTAAAATTTTCCCCCAAGCCTGTACTGTCGTGGCCATATCAAACACGACTGGTTCATGACCTGCTCTAGGTGCTGCAAAAGCGATTGGATTTGTCCCAAAATAATTGCTTGTACCGCCAAACGGTACCACCATTGGATCAGATTGACACATTGAAAGAGCAACCATGCCTTGTTCCGCTGCTTTTTTAACATAATACGATAACGTCCCACTATGACTCGTTTGAGAAACGCCAACATATGCTAACCCTGATTCTTTGGCTAGATCAACTGCAGCAGCTAATGCTTCGTTACAAACAAATTGACCCACGCCATTATCGCCATGAAAAATGGCAGTGGACGGTCCAGTTTTTTCAAATGATAATTCGGGGTCAATCGTGATCCCGCCTTTTGCAATCCGTTCCGCATAATAATCCATACGAACCGCCCCGTGTGAATGAATACCGCTAGCATCTGCAAAAGTTAAATGTCGAGCAACTTCTTCGGCATGTTCAGAATGTAAACCAGCAGCTTCTAATTTTTGTTTCATCAGCTTTTCTAATTTCTCCGGTGTAACGACAACCATTTCTTCCATTGCGCTTGCTCCTTTATCATTAATCTTAAAAAAGGGAAAGAAAACAAGTGATTTTCTTCTTCGTCCTTGCATTTCCTCCCCTTTTTTCACTACTTATTGCTACTGTTAAAGACAGTATAGTCAATTTCATCCACTGATTTTGCAACTAGAATAGCAGAGTAAACATCTGAATTGACATTTAAAATTGTTCGTAACATGCCAACAAACCATTCGACGCCTGCAAAAATTGCAATACTCTCAATGGGTAAACCCATTTGCGGAACAATCACTGCCAGTGAGACTAAGCCCGCACCGGGAACAACTGCGTTTGCTAGTGAGACAAACGTTGCTGTAATTGCTAAGTAAATCATTTTCGTAATATCAAACTCTAGCTGATACATCTGAGCGATAGTCATTACAGTAAAAGCCATATGCATCGCTGAACCGTTACTGTTTAACGACATGCCTAATGGCAACACTAAGTTAGTAATCCGCTTACTTAAACCTAATTTTGTTTCTGTTTCTTCCAAAGCTACTGGTAAAGTAATTGCTGAAGAAGTTGTCGCCAAGGCCATCACAGACATATTTTTCATGTTTGTGATTAAACGTAGTGGACTTACTTTGCAGTACAATGTGATAACCAAAATCCAGATGCCCAAAAATAAAATAGTTCCTAATCCGTAGACCAATAGATACTTCACTAACGGTAAAATAATTTGAAGGCCTAAGTGACTAATTGTTGAAGCAATTAAAGCAAAAATCCCCAGAGGTGCTAGATACATAACGTATCGAATGACTGTAATGATAACTTCATTAAAGTCCACAATTATTTGGAAGAGTTGTGTCTCTGGATGGCTTTGTAAGTATTTATTCAGTGCTAAACCAAAAAATAATGCAAAGACAATAATTTGAATAATCGATCCTTGAGTCAGTGAATCAAAAATATTTTTCGGAACGAAATTTAAAATCGTATCAGTGATTGAGATTTCTTGCGCTTTAATAGAAGCATTTTGAAAGCCAGTCATTTTAACACCGTATCCTGGATTAAAAATGACTGCCATTAGGACGCCCCATAAAGCAGCAGCTAAGGAGGAAATCCCGAAAACAGCGATTGTTCTGCCCCCAAGGCTCGTTAATTCTTTTGGATTAATACTGCCAACTGCTTGGACAATTTGTCCTAAGATTAAGATGGGAATGGCCATTTGCATCAGTCGCAAAAAGACATCTCCAACTATTTTCAAGTAATTGCCGCTAGCAGGAATCAAGAGTCCTACGAGGATTCCTACGACAACAGCAATTGCAATTTGGGTGATCATGGACGGTTTTTTCATGGTAAACTACCCCTTTTGACTGATCACAGTTCCTGCTTCTTTATCGATGTTTTCTAAGTTTTCGATAGAAGTAATGATTGCTTTCCGTTTGTCATCACCTTTTACGAAGTCTAAGGCAGCTTCGATTTTTGGTAGCATGCTACCAGCAGCAAAGTGACCTTCTTTAATGTATTCTTCTGCTTCGGCTACACTGATTTGTTCTAATGCTTTTTGATCTGGTTGATTGTAATTAATGTAGATGTTATCAACGCCTGTCAAAATAATCAAACGGTCTGCATCAACGTTTTCAGCTAAAACACGTGCAGAAAAATCTTTGTCGTTAACCGCTTCCACACCTACGTATTGTCCGTCTTCTGCTACGACAGGAATGCCCCCGCCACCAGAACAGATAGTTAAAACATCCGCCTCTACTAAAGCACGTACCGCCTCTTTTTCAACAATTTCTTTAGGCATTGGTGATGGAACGACTTTTCGGTAGCCACGGCCAGCATCTTCCACATAAGTAGAGCCATCTTTGGCTGCTTCCGCGTCAGCTTCTTCTTTTGTATAGAATGGACCAATTGGTTTGGATGGTTTTTTAAACGACGGATCTTCTTTGTCCACGCGTACTTGCGTAACTACAGAAATAACTGGTTTAGCAATGTTACGTTTTTCAAACTCATTAGTTAAAGCATTTTGTAACCAGTAACCGATGCTTCCTTGTGTCATCGCAACACAAGTATCCAATTTCAACGCTGGATTTTTTTCACTTTCGCCTGCTTTTTGTTGTAAAAGCAAATTCCCTACTTGTGGGCCGTTTCCGTGACAGACAATGACTTGTTCCCCTTTGGCAACAAATTCTGCAATATATTTGGCCGCGTGATTAACGACGGCTTTTTGGCCTTCATCTGTTGGATCTGTATCTAAAATAGCATTCCCACCTAGGGCAATTACGTTTAAACTCATTGATTGATTCGCTCCTTTTTAGTAAAGCAAAGACAAAATCTTTTCAGTATCGACGGATAAGAAATAATTTGTTTACGAAATGAAAGATTTTGTCTTGCTCATTTTGATTGTTTCAGTCATTATCGAAGGGATAATTAACCTAATTTCGGTTTATTTTCATCTTTAGCCAAGAAAGCAAAAGCCAGTAAACCAATGACTAATAGTACACAAGAAAGATAGAAGCCAACTTGCATTGAGCCTGCTGTATCTGCTAAATATCCTGTGACATACGGTGCTAGGATTGACCCTGACATCCCGATAAAATTATAGGCACTTAACGTTGTTCCTAAGGCCGCTTTTGGTGCATGTTTGGTAACAAAAGTCACCATAATTGGATCTAATGCTAATTTTCCTGTTAACCCATAAAGAATTAAAACAGAAATTAACAATGTCCGATTTGTTACAAAAGCAATCGCAAAGACAGATAGGATTGCTAAAGGAACTAATGTAAAGACTAATTTTTTCGTCGCACCTGTTTTATCATTCAAACGAGCGAAGATTAAGGCGCCTGGAATCGAGGCCCATGGTACAAGTGATGAAATGAAACCAACGCTCGCTCCTGTAAAGCCACGTTCAGCAATTAAAAATTGTGGCAACCAAGTAATAATGACAAAGTTTGCATAAATACTTGTGAAACATAAAATAAATGCGGCTAATAAATTACGATTTGAGAAAATTTCTTTTAATGAGATCTTTTCTTGTGGTCCTTCTTCAGCAGCTGCTCGTGCAGCTTCTTCACCAGGACGAATCACTTTTTCTTTCAAAATTGTATAGAAAAGAATTCCTACGATAAACGTTGGAATCGCCATGATAAAGAATGGTTTGCTCCAATGTTCACCATTTTCTAAAACCAACTTACTTGAAAGTAAGTACCCACCTGATGTACCGAAGGCCATCCCACTATTGATGATGGCATTACCGATGGTCCGTTTACTTGCTGGAATCGCTTCTGTCGATAGCGCATATTGCGGGCCATAGTAAGCGCCTTGACCAATACCAGCAATTGCACGAATGACTAAAAACATAACAAAGGTTGTCGCTAATCCACTAAAATAAGTAGAAATAGCAAGAACGATAAACCCAACAGCAATGACTAATTTCCGCCCAATTTTATCGCCAATCATCCCAAAAGGAATCTGTGCAACAGCATAGGTTAGAAAGAAGATACTATTGGCTAAACCAAGTTGTGTGTTACTTAGACCAAATTGTTCTCCAATGACCCCCATCACTGGATTAAAAATAGTTCGTGTTGCGTACATTAAAATCCAGCCTACGAAGAAAATGGCTACGACTTTAATCCAGTAACTATTGCTCACTTGCACTGCTTGATTTTTTTTACTATTCTCCATGTCTTCTCCTCACTTCTCATCTAACTCTACAGATTGTAAAGCTAGTAACATTCCAAATGACATATCTTTACCAGAGGAATGTCCGATTTGTATAATTCTGTCAATATTTTCGTCAACTCTATTATCCCGATGGTTCTCCAAATCCAAGAGTAACTGATACAACAATGAATTTACATAACCTTTAGCCGAGCTTGCAATATAGCCTTTACTAACATCTGTTGTGGATAAATTTGCTGCCGAAAGAGTAGCGGCTAACGCCGCAGCTCTTTCATCAGCAAGTATGAACAGAATTGTTTGATACGCCACTAAAATATCATCACCACTCGGGGTTAATCCTTTGCCCCGACCAATCAGATAATTCGTTACTTCTTGCCATTCCGATAGTGTCCAATCTTTTTGTTTTTGGCTCATTTTTTTGAAAATATGCTTTGCTCGTTCGTCTAAAGGCAGGCCAATTCTACGTTCTAAGTTTCTCGCTAATAAGCGGTCTCGCAACAAGCGTAATTGGTCTTTTTCTAACTTGAAATGAGTAATGTTTAAAGAAACGACCTCGGCAGGTGTGAGTTGGATCGTTTTCACGCCGACTGTACTGTAAAAGGTCAACTGATTTTCTGTGATTTTGACTTTATTGCCTTGTTGTACATACGGAAAAATTTCTTGAAACAATTGATCCGGCAAAAACATACCAAAGCTTGATAAATAATTATGGAAGTTTGCAACATTGATTAATTGATCCTGGACTTTCAGATTAAATGAACGTTCAAAAACACTGTGAATGGTTCCCATCTTGCCATATTGGTGGATAGGAAAAATGTAGTCACTAATGACTAGTTGGTTATTCAACCGTAATGCCTAGTTTCTCAGCATACGCTTCTAGAGCTTTTTCAAAACAGCCTAGAGGTGCTCTAACTGTCCCTGCACCAATTTGACCAACACCGGCATTTTTGTGTGCAATCCCTGTATTGATGATTGGTGTAATTCCTAATTCCACCACTTTACGGATATCAATTCCTAAACAAGTTCCTTGGAAATCCCAAGTTGGAATTGAGAATGTTGGGTTGTGTCCTTCACAGATTTTTGCCATTTCATTTGAGGTTGCTAACGCATCTTCAAAACCACCTGCACCTACAAACCGTGTTACGCCAGGTGCAGCTACCATAGCCATTGCTCCAACGCCTACTGTTTCAGTAATTGCACTATCCCCGACATCAGGATTTCCGTCTTCTTCGCTGAAACCAGTGAAGTAAAGACCTTTTGGTGTATTTACTGGGGCGGTATGCCATTGATCGCCTGTTTCTGCAATCCGGACCCCAAAGTTCACGCCGTTACGAGTCATCGTTGTGACAATCGTTCCGTTGGTATCTTTACGAGCGCCATCAACAATTGCTTTCCCAGTTGCCATCATGACATTTAAGAAGAATTGATCTGTGTCAGCTAAGAATTTGATTACTTCGTATTTTTGATCTTCTGGAATATCTGTTTTGATAATTAATGGAGACAATTCTTTTAAGAAGTTCAAAGATGCGGCAATATTTCTTTGGTGGAACTCGTCACCCATTGTAATAGAGCGCGCGATCAATACGTTTAAGTTCAAGCCTTCTTCAGAAAGTTTCAAGGCTTTCGCAATAGTTGGTCCTAAAACATCTTTAATCCAATCTAAACGATCAACCACTTCTTGTGAATAAGCACCAAAACGCAATACTTTACCGATACCTTCATTCAAGATACAGTATGCTTCGTTACCTTCTAAGCGATTTTCTACAACAAAGACTGGCATATTACCAGAAGTAATACCGCCCATTGGTCCTACTGCTTTCACATGGTGACAAGGGATGAAACGTACTTCGCCAGCTTCAAAAATCTTCAAGGCATCTTCTTCGTTGTCTGCCCAACGTTCGAATAATGCAGCACCGATACAAGCACCTTTCATTGGTCCAGTCATTTCAGACCATTGGATTGGTGGTCCAGCATGAAGTAATGTTTTTTGTGCGTCATCATTTAATTCTGGAATCACTGATTTCGCAGGTACCACATCTACTAAGAATGGTTGTGCATTTTTAATTTTGTCTGTTACTTTGTGATTTTCAGCTTCGATTTGTTCACTGTAATCTTCCAAAGCATCTAAAATTTTAATCATTTTTTTATTGCCGTTAGCACGTGGACGCCAGTTGAATTGAACAGTTTCGCCCCCGTAATCAACGATTGATTCTGTAAAGCTTTGCAACCCAACGTTAATGATTCTTGGTTTGGTTGTTAATAGTTCCATTACTTTTTCGCCTGGTTTTGGTACATCGACAGTTGATCCGTTGTAAGCAACCACTTCTTTATCGTCTTCTGAAATTTCGATTCCTTTTAGTAATAAAGCTAATTGAACAGCTTTAGCATTGCTTTCTGCAACTAAAACGCCGCCTTCTTTCAAACGATCAACCGACGATTGGTAATTTTGCGGATCTTTCGTCGTCCCACAGACAGTTGCAACAAAGTAAAGATCACGTCCTGCTTCTTTGGCTGTGGCACGCGCTTCTTCAATTGCTGGTAACAATGCACCAACCATGTCTTCATGAGCACCATAGCCTAACACCACATCGAATAAGATAATCCCCGTTTTTTCATCTTGTGCGTATTCACGAATTTTTTCGATACGAACATCTGGGTCAATCATTGGGTGTGGACGACCTTGTGTATACATATCATCGCCTAAGTCAATGACTTCATAACCGTGAGATTTCAAGACATAGCCTTCTGCTTTCACTAAACCGCCAAGGTCTAAAGCTTCAGAAATTAACATACCTGCTTCAGAAGCTAATGTACCACCTGAATATAAGCCTTTTACAACTTTATCTTCTGGTAATGTTGGTACAGCTGGTTTTGCTAATGCTTCAAAGTAATTTTTCTTCACGGCTACATCATTTGCTAAATCGACAGCAATTTTAGCTGTTTCTTCTAATGTATGAGCTAGATAAACTTTGCCTTCGTGACTTGTTGGTTTTTCTCCTAAGAAAATCGCAACGACTGGTTTTGAAATGCTTTGTAATAATTCAACCACTTCATCACGAACTTCTTTTGCAGGTGGTTTAGAGATGACTGTAATCACATCGGTTGGTTCGTGATTTTCTAAGGCCACAATTGCATCTTTCACAGTGATAGCGCCTACTTTGTCGCTTAGGTCACGACCACCAGTACCAATGGCGTGAACAACTCCGCCACCTAAGCGGTCAATAATCGTTGTGACTTCTTGAATCCCTGTTCCTGAAGCACCAACAACGCCAATGTTTCCTGGAGAAACAACATTTGTAAAGGCGATTGGAATACTTGAGATAATACCAGTTCCACAGTCAGGGCCCATCATTAGTAAGCCTTTTTCATGCGCTAATTTTTTCAAACGTACTTCATCTTCAATCGACACATTATCCGTGAAAGAGAACACGTGTAAATCATTTTTTAAGGCACGTTCCATTTCTGGCGCGCCATACTCACCAGGAATACTGAATAGCGCTACATTCGCCTCTGGTAAAAGATCAAACGCTTCTGCCCAAGAAGTTGCTGCTTGTGCTTCTTCACTAGTTCCTTTTGCTGATAAATCATCTAAGAATTCATCAATCGCTGGCATAACTTCTTCCATGATGTTTTCTTTTTCACTGTCAACCACAATCATCATGTCGTTTGCAGATGCACTATTGGCCTCATCCGTTAACAAGTTCGTGTTGTTAAGGATGTCTTTGTTGGCATCTGTTCCCATCATGATTTGACTCATGGTTACACCATCTAATGCATTGATTTTATTGGTCAATAACATTAAGTTGATGGAGTCTTGGTAATTGTTTTTCAAAATTACTGTGTGTAACATTGTTCATCCTCCTATCTATTCCTTACAATGCTATTGTATCGAAACGAGAAAGTGTTTTCATCGGACATAATTCTAAAAAAATGGTATAATTTTTATCCATAAGAGGAAAAAAGGAGAAAACGATGAAATTAAGAGAGTTATTATCGATAGGCGACTTAAAAAAAGGTAAAATTTTGACGAAAGAGATTGGTTTAGACAATGAAGTTGACTCAGCAATGGTCCTAGAAGCGATTGACATTGAGAACTGGAGTAGAAAGAATCAGTTAATTTTGACTTCTTTCTACGCTTTGCATGATCTACCTGAAAAAGAGTTGGAAAATTTTTTCGTAAAGATGCGCCGGATTGGCATCAGCGGCTTAATTTTAAAAACAGATCGATTCATTAAAATGATTCCAGAGTGGTTTATCGAATTATGTTTCAATTATGAAATTCCTTTAATTAAAATCACACAAGACATTAGCTATGAAAAAATTCTATTTACGATTTACGAGCCTTTGTTGAATTATCAGTCGCATGTCTTACGTACGTATTACGATGTGCGCCAACGTTTCACCAAATTAGAACGCCACTACCCAACGGTTGAGACGATTATGCAAGAATTTTATGACATCATTAAATTACCCTTCGCTTTAAAAATGTTGGATAAACATCTGGAAATTAGTGATGGCGACTTACCTCGTGATGCGATTGTGCTCTCAAGAGAAAAACTAAAAAACAGCGAGTTCACTAAAAATGATTACTCTCTTTTAACACTTTACTCTCATGCCAACCCAAAAAAACAGTTGGCACTAGAAGTTTCTATTTTCAATAGTTATTCCACTAATTGTTTACTTCTGGTTTATTTACAAGATGAAAAGGTTAAAGAAACGGATTTAGTGATTATCGAAAATGCGATTGATGTCTTACAAGAAAAATTCAATACCGAAAATTTGTTAAAAAAAGAACGGTATACTCGTTTGAACAACTTAGCGGATGCTATTTTACAAAATACACCGCAAAATCCTGACGAGTTAAACAGTTTGCTACGTGAAGTGCAAATGCAAGAACTAGATTCTTACCAAGCGATTGCTTTTTCTACCAAAGACACCAATACACAACTCATGAAAGAACGAATTATTGCCTTACTTCGTACCCTGCGTGTGAAATCCATCTTCTTTGATCAACTAAATTATTCGGCTGTCCTTTTTAACTTCAATGAAAGTGATGGAAAAATTACAAAGCTTCAATTAAGTCGTTTATTAGCTGAACTTTTAGAAGAAAACGACACGCTTACCGTCGCCGTCAGCAGTTTGAAATCACGAGAAGGTATTAAAGAGCTACTGATTGAATGTCTGGACATCCTGCGCTTTAATGAAACTTTTTACAACGGACCAATTGTTACCTTAGCCGATATCGGGGTTTTTAAAAATTTTATCCGCGAAGACCAATTGGAAAATTTAGATGAATTAATTCCTCGCGCACTTTATCAATTAGCCGAAAATAACTACGATTTGTTTGAAACCTTGTACAGTTTTTTCCAAAATAATCGCAATTATAAACAGACCTCTGAAGCGATGTTCCTCCATTCAAAAACGATTCGTTATCGTTTAAACAAAGTGGAACAACTGCTTGATATTGACTTAGCCAATCCCTTGCAATTATTGAACTATGAAATTGCCACATACATTATAAAGATGAGGAGACGTGCACTTGAAAAACAATCAAACACTCGCTAATGGCGCAACAGTTACTATCTACCCCACTACGACTGAATCAACGAACTATGTCGTCTATTTACATGGTGGCGGGATGATTTATGGAACCAAAAGTGATTTACCAGAAGAACTGAAGGAGCTGTTTACAAGCAATGGCTATACCGTTTTAGCGCTGGACTATTTGTTGGCTCCAAATACAAAAATCGATCACATCTTAGGAACGCTAACAGAAACCTTCCAATTGTTAAACGAAGAGATTATTCAAAATCAGCCCTTTGGTTTGTGCGGGCGTTCCGCTGGCGGTTATTTAATGTTACAGTTAACCAAACAATTACAAACACTAAATTTGACGCCACAATTTTTAGTCAATTTTTATGGCTATACAGATTTAGAATTTATTAAAGAGCCACGAAAATTATTAAAGCAAGCCATTTCCGCTAAAGAAATAGCTGCCATCGATCAAACGAAACCCGTTTGGGATGATCCTTTTCTTTCTCGCTATCTGCTGTATCATTACAGTATTCAGCAAGAGCTATTGCCGCACTTTTACGGATTACCAGAAAATGGGGACTGGTCTGCTTACGCACTGTCAGACGAAACATTAAAAACTTTTCCACCTTGTTTCAGTACAGCTAGCAGCTCAGACGAAGAAGTGCCGTTCCGCTATAGCAAAAAAATCGGACGGACCATTCCTGAGAGTACCTTTAAAGCGGTTTACTATTTAGAACATGATTTTTTAAAACAAACCAAAGATCCTTCGGTCATCACTTTATTTGAGCAATTGGATAGCTGGTTGAAGGAACGATAAGCATAACAAAAAAAGAAGCGAGAAATCTCGCTTCTTTTTGTTATTTTTGATAAAGTGTGGTTCCTTTTACCACACTGATTGCCACCGGTGTCTGACGAGCGACAAAAGCCGCCGCACATTCTGCTTCAGTGAGTAAGTAAGTTGCTTCAGCACCAACTTGCGGCCAATTTGCTTGCCCTTGTTCATCTAAAGTCGTGATACCATCTGTCACTAAGCCTAATAATTGTGTTAAAGCATCTTGATCTTTCACATTAAAAAGTTCACCTAAACGAGCCAATTTTTCTTGTAATGAACCATCACCATAGGGAGACCAGCAATCGTAGATATTGTCACAACCAAGATGGACATTGACGCCATGACGTAACAATTCCATAATTGGCGGAATCGTGTTAGGTGTGATTGGCACGCTGGAATTAATATGAATTTTTTCTGCTGCTAAAGCATCATAAACTTCGTCACGTTCTTCACCAATGAAATCATTTAACCCGAACGCATGGCTGATAAATACCTTGTCTTGTAGGCCATATTCCTTCGTTAAACGGATAATTTCTTTAATCGTTGTTGTCCCAGCTTCGTGACGGTCATGTAAATGGATATCCACACCGACACCATGTTTATCTGCTAAGCGGAATGTTTCAGCTAATGATTTTTGGTAATCACCATCTAGTGAATAAGGATCCACGCCACCAATAAAATCGGCACCTTTTGCCAATGCTTGGTCAACTAATTCAACGGAATCTGAACGTAGTAAGCCGTGCTGTGGAAAGACGACAATTTCTACCGCAAATGGTTTCGTTTGGGCCAACGCTTGGACTTCATCAAAATAACGTAAGTCTGTCATCGGTTCCACGTCGACATGTGTTCTGAAGGCTGTCGCGCCATGCGGTAATTCTAAGTCAATTAAATGATTTGCGCGTTCAGTTAAAGAAAGTTCTAAACTGTCTAAATAAGGAATTTCTGCTTCGACACGTTCCACAATTGTCTTCGCTGGCGTCACTGGATACCATGAAACACCTAATTTACTTTTATCAAAGTGACAATGTTTTTCAATCAAACCTGGTAAAATCAATTGATGGTGACCATCAATAATTGTCATCCCAGGTTCTTCTACCAATTCTTCATTGGAGATGATTTTCGTAAATACTCCATCTGTTACTTCAATTGCCACCTTTTTGGTTACTGTCCCAGATAACCAGTCACCTTCTTTTTGATACCCTGTTTCAATTCGAACATTTTTTAACCAATAATTCATGCTTTCCTTCACTCCTACCTGTATTTATTCCTTCCCGAAAGGACACAACACTTAGTCGTACTGTGCTAAAATTTCACTAATTTCCGTATAACCTTTTTGATTGGCATAGTCCATTGCTGTTCGACCAGAATTGTCTTTAATGGATTGATTCGCACCATTTTCCATTAGCAATTTTACAATATCTTGATATAGTTGGTTCCCTTCACGTAACCCAACTGCCTCAATCAACGCTGTATAGCCAAAGTCATTTTGGAAATCTATGTCTTCTCGTCCATCTTCTAATAAGAGCTTCACATTGTCAATATGTCCTTTTTCAGCTGCCGGAATTAACGCATTGCCGCCGTAACGGTTATGCTTATTTAAATCTGGTGTCGCATTTTTTAACATATACGCTAAAATCTCCGTACGTCCTTGCGCTCCCGCATAAAGATAGGGACTATCACTAATGCTATTTTGCAGATTAATATCAGCACCCCGATCAATCAACGCTTTCGCAATCTCAATGTCATTATTGTGAACAGCGATATTGAGCGGTGTATTGCTTTCTGTGTCGACTTCATCCACTTGATAAGTAGTATCTTGCAAAATTTCCTTAACCCTCTTCGTATCTCGTTGATTGGCTGCTTCTAAAAGTGCACCCACTTCATAGGTCTTCATTGGTTCTTTCACTTCCTCTTTTGATGTTGTTTGAGCCACTGAACGAGTTGTACTGGTGCTTTCAGTTTTTGCACTACTTTGAGTAGTCACCGTTTGACTATTTTGTGACGGTGCGGAAGGTGTTTCTCCTCCTTGACACGCAGCAAGTAATGGAATGGTCGTGACACTTAATAGCCCCATTAAAATTTTTTTGTTCATTGTGCTCAGCTTCCTTTCTTCGAGAGAAATATGAGATTTTTCTCCAGTGGTTCTAATCTAACGAATCTTTTTTTATTTGTCGATTAAAACGCTTTCTCTGTTTTTTTATTTTAAAAAGATAGAAACCAAAAGCAGGAAGTCCTACTTTTGGTTCCTATTCTCATGTCTAGTTTTTAAAAGGTAAATGTCGGGTTAAAGGTTCCTTGATAAGGTTCATGCTCTACAAATACTTGAATATCATTACCTTCATTATCTTTACCCATTCGTGTATAAGTGAAACGATTTTCATTTAATTCTGTTAATTCTAACGCAGCACCATAGCGATTCGCACCGATAGATACATGGGCTCGAATTTTGTTATTATCGGCAACTTTGAAATATCCATAGTCGCCACGTGTTACACCTGTTTGTAAGTTGAAGAACTCATATTTACTACTATACGTATCAAATTTTGCTAAGCTGATAAAGTTTTGATTAGCTGCCGTAACATCATTTCCGTCTTTATCGACCACTTTTGTGCCATTCCATAACGTTTGTCCTAAGATTTCATCCCCAGGCTTGTTTATATCAATTTCGCCTGTTTGGTTTGTTAAATATGGGCGTCCGTTCGTAAATGTTAATTGACTTTCTGTTGGATAAACAGGTCCCACGTATGAAGTACTTACGCCAGAAGTTGCTTTGTTTTCAACATAAACTTCAATAGGATTTCCAGCTTTATCTTTCCCCGTTTGTTTGTAAGTGAACGTGTCACCATACAGTCCAGCAAAGTCGTACACTCCTTGATAGTTTTTTGTTTGTGAAATAAAAACAACTTTTAAAGGACTCGAAAAACCAGCCGTAATAAAGAAGGTTCCTTCATCACCTAATGATTCTCCTGTTTCCTTGTCAAAAAATTCATAAAAACTTGTTGCGGCATCAAATTTGGCAGCATGTAATAAATCAGTATTTTCAGCAGTTAAATCTCTACCTCTCGCATCATAAACACGTCTACCTTCCCAATCCTTACCTGTCAAATACTCATCCAAACGTTCACCGACTGTTCGTTTGGACTCTGGACGATTACCTACATTATTGCTTGCACCTACATTAGCCCCTGAATTACTTTCATAGGCAAACACTGTAGTACCACTACCAACTGCTGTAAATAGCATCGTACTTAAAGTTACTGTTACTAACATTTTGAAAACCTTTTTTTTCATCATTTAAACTCCTTTACTGATTGATACTTCCATACTAACAATTATTTATTAACTACACCTGTCAATAATATGAACAAATTATAAAATAATTATATTTATAATTAAAATATTAATAAATGTAAAACATGCTAATAACAACTTATTTATTTCGAAAATGAAAACAAAAGAACGTTGGGGGACGTTCTTTTGTTAGATGAGAGAGAAGACAAGAGAATACTAGAAAGTAAAAGCTGGATGATATGTGCCTTGGTAAGGTTCATGCTCTACAAATACTTGAATATCATTACCAGCATTATCTTTACCCATTCGAGTATACGTAAATCGATCATTGTTTAGTTCTGTTAATTCTAGCGCCGCACCGTAACGATTCGTACCAATAGATACATGGGCCCGAATTTTGTTATTGTCCACCACTTGGAAGTACCCAAAGTCGCCACGTGTTACACCTGTTTGTAAGTTGAAGAACTCATATTTACTTGTGTTTGGATCAAATTTCGCTAAACTAATGAAATTTTGATTGGCCGCTGTCACATCATTACCATTTTTATCTACGACTTTTGTGCCATTCCACAAGGTTGTTCCTAAAATTTTATCCCCTGATTTATTTGTTACAATTTTGCCAGTTTGATTGGTTAAGGCTTCACGTCCATTTGTAAAAGCTAATTTTTTCCCATGATAAGGAACGTGTTCCACATAAACTTCGACATCATTCCCCAGTTTATCTTTCCCTAAACGTTTGTAAGTAAATTTGTCTTTACTCACTTCGGTTAAATCCACTACGGCTTGATAATTTTGTGTCCGCGAAATTAAAATTCGTTTTGTGCCATCACTTGTCACAAAAAATGTTCCTTCGTCACCACGGGTTTCCCCAGTGTTTTTGTCGAAAAACTCGTAAAAACCAGTCTCACCATCATATTTTGCTAACCCAATAAAATTAGCATTTTCTGCCGTTAAATCATTACCAGCAGCATCATAAACACGGGTTCCTTGCCAGTCCGTCCCAGATAAAATCTTAGTCGCCTTATCACCTTTTGTCTGGCCATTGTTTTGATGTTTACCTAAATTTGCTGTAGCACTATTTGGATTGACTGCATGATCTGCAAATGCTGGACTTGCATAACCTGCTATAAGTAACGTACTTAATGTTACTAAAGTAATCGAACTTAATACTTTCTTTTTCATAAAGCATCGCTCCTTTTCTTTGATAAACCAATCTTAACAAACGATTCTAAACTACCACTGTCAGAAAAATGAACAATTTATAAACGATTAAAAACAACTATAAACTATTTTTTTATTAAAAATAAAGCGGTCAAAAGAATCCTTTACTTTCTTTTGACCGCTTCAGCCACTCGTAATTGACTAATTAGAACGTGAAGTCTGGCGTAAAGTCACCTTCATATGGTTCATGTTCCACAAAGACTTTAATTTCTTTGCCATTGTTGTCTTTACCCATGCGTGTATACGTAAAACGTTTATCATTTAATTCTGTTAATTCTAATGCAGCTCCATATTTATTGTCACCAATTGAAACATGGGCACGAATTTTGTTATTGTCAATTACTTGGAAGTAACCAAAATCGCCACGTGTTTTACCCGTTTCTAAATCAAAGAATTCATATTTACTTGTTTTATTATCAAATTTCGCTAAACTAATAAACATTTTATTTGCTTCAGTAACATCATTACCATCTTCATCTAAAACTTTCGTGCCATTCCATAATGTAGCCCCTAAAATATCATCACCAGGTTCATTGGTAACAATCTTGCCAGTTTCTGTTTCCAAATCTTTACGACCATTCGTAAAGGTTAACTTTTTGTCAGAATAAGGAACATGCTCTACAAAGACTTCTACATCTTTCCCGTCTTTATCTTTCCCCATTCGCTTATAAGTAAATTTATCCTTTGTCACTTCGGTTAAATCGACCACTGCTTGATAGTTTTGTGTATCCGAAATCAAGATACGCTTTTCGCCATCGTCTGTCACGAAGAATGTGCCTTCATCGCCACGGGTTTCCCCTGTCTCTTTATCGAAAAATTCATAAAAACCTGTTTCACCATCATATTTTGCTAAGCCAATAAAATTAGCATTTTCTGCTGTTAAATCATTATTATTTTTGTCATAAACTTTTGTGCCTTGCCAATCTGTACTGGATAAAATTTCTGTTAATTCTTGTCCTTTTGATTGCTCTTTAGCTGATTCTGCTGAACTAGAGACTGCAGTGCTTGAACTAGCTGCACTTGATTTTTCTGTGGCAGAGTTGGCTCCGCCAGCACAACCTGCAATCAACAACGTACTAAAGGTTAATAAGGTCAGCGCACTAAAAACTTTTTTCTTTTTCATGGTTGGTAATCCCCTTTTTCTTTTTGATAGACCTAGAATAGCAAAGTCTTATAAACTCCTACTTGCCGAAAAATGAACAAATTATAAACAAATGAAAAAAAGTTAATAACAATACTAGCTTTTTTTTGTTCACTTGTAATAAACTATAAGTAAGAAATAGATTAAAACCACTAGGAGGGACGCTTTTGACCATTAAACGCCGCTTTTTTATTTCTTATATAAGTGCCATCATTATTACTTTAGTCTCTGTTTTAGCTGTTTTATCCTTAGCTTCTTACATCACGTTAGGAACTGTCCCCAGTTTGCCCCAAGCTTACCGAATGATGAATAAGCAACGACCATTGACCGCTAACGAAGAAGAAAGTTATTTAGCCTTAGATCAACTGTTAAAAAAATCACCGAAATTACTAGATACACCTTTGAGTAAAGAATTAAAAGAAACGATTCAAACAATTGAGGCAAAAGGATTAAGCGTGATTATTCGAAAGAATGCCCGGTTTCCTTATTATTCGGATAATTTAGTAGAAAAATCTTTGTTTGTACATATTCCAAACTACGAAATGAATAATATTATGCCAACTGGCACATTGGATAATGCAGGGCGTCTGTATCATTATGTCAAATCCGATTTTCATTATTTAGATGGTTCTAAGGGGAGCTTTATTGTCTTGAAACGCGAAAGTAGCCTTTTTGAATTCTTCACACGCTGGATTATCTGGATGATTTTGTTAATTATCCTTGTAGCAATTGCGGCGGCTTGGCTCATTAATAAGCGCTTAACCAAAACCACTATTGAGCCATTAGAAGCATTAGAAAAAGCGACCAAAACATTGAGCAAGGATGCTCAAAAAGAAAACCCTTTTACACCAACTAGTCACCAAACTGTCTCAACGGAAGTCAAACAGCTCCAACTTAGTTTTGAACAAATGTGGCAAGATTTAGAAGAAGCCAATGCGGAACGTGAAAAATATGAAACTAATCGGAAAGAATTAATTGCAAATATTTCTCATGACTTAAAAACACCAATTACTTCTATTATTGGTTATGTTGAAGGCTTGATGGACGGCGTTGCCAATACCGAAGAAAAAAAGCAACGCTATTTAACGGTTATTCATGAAAAAAGTTTAGGCCTCAATGATTTAATTGAAGAATTATTTTTGTATTCCAAATTAGACCTAGACCATGCTGTTTTTACGATGGAAAAGACCAATTTCACCCGTTTTATTGCGCATATCCTTGAAGAGTACCGTTTGGAACAAGAATTAGTGATTACTTCTTCGATTCCAGCCGAAGCCTTATATGTTCAAATAGATCCAATTCAGATGAATCGCGTGATTACCAATCTGATTCAAAATAGCATTAAATTTGCAGATCCCACTAAAGAACAACTAGCCTTTACGATTTCTTTAACACATAATCAAACAGACTTAATTTTAACCATTACAGATAACGGTATTGGTATCGATAAAAAAGAATTACCTTATTTATTCGAACGCTTTTATCGTGTGGATAAATCTCGAACTCCAACGGTTAAAGGAAGCGGATTGGGATTAAGTATTGTCAAACAAATTATTGACTATCATCAGGGAACAATCACTGTCACAAGTAAAAAAGGAAACGGCACCAACGTGATAATTACGTTGCCGTTGTTGGAGGATGAAAAATGAAACCACATGTATTAATTATTGAAGATGATCCAAGCATTGCTGATTTACAAAAAGATTATTTAGAAATTAATGATATGACCGTCACAATTGAACATGATGGAAAAAAAGGATTGGATGCAGCTTTAAATGAGCCTTTTGATTTAATTATTTTAGATGTGATGCTGCCGACTATGGATGGTTTTGAAATCTGTCGTGCGATTCGAAAAAAAAAGCAAACACCGATTATGATTGTCTCGGCTAAAAAAGAAGATATTGATAAAATTCGTGGTCTTGGCTTAGGTGCGGATGATTATATAATCAAGCCGTTTAGCCCCAATGAATTAGTTGCTCGAGCAAAAGCCCATATGAACCGCTATCAATTGCTAAGCAAAGCAGAACAACCACCACAATTACTACAAATCAATGAAATTGCTGTCGACACAGCTGCCCACAAAGTGTTTGTTTTAGAAAATGAAGTTATTTTTACAAGTAAAGAATACAAATTGTTGGTTTTCTTGATGGAACATCCCAATCGCGTGTGGAATAAAGAAGAACTTTTTGAAAGTGTCTGGGGATTTGATGCCTTAGATACTGAGGTTTCGACTGTCGTTGTTCATATTAAACGGATTCGGGAAAAATTAAAAAAAGCCAATCTATCTGATTCTCCGATTGAAACACTCTGGGGAAGTGGCTACCGCTTCAATCGATAAAGAGCGCAAAAAATAAGTCGGGTCCTATTTCTAGGATCCGACTTATTTTTTTTATTAATTTACACGAGAAAATTTTTGATAAAGTTGGTTAAAAACAATCATAAATTGTTCAATTTCTGCCATTGTATTGCTTTCATCTAAACTAATGCGCACAGCAGAAGTAGCCAATTCTCCAGGTACATGCATGGCATACAAGGTGCTACTAGCCATTTTTTTGCGGCTAGAACAAGCACTCGTGGTCGAAATATAAATCTGTTTTTCTTCCAATGCATGGACTAGTACTTCTCCACGGATTCCTTTCAAAGCAAAACACAAAATATGTGGCGCAAAATATTCATTTTCTTGTGAAAAAACAGTCACATTTTGAAATTTTCCTAGCGTATTTAATAAACAACTCCGTAATGTCGCCACATGTTGCGGCCGTTGTTGCTCGTTCTCTAAATGCAAACGCAACGCTTTGGCCATTGCCACAATTGCTGGTACGTTTTCTGTCCCACTTCGTTGGTTGTTTTCTTGCCCGCCTCCTGTTAAAAGCGGCGCTAAACGTTTTCCTTGTTTCCAATACATAAAACCAATGCCTCGTGGTCCATGAAATTTATGTGCAGAAAACGTTGCAAAATCCACCCGATCCGTTAACCACTCCGAGAAATTAACTTTTCCAATTGCTTGAACCGCATCTACATGAAAATGAATTTTAGGAAACGCCGCTAAAACCTCGCTGATTTCTTTAATTGGTTGAATCGTTCCCACTTCATTGTTCACTGCCATAACAGAAACCAAAATCGTTTCTTTTCTAATTAATTTCTGTAATTCCT
This sequence comes from Enterococcus sp. DIV1337a, assembly GCF_051712285.1. NCBI lineage: Bacteria > Bacillati > Bacillota > Bacilli > Lactobacillales > Enterococcaceae > Enterococcus > Enterococcus sp. DIV1337a. The sequence goes on along the minus strand of NZ_JBIOOP010000001.1, from coordinate 270,940 downwards.
CGACTTTCACACGACCGTCTTTATCCACTGGCGCATAAGAAAGTTCAAAACCTAGTTCGACTAATTGTTCCGCTGTTTCTGTGACTGCTGGATGTTCCACTGCAGAAATAATGATATGATTACCAAATTCTCGTTTTTCGATTGCCGTTCCTTTTAAAACCCAGTTATCTCCTTCAGTTCCGCCACTTGTAAAATAGATTTCATTTGCTGAAACATTGATTAGCTCCGCAAGCTGCTTCCGTGCTTGTTGTAAGAGCCGATTTGCTTGGCTGCCTAAGTCATGTAGGCTAGACGGATTGCCAATAATCCGCTGACTGGTTTTTACATATGTATCTAAAGCTTGGGGGTAAATCGGTGTGGTTGCACTATTATCAAAATAAATCATTTGTCACCCTTCTTTTTTAAAATTCTTTCCCATTATATACTTTCTAAAGTATCACTTCAAGTCACCACTACGCCATAAAAACAGAGGCTTGTCTGTCGACAAACCTCTGTTTAGTGATTGTTTAATTAAATTGCTGTTAAATTAGGGTTATTGATATTTTTAAAATAAAAATCTTCGATTCGTTTGAACGCTCCTGGCTCAACAGCTTCCAAGGCCGTTCCAATTTCATCTAATGCATCTTGATAACGGAATTCTGTCGAGAATAAATACATGCTTTTATCTAAAGCCGTTCGGATGTTCTCATGAGTATGACGATAGCGGTTTGCATATTGCATCATTTGTTCTGTCAAAGCTGCTGCATTGACTAAATCTTTTGTTTTCTTATCTAATAACTCTAAATCATCTTCGCATAAGTCACACAAACGATTGATTTCATCCATGTTAATACGCATTTTATTTAAGGCACGGCTTAAATCTTCAATTCGATCTGTTGCCACATAGAAAAATTCCAAGTAATCAGCAGACAAACCTGGCAATCGTTGCTTTTCAACATACCGTTTGATACTCCGTAAACGGAATTCGTATTCGTCAACTTTTTCTTGGGCGACTTTTTCGCCTTTTCTTAGTTCTTTCAATGAAGCATCGATTTCTAATTGTTGATTTTCAATATCATCTAAAATCTTATAGCATTCTTTATAGAACGCTTGAATTTCAGAATAAGGAACGGTATGTTCTTTCATTTGAGGTTCCAAATCTTTTTGACGGCGAATAATTTCTTCAATTTCCGTTTGGAAACCACGACTACGTCCTAGCTCGTTATTGTTTAAGGTGTAACTTTGTGAGACATGGTCCAATTCAATCATTAATTGACGGTTATTTTTTAAGGAATGAGAAATATAATCATCAATAATTTTTTGATTGGTCACGACATATTTCTTCGCTTCGATTTCACGTTCCATCACTTCATATAATGCATCGATCGCCGTTGCTGTGTCGCGATTTGCGACCTCTACTGCGGCAATCTCTGTTTTTTCTAAATCAGCCATTGAATTCTCCACACGTTTTTTCGCATGTTGAATTTCTTCAGCAAAGTTTTGTTCAGGGAATACATAATCGTCAGCTAATAATTGGTTGTAGCCTTCTTCAATTTCTTTTAATTGATCCGGGAAAGTTTCATTTAATTCTTCATACATTGGTGGAATCCGTTTCATCAAGTCCTCCAATTCATACGTATGACGTTCCGCATCTTCTAGAACTTCTCGAGCCTCGATTGGATCGCCTGATGTATTTAGAGTGACAAATTGTGTGAATTCAATTTCGACGTTTCTTAATTGTTTTTGGATTTCGGAGTAAGCTGGACCAAAGCTAGCTTTATCATCTTTTAGTGATTTACTTAATTCTTCATAGACATCCAAAGCTTTTTGAACTTCTAATGAATTGCGCTCTTCACTTTCACGTAATTCTTTCAAGCCATTACGAATGACTTCCACTTCGGCTTCCATTTCGGTCATCGTTTCATTCGCTTCCACGACTGCTTTTTTCGCTTTCATGAAGCGGAAAATTTCATTTTGATTTTCGACTTCATAAATTTGACTTTCTAGTTCGGCGAAAGAACGCGTTGATAGTTCTACCCAACGTTGATTCCATTCACGGAAACTATTTTGACTCTGTCCAACTAAATGCATTTTTTTGATATCATCAATTTCTTCAAAGACTGGCAAGTCAAACAGGGCTTCTTTACGAACTTCTAGTTCATTTAATTGTTCTTGATTTTTTTTGCGCATAAAATAACCAATTAAGTATAGCACCGCAGCAATAATAACGATTACTAGTACTAAAATGATAATCCAATTATTCTTCATTTTGGCTCCTCCGATAATTTTTCTATAATAAAAGAAAGGTTGTTTGTTCTCTTCACACGGTTATCTATTGTTTCTGACCCTTGAAAAAGGCCATTCTTGCAGAAATACCTATAGAAAATTATAGCACAAACTGTATATTCATTCACTAGTTATAACAAACTTTTTTAAGAAAACCCACGATCTTCTTACGAAGGGGTTGATTCACTACTTTCATCGATTCGATTTTCACTAATTTTTTTACAAATATCACTTAGTTGTGTTAAGAAGGCATCCGCTTGACTTTGATTCATGCCAAAGTGTTCATCTCGCATAGCCCAAACTTCTAGCCCAGCTTCTTTCGCAGAGGCAATGCCTTTTTCTGAATCTTCAATGGCTATACATTCCTGTGGAGCGACAGCTAATTCTTGTAACGTGTGCAGATAAATATCCGGCGCTGGTTTACTTTCTTCGAAATCTTCCCCACTCACGACCGCATCAAAATAACTACTTAATTGCCCCACTGTCAAAACCTCTTCTATTGCGTCTTTTGTGGAAGAAGAAGCTAATCCGATTTTATAGCCTTGTCTTTTTAAAAATTGTAAAACACGTTTCGCATTTTCATCAAGCACAGCTAAATAATCTATCGGATGCGCTTTTTTATAGGCTATGTATTGTTCATTTAAAAAAGCAATATCTAGCTCTTTTTTGTTGACTTGTTCAATCTTTTGCCATAATGAACGCATATCTGCACCGACTAATTCTGGCAAGGTTAGGCCCTCAATGGTCAAATCAAATTCCGCTAAAAATGCTTTACGTCGCTCATAATAATAAGCTTCGCTATCTACTAGGACACCGTCCATATCAAAAATAATGGCAGTTTTGGATTCTGTCATACTATTTAACTCCTTCGTTACGACTCATATCTTTACAGTTTAACAAAATTTTAAGGAAAAATGAAGAACAAATATTTTCATGATTTCCTAACTTTCTGAAAATAAGTGGTTGCTTTTCTAAATGTTTTTCGGTATCCTTTTACTAATCTACAAATGAGAAAATAATTAAAAACAGGAGTGATAAACGTGAACGTAGTTAAATTCGGCGGTAGCTCGCTAGCATCAGCACCACAGTTACAGAAAGTCTTACAAATCGTCATGGAAGAGCCGCGCCGAACGTTTGTCGTTGTATCCGCTCCTGGAAAGCGAACCCCGCAAGATATTAAAGTGACTGATTTATTGATTCAATACTATCAGCGCTACTTAAATAATGAGGAAATTGAACCGACAATCACTGCCATCATTCGACGTTATGAAGATCTTTTTGATGAATTACACTTGGATAAAGCAGTTTTAGCTGATATCGCTATTTCGATTCGCCAATTAGCCACTTTACCAAAAGAAAACAATGCTTTTTTATTTGACTATTTTTTAGCTAGCGGCGAGGACAATAATGCAAAAGTTGTTGCCAGTTTTTTCAAGCAAAATAGCTTAGATGCTCGCTACATTAGTCCAAAAGAATTAGGTCTCCTAGTGACACCTGAGCCAGGCAATGCCCGCATTTTACCAAAAGCTTTAGAGAAAATTAGTGCCTATCGTGAGACTCAACAAATCTTGGTTATTCCAGGTTTCTTTGGTTATACAGAAGCAGGCGAAATTTGTACTTTTTCTCGTGGTGGTTCCGATATCACAGGGTCCATTGTTGCCGCAGGTGTCCAAGCAGATTTGTATGAAAATTTTACTGATGTGGACGGAATTTATGTCGCACATCCTGGAATTATTGAACATCCTCAAACAATTCAAGAATTAACCTACAGAGAAATGCGAGAGTTAGCTTATGCAGGATTTGCCGTCCTCCACGATGAAGCCTTAATGCCTGCCTATCGTGCAAATATTCCAGTCGTTATCAAAAATACCAACAACCCACATCATCCTGGCACCCTAATTACCACTTCTCGCAAAGTGAAACATGCTCCTGTTGTAGGAATTGCTAGTGATCAAGGATTCGCAAGTATTTACATTAGTAAGTATTTAATGAATAGAGAGTTAGGTTTTGGGCGACGGCTCTTAGAAGTACTAGAAAAATTAGCCTTAAGCTATGAGCATATGCCCTCAGGAATTGATGACATTACGATTGTTTTAAGAGAAGACCAGTTAACCACTGAAATTGAAAATCGGCTGATGACCCAACTCCAAGAAGTTTTAGCGCCTGATGAGTTACGCATCACGCATCACCTTTCCATGATTATGATTGTCGGCGAAGGCATGCGCCAACGAATTGGGGTTACTGCTGAAAGTACAATGGCGTTAGCCAAAGAAAAAATCAACTTAGAAATGATTAACCAAGGATCTTCGGAAGTAAGTATTATGTTTGGTATCAAAAAAGAACAAGAGGAAAAAGCCATCAAAGCCTTATATCGGACGTTCTTCCATGATTAATAAAAAAGACGAATGAGTTTTCTCATTCGTCTTTTTTATTGCTCTCAGTAATTTTCAATTGGCGTTGAATTTCCGCTTTAATTTTAGCTTCTGGCGCAAAATCTTGTTCCCAATTTTCAGGTTTTAATACTTTGTTTGTTTCTGGATCATAATGTGGCTGCCCATCTGGAAATAATTTTCCCATATTGGCTTGATGAACGATTTCAATAATTTTTGTTGGATTGACGCCCATTAAGCAAAACGAACCATAAGTAAAATACAATAAATCGACTAGTGCATCCACTTCCTCCACTAAAGGATCAGATACTGGTTTGCCTTTCGCCAAGACTTTCTGCTCTGCTTTATCGACAGATTTTTTTAATCCGTTGACCAATTGTTGAAAAAGCACCTGGTCATTATCAGCAGCACTATATAAAAATTCCACAAGTTCTTCGACTTTAAACTCTGCTCGTCGACTGGCTAGCTCTGGCGAAAAAGCAGTTGGTTGCTCTGGTTGTTGTGGATTAAAAACCTCGTGGAATGCACAAGCCATTTCATAAGGGGATTGCTTTTCAGACATTCAGCTACCTTCTTTCTCAAAATAAATCTAATTGTTTTGGATTCAAATCATCGTAACTCAAATTCAAGACTTTTTGCATCTGTAGGGCGTTTTCTGCAGCATCACCGCCAGAATTATTATTAAAAATTACGCCCACTTCTTTGGCTTCTTGCGACATTTTTAAAACAGCTTCGCTTAAATCAGCGATTTCTTGCGTATTATAATGATAGAGGGTTCTTTTTTTACGCCACTCTGAATCATTGGCTAACCAGCCAGCCGCATTACGTCCGTGAAACCGGAAGAGCACGAGATTAGGATTCGTTACATAAGGATAAAAGGGCACTGGATTCGTAGGGATCTGCGGTTCATCTACAATCACAAGTGAAAATTGATTTTCTTTCATAAATTGCAACATTTGTTTTACAAAGTTTGGTTGATACCATGAATTATTTCGTAATTCAATGGCGATGGGTAGGTCTTTAAACCAGTGACGAATTTTTTGCAAGTAAGCGACATTTTCTTTCGTACAACCAAATGTTCCTGAAAATTGTACCAGAAAGGCAAATAATTTTTTACTTTCAATTAACGGGGCCATACTTTCTAAAAAAGCGGTGATCATTTCTTCTTCACTTGCATAATAGGTTTGCCACTCACCTTGACAACTGATTCCACTATAAACTTTCATGACAAAGCGAAAGTTTTCTGGAACTGCTTTGACCCATTCAGCTACTCGTTCTTTGGGAGGAATCCCGTAATACGCCGTGTCCATTTCAACTAGCGGCAAATGACTGGCGTATTCATAAAGCGTGGCCCGTTTTTTCCCAGTTAAATAGTCGTGTTCACTAAAAGATGTTAATCCTAAGCGAATCATGTCCTTCCTCCTCTGCGTAACTTTTTATTTTTCTATATTGTCAGCTCAACTTCTTAGTTTGTCCAATCGATATTCGCTTCACAATAGATTTGACCATCAATCCGAATTTCATGGCGCGTTTTCAACTGATTTTCTTGTTCGACAATTTCGTAATGACTTTCGACTTCTTGGCCGTATTCTACTTCTTTGTCAAATTTCACAAGAATTTTTTTCGGTTGATGCGTTGTTAAAAAGTCATACCCTAACACGTCCAATAACCAATTAAAGTAAATCGCATTGTTGACATGTTGATTGCCATCAATATCAAAAAAACGCACGCGATAAGGTAAAAAGTTCCCCTCTGTGACTTTTTCAATTTTTTCATGGCGATAAATTTTAGTGATTTTTTCAGAATCAAAAGGTGCAATAATTTCTGGTAACACACTACTGATTTTCCGATTTTTTTGATCCATTAAGACAAAGGTTGATTTCACAAAGACACATTCATTGCCTTCTTCATCATGAACCCAAAAGTTACGATAACAAAAATATTTGTTATAACTCATTGCTTGCGTTGTAATTGCTACTTTTTCACCAACTTTTGGTAAGCGGTGAATCTCTATTTCATAATTGGTGATGACCCAACCTAGGCCAAATTGGGCGACATAAGCCGCATCTCTTCCTAGTAATTCTGTTTGTTCTTCTGATACTTTAATAACAACCGCTAACAAAGCCGGTATCTTCATTGCGCCAGTAAAATCGCCGTCATAGTAGGCAACTTCATAAGAGGATGTATGTTTTTTTCCCACGAAATAATCTCCTTTTTCCAATGGCTACTTTCGTGTCATTGTTTCTTATTAAAAGTATACCACGTGATTTCTTCAATTGCGATTCTGAATAAAAAATTAACAAAAATTCGAAAAATACTATTATTTATATTATTTAAAACCATGGTTAATATCACTAAAAAAATATTGACTTATTTAAAAAATAACATTTCTTATTATTTGTATCTGAAAGATTATTATGTTATATTCCTAACTGTAAGCGCATACAAATAATTTTTTAGGAGGTTTTTTTCGTGAAAAAGAGTTTATTAACAATCGTCCTGGCTTTTAGTTTTGTTTTAGGTGGCGCTGCATTGGCCCCTACTGTTTCGGAGGCTCATGGTTACGTGGCAAGTCCTGGAAGTCGTGCTTTCTTTGGTAGTTCTGCTGGGGGTAACTTAAATACAAATGTTGGTCGTGCACAATGGGAACCTCAAAGTATCGAAGCGCCAAAAAATACGTTTATTACTGGTAAATTAGCCAGTGCAGGTGTCTCAGGTTTTGAACCTTTGGATGAACAAACAGCTACTCGTTGGCATAAAACAAACATTACAACAGGTCCCCTTGACATCACTTGGAACTTAACTGCTCAACATAGAACTGCTTCTTGGGATTACTATATTACGAAAAATGGCTGGAACCCAAATCAACCATTAGACATTAAAAACTTCGACAAAATTGCTTCAATCGACGGCAAACAAGAAGTTCCTAATAAAGTTGTCAAACAAACAATTAATATTCCGACAGACCGCAAAGGTTATCATGTCATTTACGCTGTCTGGGGCATTGGTGATACTGTGAACGCCTTTTACCAAGCAATTGATGTGAACATTCAGTAAAAATACCCACATCTTAAACTAAATTAAAGGAGTTCTCAAAAAATGAAGCTAAAAAAAATAATTCCTGCTTTTCTCCTTCTTTCGACCGTTGCAGTGGGCTTGTGGTTAACGCCTACTCAAGCTTCTGCAGATGCTGCGGATACGATGGTAGATATCTCTGGCAAAAAAGTGTTAGTTGGGTATTGGCATAACTGGGCCTCAAAAGGACGCGATGGTTACAAGCAAGGAACATCAGCAACGTTGAACCTTTCAGATGTCAATCAAGCCTACAATGTCGTACCGGTTTCCTTTATGAAAAGCGATGGTACGACACGGATTCCTACGTTCAAGCCTTACAATCAAACGGACACTGCCTTCCGACAAGAGGTCGCACAATTAAATAGTCAAGGTCGTGCAGTTTTATTGGCACTTGGTGGAGCAGATGCACATATTCAATTAGTCAAAGGTGATGAACAGGCCTTTGCGAATGAAATCATTCGTCAAGTGGAAACATACGGCTTTGATGGTTTAGACATCGACTTAGAGCAATTGGCAATTACTGCTGGCGACAACCAAACCGTCATCCCTGCTGCGTTGAAAATAGTCAAAGACCATTATCGAGCACAAGGAAAAAATTTCATCATTACGATGGCGCCAGAATTTCCTTATTTAAAACCTGGTGCCGCTTATGAAACCTACATTACTTCCCTAAATGGTTATTATGATTACATTGCCCCACAATTATATAACCAAGGCGGCGATGGTGTCTGGGTTGATGAAATTATGACTTGGGTCGCCCAAAGCAACGATGCTTTAAAATACGAATTCCTCTATTATATGTCTGATTCATTGATCCATGGCACGCGCGGCTATCTACAGATACCAAACGATAAATTAGTCCTTGGTTTACCAGCAAATCGGGATGCTGCTGGTAGCGGCTATGTCGTTGAGGCCAGCCCTGTAGCCAAAACTTTTGACCAGTTAGCAAAAGATGGTAATCCTATCCGTGGCTTAATGACTTGGTCTGCAAATTGGGATGTTGGTCAAGATGTCAACGGCAAGTCCTACAACAATGAATTTGCGACACGTTATAGTAACCTCGTAAAATAAAAGCTATTTTGAGACAGAACACCGCGTTTGGTTCTGTCTCTTTTTAAATTTTACTCGCCTGTCTTTCAATAATCCAAACAGTATTCTCTCACTTTCTAACCAATTAATTTTAAACCAATCACAGAAACAATGATTAAAAAAATAAAAAATATCCGGCGTGGGTCTTTTGATTCACCTAAGAGCATTCCTAAAATAGCGCCTCCTGCTGTACCAATTCCTGTCCAAACCGCATAAGAAACGCCCATTGGTAATTGTCTCATTCCTAAATATAAGAATAAAAAACTACCACTAAACGCTAGAATTAAAATTAACAATGAACGTAAGTCTTTTTTTGTTGTAAATAATTTAATTGAACCTACGCCAAAGATTTCAAAACAGCCTGCAATGACTAAGTATAACCAACTCATCTTGTTTCCTCCTCTTTATTTCCAGTTACCATTTTTAAGCCAATCACACCTATTAATAACAGCAACAGAAAAAGAACTTTCCCTATGCCCAATGGTGTGTGGAATAAAAAATGATCTGTCACAATAGTTCCAGCACTACCTAAGCCGACAAATACAGCATATGCTGTGCCCACTGGCAATTCCTCTCCTGCTTTAATCAGCGCATAAAAACTGATAAAGATTGCAATTACTGTCCCTAAAATCTCCCACCATGTTGTACTATGCTTCATGCCAATGACCCAAATCACTTCACAAAAAGCGCCAAAAATAACTTTTAACCAAGCTTTACTCATCTTGTTTTCCTTCCCTTCCAAACAAAAAAAGTGCCAACAAACAGTTCAGCTATGGCCTAAGAACTGTTCATTAACACTTTAGTCGCAAGCATCCGGCGATGTTTACGCAAGTTTATGTATTAAAATATCTCAGGTTATTATATTCTTATTTTTTAAAAAAATCAACTAGAAAATAATAGTTCGAATTCGAGACATTTCTTTTGCATTTTTAGGACTAATCATTTAAACTTACTTTTAGTAAGTTAATTAAAAAATTATTTTTCTTTTAGGAGGATTTTTATTATGAATACACAAATTTTAGGTTTACACCACGTCACTGCCATGACTTCAAGTGCTGAAAAAATTTATCACTTTTTCACCGATATTTTAGGTCTACGTTTAATTAAAAAGACTGTTAATCAAGACGATATTGAAACATATCATTTATTTTTTGCTGATGATGCTGGCTCTCCCGGAACAGACATGACTTTCTTTGATTTCCCAGGCTTACCTAAAGGAAGCAAAGGAACCAATACAATTTCTCGTACTTCCTTCCGTGTAAAAGATGATGCTGCTTTGGATTACTGGGTGTCACGCTTTAATGAATACGCAATTGATCATGGAGAAATTCAAGAACGTTTTGGCAAAAAGTATTTAGAATTTGAAGACTTTGACAATCAACGTTACCAGCTTATTTCTGATGAAAAGAACCAAGGTGTTGCAGCTGGCACGCCTTGGAAAAAATCTAACGTTCCTAGTGAACATGCTTTAATCGGCTTAGGTCCAGCCTTTGTAACTGTCGAAAATTACGAACATCTGCAACTAGTTTTAACTGAAGTTTTAGGATTCAAATTGATTGATGCTGAAGGTAGTTTCCATTTATTTGAAGTTGGTGAAGGTGGGAATGGTGCCAGCATTATCGTAGAGCATCGGGAAGATTTGCCAGCGGCTCAAGAAGGCTACGGCAATGTCCATCACTTAGCCTTGCGTGTTGCCGATGAGGAAGCACTACGTTTCTGGATTGAAAAAATTAATCGTTTGGAATTTCCTAATTCTGGCTTTGTGGAACGTTTTTACTTTAAATCTGAATATTTCTTGGCAGCAACACATGTTTTATTTGAACTGGCAACCGATGGTCCTGGGTTTTTAGAGGATGAAACCTACGAACACGCTGGCGAAAAATTATCATTACCGCCATTTTTAGAACCAAAACGGGCAGGGATTGAAGAATTTGTGCGTCCTTTCGATACTTCAGATGCGAATGTTCAAAGAAATTAGTATTTTTTCTAGGAGGCTCCTATGATTCATTACAATAGTAACGAGTTATCTGCAAAAACAGCGTATAAATTTTTATCAGGAAGCATTATTCCTCGGCCAATCGCTTGGGTTACAACACAAGATACAGCTACAGGTATCGTCAACGCTGCCCCCTTTAGTTTCTTTAATGCAGCGGCAGCTGAAATTCCTTTAGCAACGTTGTCCATTTTACGACCAGACAAAACGCCTAAAGATACGGCACGAAACATTTTGGCTACTAAAGAACTTGTCATCCATTTCGTTAACGAAGACGTTCTTACTCAAATGAATCAAACTTCGGCGTCTTTAGCAGCAGAAATCAGTGAAATTGACACATTCGGTATTGAAACCATTGCCAGCCAGACTGTTGCTGTTCCAGCAATCAAAGCCGCGCCGATTCGGATGGAAGCTCGCTTACATCAATATGTACCTATTGCTAACCATGAAGGTCAAATTATTACGGATTTATTCATTGTAGAAATTACCGATTTCTATTTTGATTCAGCCGTTTTTGATGAAGAACATCAGTACATTTTACCTGAAAAATTCCAACCGATTGCTCGTTTAGCAGGCAATGATTATACAACATTGGGCGAAATCCGTGAAGTTCGCCGTCCAACGTAGAAAGAAGGCCCCCGCCATGACGGCGGGGGCCTTCTTTTTCTGTTTTAGGCTAACGCACCCATTGGATCCCAAGGTGCCAAAACAGTTGGTGCTTGTTCCCAAGCTTTTTTCTGTTCGTCAGTTAATAAATCTTTGTGCACAACGATTTGATAAATGTATTCGTCCATCCACGCATCGCTCATGACAAAGAAGCCATTTTCACCGACTTTTTCGCCCCAGCTATTTTCCACTTTCCATTTTGTTGTTTGGCCATCAATGATATCAACACCTGTTAAAACCATGGCATGTGTCATTAAGCTTTCACCAAAGTCTAAACGTTCTGCTTTAGTCATCGTAAAATCAATATCAAAAAGATCGTTCATATCGTAAACGTCTAATGCCATAATTCCTGTGTCACGTGTTGAAGATTGGCCGACATCACAACCAAACCAAACAGATTCGCCTTGTTCCAACTGTGCAACAGCTAATTTTTTGAAAGCAGCCATTTCTACATTTAAATATTTAACTTCTTTGCCGCCGACAACATTCCCTAACATTTCAACAGTGTATGTTTTGTTGAAGGGTTTATCTTCTGTAGGAGCATTAATAATACTTACATAATCATGTAAATTAACGCCAACGTATTTTTCAAAGAATGTTTGCGGTGTTAGATTTTGCTCCAAATGATAATTTTTTTCTTCGTCACGGTATTCAAAATCAAAGGTTTCTGGCGGCGTTCCTAAAGAGATTGCTAAGAAATTATAAATTTCTTGTAACATTGCTTCTTTGTTTTTTTGGACTTCTTCAGCAGAAGCGCCTTTTTCAATTAAACTACGTAAAATTGTTGCATCTTTGCGTAATTTTTTATTTAAATAGTTGTTTAAATCACGTGAATTGGAACTGTTGCTACTTTCAGGCATTGCCGTTTTAGGTACTACGCCATATTTATCAAAAATTGAAACAATCATATCCCATTGACCACCATCTTGTTGTGGTGTAGCTAATAAAAAGGCCACTTTACGACTAGTCAACGGTTGATCGGCTGTTGCAATAATATTTTCATAGAAATAATTTGATTTTTCATATTTATCCCAGAAAAATGTATAGTTTTGTGATAATTCAAAATCTTTTAATTGAAACGTATTTAACATTCTATGTCTAAATGTATTTAACGCCGCAAACATCCAGCAGCGACCGCTTTGTTTTTGATTGGCCACTTTTCCAGTAGCTAAGTCGACTGAAAAGACGGGTACGTTATTCACGGCTCCTTGTACAGATTCACCAGAAGCGCTGATACCATTTTTTACTACACTACGTTGTAAGGCATTTTGTTTATTATTGTTCAAGAAATCTTGATGGAATTTCTCTGTTAATTTTGGTTCAATTGCTGTCATTTTTTCATCGTCCTTTCATTTTACGTTCTTCTTCATTATATGCTTCTCTTTAAGCAGAAACAACCATTTACTCTAAATTCCTTGCTTTCTAACTCTTTTTGTATTAGTATATATAATACAGGTAGCGCAAATAAGACAGGAGTGATTCGATGCTTTTAGAAATAGATGAACAAAGCGAACAACCGATTTATCAGCAACTCATTGATCAGATCATTGTAGGCATTGCCAAAGGTGAACTGGTTCCCAATGAAAGTTTGCCTTCTATCCGACAATTGGCAGACGAAATCGGGGTCAATATGATGACTGTTTCAAAAGCTTATAACAAGTTAAAACAATCAGGTTATATTGTGACTGACCGTCGTAACGGTACCAAAATTGCCGCAAAATTACCTGCTACCGCTGTTTGGCAACAGCAATTGCATGAGCGTTTAGAACTTCTGTTAGCTGAAAGTTTTTTACATCAGCAATCCGAAGCAGAAATCCAAGCACTTATTCAGAAAATTTATCAAAATTTTGATTCGAAAGGGCGTGCATTATAATGGCGGTATTCTTTTATTTCATCCTAGTTTCTGTCGCTTTTTTTATGGCATTTACTATGGGGATTTATGCAAATCCTCACAAAAATATTATTTTGGAAAACACTTTACCAGAAGATAAACTACAAGATCCCAGCGTTCAAGCAATCCGAAAACGTTATAAAAAACACTTGGTTCAATTAGCAGCCATTTTCAGTGTTCTTAGTTTACCTTTGTTATTTATTCCTTATGATTCGATTTTATTGTTCCTTTTTCTGTTACTTTTATTTAGTTTTATTGGCAGTGGCTACTATCTGCAAATTGTTTATATTCGCAAAATGGCCGCTTTAAAAATGCAAAACGGCTGGTTGCTTCCTAAGCGTCCTCTCTTAATCGACACACAATTAGTTTTAAATAAAAACCAGAAACTTATTTCATTTTGGTGGTTTTTACCTGCGATTATTCTTACTTTTGCGGGGGGCTTTTATTCCTTGCAAACGGCGATTGGTTCTTGGATTCTTTTCTTAATTGCTGTTTTGATGTTAAGTTTGTTCATTGGCGGCTATTATTTTGTTGCGCGCTTACCTGTCAAACCGCTAACTAGTGACTCAAAAATTAATCAGCAAATCAATGATTTATTTCGACATCATTGGTCTGTTTTAATGGTTTTATCGGCCTTAGTTTTTGCGCCGTTAACCATTTTACCAACTTTCACAATTGTCATTGATTATACGGTTGCGATGACCCTTACATTTTGTTATTTTATTCTTTTGTTTGTTTATGTAGGCTTTCTTTTCTACTACCTATTTTCAATGCGTAAAAAACAAGACCAATTCGTTTTACAGGCCGGCGACTATCGCTATGGGGATGATGATCAATATTGGCGGTATGGGATTTATATCAATCCAAAGGACCCCAAAATCATGGTTCCCGATCGCATTGGTATGAATTTATCTATTAATCTCGGTCGTCCTGCTGGGAAAATTATTCTAGCTGCTACTGGTATTTTAACGATTGCGGTGCTGTTCTTTGCCACAGTACCGATGTTTATAAATGATTTTTCTAACCATGCCTTTCAAGCAACCATCGAAAAGAAACAAATTGAATTATCTGCCCCATTAGCAAAAACGAGATCGATTCCTTTTAACCAAATCGCTGCTGTTTCTTTGATTGATGACTTACCTCAAGAACGCATTCGCACAATGGGCGCTGCGACAGATAGTTACTTAACAGGAGAATTTAAAGTCGCTGGAAAACCTGCTTATTTACTAATTTATACAAAAAGTCAGCCGATTCTGAAAATAGAAACACGGGAGAAAGTTTATTATTATACTGCGCGTGATGGTCAAGAAACGACTAAGATTTATCAGGAAATTAAAGCAAAACTTCCATAACAAAAAAACAGGGCCTACGCATGATGGTAGGCCCTGTTTTTTTGTTATTCGCTGACAACTTTGAATTTTGTATCTGCCAACGTAGTATTCAGTTCATCCTGACTTACTTCACGATCTGCTGTCACAACGGCTGTATGATCTGCCAAGTGAACCGCAACATTCGTTACGCCGTCAATGCCACTAAATTTTTCAGTGACTGCTTGAACACAGCCCTCACATTTCATTCCGTCAATTTTTACTGTTTTTTCCATTTCACTTCATCCTTTTCAATTTTATTTTTGACTTCCACTAGTTCTTTTCACCGCCGAAGGTTTAAATCCTTTTAAGCGTAAGGCGTTTAGTAAGACAGAGACTGAACTAAAACTCATAGCTGCTGCTGCAATCATTGGACTTAACAAAGGTCCACCAAATAAGTGTAACACACCCATAGCCACTGGAATACCTAATGTATTATAGGCAAATGCCCAGAAAAGATTTTCTTTGATGTTTTTGATAGTCGCTTTACTTAATTCAACTGCTGTAGGCACATCCATTAAATCACTGCGCATTAGCACAATGTCGGCCGATTCCATCGCAACATCTGTGCCTGAACCAATAGCAATCCCCACATCCGCTTGGGCAAGTGCTGGTGCATCATTAATACCGTCACCCACCATCGCAACTTTTTTGCCTTCTGCTTGTAGTTTTTTCACTTCTAACGCTTTATCTTCTGGTAAAACTTCACTTAAGACACGATCGATACCTACTTGTTTCGCAATCGCCTCGGCAGTACGCTGGTTGTCTCCCGTAATCATCACGGCTTCGATCCCCATTTTATGCAAACGTGCAATGGCTGTTTGACTGCTATCCTTCACAGTATCTGCTACCGCAATGATACCCGCAAATGAACCATCTTTTGCCACAAACATTGGGGTTTTCCCTTCTTCTGCCAAACGATCCGCTTGTTGAACAAACGTTGATAGCTCGATGGCTTCTTCTTTCATTAATTTTATATTGCCCAAAAGTAGGACTCGTTCGTTGACTGTCACACGGATGCCGTGACCTGGAATCGCTGAAAAATCGCTTCCTTCTGCTAATGGCAATTGACGTTCTTTAGCCGCTCCCACAATTGCTTCACCTAGAGGATGTTCTGATCCTTGTTCTGCAGAAGCAGCTAATGTGAGTAACTCAGCTTCTGAAAGTGCTGAATCAGCAATTAAAATATCTGTAACCACCGGTTTGCCTTCTGTAATAGTCCCTGTTTTATCAAACACGATTGTTTGAATTTTATGGGTTGTTTCTAAAGCATCCCCGCTTTTAATTAAAACGCCATTTTCGGCGCCCTTACCTGTTCCCACCATAATCGCAGTCGGCGTTGCCAAGCCGAGCGCACAAGGACAAGCAATCACTAACACAGAAATGGTAATTGTCAAAGCGAAAATCCATGACTCTTGTCCTAAAAAGAACCAAGCCAAGCCAGAAAGAACAGCCAAACCAATGACGATTGGGACAAAAACACCCGAAATTTTATCAGCTAATTGTGCAATCGGCGCTTTTGAGCCTTGCGCATCTTCCACTAATTGAATGATTTGGGCAAGGGCCGTCTCTTTTCCCACTTTTGTCGCCTTGAATTGAAAGCTGCCATTTTTATTGATGCTAGCACCAATTACTGCATCACCGACTTTCTTTTCAACAGGCAAACTTTCGCCCGTTAACATGGCTTCATCCACAGAACTACTGCCTGAAACAATCACTCCATCAACAGGGATTTTATCTCCTGGGCGAACAATCACAATGTCATCCAACTGAACAGCATCAACTGGCACTTCAATTTCTGCGCCATCACGTAAAATATGAGCAGTTTTCGGCGCTAAACCCATTAATTTTTTTATTGCATCTGAGGTTTTCCCTTTTGAAACAGCTTCGAAATATTTTCCTAACGTAATTAAGGTTAAAATAACACCCGCTGATTCATAATAAAGAGCCATTGTAAAACTTGTGTCTCCTAAAAATATCATGACTGTACCATATAAACTATACACAAAAGCAGCACTGGTTCCTAAAGCCACCAAAGAAAACATATTCGGATGACCTTTAAATAATGCTTTAAAACCAACTGTGAAAAATTCTCTGCCGACATATAGGACAGGTAACGTCAAAATCAATTGAACCATTGCAAAAGTCGTCGCATGTGTCATTGGATTCAAAAAATCTGGCAATGGTAAGCCTACCATGTGTCCCATCGCAATATAAAGAAGTGGCACTGTAAACACCGCTGAGAGCCAAAAACGTTGCCACATCTCAGCAATATGTTTTTGTTTCTTTTCGCGATCTTGGTCCGCTGTTACACCGGCAGTGACTTCTTCTGTCGCCTGATAACCTGCATCCGTAACTGCTTTGATAATTTCAGCACTCGTTACTTGATGGTCGTCATAACTAACCACCAGTTTTTCCGTGGCTAAATTAACAATCGCTTGTTGAACACCAGATAATTGGTTCACAGCTTTTTCAATCGTTTGGGCACAGGAAGCACAACTCATTCCTTCAATCGCAAACGTTCGTTGCTGGGCTGGGCTAATCGCCTTGTAGCCAGCATCTGACACAGCTTCCTTAATTTCTTCTTCTGTGACTGCCGTCTGATCATACGTGACACTTAATTTTTCCGTAGCTAAATTGACACTTGCCTTTGCCATCCCAGGTAACTTCGCCGTAGCCTTTTCAATCGTTTGGGCACAGGAAGCACAGCTCATCCCTTCAATATCAAACGTTTTACTTTCCATTTTTTTCACTCCTTTTTAAATTAAATGACATTGGCATTGACCAGGAATACAGTTGCAAGGGACGGATTCAACCGCCGTCTTGCGCTTCTCTTTCAAGAGTTCCTCTAATCGATCCAAATCGTCATAACTCAACTGACTCTCTGTTAAAATTGTTTCTACCACGGAACCAACTTTACGGCTGCACACCTTGGCTAAAAGTTCATCTGCCACCGTTTCAACGCTCCGACGTTCTTCTACTAGCGGATAATAAATATATTTATTGCCTGCTTTCTCCGTCCCAACTAACCCTTTATCTGTTAAACGACTTAGTAACGTCTTGACGGTCGTTGATTTCCATTCTTTCTTCTCATTTAAAAGTGTATGCACTTCACGACTCGTGGTTTTGCCTTGGGTCCAAATAACCCGCATGACTTCCCACTCTGCATCAGTAATTGTCGCTAATTTATCTTTTGCCATACTCGTTAAATTCCTCCTTCATCAATAAAAAAGAGTTCAAGATTATCGACTACAAATGTAGTCGTTTATCTTGAACTCATCATATAGCTATTTTATTTTTTTGTCAACAACTTCTGCTCATCTTTTTTTATTGCAACTCAGATTCTTGTTTTTTAACAAAGTATTTCAATAAGAACGGTGCAACTAAGGTCGTTAAGATAATTACCACAATCATGCTCGTATAATACGCTTCTGAAAGTAATTTAGATTGGTAACCAATTTGCGCAATGATTAATGCCATTTCCCCACGCGAAACCATCCCAGCACCAACCATCAAGGAACTTGTATTGGAGAAACCAACCATTTTCGCTCCCCAGGCGCCGCCCAGTAATTTCGTTAAAATCGCCATAATCGTCATTACCAAAATAAAAGGTAAATCTTTTCCTAACGTGTTAAATGTCACTGATAAGCCAATGCTGGCAAAGAAGACAGGAATAAACACGGCATAGCCAATAGCTTCAATATTGAAATCAATTTCTGTTTTTGCATCCGTTTGTCCCACAGCAATCCCTGCAAAGAAGGCACCTACGACAGAACTTAAACCAACTAAATCAGCCAAATAAGCCATGCCCAAACAGATAATCAATGACATGATAATAACAGACGACCCAATGTTCATTTTTTGACTTAAACGTAGTAAATAGGGAGCGATAAAGCGGACCAAAAAGAAAATCCCAATAAAGAATAAGCCTTGTTCAATTAACTTAACAATAAAGCTGACTTCTGTATTGCCGCCTGTACTTGCACCAATCATGCCGACAGCGACACTTAAAATAATCACGACCACGATATCGTCAACGACAGAAGCCCCAAGAATCGTTGCACCTTCTTTACTACTTAAAACATTCAACTCTCTTAATACTTCTACTGAAATGCTGACCGAGGTTGCTGCTAAAACTAACCCAAGGAAAAAAGCTTCTTTCCAAGAAAAAGCAAACAGCTGACTAATCAACATAGTAAAACCAACCGGTAAAACGATGCCCAAAATAGCGACCATGACACTAGGTTTCGCATATTTTTTCAATAAGTCCAATTCACATTCCATTCCAGCAATAAACATCAGCATAATGACACCAATCTCTGAAAAGTCATGCACAAACACATCCTGATGCACAATATTTAACATCGCTGGACCCAACACAATCCCTACTAACAATTGCCCAATTACTGCAGGAATCCCTACTCTTTTACAAGCAACACCTGCTAAAGTTGTTGTAATTAAAATCAAACATAAAATACCTAAAAATTCCATTCTATTTCCCTCTTTCTCTATTAACCAATCATCACTGATTCTTTTGGATATTGAACTTTCGACTGACTTTCCAAGCCTTTCTTAATTAATGATAATAACACCGTGTACACACCGACACGACCGACGAACATTAGAAAAATAATCACCAGTTTACCAAAAACAGTTAAATCTGGTGTTAACCCCATTGTTAAACCAACCGTTCCAAAAGCAGAAATTACTTCAAAAACAATATACTCAATCCCGTTTTTTAAAGGTAATGTTTCTGTAAACGAGAGAATAACCGAAGCAGTTACACATAAAAAAGTTGCCAAGAAGAACAAAGTAAACGCTTGGAGCACTACTCTCTCAGGAATTGTGCGTTCATGGAATTCCACTCGCTGTTTCCCCTTAAAAATCGCACGAAATTGTAAAAATAACACCCCAAACGTGGTGGTTTTCAAGCCGCCAGCGGTTGATCCTGAAGTTCCACCAATAAACATCCACAAAATTGTGACAATCAGGCCTGGATTACTCATTTTTAAATAATCAACCGAATAAAAGCCAGCAGTTCTTGGTGTAACCGACAAGAACCAACTGTTGACAAGACGTTGCCAAAAAGACATGTCAGCTGGAAAATGGCGATATTCTGAAATGTAAAAAATAACGGTCCCTAAGACTAAAAAGGTGGCGGTCACCGTTAAAGCAAGGCGTGTATGAATACTAACACGGTGCTTAATTTTATTTTTATAGCCTTTAATCATTGTAAAAATATCGCGCCACACGATAAATCCTAAGCCACCAGCTATAATTAAAAAGCTTATGACTAGTAAAAGATAAGGCGAATTTTGATAAGGAACCAGACTATCTCCTAGCAAATCAAAACCAGCATTACAGAATGCCGAAACGGCATGGAAGAGACTAAAAAACAACCCTTTTTTCCACCCAAATGTCGGCACAAATTGAAAGGACAACAAGAAGGCTCCAAGTAATTGAATAATAGCCGCAAACTTCATAATATATTTCATTAAACGAAAAACTCCGGAAACTTCACTAACATTTAACGCTTCTTGATACAACATTCGTACACTTAGTGACGCTTTTTTTCGCAGCAAACTAAAGAAAATCGTGGCAACTGTTAAAAAACCTAAGCCGCCTAATTCAATCAAAATCATAATAATAACTTGCCCGATAGGACTCCAATGTTCCGCCGTATTCAAAGGCGAAAGTCCTGTAACACAGACGGCGGAAGTTGCCACGAAAAAAGCATCAATCCATTGTGTTTTTTGTCCAGCTTGTGCAGAAAAAGGCATCATTAATAAGATCGTGCCTACAACAATTAATAGAAAAAAGCCTAAGACAATTGTTTGAACAGGTGAAATATACAACCTTCTTTTGATCTGATGTTTCATTTTTTTCTCCTCTATCATTTCTTTGTCAATCAAAAACAACACAAACGGCTAGACAACTGTTGCTTTGTTCCTCTCGCCCTATGAGAAACTCAAAACCTTGAAAGCAACTTGCCCAACCGAATAATTATTTTTTAATTTTTGTTTTCACGTTGATAAATCGAATAAACCAACTCATTTTTTTGATAAACCTGTTTTAAACGAACTGGGATTGATTGAGCCATTGTCTCATATAGAGCAATACCCTCACCCAGAAACAGCGGCATTGTCGTCAAAATGAAGGTATCAATTAAATCAGCTGCCAAAAGCGGTTGAACCACTTTCGGGCCTCCAACAATCCAAATTCCCGCGCCGTCTTCTTCTTTGAGACGACGAATTAATGTGACTGGATCTTCCTTGGTAAAAGTTCTTGAAGCAGTTGATGGTTCTGGATGAGAGGTAATGATATAAGAATGCTTGTCTTCATAAAAATACACATCCGGGGACAACTCTTGTGTAACTTGATCATAAGTAGTCCGACCCATTACCACAGTGTCTATTTTTTCATACATTTCATCGTAACTACGATCTTCTTCATCGCCACGAATATTCTCTTCTAACCAAGCAACACCGCCTGCTTTATCCGCAATAAAACCATCAATACTCGCTGCAATAAATAAAATTACTTCTCGTGCCACACCAACGCCTCCTTTTCTCTTCTTATCTATTTTAGCTTGTTTTCACAAAAAACTCTAGGGGTGTGCATTGTTATTTTTAAAAGAAAAAAGAGAAAAACTAGGATAATTGGGCTACTTTTTGTAAAATAGAAAATAAGAAACTTTTTATTGAGTTATTTTGCATTTTTTTCAAAAAAAATAAGAATTGGTTTATTTAATTTACACAAAAAAATAACATATTCAGTTTTTATATAAAGGAGGATTACTTTGTTTGATTTAGAGAAGGTTCAGACCTTGAATGAATTAGAAATGCTCGTTTACCATTATGTACTGGAACATCTGCACCAAATCCCTCAACAGACCATTCGCCAACTGGCTACTTCCTGTCATGTCTCCACCTCAACGATTCTACGATTTTGTAACAAAATGGGCTATGCTGGCTTTTCCGAATTAAAATATGCAGTGAAAGAAGAAGCCAAACAAACACAAACGTTTGAAAATTTTTATGATGCCACGATTCACGTCGATGCTTTTTTAAAAAAATTAAACCAAGAAACCTATTACGAAATGCTTCGTCCAGCGATTCAAATGATTGTTCAAGCACGTCACATCGCCTTTACTGGCATTGGTACTAGCGGAATTTTAGGCAGTTATGGCAGTCGTTATTTTACCAACTTAAATATCAATTCTTACAGTATTGCTGATCCCTTTACGCCTATCCCCAAGCGTGGATTTGAAAATACATTAGCCTTGATTCTGTCTGTATCTGGGGAAACCAATGAAATGATTAAACAAATGACCGATTTTAAAACAGCTGGCGCCAAAGTGCTAAGCATTACCAACAATCAACATTCAACTATTGCCCGCTTGGCTGACTACAACATCTCCTATTACATGCCCGACGAACGTTCTCCATTTGCAGATAAATCAGTCAATACAACCACTCAAATCCCTGTCATTGCTTTAATTGAACTCCTAGCTCATCAAGCAAGTCAACTTTTAAAAGAACTAGATGAAACTCATTCCTAATCGTTTTTCAAAAAAGCTCATGCTGTTTTGGACAGCATGAGCTTTTTTGTTTTTTTCTTGGTACATGTTTCTCATTCAAGCAAAAGTCTATTTTTTCTTCAAATAACCTTATATAGTAAATGTGTAAACGGATACATTTGCATTTATATTATTCTTCAACGGATACATTTGCATTTATATTATTCTTCAAAGGAGAGATTTTTATGAACGAATGGATTAACGAGAAATTATTACCTCCAGTACTAAAATTCGTCAATACCAAAGCGATTACTGCCTTACGGAACGGGATGCTTTACACGATGCCTTTTACCATTGTTGGTTCCGTGTTTCTTCTCTTAGCGAATTTCCCAGTTACAACTATTTCTGAATGGGTTAACGCAAGCGGTCTGGCTGTTTATTTCAATCAAGCATATGGTGCATCTTTTGCGATTATGTCTTTATTTGCGGTCATCGGTATTGCCTACTCATATGTAAAAAGCGAGGGATTTGAAGGCCTCCCAGCGGGCATGATTGCCATGGTGGTTTTCATTTTGTTTATGTCATCTGAAGTCAAAGATGCGGTTTCTGGCGCAGTAGTTGGCAATGTCATCAACAAAGATTGGACAGCTGGCAAAGGGATGATTACAGCTATTATTGTTGGTTTGTTAGTAGGTGTTGTATATAGTTGGTTTTTACGTCATGATATTCGCATCAAATTACCAGAAGCTGTACCAGAAAATGTGGCCAATTCCTTTACTGCGTTAATTCCTGCCAGCGTCATTGTAACTGGTGCAATGCTAATTTTCATTCTTCTAGATAAAGTCTTCAATACGACATTCTTTGACTTTATTTACGAAGTGCTACAATCACCACTTCAAGGGGTCACAGATTCACTAGGTGGCGCATTACTATTAGGATTTGTCGTCCCGCTCTTTTGGTTTTTCGGTGTTCACGGATCAACAATCGTTGGCGGTATCATGGGCCCTATTTTACAAGCAAACTCTTTAGAAAACACCGAAATTTTGAAATCAGGAAAAGACTTAACACTGGCTAATGGCGGCCATATTGTTACACAACAATTTTTAGATCAATTTTTAACAGTCACTGGTGCGGGCATGACAATTGGGTTAGTCGTGTTCATGGTTTTCTTTGCCAAATCAGCTCAGTTTAAGCAATTAGGTCGTCTTTCAATTGGGCCAGCTGTTTTCAATATTAACGAGCCAATTGTCTTTGCTACACCTATCGTGATGAACCCAATCATGGCTGTGCCGTTCATTATCACACCGATTGTTTCTTCTGTTGTGACATATTTTGCCTTGTACACAGGACTGGTGCCTCTCTTTACTGCGGTGCAAGTTCCTTGGACTACTCCTCCAATTATTTCTGGACTTTTAGTTGGTGGTTGGCAAGCAGCGTTGCTTCAAGTAGTGGTACTGACGATGAGTTTCTTTATCTATTTACCGTTTGCTAAAAAAATGGATGCACTTAATTACGCAGAAGAAACCAATCAACCGATTACTGAAGAAACCCTTGAAAAAGTCGAAGCACAAAACGCATAAAAATTTGAACAAAGGACTGAAACGATATGTCAATTTTGAAAAATGATTTTCTTTGGGGCGGCGCTGTCGCTGCTCATCAATTAGAAGGAGGCTGGGACCAAGGCGGTAAAGGAGTGAGCGTGGCGGATGTAATGACTGCCGGTGCACATGGCGTACCTCGTAAAATTACCGCAGGCGTTTTACCCGATGAACATTATCCTAACCATGAAGCGATTGATTTTTACCATCGCTATCAAGAAGATATTCAACTATTCAAAGAACTAGGTTTAAATTGTTTCCGAACCTCTATTGCTTGGACACGAATTTTTCCTAACGGAGATGAAGAAACGCCCAATGAAGAAGGCCTTCGTTTTTATGATGCAGTGTTTGACGAGTGTTTGAAAAATGGTATTGAGCCAGTCGTGACACTGTCTCACTTTGAAATGCCTTATCATTTAGTCACAAAATATGGCGGCTTTCGCAATCGCCAGGTCATTGATTTTTTTGTCAAATTTGCTGAAGTCTGTTTCACTCGTTACCAGAAAAAAGTCAAATATTGGATGACCTTTAATGAAATTAACAACCAAACCAATTATGAAGAAGATTTTGCGCCTTTTACTAACTCTGGTATTGCTTACCAAAAAGGAGAAGACCGCGAAGCAATTATGTATCAGGCTGCTCATTATGAACTCGTTGCTAGCGCACGTGCAGTGAAAATTGGTCACGCTATCAATCCTGACTTCCAAATTGGCTGTATGA
Organism: Enterococcus sp. DIV1337a; assembly: GCF_051712285.1. Classification (NCBI taxonomy): domain Bacteria; kingdom Bacillati; phylum Bacillota; class Bacilli; order Lactobacillales; family Enterococcaceae; genus Enterococcus; species Enterococcus sp. DIV1337a. The sequence goes on along the minus strand of NZ_JBIOOP010000001.1, from coordinate 246,367 downwards.
TTGCAATGGTGCCTATTTATCCTTATTCTTGTAATCCTGAGGATATGATGATGAGTGTTAGCGCAATGCAAAAACGTTATTGGTTTACCGATGTTCATGTCCGCGGTCATTATCCAAGTGCAATTCAATGCTATTTGAAACGAAAAAACATTTCATTAGATGTCACAGAAGAAGATTTAACTGATTTAGCTAATGGCTGTGTTGATTATATTGGCTTTAGCTATTACATGTCGTTTGCTGTGAAAGGTGCAGAAAAGGCACCCACTTTTGACTACAATGAAGCAAAAGACTTGGTGCGAAATCCTTATGTAGCAACATCTGATTGGTGCTGGCAAATCGATCCTATGGGCTTGCGCTATGCAATGAATTGGTTCAATGATCGGTATGAATTACCACTTTTTATTGTCGAAAATGGCTTTGGTGCTATTGATGAGCTAGAACCAGACGGAACGATTAACGACACTTACAGAATCGCTTATTTACGTGCACATATTGAGATGATGAAAGAAGCCGTTGCGTATGACGGCATTGATTTGATGGGCTACACACCTTGGGGATTCATCGATTTAGTGAGCGCTAGTACAGGTGAAATGAAGAAACGATATGGCTTCATTTATGTAGATAAAGACAACGATGGTCACGGAACGTTGGAACGGCGAAAGAAAAAATCGTTTGCTTGGTATCAACAAGTGATTGCTACGAATGGCGAAGAATTATATTAAAAAAATTATTTTTAAACGATTACGTAATAAATAGAAGATTATTTAAAAATACTAAACAGAGTTTTTCATTGTTGAGCGATGCCCCTTCTTCAAATAACACAAAATACCTTAATTAAAAACAAGGTCGGGACGGAACCGTTTAGCTCCGAGAAATAAGAAGGAATTTCCGAAAATTGCTCTTTAATTTTTGGAGAATTTCGGCTTATTTCCGAAGGAGTTGGTTCTGTTCCCGCCGTTTATCAGGCTTGTTTTCTTCGCTTTATTTGTTGAAGTACTTCAACGATTTTTGTATCATCTCTTGAAATGACTTTCTCTTCAGACTCTTTGTAATACACACTTTTAATATATTTTTCGTGTCTTTCTTGATGACGAATTCGGTTAATTTCTTGAAGTAATTCGATCTGTTCTCTATCCACTGCAGTCCCTCCTGTTCACTCCTATATTACTGTCTGTTGCTGTCTGTCTCTCCTTCATTATCACATACTTCTATTTCCTCTTCAATTATTTTTGATGTTACTTTTACATCCTTGTAATTATGCTTCGCTAGATAAGTTAATAAAATTTCTGTCTTGCAAAATTCTTTGAAGATGGGCCATTCCATATAGAGGTTCAACAAATCACTATCGTTACCACTGTCCATTTTTTCTTTTTGCAATAATTCGTCTAAATAAGTTACTGCCTCCTCAAAATTATCTTGAATCAATGCTACGCATAGTTTGTGTTCGTTATCTGCTAAAGAAAAATCGGTCCGCTCAAGTAAATCTGTCAATCGTTGCTCTCTATTTGTCCACTTTAGACTTTGTAGATAATTAATAACGAGCATTAATTTCTGTTTTTCTGAGAAGTGATTACTATCTTTAAATAACATTTCTAAAACAACATACGCAATTTCATACTCCTCTGATAAAAGCTGATCAAATGCAATGCTATGATAATGGTCAAAAAACTTTTGAAAATTCTTGGGAAAGTACGATTTTACAACATAATAGTTTGCTTTAACTGCTATCACAAATAATAAATTTAGATTGGACAACAAATAATTAGTAGATAAAACAATTTTCTCCCCTATGCCAAATGGACTGCTGATTTCTTTTTGGTTACAAGCATTTACATATTTTTTATTCACTCGTCCTTCATTATGTATGATTAAATTACGTCTTAAAAAGAATTCATTAAATTGTTTTTCCTCTTCCCCAACCAATTCTTCAAAAAACTTTTTACTTGTATTTTTCGCTAGATGTTCTAGCCAACTAATCTGAGTACCTCTCATTACTTCTTCAACTGCTTTTTCTATTAAATATTCTTTCGCTTCTTCAATTCCTCCTAAATCTATCATTTGCTTATACGTCAACTGTTTTTCTTCAATTTTAGAATTTCTAGTATTTGTTATTACAAATGCTGTCATCTTGTAAAATAATGCTTCAAAGGCATTACTTAGAGAAATTAATGACGTTTCATATAATAATTCCTGCTGTCTATCTTCTTCTATAGACTTATTAATATATATATTCAACTCCTTAGCTATTTTATTGTCTCTAATTTTAAAAGAAAGTTCGTTTTCTTTATCTATGTAAAAAGTAACGCCCTTTTCTTCATTGGAAAATCTTTCTAAAATAATAGTAAACAGATTTCCTATCTGTAATTCATTGATATCTTTTTTCTTTAAAAAACGTTCTTCCGTTTTTTGAATAAATCTATTTATTTCTCTTAAAAATGATTGCTCATCTTCTTTCAGCAGTTCATACCAATGGTCTAGCATGATATATGCATAGACTATGGCTCTACCATCTTTAATTTCTGTGATTTTCATTCTAAAAGTAGTGTCCATGATTTCATCTATAGAACTTATATACTTTTTTATCGCATTCATTTGTGAAATAAATCTATCTAAATTTTCGAATAATCCTTCCAATAAAATCATTCCTTTACTTTTTCTCTTTATAATAAGTATACGTAGTTTATATCCTGTTTATTTCTCAATTTTTTTAAAGAATCAAGAAATATTTGAAAAAGTTTTTAAATATTGGCATAAAAAAAGTAGAACTAAATAATTAACAGTCATTTAGCTCTACCTTATCTTCATTATGCTTGTAATCCCTTTTCTAAATCAGCCAATAAATCTTCGACTGCTTCAATTCCTACAGATAAACGAATGAGTCCATCTTTAATTCCCACGGCTTCACGATTTTCTTTGGGAATAGATGCGTGAGTCATAATGGCAGGTACTTCAATTAAGCTTTCTACGCCACCTAAACTTTCCGCTAAAGTAAAAATTTCCAACGCTTCTACGAAAGGAACGACTTGCTCATCCTTGGCTAATTCAAAAGAAATCATGCCACTAAATCCCGACATCTGTTTTTGTGCAATTTCGTGACCAGGATGACTCGCTAGTCCTGGATAATACACCGTTGCTACAGCTGGATGCGCTTCTAAAAATTCTGCGATTTTTTGAGCATTTTGGGTATGCGCTGCCATCCTGACACCTAATGTTTTTAAACTACGTTGGACCAGCCAACTATCATGTGGTCCTAAAACAGCGCCAATCGCATTTTGTAAAAAGGCAATCTTTTCTGCGCTTTCTGAATGATTCGTTACGACTAAACCAGAGACTACATCACTATGGCCCCCTAAATATTTTGTCCCGCTATGAACCACAATATCAGCACCTAACGCTAACGGCCGTTGAAAATAAGGCGTCGCAAACGTATTATCGACAATCGTTAACAACTGATGTTTTTTAGCAAGCTTAGCCGCCGCTTCAATATCAGTGATTTTTAACAGTGGATTACTTGGTGTTTCCAAAAACAAGGCTTTTGTATTTGGCTGAATTGTATCTTCAATTGTTGATAAGTCACTGGCGTTTACAATCGTGTAGCTTAACCCATTTGCCACAAATACTTTGTCCAATAAACGGAAACTGCCACCATAAACATCGTCACCCAATAAAATATGATCTTCGGGTCCAAACATAGAAATGATTGCATGAATACCAGCTAAGCCTGAACTAAACGCAAAGCCATGGCTCCCACCTTCTAACTCAGCAATTAAGTTTTCTAACGCGTGACGTGTGGGATTACCTGAACGAGAATATTCATATTCTTTTGGCTGGCCCACACCATTTTGCTCAAAGGTTGACGTTTGATAAATAGGAACACTCACTGCACCGGTTGTTGCGTCTTTGCTAATGCCGCCATGAATTAATTTGGTATTGAATTTCATAAAAATTTTCCTCCTAAGAATAAATATTTTTTGATAAATAACGGTCACTACCGTCAGGAAAAATAGTTACAATTGTGCTACCTGCTGGTAAGCGGCGCGCCTCTCTTAATGCCGCCGCAAACGCTGCGCCGCTGGAGCTTCCCACCAGCAAAGCGCTTTTCTTAGCTAATTGTTTGACCCAGAAAAAACCATCCTCGTCTGAAATGGTATAAAAGCCGTCCACAGGAATCTGTTTAAGAAAAGGCGGCACGAACTCCACACCAATGCCTTCGATTTCATGTCCGTGTACAGGTCCGCCATTTAAAATCGAACCTTCTGGCTCCACACCCCATAGTTGCGTCTTACTATTTTGTTCTTTGAGATATCTGCCAACACCTGCAAATGTTCCACCACTGCCTAAACCTGCGACAAAGCTAGTAATCTTCCCGCCTAAGTCTTGAACAATTTCAGGTCCTAATCCTTCGTAGTAAGCAGCAGGATTATCTGGATTTTCAAATTGTAACGGCACGTAACTATTAGGAATTTCCTTGGCTAAGTCTTGGGCACTAGTTATCGCTCCGACAATCCCTTGCTCTGTTGGCGAAGGGACAATTTTAGCACCTAACGCTTGCATCAGCTGTTGTTTTTCCTGACTAAATTTTTCTGGCACAACAAAGATTGTCTTGAGGCCCAGTTGACTGGCAGCTAATGCCAGTCCAATCCCTGTATTCCCCGCTGTCGGTTCAATAATTGTTGTGGCTTGATTTATCTTTCCCGTTTTCATTGCTTCTTTGAGAAGGTGGACACCGAGCCGATCTTTGACGCTGCCACCTGGATTCAAATATTCTAGTTTCGCATAAATTTTAGTGCCTTCTGGCATAGGATATTGTTCACTTGTAAATTCAAATAATGGTGTTGCTCCGATTGTGTCTAAAATTGACTGAACAATCATAGCGAATTCCTCCTTCTAATACATGTACATAAAACAAAAAGGTGCTGATCGCATCAGCACCTTTTTTGTTTATTTCTGGTTGTCTAGATTCAGAGAGGAATCGTGTTAGGCAATTTTTCAGAAATAACGGAGGTTTTCCCCATCACAAAAGAGTATGCTGCACTATTTTGCACCATACAACAACAGCTTTCCGTTTCTAAAAAAGGGCTAGCTTGTTTTTTCGTCATGGTTGATTTCCTCCTTCGTCATGTGTTGACCAAACTATACCATTTCCCATTTTCTAGTGTCAACGATTCTAACGATTGCTATTTCCTATCACACCAATGGTTTTATTATAGGCAGAAGAATTAATAGACCAAAAAAAAACAGAAGGCTAGCCTTCTGTTTTTCTGCTACTTATTTAGCACGTTTTAAATACGTACCTTCCGCAGTATTAATTTCTAATAATTCATCTGCTTCAACAAAATCTGGAACGTTAACAACTAATCCTGTTTCCATTGTAGCGGGTTTACCAGAACCAGTTACTGTTGCGCCTTTGATTGAAGGTTGTGTTTCAGCAACACGTAAGATTACCGTTGTTGGTAAAGTTAAACCAATGACTTCTTCACCATAAAATTGAATTTTTACTTCCATATTTTCTAATAAATATTTTAGTTCTTCTTCAATTAAAGCAGTTGGTACTTCATATTGTTCATATGTTTCTAAATCCATGAAAATAGCCATATCATCTTGGCTGTATAAATATTGAACCGGTTTTGTATCGATGTGCGCTTTTTTCACTTTTTCATCTGGGCGCATCGTTGTATCTGTTGTTGAACCCGTACGAACATCTTTTAATTTCATACGCATAACCGTGTTACCTTTACCTGGTTTGTGGTGGCTAGCTTCCATTACTTTAATTAATTTGCCGTCTTGCTCAAAAGTCATACCGGCTTTTAAATCGCTTGCTGCAATCATTGTAATTTCTCCTTTTCTCTGGTTAATTCTTCATTATTGTAGCAAATAACCTAGGATTAATCTAGGAAATCACGTATCTTTTTTAGAAGTTTATCACTCCCCAGACATTGAATTGGGAAATAAAACGAGTTTAACTTGCCTTTTTTCTTGAATTGCGTTAGAATTACCAAGCTTTCATCAATTATTTTCACTTTTTACATAGAAAAAATCAATCATTAAAGGGGGTGATGATATGATACGTCAAACGCTATCTTTATCAAAAACACATGAGGTTGTCTGTCACTAAACATACGTTGGTGAGACAAATTGCCTTTCAGCGTATGTACTCGGTCTATTTGAAAGGAATTTAAAATCATGAACCCAACTATTCAACCTTACCAATTTAACATAATTAAAGAACAAGTCGCTGTGTTACTAAACACCTATACGTCTGTCAACGATGCTACGACTGTCAAAACTGTCCAGGCCCTATGTGCCGAAAAAATCAATGGGTTATTTCCAGAAGAACAGCCTGCTGTTACGATTTTGTTGGACAAAGTGATGGATCGTCGTTTAACACGCGCGCGTGCTGAAAAATATTTAGACGAATTAAAAGAAACCGTGTTGCCCTTTAAAGAACCTTCAACACCACAAGTCACGAAAGTCTTTCGCAAAGTGAAAAAGTTAAAGATTCCTGAGTGGGAAAACATGGATTTACGGAACAATACCTACGTCGGTTGGAACGACGCTGGGACTCAGAAAAAATTTATCTTAGCTTATCGAGAAAATAAATTAATCGGTGTCCACGGCACCCTTTCACCCACCATTGTTAAAGGTGTTTGCTCCATCTGTCAAACAATCACGAATGTGTCTATGTTCCTAGCTACCACCAAATCAGGCGGCGACGGAACCTACACGAAAAAAGGCAATTATATTTGCCATGATAGCGAACAGTGTAACCAACAATTAACACAACCTGAATATTTGGAAGCCTTTATGGAAAATGTTAAGGCTGTGAAATAATAAAAAAACCGTCAAGAAATTTTCTTGACGGTTTTTTATTACATCTCTTTCAATTTCCCACGAAATTCTTCAATACTTTCATAACCTTTTGCTGCCATGATTTCTTGTAATTCTTTGGCTAGACGTTCAAAAACAGCTGGACCTTCTTGATGCAATTGTGTGCCAACTTGTACTAATGTCGCACCACATAAAAGATGCTCAAAAACATCTTTTCCACATGTAATACCGCCCGTTCCAATAATTTTGATTTCTGGTTTCAAACGTTGCGCAAACGCACGAACATTGGCTAACGCTGTTGGTTTGACATATTCGCCGCCCAGTCCACCGAAGCCTCCTTTTGGTTTAATGACCACTTCTTCCTTGTCACTGTCAATATATAAACCATTACCAATGCTATTAATACTATTCACGTATAATAAAGGGAATTTATTTAAAATTTCAGCCATTGCGTCAAAATGCGCAATATCAAAAAATGGGGGTAATTTTACACCTAATGGTTTAGTAAAAAATTGGAAAACTTCTGTTAAAAGCTTTTCTGTTAATTCAAAATCATAAGCAATTTGTGGTTTACCAGGTAAATTGGGACAAGACAAATTAAATTCTGTCACTCCTGTGTATTCACTATCTTGCACTTTTTTTAAAATAGCGATATTTTCCTCATAATTCATACCAGATACAGATAAAAAGCGTAACTCCTCAGGAAATTCCTTTTGACGTGCAATCTGATAATCTAAATAATAATCAATCCCTAAATTAGGCAAGCCCATTGAATTAATACTTCCTAATGGTGTATCAAAATACCGAGGCTCCTCATTGCCCTGACGAGGATTAGGTGTTGCCGTCTTAGCGACAAAAGCGCCTGCTTGAGAAGCCGCTAACTCGTCCATTTCCTTAATTGTCATACAATGAATGCCTGATGCGTTCATTAACACATTCGCCAATTTATGTCCCGAAAACTCTACTGAAATATCCAAAAGAAAAACCCTCCTGTAAATTGATTTACTCATAAGCTTACCACCTTCACGTAAGCTTTTTATGATTATAGCATGTTTTTTTGTGTTAGTGTTATTTATATAAATTTAAAAAAGGAATAAGCCAATGTGACTTATTCCTTTCCTTAGGGAAACTAACGTATCTAAAATTGATTCATTTTTATCGTCCCACAATAAACGTCAATTCACATTCGCAGACCTTTTTATCTTCCACGTAAGCAGTCGCTTTGCCGATGCCGACAAAGTCACGTAATTTGACGATTTCAAAATGTAATTTCAAAACATCACCGGGAACCACTTTTTGACGGAATTTGGCTTTGTTGATACCGCCAATATAGGCTGTTTCACCTTCAAATTGATCCATTTTTAAGATTAAAATCGAACCTACTTGTGCCAATGCTTCAATAATCAAAACACCTGGCATTGTTGGATTTCCAGGGAAATGTCCTTGGAAAAATTCTTCGTTAATTGTCACATTTTTTGTTGCAATAATCTTTTCATTTGGAATAATTTCATCCACATAATCAATATAACAAATCGGATAGCGATTAGGAATCATTTCCATAATTTCTGTTGCAGTCATTACTTTTTTCATACTAGTTTTCCTCCCATTTCTTCAAGCAAATTACACCATTATGGCCACCAAAGCCAAACGAATTACTAATTGTATAGTCCGCTGTAATGTCACGTGCACCTTCTGTGACATAATCTAAATCACAATCTGGATCAGCAACTTGGTAGCCTACTGTCGGATGAGCTTTTCCTTCTTGCAATGTTTGCACACAAGCGATCGCTTCGATACCGCCAGCCGCGCCCAATAAATGTCCAGTCATACTCTTTGTACTTGAAATTGGAATTTGCGATGCTCGCTCACCAAAGACACGTTTGATGGCCGTTGTTTCCGCAGCGTCATTCGCTGGGGTTGACGTACCATGAGCATTGATATACCCAATTTGTTCCGGCGTAATTCCTGCTTCCGCAATCGCCATTTCCATCGCAGCCGCCGCGCCACTACCGTCTTTTAAAGGAGCGGTCATGTGGCTAGCATCACAGTTGCTGCCATAACCAACAATTTCGCCGTAGATAGTTGCACCACGTTTCTGTGCATGCTCGAGTTCTTCTAAAACCAGCATTCCTGCACCTTCACCCATCACAAAACCTTTTCGTTCTTTATCAAAAGGAATCGAAGCCCGAGTCGCATCTTCTGTTGTATTTAAAGCATTCAATGCCGCAAAGCCTGCAATCCCAATTTCACATACTGTGGCTTCTGTCCCCCCAGTTACCATCATGTCCGCTAGACCATATTTAATCGTGCGAAAAGCTTCACCAATCGCATTCGTCGCAGAAGCACAAGCAGTCACGATAGTTTGAGAAGGTCCTTTTGCACCTAAACGAATCGAAATATTTCCCGCTGCCATATTGGCAATTACCATGGGCACGAAAAATGGTGTTACGCGTTTTGCGCCTTTTTTATCCATTACCCGTACTTGGTCTTGTAAGGTAGTCATCCCGCCAATCCCACTACCGACAATCACACCTAAACGAGTCGGGTCAATCGTTGCTTCTGTTAAACCACTCATTTCCCACGCTTCTAAAGCAGCGACCAAGCCATATTGAGAAAATAAGTCCATTCTTTTTTGCTCTTTGCGTTCTAAAACAGCACTTGGGTCAAACTCTTTCACTTCACCAGCCAAAGCCACCCCAGTATCTTCAGAATCAAATTTAGTGATTTTGCCAATTCCTAGCTTGCCATCTACTAGATTATGCCAAAATTCTTTTACGGTATTGCCTAATGGTGTTACGGCACCCATGCCGGTTATGACCACTCTTTTCATACTTTACCTCCGAGTTTATTTTGATTATCAAACTATTATATCATGCGGTTTCCAGCACTTTTTCTTAAAAAATAAGAAAAATAGTTTGACTTTCAAAGTATTTTGGTTAATAATTCAGACATCAGGAAAAATGTCTGTTTTTTCAAGATTAGAAAATTGAGAAGATTTTGTTATCATTCTCACACAGATAATACCAGTTGAAATTTTATTCGTCAACTCAATAAATGTAACTTTTACATTTTGATGAAGAAAAGCCTATTCTATCAACAAAAATTTTTTATTAAAGGAGATTTTATATGTTTTTACAAAATAAGAATGTCGTCGTAATGGGTGTTGCCAACAAAAAAAGTATTGCTTGGGGCTGTGCAAAAGCATTAAAAGATCAAGGAGCTAATGTTATTTATACGTATCAAAACGAACGCATGAAAAAGCAAGTGGTTAAATTAGCAGATGAAAATGATTTGTTGGTGGAGTGCGATGTTGCTTCTGATGCGTCGATTCAAGCAGCCTTTGAAACAATTAAAAATGAAGTGGGTACGATTGATGGACTAGTCCATGCGATTGCTTTTGCTAAAAAAGAAGAATTATCTGGAAACGTTAGTGACATCACTCGTGATGGTTTCCTATTAGCACAAGATATTAGTAGTTACTCTCTTTTAGCAGTCACTCATTATGCGAAACCTTTGTTAAATCCTGGTTCAGGAATTGTCACATTGACGTATTTAGGTTCCGAACGTGCGATTCCTAACTACAATATGATGGGGATTGCTAAAGCGTCTTTAGAAACTGCCGTGAAATATTTAGCTTTTGAATTAGCTGCAGATAAAATTCGTGTCAACGGGATATCCGCAGGAGCGATTAAAACATTGGCTGTGACTGGTGTAAAAGACTACGATCAATTGATTAGTATTTCTAATGAGCGGACACCAGATAAAACAGGTGTGACCATTGAAGAAGTCGGAAACACTTGTGCCTTTTTAGTCAGCGAACTAGCTAGTGGTGTGGTCGGCGACATCATTTATGTCGATAAAGGCGTTCATTTAACCTAATCATTTTTTGTCTTTATTTTCTATTTATACATTACCAAAAAACAGAGATTGGACAATCTCTTTCAATCATTGATTGTCCAATTTCTGTTCTATTTTGTACTTTATTCTATAATAAAATTGACAGTTTCAATTCCAAAAACAGTTGTTAGGATTTGATTGACTTGTTCAAAAAGTTTTGGTAAATCTTCCAGTTTATTTTTAGATTGGATTTTTTCAGAACCGTTATCGTAACTTAAATGATTGTACGCTTCTTTAAAGGTTACTGTCGTGTCTTCTTTTTGATAAAGGATATATTCGTCATCTAGCATATCCATTTGCAGCTCCTGTTTAAATCCATTTCTGGCAACAACAGCAGAAACTAGATGAGCAACTGTCAAGCCATCTAATGGAATGTCCACTCCATTCATTGCTAATGTATAGACGGTATCTTCCACTAAACTACAGGCGTTGCAACCGCCACTGGTTAAATCTACTGTACTTGTTATAATTGCCTCTTGCATCGTTTCTTCCCCCATATTGTTTTTTAAAGTTATTCTTTCATTTGTTATTTACGAACGTAATTCACATCATAATCGTCAACTTCAATATAGATATAGATTTTTTTATCAGGCATTTTACTGCGAATGTCTCGTTCAATCGCATTCACAACATCAGGTGCATCTTCTTCCATTGGTTCTACCACATCAATTTTCGCCGCTACTAAAATTTCTGTTGGGCCTAAATGAACGGTCTTTACATCAATTAGTTTTTCAACATCCGCTCGATCAAATGCGGTTTTAATTTTCGCTAAATCTGTAGCGGTCACACTTTCACCAATAATCAAACTATAAAATTCTTTCGCTAAGAAAATAGCTGCACACATTAATAGTAAACCAATCAGTAAGCCACTGATAGCATCAAATGCAGCAATCCCAGTCACCATTGTTAAAATGGTCCCCACCAAAGCTAAACACAAGCCAATAACCGCACAAAAGTCTTCCGTAAAAATAATTAAAATCTCACTGTGACGACTTTCTCGCAAAAATTTTAAGAGCGATAATTTCTCTGTATTCAATTCTTTGATTTCTTTCATCGCTACACGCAAAGAGCTACCTTCCACGAGCAAACCAAAAATTAAAATACCAACGACAATAGCCACATTTTCTACTTCGTGAGAGGGATGCAATAACTTTTGAATAGCCTCCATTACGCCTAACGCACCCCCACCAAAAAAGAGCATCGTTGCAACAATTGTACTAAAAAAGTACTTTGCACGGCCTTCTCCAAATTGATGTAACGCACTTTGTCCACGAGAAGCGCGCTTATTCCCAAAAAGTAATAACACCTGATTACTACAGTCTACGACACTGTGGATACTTTCATTCATCATAGCGGTACTACCACTTAAAGCAAAACCAACAAATTTACTAATCGCTACTAAAATATTCGCAATCAGTGCGGCAATAACTGCAAACATGCCACTCGATTTTTTTGTCTCCATAATTACCTCCTATATGTAACGTAAAACTAAGATAAACCATCCGTTTATTCATCCATCATTTTACCACTTCTGAGGTATTTGTAAAAAAGAGTTCTCTTAAAATTCAAAAAGAAATGTACTGACTGTTTTAGTTGGCCCTCATTTATCGGTGTCCATCCCACTCTTGATAAAATTCCTCCAGATAAAGTTCCATAAATTGATGACGCTTTTCCGCCAATAAGCGACCATAATTTGTATTCATTTGTTCCTTTAACTTTAAAAGTTTCTCATAAAAATGCATAATAGCAGTATCTTCCCCATTCCGGTATTCTTCTTGGGTTAACTGTTCACGAGGTTGTTTGTGAGGATCGTGAATTAAACGGCCTTTATTTCCCGAATAAGCCATCACCCTTGCAATTCCAATTGCGCCGATGGCATCTAGTCGATCCGCATCCTGGACCACTTTTCCTTCTAATGTAGTAACTGTTTTCCCAGTATTTCCTCCTTTAAAGGACATATTAGCAATAATGGAAAGGATGTGATTCGTTTGCTCTGTTGATACGTTATTTGCTTCCAACCATTGTTGCACCTTTAGCAAGCCAGCCTCTTCACTTTCGTTAAATTTTTCATCGCCAATATCATGTAACAATGCTGTTAATATACATAAAAATAAATTTGCTTGTTCTTTCTCTGCAATTGTTTTTGCTAATTGTGTCACTCGATAAATATGCCACCAGTCATGGCCACTTGCTTCGTTGGCTAATTCTTGTTGAACATAACGCTCTGCTGCTTGAATAATTGTTTGTTCTTCAAAACTAAGAGATTCATTTTCAAACATCCTAACACTCCTTTATTCTGGATTTAAAATTTCCACCTGGATAATCCCGCTAGCTTTCAGAAACATATTGGTGACAATCGGACCTACAAAAGAAAATCCTCTTTTTTTTAAGTCTTTTGCTACGTTATCTGATAAAAGCTGTGTGCGTGGGACTTGGTATGCTTCTTCATAAATAGATAAAACGGGGACGTTTTTTACAAATTGCCATAGATAATTGGCAAAACTGCCAAATTCTTCTTGTACTTTTAAAATTGCTTGCGCATTTTTAATGGTTGCTTCAATTTTGCGCCGATTGCGAATCATATCTGGATCAGCTACTATTCGATCGACTTCATCAGGCAACAGCGCGGCAACTTTTTCCGGCTTCATTTGGCAAAAATTTTTCATGAATGCTACTTTTTTCCCTGCCGCTGCTTTCCAACTTAATCCAACTTGAAAAACACCCACCGTCAACAACAAAAACAGTAAATCATCCTCTCTTGTAGGTTTTCCCCATTGTTCTGTATACCATTGATAGTTGTTCATCGCCGCCTCCTTTTAAGACTGTTCAAATGTTAATAATGCTTGTTTCATTGCTAAACCACCACGGTAACCGGTTAATTGTCCCTTGCTGCCGATGACTCGATGGCAAGGAATGACCATTAATAAAGGATTTTTCCCAATCGCTGTGCCAACTGCTCGAACCGCACGTGGACGCCCAATTTTTTCTGAAATTTCTTGATAGGTCATTGTCTCACCATAAGGTATTTCTTGCAACGCCTGCCAAACTTCTTTTTGAAAAGGCGTTCCTTCTATGTCTATGGGGCAAGCAAACGTTGTCGAATGTTGGTTAAGATAACTTATTAATGCTTCTTTATAAGGCGCAGTTTTCTTTTCAGAAGCTTCTAATTGTGCTTGAGGGTACCATTTTTTCAGCTCTTCTATCGATTGATTGGCTGAACCTACAAAAGTTAGTCCTGCGTCTGTCACACCAAGATAATAGTAATCTTTCTGCCATTCTTGTTGCGCATAATAAATCTTTTTTGCCATATTTCTACACTTCTTTCTCGTGTTTTCTTATCTTCATTATAATTCTTTTGGCTTTCAAAATCTTGCGCTCCTATCACTTTTCACTTGTTTTTATTAGGGATTCTTTTACAATGAAGAAAACTGGAGGTGTTCTTACAATGAAAACAACGTATCGACTTACTCAGAAACGTTGGGAAGCCATTCAAAATAATAATACGCAATTTGATGGTGATTTCTTTTATGGTGTGACCACAACTAAAATTTTTTGTCGCCCTTCATGCTCTTCCCGTGTGCCCAATAAGAACCACGTTCTGATTTTCAAAACGGCTCAGGAAGCTTTAACACTTGGTTTTCGTCCATGCAAAAGATGTCAACCAACTGGGCAAGTCGTTCCTAATGAGGAATGGGTTGCTCAAATTAAGCAATTTATTGATTGGCATTCTGCGGAACCATTAAGTTTAGACTACTTAGCGCAAGCCTGCCACGGTAGTCCCTTTCATTTGCAGCGAACTTTTAAGGAACAGACGAAACAAACCCCATTAGCTTATTTAACAAGTGTCCGAATTAGGCAAGCCCAAGAATTACTTCTACATTCAACCCTTACGATTCAACAAATCGCGAAAAAAGTCGGCTTCCAAACCGCAGCATATTTTGCCACCACTTTTAAAAAAGAAACAGGCGTAACCCCCTCTGTTTATCGCAGTAAAAACGAGCCGAAAAAATAACGTTTCGGCTCATCGGATTAGTTATTGGTGCGTGTTTGTAACCACGCTACAATCAATTGACTGATTTCTGTTTGCTGTTGCGCATTAGAAATTGTCGCTTTGTTGTCACCTTTTTGGACACCGTAATTACCAAACCCTGCATGATTCCCACCTTTGATAGATACATACTGCGTATCTTTTGGCAAAAACTGTTTGGCTTTTTGATAGCTAGCCCAATTTAAAACACCATCGTTTGTAGCTGTTATTGAAAGAACTGGCAGATTCTGCTTATTTAGTGCACCTTTCTCGTCAGGATAGCTGGCTAAATAAATCATGCCTTTGATTTGTTGCTCATTTTCCGCCACAAAACGACTAGCCATCACACCACCCAGAGAATGCCCAGCCAAAACGAAGTTTTGTTGTGGATGATCCTTTATAATCTGTTCTGCAGCATTTGGTGCAAGAACCGCTAAGTTCAAAGGAAAATGAACAACATAGACATCATAACCTTTCGTAGCAACTTCTTGCGCCCATTCACTATAACTAGCGGGCACAACCAATGCACCTGGATAAAAAATCAGTGCTGTATCATTTTTTTGCCCGTTTGTATAATAATCATAGTTTTTTTCTTGCTTAGCACTTTGACTTATTTTCAAGGCTGAATCAGTCGCTTGATACGTACTATTTTTAATAAAAATAGTCAGGCCGATGACTAAGATTACTAAAAAAAGCCCAAGTCCTAGGACAATTTTTTTCCAGCGTGATTTTGTTCTATTTTTCATTTCATTTCCTCCCAATAAAAAAATTCTTCTTTCTGATTCTACCTTTAATAAAAAAAGAACACAACAATAGGAGTTGATGGAGCACCCTTTTCTTGCTCCACCAACTCCTAAATAGACTGTTTCTCGACGCCTGGGATTATTTTGTCTCTTTTTCGCCCGCTTCTAAGTAGCTGATAATAACCGTTTCAAATCATCATTTTATTTTTCCTATACTTCCCTTATTAAAATAACAATGAAGCTGAAAGCAGAAATATTAACACCGAACAGATCAATAAAGCCCTGTTATTTGATAAAGTATATTCTAAATAGATATACTCGCCAATGAAAAATACTATCAGAACTAACGAAGCCCTCAATAAACCAACATTTTCAAAAATATATTCTTTGAAAATGAAGGAAAGGACTCCTAAAATAAGGAATGATAGTAACATTGACTTAACAATAAACCATTGCTTCCTCGCCATTCTAACACTTCTCTCTAAGGAATATTAATTGTATAGTTCCAATTCCAGCCACCGATATATTTCCCTAAACTTATTCTTCTAATTCCGTTTTCTACTGCCCATTTTGCTGTTGCAGCTGCTCCAGCTGTTATAACTGCTGCTACACCTGCACCGACTGGTCCTGCTGCTGCAAATTGCTTGGCATACCAGCCCACATATCCACCTACAAATGCGCCAGCTGCCCATGCATTCATAAGACAGCTACAGAAATTAAAAATTTGTTTTTCATAATTTAAAGCTCCTCCTTTTACTTTGATATCCGATTTTTTAATACCTAACAACTGTTAATTTTTGCTGATCAACAAACATACTATGGTACTTTCTTCATCAATTCCCTCCCTTTCATAAATTTGTCTGTTGTAAAAATAGTAGCATACACTATTTTAAATAGACATAGCTATTATTCTATTTTATAGGGACACATTACTAATATAAGCAAGCATAGTAACAGCCTTATACAATTTAGATAATAAATAACAACCTATTTCATTAACTAAAAAAAAACAGTCATAAAAAGGACTGGTTTTTAACAGATACATGTCACAATTTTTTCATACTATTTATTTAATAGTTGATTCGCTAATTAAAAAAATAATTTATAATTTTCACTTAATATAAATGTAAAAATACCCCATCAGAACATGCTTTTATTCAGTTAGTAAAAAAAACGGTCCAAAATCTAGTCAGCATAGTTATGCGATAAATCATTTTTGAGCTCGAACCACTTCTATTTAAAAATGTGATGAGGCAAGCCTTCACTTTTAATAAAAAAACAATAGGAGTTGGTGAAGCAACCCTTTTCTTGCTCCACCAACTCCTAACTAGACTGTTTCTCGTTTCCTTAGATTATTTTGATTCTTTTTCGCCTGCTTCTAAGTAGCTGACATCATTGACTTTATCCAAAGTATATTCGCCATTTTTGTAATGAATTGTTGTGACACTAGCATTCTTCAAACCGCCTTCTGGGACTTTAAAATCATCAAATAAAGTTGCTAACAACGCTGAAATACTCAAGCCATGAGAGACCACTAAAACATTGCCATTCCCGGGATTGGCTGATTCTGTAGCAACAATTTTATCTAAGCCTTTTTTCAAACGTTTAGTAATTGTAGCATAGTCTTCTGCAGGCCAGTTATTCTTGCTTTCCTCGCGCTGTTGATCCAGTTTAGCTACGCTGTTGGCAAAGGATTCAGGAGTCATGTTTTTCATAAATTCTTCTAAGGAAACACCTTGATCATCAGCAATATCCTGCCACATTGTCTTGTTTAAATCCCCTTCATAGCTACCAAAATTAAATTCACGTAAATCTGGGTCACGCACGACTTCAAGGTCTTTGCCTGCTTTATTTTGATCTAAAATAAGTTGAGCAGTTTGCAAGGCGCGGCCACTATCACTACTATATGCATTTTGAAAGGCAACATCTTTCAAACCAATCCCAGTTGCTGTCACAACTTTTTCACCTTCTGGTGTTAAGACCGCATCTGACCATCCTTGTACGCGGTCCGTCGTATTTAACATGGTTTTTCCATGGCGCACAATGTAAAGAGTTAGTTCTTCAGGTTTTGTCTCTTTTTCTTTTGTCGTTGCTTGCTGATTTTTACCACAACCAACCATTACTAAAATGGCCAGAAAAAGCATCCCCACAATCGTCAATCGTTTTGTCATTTTTTATTTCCCCTCATTTTCTACTCAGTTGTTAAGTTTTCTCCATTACTAGCGATAACTTGTTTGTACCAATTAAATGATTTTTTCTTAGTTCGTTTCAAGGTTCCCTGACCTTGGTCATCCATGTCTACATAGATAAAGCCGTAACGTTTTTTCATTTCACCAGTCCCTGCTGAAACTAAGTCAATACAACCCCAAGGCGTATAACCAATTAAGTTAACCCCATCTTCTTCTACTGCGGTTCTCATCGCTTCAATATGTTGTTTAAAATAATCAATGCGGTAATCGTCGACAATTGAGCCATCCTTTTGCAATGTGTCCACCGCGCCAAACCCGTTTTCAACCACAAACAATGGCATATTGTAACGATCTGACAACTGACACAATGAAATTCTTAACCCTAAAGGATCGACAGCCCAGCCCCATTCAGATTCTTGCAAATAAGGATTTTTAACCGCGGGCATTTGGTTGCCTCCGACATATTTTACTTCTTCGGGATATGCAGTCGAAACGGTCGACATATAATAACTAAACCCGATATAATCAACTGTTCCTTTTTGAATAATCGCCAAATCCTCTGACTCCATTTGAATAGTTATTCCTTCACGTTCAAATTCTTTGAGCTTATGTGCTGGATAATACCCCTTAGCCTGGACATCCATATAAAATTCTTGCTCTCGGTTAAATTGAACAGCTGCCATCACGTCCTCAGGTTTGCAGGACAAAGGATAACTCGGGATATAAGCTACCATCATACCAATTTGGAAATCTGGATTGATGGAATGGCCTAATTCTACTGCTTTCGCACTTGCTACAAATAGATGATGCGCCGCTTGATATTTACTTTGTTTATCATTATTGTGAATCCCAATTTGCGTCCAACTTCTTAAAAAATTAATTTCATTAAAAGTCATCCAATACTTCACTTTATCCTGATAACGTGTAAAAATGGTTTCGCAAAAGAAAACAAAGAAATCAATCACTTCACGATTTTTCCAACCATCATATTCATCGGCCAAATACATCGGAATATCAAAATGGTTAATCGTCACAACGGGCTCAATTCCATGGCGTAGCAAAGTATCAAAAACTTTATCATAAAAGGCTAAGCCTTCTTCATTAATCTCTTTTGTTCCATTTGGGCAAATCCGGCTCCAGGCGATAGATAGCCGAAAACATTTGAAACCCATTTCTGCAAATAAGGCGATATCTTCTTCATAATGATGGTAGAAGTCCGTCGCTACATGACTAGGGTAGTATAACTCTTCATCGATATAGCCAATCGCTCCTTCGGGTAATGCTTGATCGCGCGTACACGAAGCCTTTTGGCCCTCTTTAGTTAAATACGTAATCCGTCGCGGTTCTGTTTGACTACCACCAGTAATTGCATCTAATGTACTCAGACCTTTGCCTCCTGAAAGATAGCCACCTTCATATTGGTTAGCAGCTGTTGCGCCGCCCCATAAAAAATTTTTTGGAAATCCCATAAAATCCCTCTTTCCCTCTGTTTTTAGGCATAACAAAGAAACCATCAAGGTGATTAACGTTGGCAGAAGAATTCTTGTATTTTTTCTACCAACGTCAAACGCCCTTTAATAGTTGCTAATTTTATTAATTACTTAAATCTTCACCATTTGTTGCGATTACTTTTTTGTACCAATCAAACGATTTCTTCTTGCTTCGTTTTAACGTACCATTTCCTTCGTTATCGCGATCCACATAGATAAAGCCATAGCGTTTTTTCATTTCACCTGTTCCAGCTGATACTAAATCAATACAGCCCCAAGTCGTATAGCCTAACAAGTCGACACCATCTTGTTCAACGGCATCTTTCATCGCTTGAATATGCGCCGCCAAATAATCGATACGATAATCATCGACTACATCACCATTTTCGTCTGGTGTGTCTACCGCTCCTAAGCCATTTTCAACAATGAATAGTGGTTTTTGATAACGATCATATAAATCATTCATCGTAATTCTCAAACCAAGCGGATCAATTTGCCAACCCCATTCACTGGCTTTTAAATAAGGATTTTTCACAGAGGCAAAGATGTTACCAGCTGTTTGTTCATTAATTTCTGGATCTGTTGATGTGACACGAGAAGAATAATAAGAGAACGAAATGAAGTCCACCGTATGTTCTTTTAAAAGTTCTTCGTCGCCTTCTTCCATTTCAATTTGAATACCTTTACGGGCCATTTCTTTTAAAGCATACGCAGGGTATTCCCCACGTGATTGGACATCAATAAAGAAATAATTTTCACGATCTGCTTGTCGAGCAGCGAAAACATCTTCTGGTTTACAAGTATAAGCGTAGTTGGAACCAGCCGCTAACATACAACCTACTTGGTTTTCAGGATCTACCTCATGAGCAATTTTTGTCGCAATTGCACTTGCTAGTAGTTCATGATGAGCCGCTTGGTATTTCACTTGTTCTTTGTTTTCGCCATCTTCAAAGTATAGACCTGCTCCCATAAATGGTGCATGTAAAATCATATTAATTTCGTTAAATGTTAACCAATATTTGACTAATCCTTTATATCGGTTGAAAATTACACGGCAAAGATTTTCATAGAAACCTACTAACTTACGACTACGCCAAGCGCCATATTCTTCCACTAAGTGCATTGGACAGTCAAAGTGTGTAATCGTTACTAGTGGCTCAATCCCATATTTATGACATTCTTTGAATAAGTCTTCATAGAACTTCAAGCCTTCTTCATTCGGCTCTGTTTCATCTCCCATTGGAAAAATTCGACTCCAAGCAATGGATAAACGGTATGTTTTAAAACCCATTTCACCAAACAAGGCGATGTCTTCTTTATAGCGATGATACATATCAATCGCCTCTTGTGCAGGATAGAAATGTTCTTCATCAAAGTTAAACATTTTCTTTTCACCAGTGATTACTGGAAAACGATCTGGACCAGTTGGCGCTAAATCGACGTTTGCCAAACCGCGTCCACCTTCGTTATAGCCGCCTTCACATTGATTGGCTGCTGTTGCGCCACCCCATAAAAAGTCTTTTCTAAATGCCATAAATTCTCTTCCTCCACATCTTTTTATATTAAAGCGGTCAGCAAATCATCACTTGTTGAAACTTCATTACTGCCGACTTCCAAAATATCTAAATAATCCGCTGTATTCGTCACAACGATTGGAATTTGTGTACTAAACCCAGCTTTTTTAATTCCTTCTAAATCAAAGGTTACTAATGTTTGACCTTTTTTCACGCGGTCACCTTGTTTTACAAAAGCTTCAAAGCCTTCGCCTTCTAATTGAACTGTATCAATCCCAATATGAATCAATAACTCTGTGCCGTTATCTGAAATCAAACCTAATGCATGTTTTGTTGGGAATAGTGTGACAATCGTTCCATCAAAGGGTGCAACCACTTTGCCTTCCGTTGGTTCAATCACGACCCCATTTCCTAATGCTCCATTTGCAAAAGCAGGATCCTCTGCATTTTTTAAAGATAACACTCGTCCTTTGACTGGACTTGTAATATTTTCTTTTTTAATCGTTGTTTTATCAATAATCACTTCTTCTTCCTCAACTGTATTGTCTTTCCAGAAGAAGAATGTTAGACCAAAACCAACGACCGCTGCAATGGCAATTGCAATAAAGGACTGGATCATCCCACTTGCATCATCACCATTGATAAAGTTTAGCACACCGAAAATTCCTAAACCACCCATTGTATAAGCTGTCACATTGTTGATCATCAAATATAAACCACCGACAGCGCCACCAATCATTGAATAAATAAATGGCCATTTTTTTGGTAAAGTGATTCCATAAATTGCTGGCTCTGTTACACCAAAAATACCAGAGATAATTGCTGGCGGACACAAAGCTTTTAACTTTTTATCTTTCAATTTGAAGAACATCGCTAAAACAACCGCTGTTTGCGCAAAACTAGCTGCAAATGATCCCGTTAATACTTGGCTTGAGCCTTCTTGTGTCACTTGCATAATAGCTAATGGCACAACGCTCCAATGTAAACCAAAAATAACCAAGACTTGCCAGAAGAAACCAAGAATCAAACCATACAAAGCTGGCGAGAAACTCATTAATGCTGTAAAGCCAGCGCTTAATAAATCTGTTAGCATGCTAACGATTGGCCCAATTACTAAGAAACCAATTGGTAAGGCAATCAACAAGACGAAAAACGGTACTAAGAACGTTTGAACAACTTCTGGAATAATACGTTTAAACACTTTTTGAACTTGTGCCGCAAAAGCAATAATGAAGATGATTGGTACGACACTACTTGTATAGTTCGCACCGACCCAAGGAATCCCCATAAATGTATTATAGGCAGGTAAACCGAATAAATTATACGGTGCTGCGGCTCCGGCACCCGCTGTTGTTTCAAAGGCCGTTTGTAATGCACTTCCTTGAATCGTTGGGTAACATAAAGCTGCGCCAATCACGATCCCTACCATTGGATGCAACCGGAATTTTTTAGCTGCTGTATAACCTAAAATAACTGGCATAAAGTAGAAAATTGCATCGCCAATCCCATTTAACATGGTATAAGTCCCTGACGTAGCCGTATAGAGCTTTAAGAAAACCAATAAGGCATTTAACCCTTTGACCATCCCAGCCGCTGCTAACGCCCCTAAAAAGGGTTGGAAACAACCACTTAAAATATCTATTAAGCGATCAAATAAATTCCCACTGGAAGCTTCTTCTTCACGTTCTCCTGACAAGCCTGCAATACTAACTACTTCTTCGTAAACCGCTGGAACATGGTTCCCAATAACGACTTGGTATTGTCCGCCGCTTTTCATAACAGTTACCACACCGTCCATATTTTTTAAGACATCATCATTCGCTTGACTCTCATCTTTTAATTTGAAGCGAAGACGTGTGATACAATGTGTCAAACTATTAATATTCTCTTGCCCACCGACATTTTTTACAATTTTTTCTGCTAGTTCATGATATTTTCCCATCTTTTTTTCCTCCAAAAATTTATTTTCATTTGAAGGTTTAGCCAACTGAATGTCACTATCCAAAGTGGTGCTTTTATGGTTCCGTTGTTTGTACAATTCGTGCAATGTGAATCGTTAGGTACAAGCGTTCTTCATTTGAAACTTGATAGTCATAGTTCTCATTTAAATACAAGCTGATCTTTTCCACGCAACGATAGGCGTTGAGATATTTCTTTTTAATTACCGCATACAGTTCTTCATCATCATTTTCTACAACTTCACGTTGGTGTAATAAGCGATAACAGAAAAATTTTAAATGTGTGCTAAATCGATAAAAGTAGACAGAGTCTTCATCAAAACTTACCTTAAAATAGTATTTGACGATATTTGTAATCTCTTGCATCAACTTTGTCAATTCGTAAATATTACCGACTTCTTCCTCCATCTCCGCATTTACCAAGTGCAATGCGATAAAACCTGCCTCATCCGTTGATAATTCCATTCCTACGCGCTTTTGTACCATTTTTAAAGCATTTACTCCTACTTCGTACTCTTCAGGAAAAAAACGTTTAATATCCCATAATAATAAATTTTTAATTGCAATTCCTTGTTTTTTTCTTTCTAAAGCGGTGTACAAATGATCCGTCAGAGAAATATAAATGGTATCATTCAAACTCTTTTTCAACGTTGATTTTGCATAAACAATAATGTCATCCGAGAGTTTCATCATTTCTAAAGGAATATTTCCTAACAATTCTTGAAACTTAAGTGATGTTTCTTGATTGGCTAAATAAAAAACTTGATCGATATTTTCATCAGGAACCCAATCACCAATGCGTTTCTTAAAAGCAATTCCTTTGCCCATAACAATTTGCTCTCGTTTATCATCATCTAATGTAATAACCACATTATTGTTCAAAATTTTGTGAATAATCAATGCCCCACCTCCTTTGTGTTTCGTTGAAAAAAGAAAAACCTAATTTCTTCAAAAAGAACGACACACACGTCGCTTCATGAAAAAATTAGGTTTAGCTTGTCTTTAAACAATCACTATCCATCTATTTACTTATCCCTACATCCAAAGAATAACATATTTACAACAAATGTCAACGCTTTCAACAACATTTTTTTTTGCAATAAAAATAAAAAAAGCATACAAACATTGTTTGTATGCTTCACTATGACCCGTACGGGACTCGAACCCGTGTTACCGCCGTGAAAGGGCGGTGTCTTAACCGCTTGACCAACGGGCCATTAAAAAGAAAAAACGGAGAAGGAGGGATTTGAACCCTCGCGCCGGTTTCCCGACCTACACCCTTAGCAGGGGCGCCTCTTCAGCCACTTGAGTACTTCCCCAAGAAATAAATGGGCCTAAATGGACTCGAACCATCGACCTCACGCTTATCAGGCGTGCGCTCTAACCAGCTGAGCTATAGGCCCCAAATAAGAAAAAAGCGGGTGACGAGAATCGAACTCGCGACAACAGCTTGGAAGGCTGTGGTTTTACCACTAAACTACACCCGCAAATTTTTCTTGGATGGCGCGGGACAGAATCGAACTGCCGACACATGGAGCTTCAATCCATTGCTCTACCAACTGAGCTACCGAGCCAAAAACGGTCTGGACGGGACTCGAACCCGCGACCTCCTGCGTGACAGGCAGGCATTCTAACCAGCTGAACTACCAAACCAATTCGTTTTTGCTTTATACAAATGTATGCTTTAAAAAATAAAAGCAATTGCGGGGGCAGGATTTGAACCTACGACCTTCGGGTTATGAGCCCGACGAGCTACCTGACTGCTCCACCCCGCGATAATTAGACTAAGGAAATTTAATTCCTAAGAAAGGAGGATAAGGGATTCGAACCCTTGCACGGTTTTACCCGCCTGACGGTTTTCAAGACCGTTCCCTTCAGCCGGACTTGGGTAATCCTCCGTAACAAAACTATGACCCGTACGGGACTCGAACCCGTGTTACCGCCGTGAAAGGGCGGTGTCTTAACCGCTTGACCAACGGGCCATTTTATAAAATTATGGGCCTAAATGGACTCGAACCATCGACCTCACGCTTATCAGGCGTGCGCTCTAACCAGCTGAGCTATAGGCCCAAAAAGAAAAGCGGGTGACGAGAATCGAACTCGCGACAACAGCTTGGAAGGCTGTGGTTTTACCACTAAACTACACCCGCATGGCGGTCTGGACGGGACTCGAACCCGCGACCTCCTGCGTGACAGGCAGGCATTCTAACCAGCTGAACTACCAAACCATACTTTTCTTTTTATGTGCTTTTGAAATCAAAAGCAATTGCGGGGGCAGGATTTGAACCTACGACCTTCGGGTTATGAGCCCGACGAGCTACCTGACTGCTCCACCCCGCGATAATTAGACCAAGGAAATTTAATTCCTAAGAAAGGAGGATAAGGGATTCGAACCCTTGCACGGTTTTACCCGCCTGACGGTTTTCAAGACCGTTCCCTTCAGCCGGACTTGGGTAATCCTCCATGATAAAAATAAAACTATAAACAACGTCACAATGGACCTTGTAGGACTCGAACCTACGACCGGACGGTTATGAGCCGTCTGCTCTAACCAACTGAGCTAAAGGTCCAGGCTCTTCCAAATGTATAATCGCGGCGGAGGGGATCGAACCCCCGACCTCCCGGGTATGAACCGGACGCTCTAGCCAGCTGAGCTACACCGCGAAACTCTTATATTAAAATAAGAATGGAGCCTAGCGGGATCGAACCGCTGACCTCCTGCGTGCAAAGCAGGCGCTCTCCCAGCTGAGCTAAGGCCCCATGAAAATTATTATCGGGAAGACAGGATTCGAACCTGCGACCCCTTGGTCCCAAACCAAGTGCTCTACCAAGCTGAGCTACTTCCCGTATATAACTAATGCACCCAAAGGGAGTCGAACCCCTAACCTTTTGATTCGTAGTCAAACACTCTATCCAGTTGAGCTATGGGTGCTAAATATAAAACAATGCCGAGGACCGGAATCGAACCGGTACGGTGATCACTCACCGCAGGATTTTAAGTCCTGTGCGTCTGCCAGTTCCGCCACCCCGGCGTAATGAATTGGCTAAGCGGAAAACGGGGTTCGAACCCGCGACCCCCACCTTGGCAAGGTGGTGCTCTACCACTGAGCTATTTCCGCAAAATGGTGCCGGCTAAAGGACTTGAACCCTCGACCCTCTGATTACAAATCAGATGCTCTACCAACTGAGCTAAGCCGGCTAAATATGCGGGTGAAGGGACTTGAACCCCCACGCCTTGCGGCGCTAGATCCTAAATCTAGTGCGTCTGCCAATTCCGCCACACCCGCAAATGAAATATGAATATGAGCCGTACAGGGCTCGAACCTGTGACCCTCTGATTAAAAGTCAGATGCTCTACCAACTGAGCTAACGGCTCAAAAAATGGAGGTTAACGGGATCGAACCGCTGACCCCCTGCTTGTAAGGCAGGTGCTCTCCCAGCTGAGCTAAACCTCCAAAAACAACAATTCGCGTGGCGACGTCCTACTCTCACAAAGGGAAACCCTTCACTACAATCGGCGCTAAGAAGCTTAACTTCTGTGTTCGGCATGGGAACAGGTGTATCCTTCTCGCTATCGCCACCACACTGGGTGTTGTTTCTTATTGAGTTGAATCTTCATTCACTCAAAACTGGATTGAAGTTTGAATCAAAATAACCAAGTTGCTTTTACTTATCCATTCTTTGGTTAAGTCCTCGACCGATTAGTATTGGTCCGCTCCAA
>NZ_JBIOOP010000001.1:0-217500 GCF_051712285.1 Enterococcus sp. DIV1337a | reverse complement strand
GGGGCTTTCACCCTCTTTAGCGGACTTTTCCAAATCCTTCAACTATACTAACAGACTACCATATTGGAGTCCTACAACCCCAACAAGCAAGCTTGTTGGTTTGGGCTCTTCCCGTTTCGCTCGCCGCTACTCAGGGAATCGAATTTTCTTTCTCTTCCTGCAGGTACTAAGATGTTTCAGTTCTCTGCGTCTACCTCTAATCAGCTATGTATTCACTGAAAAGTAATATCCTATAAAAGATATTGGGTTCCCCCATTCGGAAATCTCTGGATCATAGCTTACTTACAGCTCCCCAAAGCATATCGGTGTTAGTCCCGTCCTTCATCGGCTCCTAGTGCCAAGGCATCCACCGTGCGCCCTTATTCACTTAACCTTATCAACCTTACGGTTGGGTCTTGATCACTTCTTCTAGCGATAGAAGGTTAATCAATAAATAAGCAATTGAACTTATTAAAAAAACTCATTCAACGCGGTGTTCTCGGTTTGTTTTGATTCTTTTTACTTCAATATCCAGTTTTCAATGAACGAATGTTTTGAGAGTAGACCTCTCAAAACTGAACAAAGTAAAGACGAAATGTGTATTTCCGTAATATTCCTTAGAAAGGAGGTGATCCAGCCGCACCTTCCGATACGGCTACCTTGTTACGACTTCACCCCAATCATCTATCCCACCTTAGGCGGCTGGCTCCAAAAAGGTTACCTCACCGACTTCGGGTGTTACAAACTCTCGTGGTGTGACGGGCGGTGTGTACAAGGCCCGGGAACGTATTCACCGCGGCGTGCTGATCCGCGATTACTAGCGATTCCGGCTTCATGCAGGCGAGTTGCAGCCTGCAATCCGAACTGAGAGAAGCTTTAAGAGATTTGCATGACCTCGCGGTCTAGCGACTCGTTGTACTTCCCATTGTAGCACGTGTGTAGCCCAGGTCATAAGGGGCATGATGATTTGACGTCATCCCCACCTTCCTCCGGTTTGTCACCGGCAGTCTCGCTAGAGTGCCCAACTAAATGATGGCAACTAACAATAAGGGTTGCGCTCGTTGCGGGACTTAACCCAACATCTCACGACACGAGCTGACGACAACCATGCACCACCTGTCACTTTGTCCCCGAAGGGAAAGCTCTATCTCTAGAGTGGTCAAAGGATGTCAAGACCTGGTAAGGTTCTTCGCGTTGCTTCGAATTAAACCACATGCTCCACCGCTTGTGCGGGCCCCCGTCAATTCCTTTGAGTTTCAACCTTGCGGTCGTACTCCCCAGGCGGAGTGCTTAATGCGTTTGCTGCAGCACTGAAGGGCGGAAACCCTCCAACACTTAGCACTCATCGTTTACGGCGTGGACTACCAGGGTATCTAATCCTGTTTGCTCCCCACGCTTTCGAGCCTCAGCGTCAGTTACAGACCAGAGAGCCGCCTTCGCCACTGGTGTTCCTCCATATATCTACGCATTTCACCGCTACACATGGAATTCCACTCTCCTCTTCTGCACTCAAGTCTCCCAGTTTCCAATGACCCTCCCCGGTTGAGCCGGGGGCTTTCACATCAGACTTAAGAAACCGCCTGCGCTCGCTTTACGCCCAATAAATCCGGACAACGCTTGCCACCTACGTATTACCGCGGCTGCTGGCACGTAGTTAGCCGTGGCTTTCTGGTTAGATACCGTCAGGGGACGTTCAGTTACTAACGTCCTTGTTCTTCTCTAACAACAGAGTTTTACGATCCGAAAACCTTCTTCACTCACGCGGCGTTGCTCGGTCAGACTTTCGTCCATTGCCGAAGATTCCCTACTGCTGCCTCCCGTAGGAGTCTGGGCCGTGTCTCAGTCCCAGTGTGGCCGATCACCCTCTCAGGTCGGCTATGCATCGTGGCCTTGGTGAGCCGTTACCTCACCAACTAGCTAATGCACCGCGGGTCCATCCATCAGCGACACCCGAAAGCGCCTTTCACTCTTATGCCATGCGGCATAAACTGTTATGCGGTATTAGCACCTGTTTCCAAGTGTTATCCCCCTCTGATGGGTAGGTTACCCACGTGTTACTCACCCGTCCGCCACTCCTCTTTCCAATTGAGTGCAAGCACTCGGGAGGAAAGAAGCGTTCGACTTGCATGTATTAGGCACGCCGCCAGCGTTCGTCCTGAGCCAGGATCAAACTCTCATAATAAAAGTTAGAACAATCTTACGATTGTTAAGCTCAATTTGTTTGCTAGCATATTGCTTGCTTGTTAAAAATGTTTGTTGTCTTGAATTGAATCAAGACGCCCTACACATTTGGTTCGTCTATTCTTTGTTCAGTTTTCAAAGGTCTACGTTACCTCGCAGCAACTTTTATATCATAACAAACTTTCGTTTGAATGTCAAGAACTTTTTTGAAAAAGTTTTTTTAAGTTGTTTTGCTCGGTCGTTGTTGTCTGTTGTGACAACTTCTATATCTTATCATCTCGTTTGTTATTTGTCAACAACTTTTTTGTTGTTTTTTCAAACTTTTTCGAGAGATTTGAAATCAAGAATTGTTATTTAATTATTGATTTCTAAATCGCTCAGCTGTGTGACTCGCCTTGCGACATGTAATAATATACCAAGATTTCAAGCATTGGTCAATCATTATTTTCACTTTTTTTAAACTTTTTTTCAATACCGATTATTCTTTCTTATTCGATTAGATAAAGTTCGTTTTTTTTATCAGATTATCCATTCTTTTTATTACTCATCTTCGATTTTTTTAGAAAAAAAGAATTGGTTTCAATTGTTTTTCTATTCTTTTTTATTTAATTTTTTGCGAAGACAAAAAAAGATGCCCTTAAGGCATCTTTTTTATCTCATTGTTGGGAATAGCAAAACATCACGAATTGATTGAGCATCGGTTAACAACATAACTAATCGATCAATCCCAATACCTAATCCTCCGGTTGGTGGTAAGCCATATTCTAAGGCTTCGATGAAATCTTCATCTACTCCGTGCGCTTCATCATTTCCTTGTTCTCGTTCTTTTTCTTGTTCTTCAAAACGCTCACGTTGGTCAATTGGATCATTTAATTCCGTAAATGCATTAGCAAACTCTTTTCCGATAATAAATAGTTCAAAGCGGTCAGTGAAACGACCATCTTCTGGATTTTTCTTCGCTAATGGTGAAACAGCTACTGGGTGACCATAAATAAATGTTGGTTGTTGCAATGTATCTTCTACAAATGTTTCGAAAAATTCATTAATGATGTGACCGACTGTCATGGCATCTGTAATTTCTACATTATGTTCTTTAGCCAACGCACGGGCTTCTTCTATCGTCATCTCTTGCCAAAAATCTACGCCCGTTTGTTCTTTGACCGCATCTACCATGTGTAGACGTTTGAAAGGACTGCCTAAATCAACAGCTTGACCATCGTACGTAATATCAGTAGTTCCTAAGACTTTTTCCGCAGCATTACGAATAATCCCCTCTGTTAAATCCATCACATCTTGATAATCAGTATAAGCGGTATAAGCTTCTAGCATTGTAAATTCTGGGTTATGAGTTGTATCGATTCCTTCATTACGGAAGACACGACCAATTTCATATACTTTTTCCATGCCACCGACAATTAAACGTTTTAAATGTAACTCTAGGGCAATGCGTAAGTATAAGTCCATATCTAATGCATTATGGTGTGTGATAAATGGACGCGCAGCAGCTCCTCCTGCTTCGTTATGCAAGACAGGCGTTTCTACTTCGACATAGCCATTGCCATCTAGATAACGACGGATTTCGCTAATAATTTGACTGCGTTTCATGAAACGATCAAAGCTTTCTTTGTTACTGATTAAGTCCAAGTAGCGTTGACGATAACGTTGTTCCACATTCGTTAATCCATGGTATTTATCTGGCAACGGACGCAAAGCTTTAGTTAATAACGTAATTGTTTGAGCTTTAACAGTAACTTCCCCCGTATTGGTTTTCATTACTTGACCTGTCACACCAAAGAAGTCGCCTAAGTCAGCATGTTTAAATAGTTCATAGGCTTCGTCTCCAACTTGGTCTTTCCGAACATAAATTTGAATTTGGCCTTCACGGTCTTGCAAATGGGCGAAACCAGCTTTTCCTTTACCACGTTTTGTCATCATACGTCCAGCAACGCTGACTTCTGTATTCATTTCATTAAGTTCTTCTTTTGTATGATTATCATATTGTTCATGAAGTTCTGCTGAATTATGAGTGCGATCGAAACGTTTACCGAAAGGATCAATCCCTTCTTCACGTAAAGCTTCCATTTTTTCGCGGCGCACGAGCATTTGATCATTTAAATCCTCTAAATGCGCTTGTTGTTCTTCTGCCACTGTTGTTCCTCCATTCTTGATTTTAACCTATCCTAATAATGCCACAGTATTTCGAAAAAAAGCAAGCCGAATTTTACTTTCGGCTTGAATTTTTTATTCTTCTATAGTAGTTACAGCAACTTGGGAAATCTTCTCGACAAAGGCATCAAGCAAATCGACAACTGCTTGTTGTGTTTCGACTTGGTTAATCGCAACTTTCACTTTGGCTGCTCGCGAGATTCCTTTTAGATAGTATGAAGCATGTTGACGAAACTCACGGACCGCAATTTTTTCACCTTTCAAGTCCACCAATCGTTGTAAATGAACTTTTGCAATGTTGATTTTTTCAGTTGGTGACGGCTCCGGCATCAATTCACCCGTTTCCAAGTATTCTTTTGTTCGTTGAATCATCCAAGGATTGCCTAAAGCAGCTCGACCAATCATCACACCATCTGCTCCAACATATTCTAACATGCGTTTGGCATCTTCAGGCGTTTTGACATCGCCATTTCCCATAAAAGGAATGGTTAAATGCTTTTTCACTTCCTTTAAAACGTCCCAGTTGGCTGTCCCTTCATACATTTGGACACGTGTCCGACCATGCATAGCAATTGCCGAAGCTCCTGCTTGTTCGGCAGCCAAAGCGTTGTCTACAGCATATAGATGATCTTCATCCCAGCCTGTTCGCATTTTTACAGTGACCGGCAAAGAAACTGCCGAAGAGACTGCGTGAACCATCTCATGCACTTTATTCGGGTCCAACAACCATTTTGCACCGGCTTCAGCTTTAATTATTTTATTGACAGGGCAACCCATGTTAATATCAATAATCGCCGCTTGCGTATTTTCTTCCACAAACTTAGCGGCTTCCACTAATGTTTCTTTGTCTCCACCAAAAATTTGTACACTTAAAGGGTATTCCCGCTCATCAATATATAGCATTTCTAAGGTTTTTTTATTTCTTAATTTAATTCCTTTATCACTAATCATTTCACAAACGACTAATCCTGCGCCAAATTCTTTTACAGTCACACGAAAAGCGGCGTTACTAATACCCGCCATCGGAGCTACGACAACACGGTTGGGGATTTCAACGTCTCCAATTTTCCACATAGTCTTTCCTCCTACTTTTGATTCGTATTGCGAATCGCTTCATCGCGAAGTTCAATTAATTCTTCTTCACTATAGTGATATTTATTGTTACAGAATTGACAAACTGCTTCTGCTCCATGGTCTTCATCAATCATCGCATTTAATTCATCGATCCCCACGGCAATCAAAGCGGTCGCAAATTTTTCTTTGGAGCAGTCACATTTAAATTGCACAGGCATTTTTTCTAAAATTTCTACTTCGTCTTCTCCTAATAAACGATACAAGACTTGCTCAGGTGTTTCTCCATTTTCTAGTAATTGTGAAATCGGTGGCACTTCCGCTAGACGCTGTTCAATAAAATCAATGGTACTTTCATCTGCACCTGGCATTACTTGGATCATAAAACCACCAGCTGCTTTCACAGTTTCATCCGGATCAACCAGTACACCTAAACCGATAGCTGAAGGAATTTGTTCAGAGACCGCCATAAAATATGTAAAGTCTTCACCGATTTCACCAGAAACAATAGGTGTTTGTCCAGAAAAGGTTTCTTTTAATCCTAAATCTTTAATGACTGTGAAAATACCTTCGTTACCGACAGCGCCACGTACATCAATTTTACCTGTTGCATTCAACTTTAAACTAACATGTGGATTTTTAATGTAGCCTTTTGTTTCTCCACGGCCATTACTATCGACAACAATAGCGCCAGCTGGGCCATTTCCTTGTACTTTTACAGTTAATTTATCGTCACCTTTTAAAGTCGCTCCTAGTAAAAGGGCTCCAATCAATGTGCGTCCTAACGCTGCGGTAGAAGAACTCCATGTATCATGTCTTCTTTGCGCTTCGCCAACAGTTTCAGTGGCACTGATAGCATATGCTCGAATTGAACCCTTATAACAAAGGGCTTTTAC
This sequence comes from Enterococcus sp. DIV1337a, assembly GCF_051712285.1. Taxonomy (NCBI): domain Bacteria; kingdom Bacillati; phylum Bacillota; class Bacilli; order Lactobacillales; family Enterococcaceae; genus Enterococcus; species Enterococcus sp. DIV1337a. The sequence goes on along the minus strand of NZ_JBIOOP010000001.1, from coordinate 211,207 downwards.
TAAATAATCTTCCATTCTTTTTCCTCTTCTCTTGGTGCTTTTTTGTCCATTAGTCAGATAATACTAGGAATCAGGTGTTTTTTCAACCAAATAATCTTCCTTCTATAGAATATCTTAATATTATAGAAGGTGCAGTATTCGTCACCTCGACAAATACTGCACCTTCTACTAATTGGTTATTTATAACGATCTTCGTAGTTATTGCGATCATATTCAGAATTTGAATCAGAATCTTTTTTCTCTTCAGATTGGACTTCTTTTTCTGTTTGTTCGCTTTCTACTTTGACTTCTTCTGCTTCATCATGTAATTCTTTTTTCGCTTCTTCAAAGTCTTGCTTTTCTTCAACTTGTTTTTGTGCTTCTTTTTCTTCTAAAGCACGTTTTGCTTCTTCGAATGTTTGCGCTTCTTTTTCACTAGGATAGTCGCTGTCAGCACCTTCAGGCATTTGACCTGTTTCAAATAATGATTTGATTGCTTTTGCATCTAATGTTTCATATTCTAATAGTTTTTCAGCGATTAGTTTATGTTGTTCACGGTGCGCTTCGATAATTTCATGCGCTTTTGTATGAGCATCCATTAAGATACGGCGAACTTCCTGATCGATTTCAAACGCCACTTGTTCTGAGTAAGCTTTTGTTTGACCATAATCACGACCGACAAAGACTTGATGGTTTCCTTCATATTGAACAGGTCCTAATTTGTCGCTCATTCCATATTCAGTTACCATGCTACGGGCAATCCCTGTTGCTTGTTCAAAGTCATTTGAAGCCCCTGTTGATTGAACGCCAAAGATAATTTCTTCTGCTGTACGTCCACCAAGTAAGCCAACGATTTGTTCAAACATATCTTCTTTAGTCATTAAGAATTGATCTTCTTTTGGTAAAGCAATCATATAACCGCCTGCGCGACCACGAGGGATAATCGTTACTTTGTGGACAACACGGGCACGGCTTAAGACTAAACCAACAATTGTGTGTCCCGCTTCGTGGTAAGCCACCATTTCGCGTTCTTTTTTATTAATCACGCGATCTTTTTTAGCTGGACCAGCAATTACGCGGTCTTCGGCTTCATCCACATCAGAAGCATCAATTTTTTTCTTGTTACGACGAGCGGCAACTAAGGCTGCTTCGTTTAAGACGTTTTCTAAATCAGCACCAGCGAAACCTGGTGTTTGTTGTGCAACAACTTTCAAATCAACGTCATCAGCTAACGGTTTGTTTTTCGCATGAACACGTAAAATCGCTTCACGACCTTTGACATCTGGACGTCCTACCAAGATTTGGCGGTCAAAACGACCTGGACGTAACAACGCTGGGTCTAACACGTCTGAACGGTTCGTTGCAGCAATCACGATAACTCCTTCATTGCCATCAAAACCATCCATCTCAACTAATAGTTGGTTAAGGGTTTGTTCACGTTCGTCATGTCCGCCACCCATACCTGCACCACGTTGACGACCAACTGCATCGATTTCATCGATAAAGATAATCGCAGGCGCGTTTTTCTTCGCTGTTTCAAATAAATCCCGGACACGGCTAGCACCGACCCCGACAAACATTTCAACGAAATCTGAACCTGAGATTGAGTAAAATGGCACACCTGCTTCACCTGCTACGGCTTTAGCAAGTAACGTTTTACCAGTCCCTGGAGGTCCTTCTAATAGTACGCCCGCAGGAATCCGTGCGCCTAATTCAGCGAAACGACGTGGATCTTTTAAGAATTCCACTACTTCAACTAATTCTTGTTTTTCTTCTTCCGCACCAGCTACATCTGAGAAGCGGACACGGTTGGCTTTTTTATCGGCTTCTTTGGCTTTTGATTTACCGAAGTTCATCACACGGCCCCCGCCGCCACCGCCACCGCCTTGTTGGCTCATCATCATGTAGAAGAAGAAGAAAATAATCACTAATGGTAAGAAACTAAATAACAGTGACAACCAAGCGCCACTTGTTGATTGTTCTTTGACAACTAGCTTCACCTTGTTATTTTGGGCCGCATCTTGAATGCCAGCTAAGGTTGTATCACTAGGTAAAACGGTTGTTGTGAAGCCTTTTGACGACGCTTGCGTTGAGCCCCACAATGACAGACCACCTGTGTCTTTCACTTCTTGTTTTTCTTTATACTGACCTTCAATTCGGTAGACCCCATTGGTTGGTTGAATGGTCATGTCTTTGACTTTTCCGTCTTCCAATTGTTGTTGGAAGGTTGAGTAATCGATATCTGGCGATTGTTGGTTGTTATTTCCAAAAATGAAATAGACAACCATGACCATGGCAAGTACTACTAAGACGTAGTATAAACCATTTTTCATGCCATTATTCTTTTTGTTCATGCCTGTCCTCCTTATGCTCATCATTACAATTCATGTTATTCTTTTATCAATCCTGACCTTTACATTGTAACACAATTAATTCCTTGATAGATATTAATTTGATTCGTAAACTTCAGGTTTTAAAACGCCAATATAAGGCAAGTTGCGGTACGTTTCTGCATAGTCTAATCCGTAACCGACCACAAACTCATTAGGCACGTCAAACCCTACGTAGTCAGCTTTAATATCTACTACACGGCCTTCGGGTTTATCTAATAAGGTAACAATTTTCACAGATGCAGCTTTACGGTATCTAAATAAATCTACTAAATACGCTAATGTACGACCACTATCGATGATATCTTCTACGATTAAAATATGTCTACCTTCGACATTTGTGTCCAAGTCTTTGACAATTTTTACTTCGCCTGAAGAAACTGTCGCGTTGCCGTAGCTAGATACATCCATAAAGTCCAATTCTAAATAAGTATTGATTTCACGAGTCAAATCAGCCATAAATGGTACGGCACCTTTTAAAATACCGACCACTAAAGGATTTTTCCCTTGATATTCTTCTGTCAGTTGCTTGCCAAGCTCTGCAGACTTCGCAAGAATTTCTTCTTTGGAGATTAGGACTTTCTCAATATCTTTTTCTATCATAGTGCGCTCCTTTCAGCATTACTCCTTTGTCTTAAAAAGGAGTCTGTAGTGTATTTTATCAGTTTCTAAAGGAATACTCAAATAGGAATTTGCAAATTTTGGTACCCAAATGATTTCCTCTTGCTCATCCGTAATGACCCAAGCACTCTCTCTCGCTTCATTTGGCACTTTTTGATCAATAAAAACTCTGCTTAATTTTTTCGTAAACCCTGGTTTTAATGTAATCCGATCACCACTTTGGCGATGACGAACGGTCAAAGGTGTGGCTGTGGTCAACGGAATTGCTAACAACTGGCCCGTCCATTGATTAATCTCTTCTGGAAGAGGAAACGGTTTGTCTGTCGCAATTAATCCTAGCCACTCGGTTTCCGATAAATAAATCCCCGCGCCAGGTACTAATAAATGCGTGACTTCTTCTCGCAGTGCAGCCTGTTTTTGTTCTAAGCACAGCCAATCGTAACTTTTAGCCAATTGCCATTGCTGTTCTAACATAATCGAGCCTTGCGGTTGGCGTTCATCATTCAACACTTTTAAAATTTGTGTCATCTGGCGTTGATTTAACGAAACTCCTAATGGCACTAATGTTTTCTGGAAAAACGCGGTTAAAAAGAAGTGTTGGTACGCCGGCGTTTCTTTTAATAATCTCTTCAAAGGAATGCGCCAGCCTTGATTGGTCGGTTCTAAGGCTTCAGATAATTGAGGCTCAATTTGTTCTTGAATAAATTCTTGGGCAAAACGTTGTTCATTACTAAAAGAAGCAATCTGATCTAAGAATTGCGGATTTTCCTGCTTTAATAGTGGCATAACCTGATTACGGAGCCGATTTCTCAAATATTCATTGGTTTGGTTCGTTTCGTCCTCAAAATAAACGAATGCTTGGCGTTGTGCAAATTGATACAATTCTTCTTTTGGATAAATGAGTAACGGACGAATCAATTCCCCTGTCGCAAAAGGACGCCTCTCTTTAATGCCAGCGGAATGGGAAAAATTAGTCCCTCGAATCAGCTTCATTAAAATCGTTTCCGCTTGATCGTCTAGATGATGTGCCGTCATTAAGACCGCTGCGCCTTCAATTTCCATGACTTCTTTAAAAAATTCATAACGAAATGTGCGCGCTTTTGCTTCTAAATTCCGTTGCTTTTCAGGGTCTTCCCAACGTGTTTCATAATACGTTAACTCTCGTTGCTGACAATAGGTAGCGAGATATTGCGCCTCCTCTTCCGACGCTTCTCGCAATTGATGATTGACATGTGCAACAACCAATTGTAACTGTTCTTTTTCTGCTACCTGTTCCATTAACGTCAAAAGGACCATGGAGTCTACACCACCAGAAACGGCGACCACGATTGTTTGATGCGGTTGCCAAAACCCTTGTTCTTTTCCTCGTTTATAAAACTGCCAAAACATTGTTCGCCCTTCTTTCTTCCTTAGAATAAAAGAGGAACCGAGAAATAACCCAATCGTTATCCCCAGTCCCCCTATTTGTTTATGCTTAGCCGCGACGTCCGCCACGTCCGCCACGTTTGCCTTCAGTATTACGTTTTAATGAAGATAAACGGTCATCACTATCTTTCAAGAAAGAGCTCATCAATGAGTCAAAATCTTGTTTATTGTTATTGTTATTTGCTTGTGGTTTATTGAAAGGTTTTTTACCCCCTGTGCGTGGATTACGGTCACGATTCTCATAATTGTTTTCGCGACGTTGAAATTCACGTTTTGGTTGTTGCCCTTCTGCTGGCTCTTGCGCTTTACGGATCGATAAGCCAATTTTGCCGTCGTCACCTACTGAGGTTACTTTCACTGTTACTTCGTCACCTACTGTTAATACATCATGAATATCTTTAACGAATCCATTAGACACTTCACTGATGTGTACTAACCCAGTTTTTCCTTCTCCTAAATCAATAAATGCACCAAAGTTAGTAATCCCTGACACTTTTCCTGGCAATTTAGCTCCTACTTCGATTGACATAAAAAAATTGTTCCTCCTATTTTTTCCCTAATTATAATTGCAGTTTATTCAGCTGAAGACTTAGTTGTTTCAGTTGAAGACTGTGATTGACTATTTTTTTCTGAACTGCTCTTGCTTTCTTCCGCTCCAGAAGTCTGTGTTTTTTTCATTTGTTCTGGTGTGGGATAAATCTGTTCGCCTTCTTTTGAGAGAAGGAAACGGCTACGTGCTAATTTTGCCACATAATCATCATCTTTTAATAAAGCAACGTCTTTTTTTAGATCCTTGACCTTCTTATCAACTGCTACGGATTCAGCAATTGCATCTGCTCGTTCTTGTTTGAAAGCACCTAAGCGATGATAATCTTTCATCAATTGGATGCCAGAAAAGGCAAAAATAATGAAGGCCACGAGAAAAATCGCTGCCAAGCGTCTGCGTCTAAAAATCAATTGTTTCTGTTGTTTTTGGAATTCGACATACTGTTCTTTCGTGTAGTCATTTTCCAATGCCGCAACTTTCTTCGAGTTTTTTTCATTCTTTCCCATCGTCTCGCTCCACTCGCTTTGGATTGTCCGTTTTATTATACCAACATCTAAGAACCTTGTCTAATGTTAATTTCAGAGAAGTTAAAGAAAATCAAGCTTTTTTCTAAAATGTTCTTTGCTTTTGAAATAACAGTGGTTGATTTATTAATTTTTTTCAAAAGCGGCGCGTCTGTTTCATTAAAACGCTGAAAGGATGAAGCGCTTGGAATATTCATCTTTTCAATGAACTTGCCAAGCGCTCCATCCTCACCTGCTTATTCTTCAGAGACACGTGTTTCTGATTTTATTTCATACATTTTTGTGGCATCTTCTTTTTTCGTAGAGTCATTCAGTTGCAGGACTTCTACTTCTAAAATTCTGTTCCCAAATTGAATTTTGACAAGGTCACCAATCTTCACAGTACTAGAAGATTTGGCCAAGACTCCGTTGATTTGAATCCGGCCTTTATCAGCGACTTCTTTGGCAACTGTTCTTCTTTTAATAATGCGAGAAACTTTTAAAAATTTATCTAACCGCATCCCATTCACCTCTTTTATTTTTTTTGTCTCATCCGTAAAATTTTTGCGCCATACGGTAAACTTAACCATTCACGTATCGTAAATAATTCTAACTTAATGATTGTGCTAATAAAAACTGTACCACCCACTGCAACACCTATAACTGTAACGAAAAACGCTTGACTTCGGTGATGCACACCTTGGAACAAGATGGAGATAATTCCTTGATAGACCAATAACGACAGCATCATGATTGCTAAACTAAGCAACAGTTTTTTCAAAAAGTTTCGTTCTCGAACAAAACAATTAATCGCTGCATCCGATTGTCGGACTAAAACGAATAACGTCGCCAGCAACCCAAGAATGGTGGACCAACTAGCACCTAATGTTCCCCAGCGAAGGGTGAAAAAGCCTGTTGTCAGTAATTTCACTAATAAACCCACACCGGCTGCCACTAAAGGCCCTTTAAAACGATTGCGGCTTTGTTCAATACTTTGGTAGGCCTGAATAATGGCCATAAAAGCGATGGATAAAACATACACCCCTAAAACATCGTTGCCTTTATAATCTTTAAAAAGTGTAAAGTTCATGTACGGCAATAACATCATCAGACCAATCGAAGCCGCCGATGCTAAGGTTGTGGTAAGACGCAAAAAGATTTTTGCAACTTGTAAAAATTGTTGACGGTCTTTTTTCATAAAATATTTTGTCAAACCTGGTAAAAAGGTTGAGCTTAAAGCTAAAGCAATCACCAAACCTAATTGAACTAGTGGTTGTCCTCTGTCATAGACTCCTTTATCCACTTTCGCAGCTAAATCAGAGAGCCCAAAAAGCATGAGGGCATTTTTTACTTTAAAGGAATCAATTAATTGAAATAGAATCAGAAAAGCACTATATAAAGAGACCAAACCACCCTCAATCATTAAACGTTTAAATAGTCCTTTGGTTTGAGGCATAATCTTCCATTGATGCAAGTATTCCGTACTTCCACTAAGAATTTTTCGATTGTAGTACCATAAGACAAGTACCGCTAAGACACCGCCAGCCAACGCACCACTCATGGCCACCGTCCCCGTTTGGTAAATGGAGCCACCAAAGTAATGATAGGACAACGCAGCTACTAGAATAACCCCGACACGTACGAACTGTTCCATCACTTGCGAAATACCACTAGGCACCATCAACAAATGTCCTTGAAAATTCCCACGATAGAAGGAAAGAATTGGAACGAGTAAAAAGGTAAAGGAAACAACTTCCATCAATGGTTGGAGCGCAACATCCCCCATACTAATAGCAATTTCTTGACTACCAAAGAAAAAGAAGACCCAACAAGCAATCGCTAACCATAACACATAGGGATATAGTTGACGCAATACTTGTTTTTGACTCCGAATATCTGGTTGTTCAGCGACAATTTTGGAAATAAATTGCGGTAAGCCTGACAACGCTAATGTCATCGCAATCCCATAGATTGGATAAACTTGCTGATACACGTAAAATCCTTCATCCCCTACAAAGTTCTGAAAAGGAACGCGATAAAACGCACTCAACACTTTTGCAATGAAGGAAGCAATGGTTAACACAACGGCACCTTGCATCATTCGTTGCATTTCTTTTTGTGCCATCTTCTAGGCCTCCTTTTAAAGGGAATCCGTTTCTTGCGAATGTTTGTATTTTTCTTGTCGTAATGCAGTTGTAAAAGCAGCAATTTCTTGAATCCAAACAGCTTCTTTACAATCTTTCGGCAACTTCAAGGAAATAGTCATTTGTTCTTTCTCAACTGCTAGATCCGCTTTTAAGTTGGTTGCCGATAACGCTTCAAACAATTGCTCCACAGAGTATGTTTTTGTGCCAATTTTGCTTAACACAAACTTGACTTTTTGGTCGCGTTTACGAATGCTTTCTAACAAGGCACGGTCGCCATCCATTTTGATACGGCCAGTGGTTAATAAATGCGCCACTTCGTCAGGATACTCTCCAAAGCGGTCTAACAAGTCCGCTTCTAATTCTTCGTACATATCCATATTTTCTAATTGACGAATCCGTTTATAAATTTCAATTTTTTGTCGTTCGTCTGTGATGTACGTTCCTGGAATATAAGCATCAATGCCCAAATCAATTTCAACAGACGTTTTTTGGTCTTGGATATTTTTTCCTTGTTTACGAGCAACTGCCTCAGATAACATCTGTGAGTACATATCAAACCCAACCGAATCAATGAAGCCATGTTGTTGGGCACCAAGAAGGTTTCCGGCTCCTCGAATGGAAAGGTCACGCATCGCAATTTTGAATCCAGAACCTAATTCCGTAAAGTCTTTAATTGCTTCTAAACGTTTCTCACTAACTTCGTTTAGGATTTTTTGCTGTTCGTACATAAAATAAGCATAGGCCACTCGATTGCTACGCCCCACACGACCACGTAATTGATACAACGTGGATAAGCCCATGTAGTCCGCATTTTCTACAAACAAGGTATTGGCATTAGGAATATCTACTCCTGTTTCAATAATCGTTGTAGTGACTAATATATCATATTGTCCTTCAATAAAATCAAACAAAGTATTCTCGAGCTGTACTTCTGTCATTTGACCATGTGCATACGCAATTCGTGCGTCTGGAACTAGTGCTTGTAACTCTTCAACTTTTCGTTCAATCGTATCTACTCGATTGTATAAATAAAAGACTTGACCATCTCGGGCCATTTCTCGCTCAATCGCTTCCCGAATCGCCCCAGGATTATTTTCCATGACATACGTTTGGATCGGATAACGATTCTCTGGTGGGGTTTCGATGACGGATAAATCACGGACACCTAACATCGACATATGAAGGGTCCTTGGGATTGGCGTTGCTGTTAACGTCAAGACATCCACTTGTGAACGCAATTGTTTTAGTCGTTCTTTATGTTTCACTCCAAACCGTTGTTCCTCATCAATAATCAACAAGCCTAAATCACTAAAGTTAATATCTTGCGACAATAAACGATGGGTACCAATCACAATATCTACTTGGCCATGTTTAATTTTTTCAATTGTTTCATTTTGCTGTTTTTTCGTGCGGAAACGACTTAATAAACCAATTTCTACAGGAAAGCCCTCAAACCGCTCTTGAATCGTTTCGTAATGTTGTTGCGCTAAAATAGTTGTTGGCACTAAAAAGGCGACCTGTTTATTGTTGCTAACAGCTTTGAAGGCCGCTCGTAAAGCCACTTCTGTTTTACCAAACCCTACATCGCCAACTAACAAACGATCCATTGGTCGAGATTTTTCCATGTCGTGTTTAATTTCGGCCGCACTACGTAATTGATCGTCTGTTTCAGAATACGGAAAAGCCTCTTCAAATTCTTTTTGATACGCATCATCTGGCGGAAAAGCATAGCCTTTTTCCGATTCTCTTGTCGCATAAAGTAAGATTAAATCATCTGCGATATCTTCAATTTTCGAAGCAACTTTTCGTTTGGTTTTCGTCCATTCACTGCCGCCCAGCTTGTTGATTTTCGGCGTTTTAGACTCGGAAGCAACGAACTTTTGAATCAAGTTCAATTGTGTTACTGGAATAAATAACTTGTCATCATTTTGGTACAAGATAGTCATGTAATCTTGATGGACCCCATCAACTTCTAAGGTTTCCATACCAATATATTTACCAATCCCGTGATTCGCATGAACGACATAATCGCCCGTTTTTAAGTCGCTATAACTTTTCAAACGTTCTGCATTAGAGATTGTTTGACGACGTGCCCGTTTTTTGGTCGTTGTATGAAAAATTTCTTTTTCCGTAATCGCCACGAGCTTGTTTTTAGGTAATTCAAACCCTGTTTGTAATGCCCCTTGGACAATTTGGACATGCCCATCTAACAACTGATCCCAATTGCTTACTACGCTAGGTATGTCAAAGTCCTGAAATAGCTCTTCGACTTTTTGAATCCGTTCTTTCGTAGGAACAAAAACAACGACCGTTTGGTTTTGCTTTTGCCAACGGTCCACTTCCGCTTTTAGCAACGGCATTTGACCGAAGAATTGTTGCATTGAACGATATTGGAAATTATGGACTTCTTGGAAACGAAGATTCCCCATTCCTTTTTGGAAAAGTGAAAAGAAGGTCGTATTTCGTGCGGTTTTTCGCAATTGATCATGAAAGTCTACGCCAAAAGTTTGTTCAGAAAACACGCGCATTTCTTCAATTTTCAGGGTTTGCCATTCCGCTTCCTCTCTAGCAATCTCCCGTTCCGTTTCCATCATACGAGAATAATCATCCACAAAAAGCAAACTGTTTTCTGGTAAATAATCTAACAGCGTAGTTTTTTGTTGGTACAGAAAATCTGTATAATAGTGAGCATTTTCTGTAGGAATCCCTTGTTCCCAAGAAGACAACAACTGACCAAAATATTCTTCTAAAAAATCGGTCTCCGTTTGATCTTTAGCTGTAGCTAAACGTTTTTCTAGAGCATCTTGTAACCTCATCATGCCATGATTCATATCTGCCTTTGAGAACACTAAATCAGTCATTGGCGAAATCGTTACTTCTTCAAGATTTTCTAATGAACGTTGGGTATCCGCTTCAAAATAACGGATTGAGTCGATTTCAACATCAAACAGTTCCACACGAACAGGGTATTCGGCATTTAGAGGATAGACATCAATAATGCTTCCACGAATACTAAATTCGCCGGGTCTCCCGACCATCGATTGGCGTTCATAGCCCATTAACACTAAGCGTTGCGCGAGGATTTCGGGATCTACTTCTGTCCCACTTTTCCAATGAAGCTGCGCATTTTGCCACGTTTCTTTCGTTGGTAAATATTTTCGTAGTCCAGCCACTGGTACGACCACGATTCCTGCATTCGCTGTCATCAGGAAATTTAACGCACTCACTCGATCTGCGCGCGCTTCTGGTGAAGAAAAGGCCATTTCGGCGGATAACACTTCATCTACTGGAAATAGATGAACTTGTTCTGAAGGTAAAATATTTAAAAAATCATCTACTAATTGATTGGCATAGTATAGGTTGGGAACCGCAATAACAATTTTTTGATGCGTCTTTTGTAAAGCACCTGCCATCAGTAATGTTTTAGCAGAGCCTGATAACCCAGTAATTAGTTGGCGCGTTCCCGTTGTCATTAGTTGACTGCGCCATGATTTTGCAATTTCTGTTTGGCTAATTCGTTCGATAATATTCAAATAAGGGCCCTCCTTTCTGCTATTTTCCATTAAATTGATTCATTGTCTCAACAAACGTATGACCTTCGCATGCATATAAGGCCGCATCGGCTGCTTTTTTTACGGCAAGCAACATCTCTTCGTGTGTTTCTTTGGGAAAAGTACTTAGTACATGGTGGATAACTGTATCATTTTTTGAGGGCCGACCAATGCCAATTTTAATTCTAGGAAAGACATTTGTTCCTAAATGGGCGATCAGACTTTTTATCCCATTGTGGCCGCCAGCACTACCTTTTTGTCGTAAACGAATTTTACCGACCTCTAAGTCTAAGTCATCATAAATAACAATCAAGTCTTCCTCATCTACCCCAAAGTAGGTCAACAACGGACCAACAGAGCGACCTGATTCATTCATAAATGTTAATGGTTTCACTAATAATACTTTCTCAGTTCCTATAAAAAACTCTGCAATATCTGCTTCAAAATTTCTATTATTAAACGAAACATTTTGCCGATACGCAATTTCATCTAGCGTAATAAAGCCAATGTTGTGTTTTGTTTCTTTGTATTTACTACCGGGATTTCCCAGTCCTACGATTACTTTCATCTTTCATTCTCCTTGGATTATAAGCTTGCCAACACAAAATGGCTGGGAAGCGTATGCGCTACCCAGTTTTACTCATTATACCATAGAAATAAAAAAACTCGCAGTCTTTGAAGATTAAGAAAGATGTAAAAAAATTTTTTAGAAATTTAAATATGCACAAGATAGTGAAATTACGCACATGTAAGAGCTACCATTTTGAAACAGGTCTGAAAACTGTATCATTTTTACAATCAAAGTTCGTGACATTTTTTACAAACCATGTTACTATCACTTTAGCAACAGGAAATAAAAACTCGTTGCTCACGAAAAAGAATGTAGAGGAAGGAATGGTACACATGACTGCAGCCGCAGGGAATAAAGATCACCAAAAAGTAATTTTAGTCGGGGACGGTGCCGTAGGTTCTAGCTATGCCTTTGCTTTAGTAACTCAGAATATTGCTCAAGAAGTTGGGATTATTGATATTAATGTACCAAAAACTGAAGGAGACGCGTTGGACTTATCCCACGCATTAGCATTTACTTCTCCTAAAAAAATCTATGCAGCTACTTATGACGATTGCCATGATGCAGACTTAGTTGTCTTAACAGCTGGCGCGCCTCAAAAACCAGGCGAAACTCGTTTAGACTTAGTTCATAAAAACTTGAAAATTAATAAAGAAATCGTTACAACAATTGTTGATTCTGGTTTCAACGGTATCTTCTTAGTTGCCGCAAACCCAGTCGATATTTTGACTTATTCAACTTGGAAATTCTCTGGTTTCCCGAAAGAACGAGTAATTGGTTCAGGAACTTCACTAGATTCTGCTCGTTTCCGTCAAGCAATTGCCGAATTAGTTGATGTTGATGCACGAAATGTCCATGCCTACATCTTAGGTGAACACGGAGATACAGAATTCCCAGTTTGGTCACATGCGAATGTCGCTGGCTTACAAATTTACGAATGGGTGAAAAATAATCCTGACGTCGATGAAGAAGCAATGGTTAACTTATTCTTCAACGTACGTGACGCTGCTTACACAATCATCGAGAAAAAAGGAGCTACTTTCTATGGGATCGCGGTTGCACTAGCGCGTATCACTAAAGCGATCCTAAACGATGAAAACTCTGTGTTACCATTATCTGTTTATTTAGAAGGCGAATATGGTCAAAACGATATTTATATCGGTGCACCAGCGATCATCAACCGCCAAGGAGTTAAACAAGTCATTGAAATTCCATTAACAGATGCTGAACAAGAAAAAATGGAAGCTTCTGCTTCTGCATTAAAAGAAGTAATTGCAACAGCTTTTGCTAAATTTGAAGCAGAAGAAGCAAAATAACTCCTTCTACAATAGTCGAAAATTAAAAGCAACCAAGAGTGAACACTATTGTTACTCAGCTTTAAAGCCTGGTACAAAAATCCAAAGCGATTTTTGCACCAGGCTTTACTTTTAATCTGTTTTACTTTACTCATCGCCCAATTTTTTCAAAAAATTATTATTTTGTTTAACTCGAAAAATAACAATACCCAAAAATAAATTTGTTATCTAAAATTCACTACACTACTTAATATAGTCCATCTGCTTCTTCTTTTGTCACAATGTAAATATTTTTCATTTGCGTATAAGCATCTAGCATTGATTTATGCGTTTCTCGACCAATTCCTGATTTTTTATAACCACCGAATGGCGCGCCCGCAGGCAATTGATTGTATGTGTTGACCCACATCCGACCTGTCCGTACACCACGAGCAACCCGTAATGCCACATTGATATCTTGTGAAAAGACGGCACCACCTAGACCATATTCAGAATCATTAGCTAAACGAATGACCTCTTCTTCCGTTTCAAATTTAATCACTGTTGCAACAGGACCAAAGATTTCTTCTTGGGCCACGCACATTGTATTCGTGCCATTTGCTAATAACGTAGGTGCTAAAAAAGCCCCCTTGTCTAGCCCATTTTCTGTTAAACGTTGCCCACCAGTAATCAGTGTAGCTCCTTCTTTCACACCAATCTCGACATATTTTAAAATTTCTTCCAATTGATGCTCATTGATCTGAGCGCCCATTTCAACATCTTTTTCCCACGGGAAACCAACTTTTACTTGTTCAAACTTTTCTTTCAAAGCCTCTACAAATTGATCATAAATACCTGACTGAACGAACACACGAGACCCAGCACAACAAACTTGCCCTTGATTGAATAAAATCCCTAACTGCACACCTTCTAATGCTCGTTCCCAATTGGCATCTTCAAAAATAATGTTGGCTGATTTTCCGCCAAGTTCTAAAGTAGCTGGAATTAGGCGGTCGGCCGCGGCTTTAGCGACAGTGTACCCTACCTCTGTTGAACCTGTAAAAGCTAGCTTATCAAAACCTGGATGTGCCAACATATAATTTCCTGAATCAGAACCACGACCGGTGATTAAATTCACTACTCCTTTCGGCAAGACTTGATCAAAAATCTTAAACAATTCCAACAGACTTAATGATGTGCTCGAGGATGGATGAATCACAACAGTATTACCTGCTGCCAACGCTGGCGCTAATTTCCAAGCACCCATTAGCAATGGAAAATTCCACGGAATAATTTGACCAACGACACCAATGGGTTCTTTCACAACAATGGATAACGTATCCTTATCAAATTCTTTGACAGACCCTTCTTCTCCACGAATCACACTAGCAAAATACCGAAAATGGTCTGCACTGGCAGGGACATCAATCGATCGCGTTTCCCGAAGTGGTTTTCCATTATCTAAAGTCTCCACCATAGCTAAATGTTCTTGATTTTCTTCAATCAAATCAGCAATTTTCAATAAAAGATTGCTTCTTGTTACAACATCAACATCTTTCCAGGTCTGAAACGCTTCTTGAGCTGCTTCTACAGCTCGATCCACATCTTCATTTGTGGCATCTACAAATTCTGCTAATTTTTCGCCATTACTAGGATTGTAACTAGCAATCATTTTATTACCACTACCTGTGGTCCACTCTCCATTAATATACAATTGATAGCGACTGGCAACTACTTGATTTATTTCTTTTTTGCTCATTTAACCACCTCTTCTTTCATTTTTGTATCCGCTTACAATTATAAGACATCTTCCACCTAAAAGTAAATGATTCTACCTAAAAAAAATATAGCTATCGGCGACTGTTGCTAACTCATCCCGACCTGAAATCGCCTGGCAATAACTGGATGTAGCAAACTTTATTATTGGAGAAACCTTTTGCCACAAAAAAAGCTAGCACTGAAGAATTAAAATTGATTCTTCAGTGCTAACTTTGATTTTTCCAACTCATCCGTTCTTATTGACAAAGAGCTGATTTTTTTATTTATCTTTTGGAACGATATAGTTCATTAAATGTGTTTCATCGGCTGAGATTGTACGTGTTGAAACAACGTTTAATCCCTTCACATTCATTTCAGAAATTAAGATGCTACCATCTTTAAAGACTTTTTCCACAAATGCGACATGACCGTAAGTATTGTCCGCGCCTAAAACACCAGCTGGGAAGGAAACCGCTGCGCCTGCTTTTGGTGTACGACTTACTTTGTACCCACGTGCACGACCTGTTTCGCCCCAATCTTGACCATTCCCCATTGTTAAGTCCACACGTTTACCTAATTGCGTAATACGGTTATAAACATATTGTGTACAGTTGCCCCAAGCATAACTATTAAAGGTGTCATAGTTTTTGCCATTGTAGGCTGGGAAATTTGATTCCATTGGTTCAACGGTTGCTTTTTCTTTATCATAATAAGTTAAATCGTATGTTTTAATTAACGCATTTAATTTCTTATGGTAATCTTTGTCCGTTGCGTATTTTCCTGTTAGGAAACGTGTCGCTTCTTTGTATGATTTAGCTTCTGTTTTCCAGACACCATGATAGAAATCTTTATTGGAATCTAAACCATTTTTCAACAATTTCGCATAATCTTCCATCGATTCTTTATACGATGGATATTGACGGAATTTTGCTTCTACTGTGTATAGGTTACCGAAACCATTGTCTTCATAGGTAATAAAAGAAACAGATTGACCTTTGTAATCGCCTTTAATACCAAACAAATTGTAGTTTGGTTTCTGGCTTAATTTACTATTGCCGCTGCCACTTTCTAAAATTGCTTGAGCAATCATCACACTAGCATATAAGTTTTTGTCCTTGGCCACTTTCCGAGCAGATTCACCGATTTCTTGAATAAACTCTTCTGTCTTCTTCGTTTTGCTGACCGTAAACGTCTCATCGTCTTCCACTAACCCAACCGTTTCATTTGTAACTGGTGGGACTATTTCAGGCTGCGGTGTTGACGTTGCTGGTTGCTCTACTGGCTTTTCAGCTGGTGCTGTTGGTGTCACTGGTTTCACCGGTTGTTTTGATTCAGAAGTACTCGTGCCAGGCTTTGGCTGTTCTTTAGAAGAACTTGGTGTGGTCGTTGGCGTGGTACTTGATTCAGTTGTACTTGTTGACGTAGAATCTGTGGTTGACTCTGTTGTACTCGTTGAGGTGGAATCAGTAGTCGATTCTGTCGTACTTGTGGATGTTGAATCCGTTGTGGAATCTGTCGTTTCGGTTCCTGACGTTTCCGTGGACTCCGTGGTTGCAGATGTACTTGATTCGGTTGAACTTTCTGTTTCAGTTGTTGTTTCTTCTGTTGTTTCATTAGTCACTGTCGTTTCAGTGGCTTCAGCATTTGTTGCTTCTGCGGTTGTTTCTGCGACAGAACTATTTTCAGCTACCAAGTTATTACCTTCTGCAAATGCACCTACTGGCACTGATGAACCTAAAAGTAATAAGGTAGAGAACAGGGCAAATTGTTTTTTCATACTCATTCTCCTTTTTTATTTTTCTCCATTTATTTTTATGTACCAACATAATAATTGACATAGTTATTGTTTAAATGGCTCCTTTTTTAATAGTATACTGTTTCATAAAAAATTTCTAGCAAAAAGTTAAAAAAATAGAAGAAAATTCACAAATTCTTCTATCTTTTTTTGGTAATTTTCTAAGAAAAAAAAGAAAGGACTTGAACAAACATCAATATCCTCTCTTTTTCTCGTTATCCTTCAAACAAAATACTTTTTTTTCGAAGCGCCTCTTTGATTTCTTGGAAAGTGTCTTCGTCTGCACAGCGAATAGTATGCAGATGGACGCCTCCTGTTAAAACTGATAGTAATGTAGCATGCTCTTTTTGATACTTATCCATAAATTTATCAATGTCTTTCTCTGTTTGAATGCGCAAACTACCGATTAATTCCCCATAAAGTGGATGTGCAATACTCACATCTACCACTTCTCCACCTTTGGCAACAATGACTGACAATTCTTCTCTCGTTTGTTCAGGCGTATGTTGACAAGCAATTTTCCGCTCAATTCCTTCTAAAGGTTGTTCCAACATATACCCTCGAGCTGTTGCGACAATTTCGACGCCTGTTGCCCGTAATAGAGCGACATCTCCTACAATAATTTGTCTGCTGACATCAAAAGCTTTTGCAAAACGAGTAGCACTAATTGGCTTTTCGGTCTCTCTTAATCTTTTAACAATCTCTCTTCTTCTGATTTCTCCATCCACGACGTTAGCCTCACTCTCCTAAATGTTTTTCTTGGAAACGTTTAGAGGCGTCCATAATTCCTTGGAAAGTCTCAGATAATGTTTCTTCATACTCGGCATTTTCAACATGATTCAGAATAGTTTCTAACACTTGTCGCTCTCTTTCAGAGTCAAAAACCGCATGACCTGCTTTCTTTTTCACTGCAGCAATCTCTGCGACGACATCCATCCGTTGTTCTAATAAACGGACCAGTTCCTTATCGATTTGGTTAATCTTTGCTCGTTGTTGTTCTAAAGAAGTTGTTGGGGCGTCATCTTCAGTCAATTCTTTAATTATCCTTGCTGGATTACCTGCTATGACACAGTTTTCTGGGAACGATTTGGTCACAACAGCGCCTGCTGCCACCACTACATTATCGCCTAATGTTACGCCAGGAAGGACAATCGCTCCACCACCAATCCAAACATTGTTGCCAATGATAATTCGTTTCCCTGATTCCATTCCGCTATTACGCTTGGCCGCTTGTAATGGGTGCTCGGCTGTATAAAGTTGCACATTGGGGCCAAACATACAGTTATCGCCAATTTCGATTGGACAAACATCTAAAAAAACGTTATTAAAATTGGCATAGAAATTTTTCCCCACAGAAATGTTGTAGCCGTAATCAAATTGAATCATCGGTTCGATGTAAGTTCCGACACCCACTTTCCCAAACGTTTCTTCTATTAATTGACGACGAATATAAGTGTCTGGTTGTTGGTTAATTAACGCCATTTGTTCACGGGCTTTTTTGCGATCAGCCACTAATTCAGGATCTGAGGCAAAATATAATGCGCCGGCGATCATTTTTTCTTTTTCTGATTTAAATTCTTCCATTCCGTTACTCCTTTATCGTTAATTCTGCAAATATCGTTTCGGCTTTCGCTTCTAAAAAATAATAAGGTTGTTGTAAAAATAGCGGCGTTTGATTAATGGCTAAAATAGCGGCCGTTGGTTGTTTATAATGAATCAAATCGCAAAACGGATGCACTTGAAAACTCGTACCGACAATCACGATTAAGTCGGCAGAAGCAACGGCCTGAATGGCTTTTTCGATTGCCTCTTCTGATAATCCTTCTTCATACAAAGTAATAGCTGGACGGATTTGTCCATGACAGTCTGCGTGCCGATCACTAAGTAAATAGTCTTGCCAAGGAACCGTTGCACCACAAGTTTGGCAATAACATTCATATAAATTACCGTGAAAGTCCACCACTTCTTGGCTACCTGCTTTTCGATGAAGCCCATCAATATTTTGTGAAACAATTTTTCCCCGTTTCATTTGCTCTAATTGTGCCATTTTCTGGTGAATGATATTAGGTTGTGCGTCTGGATGATAGAGCGTTTTTACGAATTGATAAAACTTTTCTGGCTCAGTTTTTAAGCAAGTCCGGCTCAATAAGTATTCCGGTTGCTGGATTCCTTGATAGACACCTTTTAAGGAACGATAATCTGGCACACCTGAGGCTGTCGAGATACCCGCACCTGTTAAAAATGTGATTTTTTGTTGGGTTGCCAACCAATGAATTGCCTCAGTTTGCGTGATATCTTGCATATTAATTCAGCTCCTAATCTTCTATATTATAACGTATTTTAACATTAGCACCAAAAGTTTTTCCACTTTTTGAAAACTTCTTACCTATATATTGATTTATCTTGAAAGAGTTTGTGACAAATTTCTCAACTCGTGGTAAAATATGCATGAGTAAAAGTGAGGTGAAACAACAATGGTCGCATTTATTATTTATTGGGCTGCAATTATTGCCTGCATCGCTTGGGGCGTTTTAAGCATTTGGTTCTCTGTTTTTTATCTTTCTCGTAAAGAAAACGGAAATCTTTGGGCTTTTGCGTTCTTCAACGTTATCGCTATTATCGCCTTAGCAATTGTTTTATTAGTTTACAAAACTTGGGATTTCGGTATCTTAACTTACTCAAGTCTAATTTATACAATTTTAGCTTCTTTAGGTGTATTGACTGTTCTTCAAGCTATTTTAGGTCGTGAACCCAAAGCTGTCAAAGCTTAAGTAAAAAGCAACTGTTCCTTTAGGAATGGTTGCTTTTTTCGTATTAGTTTCTATTTCGTAGGGAAAATGTTACGCTAATTTCATAGTGCTTGTGTCCTCTTGATAAATTCCTTTGCTGGAACATATTGACTTTCTTCTGGATTTATCCTAAAATTAATAACTGAATTTAATAACTGAATAGTGCCTCAAAAAAGAGGTAGAGGTCGCGGTTTTTATTACGCTTGTGGAGTGAGAGGACACTGGGAAGCAAGTTTAGGATCAATCGCCGAAATGCATAACGGAGCCTCTTCTGTTGTGTGTTGGGACGTAAGTTAAGAGCTTGCGGACTGTCTTAGTAGTGATGCTAAGTTGTGCTATGTTTCGTTGAGGAATTTTTTTCGACATTACCTAGCAACCTTACATCTGTTTGGTTGTTTTTTTTGTATTCAAAAATAGGTTGTGACAGAAGTATTCTCCTTTAAAAAGACAGAATCGCTTTTGCTCAGCTGATTATCAAAGCTTGTTGATTGAAAAAAGACAGAACGATCAATCAGACAAGAAATTTAAAGGAGAGAAAAAGATGAACAAAAAAGTTTTTTCATTCAGTCTACTACTTGTCACGCTATTTTCGTTACTTGGCATGACAACCAACGCTTCGGCGGAGGAAAATGGTGAATTTCGTGTCGGCATGGAAGCTGGCTACGCCCCTTTTAACTGGTCACAGAAAAATGATGCACATGGCGCAGTGCCTATTCAAGGCAACTCTTATGCAGGCGGCTATGATGTTCAAATTTCTAAAAAAATTGCCGATGGTTTAGGTCGTAAATTAGTAATCGTCCAAACTAAATGGGATGGCTTGGCGCCCGCCTTACAATCGGGAAAAATTGATGCCATTATCGCCGGAATGAGCCCAACCGCTGAACGAAAAAAAGAAATTGCTTTTACAAACCCTTATTATGAATCACAATTTGTCGTAATTGTAAAAAAAGATGGCAAATACGCTAATGCAAAAAGCTTGAAAGATTTGGCTGATGCTAAAATTACGGCTCAACTAAATACATTCCACTATGGATTAATTGATCAAATTCCAAACGTCAATAAACAGCAAGCAATGGATAACTTTTCAGCTATGCGAACAGCACTTGCTTCTGGCATGATTGATGGGTATGTTAGCGAACGCCCTGAAGGCATAACAGCAACTAGTGTCAATAAAGAATTAAAAATGTTAGAATTTCCAAAAGAAAATGGCTTTGATGCTAGCGCTGAAGACTCACAAGTAGCAGTCGGCATGCGTAAAGGCGATCCTGACATTGAAAAAGTAAACAAAATTTTAGCAGGTATTTCTCAAGAGGAACGAACAAAAATTATGGACCAAGCAATCAAGGATCAACCTGCAGCAACAGATAGTGATGAACAAAAAACAGGACTTATTAACGATTTCAAAAATATTTGGAATCAATATGGCGACATGTTTTTACGTGGTGCTGGTTTAACGCTATTTATCGCGTTAATTGGGACGGTCGTCGGAACAACTCTTGGTTTACTAATTGGTGTCTTCCGTACAGTTCCAGATTCTGAAAACCCAGTCGCTCGTTTCTTCCAAAAATTAGGAAATTTAATTCTTTCTATTTATATTGAAGTTTTCCGTGGTACACCAATGATGGTTCAAGCAATGGTTATTTTCTATGGTTTAGCTCTAGCTTTTGGCATCTCTTTAGACCGAACAGTGGCCGCATTATTTATCGTTTCTGTGAATACTGGTGCCTATATGTCTGAAATTGTTCGTGGAGGTATTTTCGCAGTAGATAAAGGACAATTCGAGGCAGCACAAGCGATTGGGATGACCCATGGACAAACAATGCGTAAAGTCGTTATTCCCCAAGTATTACGTAATATTTTACCTGCAACAGGGAATGAATTTGTCATTAATATCAAAGATACGGCCGTGTTAAGTGTTATTGGTGTCGCAGATTTATTCTTCCAAGGGAATGCTGCTTCTGGCGCAAACTTCCAGTTCTTCCAAACCTTTACAATTGTCGGCATCATGTACTTGGTAATGACTTTTGTGATTACACGAATCTTACGTGTTGTGGAACGTAAAATGGATGGCCCTTCTGCTTACGTTAAAGTAGAAGAATTAACTGAAGAAGGAAAAGAAAGCTAGGAGGCAAACAGATGAGTGCAATTATTGAAATTGAACATTTACGAAAAAGCTTTGGCGAAAACGAAGTATTAAAAGATATCAATATGAACGTCAACAAAGGAGAAGTTGTCACCATTATCGGTTCTTCTGGTTCTGGTAAATCAACGTTACTACGTTGTATTAATTTGTTAGAAAAACCAACAGATGGCAAAATCATCTATAATGGTAAAAATGTTTTAGAACGTGGTTATAGTTTGCCCAAATATCGGACCCATTTAGGGATGGTTTTCCAATCATTCAATTTATTTAATAACATGAATGTCTTAGAAAACTGTACATCTGGTCAGATGACTGTCCTAAAAAGAAACAAGGAAGAAGCCAAAAAAATTGCCTTAGAAAATTTAGAAAAAGTTGGCATGGCTCGTTTTATTGATGCCAAACCTGCTCAATTATCTGGTGGACAAAAGCAACGGGTAGCCATTGCTCGAGCATTATCAATGGATCCAGATGTTTTACTTTTCGATGAACCAACTTCTGCATTGGATCCTGAAATGGTTGGCGAAGTGCTAAAAACGATGAAAAATCTTGCCCATACAGGGCTAACAATGGTGATTGTCACACATGAAATGGAATTTGCGCGGGACGTATCCGATCGTGTTATTTTCATGGATAAAGGTGTCATTGCCGAAGAAGGGACCGCTGAAGATATTTTTGTCCATCCAAAAGAAGCTCGGACAAAAGAGTTCTTACATCGGATTTTAACGAAAAACTAGTAAAAAAGAGGCAGTCATTCTGGTTAGAGTGACTGCCTCTTTTGTTATTTTTTGTATTGACGAATCATTGGCGGTTCATAAGAATCAATAAATGCACCAATTTCTTCTAAGGAATCTGAAATGAAAATTTTAGCTCGATCCGCTTCTGTTAAGAAACTAGTTTCTACCATTTTATCAAAAAAAGCAGCTAATAAGTCATAGTAACCATTCACGTTATATAAAATACAAGGATTCATATGTTCACCGACTCGGCCCCAAGAGATCACCTCGCTAATTTCTTCTAGTGTGCCGGGACCACCGGGTAAAGCTAAATACACATCTGCCAATTCGATCATCTTTTTCTTACGCGCATGCATATCGCTAACTGTATGCATCTTTGTAATGCCATTATGTGCAATCTCCCGCTCCATTAAAAAAGTGGGCATGACACCAATTACCTCTCCACCTTCTGCTAAAAGCGTGTCAGCCACCGTACCCATTAGACCAACATTGCCACCGCCATAAACTAGATCATAGTGATTTTCTTTCATCCAAGCGGCTAACGCTACTGCAGCTTGCTGATAGATTGGCTCATTCCCCAGACTGGCGCCACAATATACTGCCATTTTTTTCACAAACATACCCTCCATTTAGATAGATTCTTTTTGACCATCTATCCTCTGGTAGCTATCGTAGCATATTTTGATTTTCTCGAAAAGGTGCAGCCATTTTTCTTTTCGTTTTAAAAGTATTTGAATTTTCAGACAATAAATGCTATAGTCTTTTTATATTTTAAAATTTCAGAAAAAGGAGCCCTATTATCTTGTCTACCTCACTCACTATTCGCTTAGTTGCCGAAGCAGATTGGCCCGCATTGCATGCCTTGGATCAAATCATTTGGACAAAAAAGAATACCCCTGCCGAGATACAACCACTCTCGCTTGCGGCATATCAGGAAAAAATGAAAGATGAAACGATTTTTGTTGCCATCAGCGGACAACAACTCGCTGGATTTATTGAAGTCCATCCGCCCACTTCGTTAGCAGCTCATCAAAAGCAATGGCTACTAAGTATTGGCGTTTCGCCAGATTTCCAAGGCCAAGGGATTGGCGGTTCTTTGTTGTCGTATGTCAAAGAGATGGCCCAGATAAGCGGGATTCATAAGCTGAGTTTGCGAGTAATGGCTACCAATCAAGAAGCCATTCGATTCTATGAAAAACATGGTTTTGTGCAAGAAGCACATTTTAAAGAAGAATTTTATATAAATGGACACTATTGTGATGATTATCAGTATGCTTATTTCATAGAAAAATAAGAAAACCAATGTTTTCTATAAAAACTGGTTGCTCTCTGTTTCTTCTTCTGTTATTTTAAATAATAAGACAATATTAAGGAGTGTGAATCTATGCAAAAAAAGTTAGTTTGGCGTGATTATCTATACGTTGGTTCAATGTTATTCGGTTTGTTTTTCGGTGCTGGAAATTTAATTTTCCCTGTACATATGGGACAAGAAGCGGGGGCTTCCGTCTTTTTAGCAAACTTGGGCTTCTTAGCCACTGGAATTGGCTTACCTTTTCTTGGTGTCATTGCTATGGGTGTTTCTAAAAGTTCAGGTGTTTTTGACTTAGCTTCTCGGATTAATCGTCGTTATGCTCTTATTTTTACCTTACTATTATATTTAACGATTGGTCCTTTCTTTGCTTTACCAAGGTTAGCAACTACTTCTTTTGAGATTGGTCTTGCACCATTTGTTCCTAAAGACTTGCAATGGCTGGTTCTTGCTGGCTTTTCCGCATTATTTTTCTTAGCCGTTTGGCTCTTCTCTCGAAAGCCAAGTAAAATCTTAGATTATGTGGGTAAATTTTTAAATCCGTTATTTTTAGCATTGCTAGGGATTTTGATTGTTTTAGCCTTTGTAAAGCCATTAGGTCATGTGGCCAGTGCCGCTGTTGGTGAAAATTATATTTCAAGTCCTTTCTTTAAAGGATTTACAGAAGGTTATAATACGTTGGATGCTTTAGCTTCATTAGCTTTTGGGATTGTTGTCGTTTCCACTTTGCGAAATATGGGCGTCGAAAAACCTGGAGATATCGCTAAAGGAATGATTAAATCAGGTGCTTTCAGTGTTGTATTGATGGGGATTATCTATACCTTACTTGCTTATATGGGAACAATGAGTATCGGGGCTTTTCCAATCAGTGAAAATGGCGGGATTGCCTTAGCCCAAATTGCTAATTACTATTTAGGCCTACCAGGGAGTATTTTACTGGCTTTTATCGTAGTTCTTGCTTGTTTAAAAACAGGTATCGGCTTAAGCACAGCCTTTTCTGAGACTTTTGAAGAAATGTTTCCGAAGGTTTCCTATCAAAAATTCTTGGCAATTGTTGTTATTTTACCAGCTATTTTTGCAAATGTCGGCTTAACCAACATCATTCAATTTGCCGTTCCAGTCTTGATGTTCCTTTATCCATTGGCGATTACTTTAATGCTTTTGGTAATCATCAGTCCGATTTTCAAACATCGACGGGAAGTCTATCAAGCAACGACCTATATCACATTGATTGCTGCTGTTTTAGATGCATTAAATAGCTCCCCCGCCTTTATCAAAGATACGGCGTTTGTAACAACGCTTTTAGAAAAAGCCGGCCAATACTTACCATTGTTCACTATTGGCATGGGCTGGGTCGTTCCAGCAACGGTTGCTTTTCTAATTAGTTGGGTTTGGGTCATGATTTCTAAAAAAGATTCTATCCTTGATTAATTCTTACCAAAACGGCACTAGAAAAATGTGGAAGCGCATCTTTTCTAGTGTCGTTTTTATGTATATTCGTTGTACCAAACTCTTGACTATGGTAAATTGAAGTTACCAACAAGTACTGGAGGAAATTACCCATGTTAGTTACAACAACCGAGAGAATTAGCGGTCAAGAATATGAAATTATTGGAGAAGTTTTCGGGTTAACCACACGTTCTAAAAATATGTTTAAAGATTTAGGTGCTGGACTAAAAAGCGTAGTTGGCGGTGAAATCAAAGGTTACACTGATATGCAACGAGAAGCACGCGACCAAGCAATCGAACGTTTAAAAGCAGAAGCCTCTAAATTAGGTGCGGATGCCGTTGTGATGATGCGTTTTGATTCTGGCACAATTGGTACCGACATGCAATCTGTCGTGGCTTACGGAACAGCTGTTAAATACATCTAAATTTTGCAACTAAAAGAGGTCGGGACAGAAGCGTTTAACTCCGAGAAATAAGAAGGAATTTCCGAAAATTGTTCTGTAATTTTTGGAGAATTTCGGCTTATTTCCGAAGGAGTTGCTTCTGTTCCCGCCGTTTATAAGTTTTTGAGCGTGGAGCAAAAATCCAAAGTGATTTTTGTCCCACGCTCTTTTATTTTTCATATTTCACTTCTGCTAAATACAATCCTTCTGGATGAGCAGTCGGACCAGCTAGATTTCGATCTTTGGCTGCAATAATTGCTGGAATTGCGGTTGGTTCTAGCCGCCCATTGCCGATTTTCAATAGCGTACCAACTAAAATCCGAATCATTTTGTACAAGAAACCATCGCCCCGAAAAGTGAATGTTAATTCATCCCCCGTTTCATTGACATGAACACTGGCTTCATGAATGGTCCGGACTTTATCTTCTACCGAACTTCCTGAGGCACAGAAAGAGGTAAAATCATGGGTACCTAATAAATCAGGCAAAGCTTGTTGGATTTTTTCGAGATCAATGGGATACGGAAAATAACTGGCATAAAAACGTCGAAATGGACTTCGTGGTTTGCCAATATCCACTTTAAATTGATAGGTTTTTTCGATCACGTGATAACGTGCATGAAAGTCTTCTGAAACACGTTCCACGCTGCGCACAGCAATGTCTTCTGGTGTTTGTGTGTCTAACGCAAAGCGCATTTTTTCCAACGGACGTTCCTGCGGATAATCAAAGTGAATCACTTGGCCCATTGCATGAACACCTGCATCTGTTCGTCCTGAACCAAAAACCGTCACGGAGCGTCCATTATTCATGCGTGCTAACGTTTTTTCTATTTCTTCTTGAACGGTACGCTCATTAGGCTGCTTTTGAAAGCCATGAAAATGAGTGCCATCATAGGCAATGATTGCTTTATAGCGGGGCATAATTTTTCTTCACCTTTTCTAAGTTCTTAATACAAATAAGCCAATGGTTAACAAGACAAAACCAAACATTACTATTGTATCTCGTAGGTGCCAATGAAGAATGCGGTATTTTGTCCGTCCTTCGCCACCTTGATAACCTCTTGCTTCCATGGCAGTCGCCAAATCTTCCGCACGATTAAAACTACTTACGAAAAGCGGAATTAAAAGTGGAACAATAGCTTTCATTTTTTGAAGTAAGTTTCCTTCACCAAAATCCACGCCACGGGCACGTTGGGCATTCATAATCTTTTCCGTTTCATCCATTAATGTTGGAACAAAACGTAAAGCAATGGATAACATCAATGAAACTTCGTGAACTGGAAATTTCACCACACGAAGTGGACGTAGCAAATATTCAATCGCATCTGATAACTCTAATGGTGCCGTTGTTAAAGTTAATAGCGTTGACATGAAAATAATTAAAACAAAACGACAGAAAATAAATAGCCCATTCGTCACACCAAACTGGGTAATGGAAATAATTCCCCACTGAAAGTACACTTCTCCCCCTTGTGTAAACAAGGTTTGAAGAGCCACAGTAAACAGAATTAGCCATAATAATGGCCGAACACCGCGGATAAAGAAGCGGGCGCTGATTTTTGATAATGAAATAGCAAAAGCAGTAAAGGCCGCTATTAAAACATAACTCTGCCAATTATTTGCTAAAAAGATAATTCCAATAAAATAAAAACTAGCTAATAATTTGGCGCGCGGATCTAAACGATGGATAAAAGAATCACCTGGAATATAGCGCCCAAAAATTAATTTATTCATCATTTTGCCTCACCTGCTTCCTGCATTTTTTTCAGAAGCTGATCGGCTAATTGATCGGCCGTTAATGGTAATTGCTCAAAAGAAAAGCCTTTTGCCACTAATTTTTCAGCAAATTCGGCCGCAGTTGGCACGCCTAATTGTTTTTCTTTCAACCATTGTGTCTCTTGAAACACTTCTTGTGGTGCTCCCGCTTGGACGATTTGTCCTTTTTCTAAAACAATCACATGATCTGCGTAATTAGCCACATCATCCATCAAATGTGTCACTAAAACGATGGTCATATTGTGTTCTTTATGCAGACGACTAAACATCTCCATCATTTCTTTACGACCCTTAGGATCCAAACCAGCGGTCGGTTCGTCTAATACTAAGACTTCTGGTTCCATCGCTAGCACACCAGCAATTGCGACACGGCGCATTTGGCCACCTGATAACTCAAACGGAGAATGTTGTAAGTATTTTTCATCTAAGCCGACTAAATCAAGCATTTTCTTAGCTGATTTTTTCGCTTCTTCGTCTGAAACACCAAAGTTTTTCGGTCCGAAAGCGATGTCTCGCTCCACGGTTTCTTCAAACAATTGGGTTTCTGGAAATTGAAAAACGATCCCAACTTTTTTACGAATTGGTTTTAAATTCTTATTATCAGTTTCTGGCGTAATCACACGCTCTCCAATTGTCACTTGGCCTTTAGTTGGTTTCACCAAGGCATTTAAATGTTGCAATAGCGTTGATTTGCCACTGCCAGTATGACCGACAATCGCGGTATAAGAGCCGTCTTGAATCGTTAAATTAATATCGAATAATGCCCGTTGCTCAAAAGGAGTATTGGGTTGGTAAGTAAAATCTACTTGTTTAAAACGGATGTCCATAACCAATCCACCATCCCTTCTTCTGTTAAATAATTCGTTGGCACAACAACGCCACGCTCTTTCAAAGCTACTTTTAATTTTTCAGGAAACGGTAAATCCAAGCCCATTTCAACAAGCGCTTCTCCTGCAGAAAAAATCTTTTCTGGCGTTCCTTCGCTTGTTAATTGTCCTTGGCGCATCACTAAAATACGATTCGCATTAGCCGCTTCATCAATATCGTGGGTAATAGAAATAACTGTTAAATTGCTTTCTTCTTTAATCTTTTGAATGGTAGCAATTACTTCTGCACGACCTTCTGGATCTAACATACTTGTCGCTTCGTCTAAAATAATAATATCTGGTCGCAAAGCAACCACACCAGCGATAGCTACTCGTTGTTTTTGACCGCCAGATAGCCGAGCAGGTTCTCGCTTGGCAAAATCTAACATACGAACCCGTTCTAAGGCATCGTGGACACGTTCGACCATTTCATCACGCGGAATGCCTTGATTTTCTAAACCAAAAGCCACATCGTCTTCGACTGTTGAACCGACAAATTGGTTATCTGGATTCTGAAAGACCATTCCTACCATACGTCGGATATCCCAGACGTTTGCTTCGTTTAATTCTTTGCCGCCAACTTTGATGGTCCCAGCAGCTGGTAGTAACAGCCCATTGATCGTTTTGGCTAACGTTGATTTACCAGAACCATTATGGCCAATAATAGCGACCCATTCGCCTTGTTGAATGGAAAAAGATACATCTTTTAAAGCGGGAGAAGCATCTTCTGGTTGATAATTAAATTGGATATTATTTAGTTCAATGATTGGTTGCATCGCGTACTCCCTCAATCTATTTATTCTTTCTAACACTACCAAAAAAGTAGCGTTTTTTCAATCATCTGTTCTGATTCTTCACACTATTTTTTATTATACCAAAAGAACGGTCATTATGGGAGCTCTTATCTGTCTTGACAGGTCTATTTTTCATAAAAATAACTTCTTGTTCTCATAAAACAAGAAGTTACTGATTTTCTTTTAGAAATGTGTCTTCAAATATTCAAACGCATATTGGGCATATAACTCAGCACCCATTGCCATCGCATCTTCATCAATATTAAAACGACCATGGTGATGTGCCCATTCCGTATCTTTTTCTGGATTACCACTTCCCACTAAGGAAAAACAGCCAGAAGCATGTTCAGTATAATAACTGAAGTCTTCACCACCAGTTGTCGGCTCTTCTTGTCTTAAGGCCGCTTCACCAAAATTTTCCTTAATTAGTGCTTGGGCAAACATGGCATCCTGCTCATCATTAATCACTGGCAACGTTCCATATTGATAATCTAACGAAGCCGTCCCACCGTAGATAGTAGCTGTTTGTTCCGCATAGCGTTGCAACGCCTGTTCTACTCGATTACGCGTTGCTACACTAAAGCAACGAACGGTTCCTTCTAAACGTGCATTCTCAGCAATCACATTAAAACGGATCCCCACATCCATCCGTCCAATCGTGACAACTACTGGATCTAAAGGATCTGTCTCCCGAGAAACAATCGTTTGCAGATTCATCACGAAAGAAGAAGCTATAACTGTCGCATCAATACAAGCGTTGGGCATCGCACCATGGCCACCACGGCCTTTAAAATCAACAGAAAAAATATCCGCGGATGCGAAACTTGAGCCCACTCGACACGAAGCGGTTCCTACAGGCATTTGTGACCAGATATGTAAGCCAAATACATCATCAACACCGGTCATTGCGCCTTGCGCAACCATTGCTTTAGCACCTTGCGCATTCTCTTCAGATGGTTGAAAAATCAACCGTACCGTTCCCTGAAGTTCTTCTTGGATTTCTTTTAATACTTTAGCCGCTGTTACTAACATCGCGGTATGGGAATCATGCCCACATGCATGCATCTTACCAGCTTCTAAAGATTTATAAGCCAAATCTTCATTTAATTCCTGTACAGGTAAGGCATCCATATCAGCCCGCAGCGCAACCACTCGACCTGGTTTGCCGCCCACAATCTCAGCAATTAAACCCGTCGGTTCTGTTTTGCGATAAGTAATTCTCAATTGATCAAGAACTTCCGTGACTTTTTCTGTCGTTCGAAATTCTTCAAATTGTAATTCTGGATGTTGGTGTAAATCCCGTCGAAAAGCAATCATTTCCTGTGCATGCTGTTTGACTAGTGCTTTGATTTTTTTCATACTTACGCCCCGTTTCTACAAACTTAATAAAATACTTGAAAAAATACCCGCTAAAATAACCGAAACAATGGTGACTGTTACGAAACCTGCCACTAACATCGGTGGCATTAAATGGCTCGTTAAAGCCGCCTGTTCTTGTTCATCTTCTGTCAATGATTGAATCACTTCATTAGTAATAATATAATCGGCTGGAAAGCCATATAAAGCTGTCAACGAAACAGCGAATGCCATCTCTTTACTCACACCTAATATACGACCAACAATTGCTGAAAAGATGTACATCCCGATAACACCAATCACAATAATCCCAATCATTGGTAAAAATAAATCCATCAACATTTCAGGTGTGGCTTGTTTTAAGCCATCAAAGACAAAAAGCATTAACCCTAAAATCGCAAAACCAAAGCTAT
Organism: Enterococcus sp. DIV1337a; assembly: GCF_051712285.1. Classification (NCBI taxonomy): domain Bacteria; kingdom Bacillati; phylum Bacillota; class Bacilli; order Lactobacillales; family Enterococcaceae; genus Enterococcus; species Enterococcus sp. DIV1337a. The sequence goes on along the minus strand of NZ_JBIOOP010000001.1, from coordinate 180,576 downwards.
TTGCTTTCTGCAATGGTTGCTTTTCTAAAAAGCCTAAAGACGTTGCAATCACACCAAAACATAAACACAACACAAAAGGACTAATCGTCACAAACGGTGCCGTCCACACAGAAACATAATAAGCGAGTGTGGCAACTAAGGCTAAACGTAAAATTCGTGAATAATCTGTATGATATCGTTTTGGTACTTTTTCAAATAGTTTAGGCACATCTGGTTCTGCTCCTTTTTCTTGCCCCTCTTGTTCATGAAGCGGCTGCCATGTGCCTGCTCGGTATTCTTGAAGCTTCCGCTTTCCTTCTTTTTTTAGAACAATTGAAGTTAAGGGATAACCTGCAAACCCTTGAATGACATAAATTAAAATTGCCAAAACTGAAAGTGAGGCTAAACCAGCTGATTGAGCCGCTTCTGACATTACTAATGAAGAAACTAAACCTCCTACTAACGGCGGGATTGCAACTAAAACTGTTTTTAAATCAAAAACAAAAGTCCCCACAGCTAACAACAAGGCAATAATGCCCAGAATACCTGACAAAGCAATCACAATCGTTTTCCATTGATTAACCAATTCTTTAACAGAGAGCAAAGTGCCCATATTAGTAATCAACAGATACATTAATAAAGTGGCCACCACTGTAGGAATTCCTGCCACTTCCACAATATTTTGTGGAAAAATAGTCCAATAACCAAGAATAAATAAAACACCACAAACAAAAACAGATGGAATCCAAGCTTTTGTTTTGATAGAAACCACATCACCAATGTATAAAATAACCATCAGCAACGAAAAAGCAAACATTTGCGTCATATAATTCCCCCTTCTACTAAATCAGATTGTTTAATTATCTGAAAATTCCAATTAATAATCAGTATAACAAACCGCAAAAGCTTCTGCAATGCTTTTAAGAAACAAAAAAGCTTTGAGAAAACAGCGTTTTCCCAAAGCAAAAAAAAATCACCTTTATATGATGAGTGCTCCCCTGCTAAAGCCATCTTTAGCAGGGAAAGCAGAGCTAGACTCGGAGTCGCCTCCAACATCATAACACTCTAAAAGAAACATCTATAAAGTGATCGGTTTATTAATTATTTAACAAATTCGATAACTACCATTGGTGCTGCATCGCCGCGTCTTGGTTCTGTCTTCAAGATACGAGTGTAACCACCTTGGCGTTCCGCGAAACGAGGTCCTAAATCGTTAAATAGCTTTTGTAAAGCTGATTCAACAACGATAGACTCATCTTCTTCACGAACACTAGCAACTTCATTACGAACGAAAGTAGCTGCTTGACGACGTGCATGAAGATCTCCACGTTTACCTAAAGTAATCATTTTTTCTACAGTTGAACGTACTTCTTTCGCACGAGCTTCAGTAGTTACGATGCGTTCGTTGATGATTAAATCAGTTGTAATATCACGTAGCATAGCTTTACGTTGGCTTGATGTGCGTCCTAATTTACGGTAACTCACGTTGGGTTCCCTCCTTCGTTTCTGTTCTCACGAGCCACTGCTGTTAAGCAGGACTGGAAACTTCGTAAAAGTCTTAATCGTCCTTACGTAATCCTAATCCTAGATCATGCAATTTAAGTTTTACTTCTTCAAGAGATTTACGACCTAAATTACGTACTTTGATCATTTCTGGTTCAGATTTGTTTGTAAGTTCTTGTACAGTATTAATGCCTGCACGTTTTAAACAGTTATATGAACGAACTGATAAATCAAGTTCTTCAATCGTCATTTCTAGCATTTTCTCTTTTTGAGTTTCTTCTTTTTCCACCATGATTTCAGCGTTTTTCGCTTCGTCAGTAAGGTTTACAAAGATATCTAAATGCTCAGTCATGATTTTCGCAGCTAAACTTAGTGCTTCTTGAGGAATGATTGAACCATCTGTCCATATTTCCATTGTTAATTTGTCGAAATCATCACGACGACCAACACGTGTATTTTCTACTTGGTAGTTAACACGATGAACAGGTGTGTAGATGGAATCAACTGGAAGTACACCGATTGGCATATCTTCTTTTTTGTTTTCGTCTGCTTGAACATAGCCACGACCAGGTTTCACTGTTAAGCGAGCATGGAAAGTAGCTCCTTCAGCAACACTACAGATAACTAAATCTTTATTTAGGATCTCAACATCACTGTCCACGATAATATCGCCGGCAGTCACGGTAGCGGGTCCTGTAATATCGATCTCAAGGGTTTTCTCTTCTTCAGCATATAATTTCAATGCTAAGCCTTTAATATTCAAAATAATTTGTGTTACGTCTTCTCGTACACCTGGAATAGTTGAGAATTCGTGTAAAACACCATCGATTTGAATATTCGTAATTGCAGCTCCTGGTAAAGAAGACAATAAAATACGACGTAGAGAGTTACCTAAAGTAGTTCCGTAACCGCGTTCTAATGGTTCAACGACGAACTTACCATAATCTCTATTTTCATCAATTTTTTCGATTCTTGGTTTTTCAAATTCAATCATTCTTATCTATACCCCTTTCAAAACGAAAAGTGTCTTGTTCAATGACGTTCCTAATTCAAACTCAGAATGAGTGGCGCTCATTAAACACGACGGCGTTTTGGAGGGCGGCATCCATTATGAGGAACTGGAGTCACGTCACGAATTGCAGTCACTTCTAAACCTGTTGCTTGTAATGAACGAATTGCTGCTTCACGTCCAGAACCAGGTCCTTTAACTGTTACGTCTACAGTTTTAAGTCCATGTTCCATTGCCACTTTAGTTGCGGCTTCTGCAGCCATTTGAGCGGCAAAAGGAGTTGATTTTTTGCTTCCTTTAAAGCCTAATGATCCTGCTGATGACCATGCTAATGCATTACCATGTGTATCAGTAATCATTACGATTGTATTGTTGAATGTAGAATGGATATGTGCTACACCTGATTCTATATTCTTTTTGACACGGCGTTTACGACTAACTTTTTTTGCTGCCATGAAGTTCTAACCTCCTTCACTTAGGAATTATTTTTTCTTGCCTGCTACTGTTTTAGTAGGGCCTTTACGAGTACGTGCATTATTTTTCGTGTTTTGTCCACGAGTTGGTAATCCACGACGGTGACGGATTCCACGGTATGAACCGATTTCCATCAAGCGTTTGATGTTTAAGTTCACTTCACGACGAAGATCCCCTTCAACTTTTAACTTATCAATTTCCGCACGAATCGCATCTGTTTGTTCGTTTGTTAAATCACGTACACGAACATCTTCAGATACGCCAACGTTTGCTAAAACTTTTTTAGCTGTAGTGTTACCAATACCATAAATGTAAGTAAGAGAAACTACTACACGTTTGTCACGAGGGATGTCTACTCCTGCAATACGAGCCATTATTCGTTACACCTCCTAATTATCCTTGACGTTGTTTATGTTTTGGATTTGCTGGGCAAATAACCATAACACGTCCTTTACGGCGAATTACTTTACAATGTTCACACATTGGTTTTACTGATGGTCTTACTTTCATGATAATACCTCCTGTGGTTTTACGGAGTACAATTATTTAAAGCGATAAGTAATACGGCCACGCGTTAAATCATACGGTGATAATTCAACTGTTACTTTGTCACCAGGTAAGATACGGATGTAGTGCATACGGATTTTACCTGAAACAGTAGCAAGAACTTGGTGTCCATTTTCTAGTTCGACTTTAAACATTGCATTCGGCAAAGTTTCGACGACTGTACCTTCGACTTCAATCATATCTTCTTTTGCCACGCACAGTACCTCCTTGTACTTGTTTCGCGTTTTCACACGATAAAACGGCGGAAACTCCAGCTCCCACCTAGAAATTCTCAACTAACTTCGTTATTCATTTTGATGTCACAAAACTGTAGAAGTCGGACTGATATATTCTACCATATTTAGTTATGTTTTGGCAAGAGAAACTGAATACAACAACAGGGTTAAACTGCGGGCAATTGGAAATTAGTTTTCGTCAATGATTTTTTTCACATCAGAAAAAACAGTATCGATTTCGCGATTGCCATCGATTGTATGCATCAAGCCTTGTTCTTTATAGAAAGCTAAGATTGGTGCGCTACTTTCAATGTTGACTGCCAAACGATTTTTAACCGTTTCGGGCTTATCATCTTCTCTTTGGTAGAATTCATGTCCGCCACAGCGATCACAAGTGCCTTCAACTTTTGGCGGGTTGAATAATTTATGATACGTTGCGCCACATGTGCGACAGATGAATCGTCCAGCTAAACGCTCGATTAATACATCTTCTTCTACATGGATGTCAATGACAGCATCAATTTTTTTGTTTAATTCTTTAAGCATTGTATCTAATGCTTTTGCTTGATCCAGCGTACGTGGGAAACCATCTAATAGGAATCCTTTGTCTGTGTCTGGTTCAGCAAGGCGTTCTTTAACAATTCCGTTTGTTACTTCGTCAGGAACCAGTTCACCTTTATCGATATAAGATTTCGCTTCTAGGCCCAAGGCAGTTTCATTTTTCATTGCTGCACGGAACATATCTCCGGTAGAAATATGTGGAATGCCATACGTATCAATGATTTTTTCTGCTTGGGTGCCTTTACCTGCTCCAGGTAATCCCATTAAAATGAGGTTCATATATTCTCCTCCTAATTTTAAAGACCGGCTTATGAAGCTAGCCATATGTGAGAATGGTGCTGAGGTAAAACCTCAACACTCGATTCTTACTTATTGATAAAGCCGACATATTGACGTTTCATCATTAATCCTTCTAATTGTTTCGTTGTTTCTAATGCAACCCCGATAACGATTAGTAAACTTGTTCCACCTAAACCGATTGATTGAGGTAAATTCCAAACCATTTGCGCAATGATTGGAAGTAAAGCAACAAGTCCTAGGAAAATTGAGCCGACAACACTTAATCTCATTAACACGCCAGATACATATTCTTCTGTACCTTTACCTGGTCGCACGCTTGGAATGTAGCTTCCTTGTTTTTGTAAGTTTTCCGCTAATTTCTCAGGGTTTACTTGAACAAATGCATAGAAGAACGTAAACGCAACGATTAGGACAGTATAGATGATTGCCCCTGGAACTGTGTTATAACTGAAGATTTTTGTCATAATGTCATACCAATTTTCACCAGCGAATTTTGATGAGAAAGCTTGTAAAATGGCATTTGGTGTTGCAATTAACGAGCTGGCAAAGATAACTGGAATAACCCCAGCAGCATTTACTTTTAACGGTAAATAACTACTTGTTGGTGCACCAGAAACACGTTTTGTATATTGGATTGGAATCTTACGTTCTGCTTGTTGGAAGAACGTTACGACTGTAACAATCACCAAAACAGCAATAACTAAGATTGCAATGAAAATAACAGATTGCCAAATACGAGAAGACTCGATATTGACGAAGTAATCTTCATAGATTTCTTTGACTGCTCCTGGCAAACGAGAAATAATCCCGGCAAAGATAATCATTGAAACACCATTTCCGATTCCTTTTTCTGTAATTTGCTCACCCATCCAAGTCACAAACATCGTTCCAGCAGTTAAAATAACTGCAATCATCACAAAGGTACCTAAGGTTGGATTGTTGACAATCCCAGTTTGACTTAAGCTATTAAAACCAGCAGTGATCCCCATTGACTGAGCCACACCCAAGACGATCGTTAGATATCTTGTTGCTTGATTTAATTTCTTGCGCCCAACTTCTCCTTGTTTTGACCATTCGACAAATCTAGGTACAATATCCATTTGCAATAGTTGAATAATAATAGATGCTGTAATGTATGGCGAAACCCCCATCGAGAAGATAGAGAAGTTTTGCATTGCACTACCACTCACCATATTCAACATATTCAAAAATGGTAAGCTACTTAAATCAGACAATCCCTTTGCATTCACCCCGGGCACAGTAATGTGCGCACCTAGGCGAAATACAAACAAGATTAAAACTGTAAATAAGATTTTTGATCTAATGTCTTTGACTTTAAAGGCGTTCTTTAATAGCTTGAACAATTAGATCACCTCGATTGAACCACCAGCAGCTTCGATAGCTTCTTGTGCTGATTTCGAGAATTTAGCTGCTTTCACAGTTAATTTTTTCGTTAACTCACCATCTGCAAGAACTTTGATTCCTGCTTTTTCGTTTTTAACGATTCCTGCTTCTTTTAGGACAACAGGAGTTACTTCTGTTCCATCTTCAAAACGGTTTAAAGTATCTAAGTTTACAACAGCGTAGTCTTTACGATTAATGTTCGTAAACCCACGTTTTGGTAAGCGACGGAATAATGGAGTTTGACCCCCTTCAAATCCTAAACGAACACCACCGCCTGAACGGGCTTTTTGCCCTTTTTGTCCACGGCCAGCTGTTTTACCATTACCAGATGAAGTACCACGTCCAACACGGTTACGTACTTGGCGTGAGCCCTCAGCAGGTTTTAATTCATGAAGTTTCATAGGTTTGGCACCTCCTTAAGCAATCTTCTATTACAAATCTATAAATCTTAAACTTCTTCTACGTCCACTAAATGTGAAATAGTGTTAACCATGCCTTTGATTGCTTCATTGGCAGGTTTTGTAACAGTACTATTCACTTTACCTAAACCTAACGCTTTAACTGTAGCACGTTGGTTTTGAGGACGTCCGATAACACTGCGTTTTAAAGTAATTTTTAATTCAGCCATTATTTTGTCCTCCTTAACCGATAATTTCTTCTACAGATTTACCGCGAAGTGCTGCCACTTCTTCGGCACGTTTTAATTGTTTTAGACCTTCAACAGTTGCGCGAACAACGTTAATAGGTGTGTTTGAACCTAGTGATTTAGATGTAATATCTGCTACACCAGCTAATTCCAATACGGCACGAACTGGTCCACCAGCAGCTACCCCAGAACCTTCTACTGCAGGTTTCATAAGGATACGGCCGCCACCGAATACGCCAATTACTTCGTGCGGGATAGTAGAACCAACCATAGGCACTTCAACTAAGTTTTTCTTCGCGTCTTCGATTGCTTTACGGATAGCTTCAGGTACTTCTTGTGCTTTACCAGTACCGAAACCAACGTGTCCGTTTTTGTCACCGACAACAACTAAAGCTGCGAAACGTAAACGACGTCCACCTTTAACAACTTTTGTTACACGGTTGATCGCTACAACGCGGTCTTCTAATTCCAAATGTTTTGGATCAATATAAACCATGAATGGTGTTCCTCCTTCTCCTAAAATTCTAGTCCATTTTCACGAGCAGCTTCAGCTAAAGCTTGCACGCGGCCATGGTAAAGGTATCCACCACGGTCGAAGACTACTTTTTTGATGCCTTTTTCAGCGGCACGTTCAGCAACTAGTTTACCAACAGCTGCAGCTGTTTCTGTTTTTGTTCCACCTGAAATTTCTTTATCCAAGGCAGAGGCACTTGCTAGCGTCACACCCGCTACGTCATCAATGACTTGCGCGTAGATGTTTTTGTTAGAACGGAAAATGTTCAAGCGTGGGCACTCAGCAGTACCAGAGATTTTGTTACGTACACGACGATGTCTCTTTTGACGTGTTTTGTTTTTATCTGGTTTTGTAATCACAATTTTCACCTCTTTGATTTAATGTTTACTACTAATATTTCAAGCAGTCAGCAGATTACGGAAAAGAGAAGCTGGCAGACAAGACAAAAGCATTTTATTGGAAAAATCCCATAAAATGACAGTTGCTTGTTGTTGACTTCTGTTTTCTACACAGCTGTTATTATTTACCAGTTTTACCTTCTTTACGGCGTACAAATTCACCAACATAGCGAATCCCTTTGCCTTTATAAGGTTCTGGAGGACGAACGCCACGGATGTTAGCAGCTAATTCACCAACAACTTCTTTGTTGATGCCTTTAACGATAACTTGTGTGTTCGCAGGTACTTCAAATGTTACGCCTTCTGGTGCTGTCATTTCGACAGGATGAGAATAACCAACGTTTAAAGTTAATTTGTTGCCTTGTACTTGGGCACGGTATCCGACCCCGATAAGTTCAAGTGCTTTTTGGAAACCTTCAGAAACACCAACAACCATGTTGTTGAAGTTTGCACGAGTTGTTCCGTGAATTGTTTTCATTTCTTTTGAATCGTTTGGACGAGTGAATGTCACTTCGTTTCCTTCGATGTTCATTTTGATATCAGAAGAAAATTCGCGTGTTAATTCACCTTTAGGTCCTTTAACTGTAATGTTGTTTCCGTCTTGCTTGATTTCAACACCAGCAGGAAGAACAACAACTTTATTACCAATACGGCTCACTTAGAGACACCTCCTTGTGTATTTTTTAGAATTACCATACGTAGGCGATTACTTCGCCGCCGATATTTTTCGCTCTAGCTTCTTTGTCAGTAATTACACCCTCTGATGTAGAGATGATTGCAATTCCTAGACCGTTTAATACTTTTGGTACTTCGTCAGCTTTTACGTATGCACGTAAACCTGGTTTAGAAATACGTTTTAAGTTTGTGATAACACGTTCTTCGTTTTTACCATATTTTAGGAAAACACGGATTACGTTTTGTTTGTCATCTTCGATGTATTCTACGTCGCGGATAAATCCTTCACGTTTCAGGATTTCTGCGATATCACGTTTGATTTTTGAAGCAGGTACTTCTAAAGTTTCATGTTTAACCATGTTCGCATTACGAATGCGAGTTAGAAAATCTGCAATTGGATCTGTCATGACCATTGAACTATTTACCTCCTTTATGCGAGTTTACTTGTTTACCAGCTAGCTTTCTTCACGCCGGGAATTTGACCTTTATAGGCAAGTTCGCGGAAGCAAATACGGCAAAGATGAAATTTACGATAAACTGAATGTGGACGTCCACAACGTTCACAACGAGTATATGCTTGTGTTGAATGTTTAGCAGGACGTTTGTTTTTAGCAATCATTGATTTTTTAGCCACGTAGTTCGCCTCCTTATATTATTTTTGGAATGGCATACCTAATTGTGCCAACAATTCGCGAGACTCTTCGTCAGTGTTCGCTGTTGTAACAATTACGATGTCCATACCGCGTACTTTATCTACTAAATCATAATCAACTTCTGGGAAGATTAATTGTTCTTTAATACCTAAAGTATAGTTACCACGACCATCGAAAGCTTTTTTGCTGACACCGTGGAAGTCACGTACACGAGGTAAAGAAACTGTTACTAATTTATCTAAAAATTCGTACATTCTTTCGCCGCGTAGCGTTACTTTCGCACCGATTGGCATTCCTTCACGTAAACGGAATCCAGCGATAGATTTTTTAGCTTTTGTGATAAGTGGTTTTTGACCAGTGATTAATGCTAATTCTTCAACAGCTTTGTCTAAGTTTTTAGCATTTGATACTGCATCACCCACACCCATGTTGATAACGATTTTATCAACTTTAGGTGTTTGCATAACTGAGCTGTAATTAAATTTTTCCACCAATGATGGTGTTACTTCTTTAATATATTTTTCTTTCAGGCGGTTCATTCAGTAAGCCCTCCTTCCGCAATTTTTATTTATCTAAAACTTCACCTGTTTTTTTAGAAACGCGGACTTTTTTGCCGTCGACTTCTTTAAACGCAACTTTAGTAGCTTCTCCGTTTGAAGGATCAATCACCATTACATTAGAAACATGAATTGGCGCTTCCACTTCAAGGATTCCACCTTGTGGGGCTGCTTGGTTTGGTTTTTGGTGTTTTTTAACGACGTTGACACCTTCAACGATAACTTTATCTTGTTTAGGAAACGCTGCTAAGACAACGCCTTCTTTGTTTTTATCTTTACCAGTGATAACTTTTACTTTATCGCCTTTTTTAACAAACATTACTGTTTCGCACCTCCTTTAACGTGGGCTCGAGATTATAATACTTCTGGTGCTAGAGAAACGATCTTCATGAAGTTGTTTTCACGTAATTCACGTGCAACTGGTCCGAAGATACGTGTTCCGCGTGGGCTTTTATCGTCACGGATAATTACCGCAGCATTTTCATCAAATTTGATGTAAGAACCGTCAGCACGACGAGCGCCAGATTTTGTACGAACGATAACGGCTTTAACTACTTCACCTTTTTTAACAACCCCACCTGGCGTTGCTTGTTTGACAGTAGCAACAATAACGTCACCGATGTTAGCAGTTTTACGACCAGATCCGCCTAGGACTTTGATCGTTAAAATTTCACGTGCGCCAGAATTGTCAGCGACTCTTAAACGACTTTCTTGTTGGATCACGATGTGTATCCCCCTTTCAGATTTTGTGCTTCAATCTATTAGGAAATTCTCGTTTTATTAGATAATAACTGCTTCTTCGACTACCTCTAGTAAACGGAAACGTTTTGTAGCTGATAATGGACGAGTTTCCATGATTTTTACGATGTCTCCAACTTTCGCTGTGTTGTTTTCATCATGCGCTTTATATTTTTTAGAATATTTCATACGTTTGCCATAGATAGGGTGGTTTTTCTTTGTTTCAACGACAACTGTGATTGTTTTATCCATTTTGTCTGATACCACGCGACCTTGGTAAACTTTACGTTGATTTCTTTCTTCAGTCATACGCGTTTGGCCTCCTTCCACTATTAGTTAGCTTGTTCACGCAATACTGTTTTGATGCGTGCAATCGATTGACGTACTTCTTTAATACGTGCAGTGTTTTCTAATTGACCTGTTGCTAATTGGAATCTTAAGTTGAACAATTCTTCTTTTAATTGTTTTTCTTTATCTAGCATTTCGGCAGTGGTTAATTCTCTGATTTCTTTAACCTTCATTCGATTCACCACCCATTTCCTCACGTTTTACGATCTTAGTTTTTACCGGCAATTTGTGAGATGCAAGACGAAGAGCTTCACGAGCTACTTCTTCAGGAACGCCTGCGATTTCAAACATGATTTTACCACGTTTAACTGGTGATACCCAGCCTTCAGGTGCCCCTTTACCTTTACCCATACGTACGCCGATAGCTTTACTTGTGTAAGACTTGTGAGGGAAAATTTTAATCCATACTTTCCCGCCACGTTTCATGTAACGAGTCATTGCAATACGGGCTGCTTCGATTTGACGGTTAGTAATCCAGTGAGATTCAGTTGCTTGTAAACCCCATTCACCAAATGCTACTTCTTTTCCGCCTTTAGCTTCACCGCGCATTTTTCCGCGGAATTCACGACGGTGTTTTACACGTTTAGGTACTAACATGATTATTTCCCTCCTTTCTCAGTGTTTTTTTTCGTTGGAAGAATTTCTCCACGATAGATCCACACTTTAACTCCTAGTTTTCCGTAAGTAGTGTCCGCTTCTTCCCATGCGTAATCAATGTCCGCACGTAATGTGTGAAGTGGTACAGTTCCTTCAGAGTATCCTTCTGAACGAGCGATATCCGCACCGTTTAGACGACCTGATACTTGAGTTTTGATTCCTTTAGCGCCAGCACGCATTGCGCGTTGGATCGCTTGTTTTTGAGCACGACGGAAAGCAACACGGTTTTCTAATTGACGTGCAATTCCTTCGCCTACTAATTTTGCATCTAAATCTGGTTTTTTGATTTCAACGATGTTGATGTGAACTCGTTTGCCAGTTAATTTGTTTAATTCTTTTCTTAGGTTTTCGACTTCAGATCCGCCTTTACCGATAACCATACCTGGTTTAGCTGTGTGAATTGAAATGTTTACACGGTTTGCAGCGCGTTCGATTTCAATTGTAGATACAGCAGCATCAGCAAGTTTTGTTGCGATAAATTTACGGATTCTTAAATCTTCGTGTAAGAATTCAGCATACTCTTTTTCAGCATACCATTTCGCATCCCAGTCGCGGATGATGCCTACACGCATTCCAATTGGATGTACTTTTTGACCCACTGATTGTCCCTCCTCTTAAATGTTTAAGCTCTGCTTTCATAAAGAAAACAGCCTATTTCATGAGACTTATTTCTCTGTTACAACTACTGTGATATGACTAGTACGTTTGTTGATTGGTGAAGCTGAACCTTTTGCACGAGGACGGAAACGTTTCATTGTTGGTCCTTCGTTAACAAATGCTTCAGATACGACTAAGCTTTCAACGTCTAAGTCAAAGTTGTTTTCTGCGTTAGCAACTGCTGACATTAAAACTTTTTCAATGATTCCAGCAGACTTGTTCGGTGTGAATTTCAAGATTGAAATTGCATCCGCAACGCTTTTCCCTCTGATAAGATCGATTACTAAACGTGCTTTACGAGGTGAAGTGCGAACTGTTTTTGCAGTTGCTTTAGCTGATGTAATTTGTTCTGACATTTGCATATCCTCCCCTCAAAATTAGCGTTTAGTTTTTTTATCGTCAGCAACGTGGCCACGATAAGTTCTAGTTGGTGCAAATTCACCTAATTTATGTCCTACCATGTCTTCTTGAATGTAAACAGGGACATGTTTCCGTCCATCATATACAGCGATTGTGAAACCTACGAATGATGGAAAAATTGTAGAGCGGCGAGACCAAGTTTTAATTACTTTTTTCTTTTCGGCACCTTGTTGTGCTTCGACCTTTTTCATCAAATGATCATCGACGAAAGGTCCTTTTTTTAAACTACGACCCATGGTGAACCTCCTCTCAAAATGTACGACACATGGTCAAAAAAATTATTTAGTACGACGACGAACAATAAGTTTGTCTGATTTAGCTTTTTTATTACGTGTTTTGTATCCAATTGCTGGTTGACCCCATGGAGATACTGGTGCTTTACGTCCGATTGGTGTTTTACCTTCACCACCACCGTGTGGGTGATCGTTAGGGTTCATTACGCTACCACGAACAGTTGGGCGTTTACGCATCCAACGAGAGCGGCCAGCTTTACCAATGTTGATTAATTCGTGTTGTTCGTTACCAACTGAACCGATTGTTGCACGGCAAGTTGCTAAGATCATACGAACTTCGCCAGAGTTTAAGCGGATTAATACGTATTTGCCTTCTTTACCAAGTACTTGCGCGCTTGTTCCAGCTGAACGGATTAATTGTCCACCTTTACCAGGTTTCATTTCAATGTTGTGGATAACTGTACCGACTGGAATGTTTTCCAATGGTAATGCGTTACCTACTTTAATATCTGCTTCTGGACCAGATACTAGGCGCATGCCTACTTCTAATCCTTTTGGTGCTAAGATGTATGCCTTAACCCCGTCTTCGTAATGAACTAACGCGATGTTAGCAGAACGGTTTGGATCGTACTCGATCGTTTTAACAACCGCTGCGACGTTATCTTTATTACGTTTGAAGTCAATCACACGGTATTGACGTTTGTGACCGCCACCTTGGTGACGAACCGTAATGCGACCGTTGTTGTTACGACCGGCATTGTTTTTTAATGGCTGTAACAATGATTTTTCTGGTGTTGAAGTTGTGATTTCAGCGAAATCAGAACTTGTCATGTTACGACGGCCATTTGTGGTAGGTTTGTACTTTTTAATCGCCACGTCTTATTTCCCTCCTACGTTGATATTGTTCAGGACTGCTTATTCAGCAGCTTCGAATAATTGAATTTCTTTTGAATCTTCAGTTAATGTAACGATCGCTTTGCGACGTTTTTTTGTATAACCTGCATATTTACCCATGCGTTTAAATTTTGGACGCACGTTTAAGATGTTTACGTTTGCTACTTTAACATCGAATGCTGATTCAACAGCTTGTTTTACTAAAGTTTTGTTTGCGCGAGTGTCCACTTCGAAAGTATATTTCTTTTCGTCCATAGCTAACATGGATTTTTCAGTGATCACTGGGCGTTTGATTACGTCTAGTAATTCCATTATGCAAGCACCTCCTCAATTTGAGTAAGAGCTGTTTGTGTTGCCAAGACTTTGTTAGCTGACACAACATCTAACACACTAACGTTATCAGAAGTTACTACAGAAACGTTTGGTAAGTTACGAGCTGATAAAGCTGCAAAGTCGTTACCATTTTCTAAAACAACTAATACTTTAGTATCGATAGACAAGTTAGCAAGAACTTGTTTGAATTCTTTTGTTTTTGGTGCATCGAAGCTTAAACCTTCTACTGCTACCAAGTTATTTTCAGCAACTTTATCTGATAATACAGATTTCATTGCTAAGCGACGAACTTTTTTAGGAAGTTTGTAGCTGTATGAACGCGGTGTTGGTCCAAAGACTACGCCACCTCCACGCCATTGTGGTGAACGGATTGAACCTTGACGAGCACGACCAGTTCCTTTTTGACGCCATGGTTTGCGGCCACCGCCACGAACAGCGCTACGGTTTTTAACTGCGTGTGTTCCTTGTCTTAATGAAGCACGTTGCATGATGATTGCATCATAGACAACACTTTCATTAGGTTCGATTCCGAAGATTTCTTCATTTAAAGTGATTTCACCGTTTTGAGTTCCATCTTGTTTGAATAATGCTACATTCGGCATTCCTTAGTTCCTCCTTTCCCTACACTTATTTAGCTTTCACAGCTGATTTGATTGTGATTAAAGATTTTTTCGCTCCAGGAATGTTTCCTTTGATTAAGATAACATTTCTTTCTACGTCCACTTTAACAACTTCAAGGTTTTGAATTGTTACGCGGTCGCCACCCATACGGCCGGCTAGTCGTTTATTTTTAAATACACGGTTAGGCGCTACTGGACCCATTGACCCAGGACGACGGTGATAACGAGAACCATGAGACATAGGTCCGCGGCTTTGGCCGTGACGTTTGATTGCCCCTTGGAATCCTTTACCTTTCGTAGTACCTGTAACATCAACAACGTCTCCTGCTTGGAAAACATCTACTTTGATTTCTTTACCTACTTCATATTCTCCTAGCTCAACATTCTTGAATTCTTTAATGAAGCGCTTAGGAGCCGTGTTTGCTTTTGCAACATGACCTTTCGCAGGTTTGTTTGATAAAACTTCACGTTTGTCTTGGTAACCAACTTGGATAGCTTCGTATCCGTCAGTTTCAACAGTTTTCACTTGTAAAACCACGTTTGGCGTAGCTTCAACTACTGTTACTGGAATTAATTCACCAGACTCAGTAAAGATTTGTGTCATTCCCACTTTTTTCCCTAAGATTCCTTTGGTCATGAGTACACCTCCATCTTAATTTTATAGTTTGATTTCAATATTAACACCAGACGGTAAGTCAAGCTTCATTAGAGCGTCAACTGTTTTTGGTGTTGGGTTCACAATGTCAATTAGACGTTTGTGAGTACGCATTTCGAATTGTTCGCGAGAATCTTTGTATTTATGAGTCGCACGAATAACTGTGTAAAGTGAGCGTTCTGTTGGTAATGGAATCGGACCTGATACGTCAGCTCCAGTTCTTTTTGCTGTTTCCACAATTTTATCCGCTGATTGATCTAAAATACGGTGTTCATACGCTTTTAAACGGATACGAATTTTTTGTTTTGCCATCTTGTTCCCTCCTTCGCCTATTTTAAAAGTAGACATAGCTCCACGAAAATTTATCCGGCATGCTCGTTCATGGCAAAGCGTCCGAGCGTGTCGCAACCTCTCGCTTCACAGCCGGCAAATCAAATCGTTGATCTACCAATGCTTTTTACACTCCTGTAAACAGCACCTTTTTGATTATACTATGAAAGGATAGTGTTAGCAAGGATTTTCTGTGTTTTTTTAAAAGAATTTTTTCTTGTTTTGAAAAGTATTTGTTTTGTTTTTCAATTCTTTTCATTCTATTTTTATAAAAAAAGAATTTGGGCTTCCTCTTTTACCAGAAGCCCAAATTCTCTCTTTTTTATTCTATTAACCAATCCGGCGCATTGGAATATCATTGTTATCTGGATGAACCAATAAATATTGAATAACATCAATATTGCTTGCTTGGAATGAGGCTGCACATGCTTGCAAATATAAGTCCCACATTCGATAGAAGCGCTCACCTTTTTCGTCAACAATTTCTGCTTCTATATTATGGAAGTTTTTTGTCCAATGTTCCAATGTCAATTGATAATCTCTGCGCAAACTTTCCAAGTCGATCACTTGTAAGTCATTTTCTGTCATATGGCCGACTAACTCAGTGACACCAGGAATATAGCCACCTGGGAAAATATAACGATTAATCCAAGCATTTTTAGCCCCACCTTGTTGGCGACTGATCCCATGAATCAATGCCGTACCTTTAGGCGCTAAATTTCGCTGAACGACATCAAAATATTCATGTAGATTTTCTGCACCGACATGTTCAAACATCCCGACACTCGTAATATGGTCAAAAGGCTCTCCTTTTAAATCACGATAATCCATCAATTTGACAGTCATTCGATCTTGTAGGCCTTCTTTTTCTATAATATGGCGAATATGATGAAATTGTTCTTCACTTAATGTAATCCCAGTTGCTTTTGCTCCGTATTCTTTCACCGCAGTTAAAATTAACGTGCCCCAGCCGCAGCCAATATCCAGTAAAGTGTCACCTTCTTTGATAAACAATTTATCTAAAATATGATGAACTTTATTTACTTGTGCTTGCTCTAAAGTATCTTCAGGCGTTTTAAAATAGGCGCACGAATACGTCATTGTTTGGTCAAGCCATTTTTTGTAAAAATCATTCCCCAGATCGTAATGGCTGTGAATATCCTCTTGCGAACGTTTTTTTGAATGACTTTCTTTAGGAAGCCATTTAATAAATTTAGCATTGTGTAAAAAGCTATCCTTTTGGTTATACACATCATAAATCAGCGCTTGGATATCGCCTTCGATTTCAATTTTGCGATCCATGTAGGCTTCCCCTAAAGTTAACGAAGCGTTATTCAGTAAATCCTTCACAGGAATTTTTTCATTGAATACAATTTTAAAAACCGGATCCCCCGACCCTTGCCCATACTCTTTGACGGTACCATCCCAGTATGTGACTTGTGTCTTTTTTGAAAAAGACCATTTAAACAGTTGACTGTACGTTTCTTTTTCTAACATTGCATTCCCTCCATTAAATACCATTTGAAGCCAAAACAAAAAGAAGTCGCTTTCCGGTAGTTCGTCAAAACAAACACCACAGTCCGTTCTAAACTGAAGCACAGAAAAGTTAACACCCCTTCTATGTTCCGCTTCTTTTTTTGCAATTACAGTTCTATTCTACTCCTCTTTTAAAAATTTGAACATTCTTTTAACGTAATACCTACTATTGTTATTCTTTATCACAAAAAAACTAGAGCCAGTCCTTGACAGACTCCTCTAGTTCTATACATTATGCTTTCTTACGCATCCGTTGTTCCGCATGGGTGTAAGCGCCATGCCACACGTGCCCCACATAAGGATTAACTTGAATACCATGTTTAATCGCCGCTGCTACAAATTTTTTCGCTAAAGTTACTGCTTCTAACACCGAATAACCTTTCGCCAAACCAGCTGTGATCGCCGCTGAAAAAGTACAACCTGCACCATGATTATAATCAGTAGGATATAGTTCATTTTCCAAAAGATGCGCGGTGTGACCATCATAAAATAAGTCCAGTGCTTTCTCTCCAGCTAAGCGATGTCCTCCTTTAACCACGACATGTTTGGCTCCCATTTGTACAATTCGTTTTGCCGCTTCTTCCATCTCCGCCACGGAAGAAATTTCGCCTAATCCAGATAAGATACCCGCTTCAATTAAATTAGGCGTGGCAACTAATGCTAATGGCAGTAAATCGTTTTTTAGGCCTTCCACACTTTTGGGTTGCAGAATTTGTGCCGTTCCCTTACAAGCAATGACTGGGTCAATCACGACTTTTTGAATTTTTTCTTGTTTAATGTATTTGCTAGCCATTTTAATATTTTGTTCATTGCCCATCATCCCTGTTTTCAAGGCCGCTACTGGACCGCCTGCAAAAACCGAAATCAATTGTTTTTCTAAGAGCGTTTCTGGCAATTCAGTCACTTCATGCGACCAGCCTGTCGTAGGATCCATCGTCACAATCGAGGTTAAACTTGAAAATCCAAAAACTCCATACTCTTCAAATGTTTTTAAATCTGCTTGAATCCCTGCCCCTCCAGTTGAATCGGAGCCTGCAATCGTCAATACTTTTTCCATTAAATCACCTAACCTTTTTCTCCAAGTATACTGAAGAAACAAGTCTGCTAAAACAGCCAATTGGCTTATTTTTTAGCCAGCCAATTTCTAAATCATTACCAACTTCTAGCTGAATTCATTATATTAAATAACGAGCGATCAATTCGCTCACCTTGATTATAAGACCCATAAGAATTTGTATGAATCGCCAAAGCACGATAGCTTCCCGAACTATATCGATAAACAGGAGCACCGCTTTGACCTCCTGTTGTATCTATAGAATAATTCGTCTTACTACTACCGCTACCTGTAATCCGACCACTAGAAGTCCACATTTGATTTTGTCGTTCTCCAGGATATCCCCTAACAGTCACTGTTGTACCTACTTGACTTCCTGTAGACCACTCCGCTCCTAAATACCCTGTTTTGTAACCTACATTACTTGAAAATCTAAGCATTCCCCAATCATAATTTGAATCTTCAGTCGCAATATATTTTGTATCGGTAAATAGACTCGTAGCATAATAAACACCTAATGGATTATAAGAATCGTTTTTCCTAGGATAAAATGCTACACTTCTAGCCCAGCCTCCATCTCTTTTAGAATACACACAATGCCCTGCTGTAATTGCTACTTTATTACCATACATCCAACCTGTCCCTACATACGTTTGTCCATTAGGAAAAGTCATAACCATTTTCCCAATAGTACTATTAGGAAAACTGACTGTGTTAGTTATTCTTGTTCTTGTATCGGCACCTATTATTTGCCTATCAGAACGTTCCTTAGAAATACCTTCAGGCACAAAACTATTTGTCTCATAATCCATTCTTGCCCTAGCAGAAATGGGCAAAGGCTGCTCAACTTCAATATTAGTTTCTAAATCATAAGAACTGATCCCAGAAGCTGATAATTCATTAGAAACATTTATATCTACAGCACTTGGCACCAACGGCTCCACTTCAGCATAACCCTGGACAGGAATAAGAAAACAAACACTAAAAACAAAACCCATACTTATAACTAATAACCTATTCATTTTCATAGAAAAATTAACTTCCATTTTTTATAATACTTTCAACTTTTTCAAATCTAGCAGGAGATGTCTCACTAACAACTCCCTCAACTTCTAAAGAAATACTATCTCCTTTTTTTAATATTTGGTTATTAAATTCAACTCTATCTTCTTTATATACAATATATAAAGAACCAAATTTATCTTCAAAAATTATAGAATCTTCAGAAACCTCAGTTACAACACCATCAATTTTCACCTGCTTATGCGCTTCTACCAAAAAAAATAAACTACTCACAAAAACACAACCAACTACTAATAAATAAACTATTTTTATAATTAAACCTCCACCTTTCCATTTCTTTCACTATACCACGCTATGAATCCGATTTCAAAAAAGTTTTTTTATTACCTAATTTTTTTTAATCATAGTTATATATTTGAAATAGCTACGTAAAAAAAAGACCAGAGAATAAATTCTCTGGTCTTACGTCCGAATACCCCAGTTTTTTACGCTGGTTAAAACTATAGTTAAAAAGTTAATTATTTAACGATTTCAGTAACAACGCCTGAACCTACAGTACGTCCGCCTTCACGAATAGAGAAACGAGTTCCGTCTTCGATAGCGATTGGGTGAATTAATTCAACGTCCATAGCAACGTTATCACCAGGCATTACCATTTCAGTACCTTCTGGCAATTCTACAACACCAGTAACGTCTGTTGTACGGAAGTAGAATTGAGGACGGTAGTTAGTGAAGAATGGAGTGTGACGTCCGCCTTCTTCTTTTGATAATACGTATACTTCAGCTTTGAATTTTGTGTGTGGAGTGATTGTAGCTGGTTTAGCTAATACTTGTCCACGTTCGATATCTTCACGTGCTACACCACGTAATAAAGCACCGATGTTGTCGCCTGCTTCAGCGTAGTCTAATAATTTACGGAACATTTCAACACCTGTAACAGTTGTTTTAGATGTTTCGTCTTTAATACCAACGATTTCAACTTCGTCACCAACGCGAACTTCACCACGTTCAACACGGCCTGTAGCAACAGTACCACGTCCAGTGATTGAGAATACGTCTTCGACTGGCATCATGAATGGTTTGTCAGTATCACGTTCTGGAGTTGGGATATATTCGTCAACTGCAGCCATTAATTCTAAGATTTTTTCTTCATAAGACTCGTCGCCTTCTAAAGCTTTCAAAGCAGAACCTGCGATAACTGGAACATCATCGCCTGGGAAATCGTATTCTGATAATAAGTCACGAACTTCCATTTCTACTAATTCTAATAATTCTTCGTCATCAACCATATCCATTTTGTTTAAGAATACAACGATGTATGGTACACCAACGTTACGTGATAATAAGATATGTTCACGTGTTTGAGGCATAGGACCATCAGCAGCAGAAACTACTAAGATAGCTCCGTCCATTTGAGCAGCACCAGTGATCATGTTTTTAACGTAGTCCGCGTGTCCTGGGCAGTCAACGTGTGCATAGTGACGAGTTTCAGTTTCATATTCGATATGAGAAGTGTTGATTGTGATTCCACGTTCTTTTTCTTCTGGAGCGTTATCGATAGAATCGTAGCTTTGTGCTTCCCCGCCACCGTGTTTTGATAATACAGTAGCAATTGCAGCTGTTAATGTAGTTTTACCATGGTCAACGTGTCCGATAGTACCAATGTTAACATGGGATTTAGAACGGTCAAATTTTTCTTTTGCCATTTTGAATGTTCCTCCTAAAAATATAAATTTTATTGTTTGTTTTATATGTGATAGACGTTACTAAAAACCGTCTGATCATCATAAGCTATTTTACACGAAATCTTGAAAAAAGGATAGTTCTAAAAACAAACCTTTTATTCTCAAGGAAAATTATGCGTTGCCGCCGTTTTTCTTGATGATTTCTTCTTGAACAGACTTAGGTACGTCTTCATAGTGGTCAAATACCATCATAAATGTACCGCGTCCTTGTGTTGCTGAACGTAATGTTGTAGCATAACCAAACATTTCAGCTAAAGGTACCATCGCATTAACGATTTGAGAGTTACCGTGTGCTTCCATACCTTCAACACGTCCACGACGACTTGTTACGTGTCCCATGATATCACCTAAGTAATCTTCAGGAACAGTAATTGTAACTTTCATCATTGGTTCTAAAATAACTGGGTTTGCATTTTTAGCCGCAGCTTTCAATGCCATAGAAGCAGCTACACGGAAGGCCGTTTCATTTGAATCGACATCGTGGTATGAACCATCGTAAAGTTTTGCTTTGATATCAACTAATGGATAACCAGCAAGAACACCGTTGTTCATAGAGTCTTCTAACCCTTTTTCAACTGCTGGGATGTACTCACGAGGAACCACACCACCGACAATTGCGTTTTCAAACTCGAAGCCTTTACCTTCTTCATTTGGTGTAAATTCAACCCATACGTGACCGTATTGTCCTTTACCACCAGACTGACGAACGAATTTACCTTCTGCTTTAGTCGCAGCACGGAATGTTTCGCGGTAAGATACTTGAGGAGCACCTACGTTAGCTTCAACTTTGAATTCACGTTTCATACGGTCTACTAAAACGTCTAAGTGCAATTCACCCATACCAGAGATAACTGTTTCACCAGTTTCAACGTTTGTTTCAACGCGGAATGATGGATCTTCTTCAGCAAGTTTTTGTAGAGCCACGCCCATTTTATCTTGGTCAGCTTTTGATTTAGGTTCAACAGCGACTTGGATAACTGGATCAGGGAATTCAATAGATTCAAGAATAACTGGTGCATCTAATGCACATAATGTATCACCAGTTGTTGTGTCTTTCAGACCAACAGCAGCAGCGATATCACCAGAGTACACTTTGTCAATTTCTTGACGAGTGTTGGCGTGCATTTGTAGGATACGACCGATACGTTCTTTTTTGCCTTTTGAAGCGTTCAATACGTATGAACCACTTTCAAGGACACCAGAATAAACACGGAAGAAAGTTAAACGACCTACGAATGGGTCAGTCATAACTTTAAATGCTAATGAAGCGAAAGGTGCTTCGTCATCAGCTGGACGAGTTGTTTCTTCGTCTGTTTTAGTATCGATCCCTTTGATAGCATCGATATCTAATGGAGATGGTAAGTAATCAAGAACAGCGTCCAACATTAATTGAACCCCTTTATTCTTGAATGCTGAACCAGCTAATACAGGGAAGAACTCAACGTTGATTGTTGCTTGACGGATACCAGCGACTAATTCTTCTTCAGTGATTTCTTCACCTTCAAGATATTTCATCATTAAGTCTTCGTCAGTTTCAGCAACAGCTTCAACTAATTTTTCGCGCCATTCTTGCGCTTTTTCTAAATAATCTTCAGGAATATCAGTTTCTTGGATATCTGTTCCCAAATCATTTGTGTAGATTTCAGCTTTCATTTTAATCAAGTCAATGATTCCAGTGAAGTCTTCTTCGGCTCCGATTGGAATTTGAATTGGATGAGCGTTTGCTTGTAAACGATCATGTAATGATTCTACTGAATAGAAGAAGTCCGCACCGATTTTATCCATTTTGTTACAGAATACAATACGAGGAACTTTATATTCAGTCGCTTGACGCCAAACAGTTTCTGTTTGAGGTTCTACACCTGATTGAGAGTCAAGAACTGTTACCGCACCATCTAATACGCGTAGAGAACGTTGTACTTCAATTGTGAAGTCCACGTGTCCTGGAGTATCGATGATATTTACACGGTAGCCTTTCCACTGTGCAGTTGTCGCAGCGGATGTAATCGTGATACCACGTTCTTGTTCTTGTTCCATCCAGTCCATTTGTGAAGCACCTTCGTGCGTTTCACCGATTTTATGGATTTTACCAGTGTAGTACAAGATACGCTCAGTTGTTGTTGTTTTACCAGCATCAACGTGGGCCATGATACCAATGTTACGAGTTTTTTCAAGTGAAAATTCTCTTGCCATTTTGTATGTTTACTCCTCTCTTTGTTTAAATCGATTGTAAATTGACTTTCTGCTGCCACTTTACGCGACAGACAGAGAGGATCTTACCAACGATAATGAGCAAATGCGCGGTTCGCGTCTGCCATTTTGTGTGTGTCTTCGCGTTTTTTAACAGAAGCGCCAGTGTTGTTAGCAGCATCCATGATTTCTTTCGCTAGACGTTCTTCCATTGTGTGTTCACCACGTAGACGTGCGTAGTTAACTACCCAACGTAAACCTAAAGTTGTACGACGTTCTGGACGAACTTCAACTGGTACTTGGTAGTTAGAACCCCCAACACGACGTGCTTTAACTTCAAGAACAGGCATAACGTTTTTCATTGCTTGTTCAAAAACTTCCAATGGATCGTTACCTGTAGATTCTTTGATGATATCAAATGAATTATAGATAATGTTAGCAGCAATCCCGCGTTTACCGTCAACCATTACACGGTTGATTAAGCGAGTTACTAATTTTGAGTTATAAATTGGATCTGGTAAAACATCACGTTTTGCAACAGGACCTTTACGAGGCATCCGTAACTCCTCCTTCCGAAATATGATTTTTCAAGTTGTTATTGTCTTATTATAATTAAGCTTTAGGACGTTTAGTACCGTATTTAGAGCGGCTTTGTTTACGGTCGTTAACACCGGCAGTATCAAGCGCACCACGAACGATATGGTAACGTACCCCTGGTAAGTCTTTTACACGTCCACCACGTAATAATACCACGCTGTGTTCTTGTAAGTTGTGACCGATACCTGGGATATAAGCTGTAACTTCGATTAAGTTTGACAAACGAACACGGGCATATTTACGTAAAGCTGAGTTCGGTTTTTTAGGTGTCATCGTACCCACACGTGTACAAACTCCACGTTTTTGCGGAGAGTTAACGTTTGTTTGAGTTTTCTTAAAACTGTTATATCCTTTGTTT
The DNA here is from genome assembly GCF_051712285.1 of Enterococcus sp. DIV1337a. Classification (NCBI taxonomy): domain Bacteria; kingdom Bacillati; phylum Bacillota; class Bacilli; order Lactobacillales; family Enterococcaceae; genus Enterococcus; species Enterococcus sp. DIV1337a. The sequence continues at coordinate 156,733 of NZ_JBIOOP010000001.1, read as the reverse complement.
AAGGCTGGTGAATCAGATTTTTCTACTTTAGATTTACGAGGTTTACGTACTAATTGGTTAATTGTAGGCATTCCTTGTTCTCCTCCTTCCTTACTTCGCTTCTAGTTCCACACATCCAGGTGGTTCTTTTTTCGCGATAAAAAATAATGCAATCTCTGCACTCTTTATCAAATATGCTTTGATAGACAGTCAGCACGTCCCTATAAGGAACCTGTAGATAAAGCACCTTTGTTAGGATACCACGATAAGTATCAGCTGTCAACCCTCTTCTTTCGCCTTTCGAAAAAAAGCTTTTCCTTCTATTTAAACGTACTTTTCCTTTAAAAATTTTTATGACTTTTTCAAAAACTTTCTATCTTTTTTAGTTAAATAACGGTACAATATCTTTGACTATTGAAGGGGGCGGAAAACAGCGATGAATCTGAAACAAATGGTAGGAATCGAAGCTGCAAAATATGTAGAAGACGGCATGATTGTCGGTTTGGGTACTGGCTCAACAGCAAAATTTATGGTAGACGAAATTGGTCGTCGCGTAAAAGAAGAAGGATTGTCAATCGTGGGGGTTACTACTTCAAAAGAAACAGAGAAACAAGCCTTGGCCTTGGGCATTCCTTTAAAAAGTATTGATGAGGTTCCATATGTGGATCTTACGATTGATGGCGCCGATGAAATCAGCGCTGATTTTCAAGGAATCAAAGGCGGTGGCGCTGCCTTACTTTTTGAAAAAATTGTGGCCACTTATTCAAAGAAATGTATTTGGATTGTGGATAAATCAAAAATGGTGGACGATTTAGGGGCTTTCCCACTTCCAGTTGAGGTTGTTCCTTATGGCAGCCGCCAACTAGTACATTTATTTGAAGAAAAAGGCTATCACCCTACACTTCGTCTAAACGCTGCTGGCGAAACATTAATAACAGATGGAGGCCACCATATCATCGATTTACATTTAGAAAAAATTACAGATCCAGAAGCTTTAGGTTCTTATTTAGACAACTTGGTTGGCGTCGTTGAACACGGCTTATTTTTAAATATGGTTTCTATGGTAATCGTCGGTTATGAAGATGGACCGAAAACCTTACATGTTCCCGCACGTTAAGAATGTGTGAAAAAAGATTATTTATATAGGAAGGATAATATATGAAACGAATTGGTTATGCACGCACAACTATTATTGAAGACGATTTAAAAAATCAACTAACCACTCTCCAATCGTTTGGTTGTGATGATATTTTCCAAGAGACATTTGATCCTCAAGCGGAGATCAGTGTCTTAGACGAAGTCGAAAAACTTCTTTCTGCTGGGGATACACTTATTGTTTGTAAATTGCACCATTTAGGTAAAACAACCCGCCAATTAACAGACTTTATGAAAATGTTAAAGGAAAAACAAGTTGATTTTGTCAGCATTTCAGAAGGAATTGATACTCACCTTCCAACAGGTGAAGCCTATTTCCAATTAATGGAGAGCTTATCTGTGATGGAATGTGCACTAATTAAAGAACGCACGCTCGTCGGGCTCCACAAAGCTCGTGAAAACGGAAAAGTAGGTGGACGTCCAAAAATTGACGGACGTACCGTCCGCAAAATCCGTGCATTATATTACGAAAACAAAGAAACAATCCAATTTATTTCTAATAAATGCGGCGTTTCGGTGGGCACTTGTTATAAGTACATCAATTTACCTGAGACAGATGTCGAACGGCTGTATTCCTAAGAATAAAAAGAAGTCCTTCAGATAGGGCTTCTTTTTTGATTCAATTTCACTCTAACTTTTCAGCAACTTTCACGTTTTTTTACTATTTTCCATTGGAAATCTTACGCAAAACGGTGTACAATAAACGTGGAAATCTTATTTTCAGAAAACTAAACTCAAAGGAGAGCTTATACATGCCAAAATTAGTTTTTTCTCGTCATGGACTTAGCGAATGGAATGCCTTAAACCAATTTACTGGATGGGCTGACGTAGATTTAGCACCTGAAGGTGTTGAAGAAGCAAAAGAAGGCGGCCGTAAAATTAAAGAAGCAGGCATCGAATTCGATGTTGCTTATACTTCTGTTTTAACTCGTGCCATCAAAACTTGTAACTATTTACTAGAATACTCAGATCAATTATGGGTACCTCAAATCAAATCTTGGCGCTTAAACGAACGTCATTATGGTAAATTACAAGGGCTAAACAAAAAAGAAACTGCTGAAAAATATGGAGATGAACAAGTCCACATCTGGCGTCGTTCTTACGATACTCTTCCTCCATTAATGGAAGCAACAGATGAAGGTTCTGCAGCAAACGACCGTCGTTATGCAATGTTAGACCAACGCGATATTCCTGGTGGCGAAAACTTGAAAGTTACTTTGGAACGTGCATTACCATTCTGGCAAGATGAAATTGCGCCAGCTTTAAAAGACAACAAAACTGTCTTAGTAGCGGCTCATGGTAATTCATTACGTGCTTTAGCTAAACACATCGAAGGCATTTCTGATGAAGATATTATGGATCTTGAAATCCCAACAGGTAAACCATTAGTTTATGAATTAAACGATGATTTAACTGTGAAAGAAAAATACTACTTATAAGAACATGTTTCTTATTAACAAAAGCGGTTTGCCAAGGCAAACCGCTTTTTTATGGATTAAATAAATTGACTTTCGGTTAAACAATCTTTATAAATCGCTACTATATCAGCTACATCCAATGGTACATAAGCCTTTTCAGCAATTGCACTATGGGCCACAGCTTGTTGTGCCATTTCTTCAAATTTATCTGCTTCGATGCCAACTTCTGGTAATGTCATTGGAATGCCACAAGCCACAAAGTAATCGTACAATGCTTGAATACCTTTTTTCGCTGCTACTTCCTCTTCTTGTTCGACTATTCCCCAAACATTTCGAGCAAACTGTGCAAACTTGCCAACGGTTTGTTCAGACAAAACGTAATTCATCCAACGAGGCGTTAAAATTGCTAAGCCAATCCCATGCGTAATGTCATAAAACGCACTTAATTCATGTTCCATGGGGTGACAAGACCAAACACCTTGTTTGCCGCGCCCTGTTAAACCATTTAAGGCTAAACTACTTGCCCACATTAAATTAGCACGTGCATCATAATCTTCTGGATTTTCTAAAGCAATGGGACAATTTTTGATAACCGTTCGCATTAAGCCTTCCGACACAAAATCTTGGACGTCCGTGCCTGTCGAAATACTAAAATAGTTTTCAATCAAATGACTGAAAATATCCGCTGAGCCAGCTGCTGTTTGATTTTGAGGAACCGTAAAAGTATTCGTTGGATCCAAGAACGAAACTTTTGGAATCATATTCGGACCACCAAAGCCTAATTTTTTATTGGTTTCTAAGTTAGAAATGACAGCACCTGCGTTCATTTCACTACCTGTTGCTGCTAAAGTTAAGATGGTCACGATTGGTAAAGCAGGACCGGTATACCCTTTTCTGGCTGCAATGACTGTCCAGATATCTTCTTCTGAATAAAAGCCCGCAGCAATTGCTTTGGAACAATCAATGGTTGAACCACCGCCAACTGCTAAAATAACATCGACTTGGTTTTCTTTACACAACTCAATTCCTTTTCTAACTGTTTCAATGCGTGGGTTTGGTTCGACACCGCTCAACTCAATCAGTGTATGCCCGTTTTTTTGGGCCAAATCAGTAATTTGTTGGTACAAGCCATTACGTTTGATGCTACCGCCACCATAAACAAGTAAGACATTTTTGCCAAACTGATCTAACACAGCAGGTAATTCGTCTAAACGATCTTTCCCAAAACGGATGTCTGTTGGTACATAAAAATTAAAGTTTTCCATTCTTTCATCCTCCATTCAATCCTCTTACGCATTTATCATACTATTTTTTCAAAAATCCGCCAATAAAAAAGCCGAGCAAATGACAGTTGCTTTCACAATGATCGCTTGACCCAGCTTTTGATTCTTTTTTATAACGAATCGCTTGTTTTGATTAACAAATAAAGAAAATAAGGCGCACCGATGATCGCAACAATAATCCCTGCAGGCATTTCTCCATTGCCAGGCAATAGCCGACCAATCGTATCACTAACCAATAAAAGTAAACTCCCAAACAACGCCGCCAATGGCAATACCTGTTTTTGTTGCGTAAAACCACATTTGCGAGCAATATGTGGCGCAAGTAAACCTAAAAAATTAATTCCCCCTGTAACGGAAATCGCTGAAGCCGCCAACATCACCGCTAATAGCAACGAAACGATTCGTTCTTTTTTCACAGCAATACCTACAGACATAGCTGTTTCGTCCCCTAATTGTAAAATATCCAACAGACGATGACGCTTCATCGCAAAAAAGAACCCGATGACTAGCCAAGGCAACAAAGCGCCCACAAAGAACCAATTACTGCCCCAGATACTGCCTGCTTGCCACATTGTAACAAAACGGTACTTTTCAGTGTCAATTTTTGATGTAATTAATAAGGTGAGTGCTGAAATACCCGTACTCAAAATGACACCCGCTAAGACCATTCGAACTGGGGTCAATCCTAAACGATGATGATACGCGATTACCAAAATCCCAACAGCCGCTAGCAAGCCGCCAACTAAGGCCACGAGCGGAAGTGCAAACGTCGTGATACTTGTCGTTTCAATAAAACTAATAAACAAAATCACTGCCAAACCCGCACCCGCATTAATGCCTAAAATCCCAGTATCTGCTAACGGATTTCGAGTAATTCCTTGAAGAATAGCGCCGCTTAAGCCTAAAGCTGCGCCCGCTAGGACCGCAAGCACAATCCGTGGTAACCGAAAATCCCAAACTAACAGTTGTTTGGCCTGACTTCCCTGTCCCAAAAGAAGGGCTTTTAAATCTATGAAGGAAACAGATAATTCCCCTTGCGTTAAACTGATACAAGCAGTTAGGATAATCCCAACTATTAAGATAGCCACCCAACGGGACACTTTTTTCTGTGTCATCCTAGTTGCCCTCCTTTACGAAATAAATAAAGAAAGAATGGGATGCCAATTAAGGCCGTGATAATCCCAAATGGTGTTTCAAAAGGCGGATTCACCATTCGAGCGATTAAATCTGCCACCAAAACGAGGAGTGCACCGCCTAACGCCGAGAACGGAATCAAGCGACGGTAATTTTCTCCAGAAACTGTTCGCATCACATGAGGCACCATCAAGCCAACAAAACTGACCGAGCCAACCAGCGCCACAGACAATCCTGATAAAAGCAAAATCGTTATACTGGCGAACAACCGAATACGCTGCGGATTTCGCCCCAAACCAATTGTTGCATCATCGCCAAACCGTAAAATAGTCACCGACGGACTAATCAGAATTGCTAATGCAAATGCACCCAGAAAGATCGGGACGACTATTTTTAATTGTGCCCAAGAAATAACGCTGACACCGCCAAGAAACCAAAACGTTAACTCTTGACTCAAATTGAACTGAATGGCTAAGAATTGACTAAATGATAAAAAAAGGGCACTAATACCAGCTCCCACCAAGGTCAGACGCATGGGGCTTGCTCCTCGAATTGAATGATTAGAAAGATAATAAATCAGTGCTACACTCACGCCGGCGCCAAGAAAAGAAACAACTAAAAGCCACCCATAACTTGCCTGAGGGAGGAATGCAAAAACAAGCGCTAAGCCCAAGCCAGCCCCAGCATTGATACCCAGCAAGCCAGAATCTGCCAATGGGTTTTGCGTAATCCCTTGCGCTAACGCCCCACTCACCGCTAAACTTGCTCCCACAAAAGCGGCTCCTAAAATCCGCGGCAACCGAACCGTTTGAATGACTTGATGTGCTTGATTGGTCGCATCAAAGTGCGTAAATGATTCAATAATCGTGTGAATCGAAACCGACGTCGCACCAAACATCAGCGACAGAAGCATTGTCCCCATTAGCAAAAAAAGACAGACAAGTAACACTTGCCATTGGTGTCTATAAAATCCGCTTATGCCTTTCATCCATCCAGCTCCATTTCCATCAACTCATAAGAAAGCACTAGTGGCCGCTGTGTCTGACTATGATAACTAATTTCTGCTTGAATAGCGAAAACATCTGCTAAGCCAGTAACAGTAATCACTTCTTGCGGTGTTCCCTCATTGATAATCTTTCCCTCTTTCATCGCAATCACACGATCAGAAAAACGAGAAGCTAAATTAATATCATGAATCGTCATCACGATGGTTTTCTGATGTTCTTGATTAATTCGTTTTAACACATTTAAAATTTCTAGCTGATGCGCTGGATCCAAATAGGTGGTTGGTTCATCTAAAATTAAAATATCTGTATCCTGCACTAGCGCCATAGCAATCCAAACCCGTTGCTGTTGTCCACCTGATAAAATTGCCACAGACTCTCTAGCTAACTCAGTTAAGCCTGTTAATTCTAATGCCCATTGTATGTACTCTTGATCTTCTGTGGTGACGCTTTTCCAGCCCGATTGATATGGATACCGCCCGAAAGAGACGAGGTCAAAAACAGATAAATCGATTGTATTTTCTGGCGTTTGTGATAAAATCGCTAGTTCTTGCGCCACTTCTTTTGAAGAAAAATGTTGAAGTTCTTGGTTCTTAATGAACACCTTGCCTTTCTCGGCTGGCAAAATGCGCGCAAGTGTTTTTAACAAGGTCGATTTGCCACAACCATTTGGTCCAATAATACTTGTAATAGTTCCCGCTTCAAATGAACAGTTCAGCGCTTCACTAATCACTTGACGACCATATCCTGTAGTTAAGTCCTCTGCCTCTAAATAATTCATAACCATTCCTCTTTAATTTTTCTGTCGTTATTTTACATTTATTGAGAATCGTTCTCACTCATTGTTCCTTGATTATAAAAGACCCTTCCTTAAAAAGCAATGTTTCTTCCAATCAAAAAAACGAATTATCTAAAAAATGCAACTTATTTGCTCAAAAAAGCAAGCGCTGATTGACAAACGGTCGTTTTTAACTGATAATGAGAATCGTTATCAACTAAAAATAAAGGAGTTACACAATGAAACTTTTAAAAAAGACGGTCCTAATTGGTACCACCCTTCTTCTTGGTTCATTCTTACTCGCAGCTTGTGGTAACACGAATAAAGAAGCCAACAACGCTGACAAAACACATGAAGTAACAGATACCTTAGGCAATAAAGTAACCGTCCCCGCGAAACCCAAACGGATTATTGCGAGCTATTTAGAAGATTATCTAGTTGCATTAGGAGAAAAACCAGTGGCACAATGGACAGTTGGACAAGGCAGCATTCAAGATTATTTAGCGAAAGAATTGAAAGATGTCCCCACTATTTCCTATGACTTGCCATATGAAGCGGTTCTAAAATTTGAACCTGACTTATTATTAATCAGTTCATCTGCTCTAGTTGAAGGCGGTAAATACAAAGAATACAGCAAAATTGCGCCAACTTATGTAGTCAAAAACGGCGAAAATGTCACCTGGCGTGATCAATTGGAAGATATTGCCACTGTTTTAGATAAAAAAGAACAAGCGAAAAAAGTGGTAGAAGATTATAATACCTTAACCAAAGGCGTCCAAGAAGACCTTGGAAAAAAGGATGCTGGCAAATCTGCGGCAGTCTTATGGGTAACCAACAACCAAGTCTTTATGGTTAGCAATAATCGCTCAAGCGGAACCGTGCTCTATCAGGATTTAGGTCTCCAAGTTCCAAAATTAGTGGAAGAAATTTCTAAAAATGCTACTGCAGATTGGAATCAAGTTTCTTTAGAAAAATTAGCTGAGCTTGACGCAGACCATATTTTCCTTGTAAATAGTGATGAATCAGCACCTCTTTTCCAAGAAGCAATTTGGAAGAACTTACCTGCTGTGAAAAATAACCAAGTTCATACCTATGATAAAAAAAGTAGTTGGTTATACAACGGACCTATTGCGAATACCCAAATTGTTGAAGATGTAAAAAAAGCGCTCTTAAATTAAAAAAATGCTTGGATGATTGTTTTCATCCAAGCATTTTTTTAATTAGCAATTGCCGTTTCTAAACCAACTTCAATCATTTCATTAAACGTCGTTTGGCGTTCTTCTGCCGTTGTTTCTTCACCTGTCACCAAGCTATCACTCACCGTCATAATCGCCAATGCTTCTACATCAAATTTTGCTGCTAAATAATATAACATTGCCGCTTCCATTTCAATCGCTAATACCCCGTATCGACCTAAACGAAAGACATCATCTAAGCTATCTTTGTAAAAAACATCATCTGACAATACGTTACCAACATGGGTAGTAAAGCCTTTTGCTTTGGCAATTTCGTAAGATTTGAGTAAAAGATCAAAGCTCGCAATTTGCGGAAAATCATATTTAGGAAAATCATTGCGAATCGCGGAAGAAGGTGTCGCTGCTGCTTGTGCGATAACTAATTCACGAACGTTGACTTTTTCTGAAATAGAACCACACGTACCAACACGAATTAACTTCTTCACATCGTAAGAGTTAATTAACTCATGGGCATAAATACCTGCTGAAGGCATCCCCATCCCTGTCCCTTGAACCGAAACACGCTGTCCCTTATACGTTCCTGTATAACCTAACATCCCACGAACTTGATTATAGCAGACAGGATTCTCTAAAAAAGTTTCCGCAATATATTTTGCTCGGAGGGGATCCCCTGGTAGTAAAATTTTATCGGCAATTTCACCTGGTTTTGCTTCGATATGCACACTCATTCTGATTTACTCCTTTTTTATAAAGCTGCTAGTGTTGCTTTCACTAACTCTTTGAATTGTCCTTTAACGCGTTCAGTTGTTTCAACTACTTCTGCATGATTTAAGCTACTTTGCATACCAGCTGCTAAATTCGTAATACAAGAGATGCCTAATACTTTCATGCCACTATGCACAGCTACGATGACCTCCGAAACAGTTGACATCCCAACTGCATCTGCACCCAACGTCCGTGACATCCGAATTTCTGCAGGCGTTTCATATGTTGGACCAGAAAAGCCCATATACACGCCTTCTTTTAAATCAATATTTTGTTCCGCAGCCACTTTTTTTGCCACTTCCCGATATTCTTGCGTGTAAGCATGACTCATATCTGGAAAACGCGGCCCGATTTCTTCATCATTTTCACCAATTAACGGATTATCGCCTGTAAAATTAATGTGGTCATTGATTAACATCAAATTCCCCGGTGTATATGTTTCATTTACGCCACCAGCTGCGTTGGTTACAATCATTGAATGAATGCCTAAAGCAGCCATCACACGAACGGGATAAGTGACCGTTTGCATCGAATGTCCTTCATAATAATGAAAACGTCCTTGCATCGCCAAAACTTTTTTTCCAGAAAGCGTTCCGTAAACTAATTGTCCAGCATGTCCAACGACTGTTGAAACAGAAAAATGGGGAATTTCAGAGAAAGGAATAGCAATCGCATCGGTTATTTCATTGGCTAATTCACCTAACCCAGAACCTAAGATTAGACCGAAGTCTGCTTGTTGTACCCCTTTTTCTTTCAAAAACTCAGTTGTTTCGTTTAAATGATTCGTTAACGTTGTCATGTGTTGCCTCCTCGAATTATTGTAATTGATTTAAAAAGCTTTGCCCGTTTTCCGTTGCAGGAACTTCAAAGTTTTCAGCAATCGTTGCTGAAATATCTGAATAAAATCCTTGTGGCAGGCTGCCTTGTTTTGTCATTTTTTTACTATAAGCCAATAAAGGCACATATTCACGTGTGTGGTCTGTTCCTGGGAAAGTTGGGTCATTCCCATGATCTGCTGTAATTAAAAGTAAATCATCTTCGGCCATAGCTGCCATAATCTCTGGCAAACGACCATCAAAATCTTCGATAGCTTTTGCATAGCCCTTTACATCACGACGGTGGCCATACAGCGCATCGAAATCCACTAAGTTAGTAAAACTTAAACCTGTAAAATCTTTGTTCATGACTGTTAATAATTGATCCACCCCATCCATATTGCTCTTCGTGCGGATAGCTTCAGTAATTCCTTGTCCATTAAAGATGTCGTTAATTTTCCCAACAGCGATCACATCATTGCCATTTTCTTTCAACGAATCTAAAACAGTATGGCCAAAAGGATCTAAAGCATAGTCATGACGGTTACTGGTTCGAGTGAAATTACCTGGTTCGCCAACATACGGGCGGGCGATAATCCGCCCAATCATATAAGGTTCGTCTTTCGTAATGTCACGAACATATTGACAAATTTTATACAATTCTTCTAATGGAATAATGTCTTCATGCGCCGCAATTTGTAAAACAGGGTCTGCTGAAGTATAAACGATTAAATCCCCTGTTTTCATTTGATGTTCGCCATAATCATCAATGACTGCTGTCCCGCTATATGGTTTGTTACAAACAACTTTTCGCCCAGAAAAATCTTCAATTTGTTTCAGCAACTCTTCAGGAAAGCCGTTTGGAAATACCCGAAAAGGTTTTTTGATGTTCAAACCCATAATTTCCCAGTGACCGGTCATAGTATCTTTTCCAACAGAAATTTCTTCTAATTTGGTGGCATAGCCATCGTGGTCTGCCACTGCTTTAACACCTGTTAAAGGAGCAATAGTTCCCAATCCAAGTTTTTCTAAATGAGGAATGGTTAGTCCCGCTTCTTTGGCAATATGACCCAGTGTATCACTGCCGACATCTCCAAATTTTTCAGCATCTGGTGCTTCACCAATACCGACTGAATCTAGTACGATTAAATGAACACGTTTAAACACACTTGCTTCCTCCTCTAAGGTCGTAAATACGTCAAGAATGACAATTATTTTACGCTAGCCTTTTAAATAGTCTCGAGAATCAAACAGAATAATCTATTTATTCTCAGCTCTTCAATTATACCATGAATCCGCTATTATTGCCTGAAAGAGCATTAAAATTTTCACTGCTTCCTTCGATTTTAGCGGTGCTTAAAGGTCGCTAATAGAGGTGTCTCTTCACACTCTTCTTTTTAAGCTATTTGCTTAATTATCTTTAAGAAAAAAGACCTTCGTCAATTTATGACGAAGGTCTTTTTTCTTATTTCGTTTTGACGTAATTTTTCCCGTTCGCTTTTGGTCCCGATGATTTTCCGAAGAACACAACTAGGACTAAAATGGTCAATACGTATGGTGCTGCTTGTAGATAAACTTTTGGAATTTCTGAAATAATTGGTAGGTTTTCCCCAGCAATACTTAAGTTTTGTGCAAAGCCAAAGAATAAGGCTGCGCCCATTGCCCCAAGTGGATTCCATTTACCAAAGATCATTGCGGCCATTGAAATAAACCCTTGTCCTGCAATTGTGGTAATCCCAAAACGACCCGCAATACTTTGAGCAAAGACAGCTCCGCCCATACCGCCTAAGAAGCCGGATAACAAGACGCCAGAATAACGCATTAAGTAGACATTAATCCCTAATGTATCTGCCGCTTGTGGATGTTCCCCCACAGAACGTAACCGTAAGCCAAAACGTGTTTTATAAATGACAAACCAAGCTAAAATCGCAATCAAAATTGCTACGAAAGCTGGCAAAGAGGTTTTCGCAAAGAATAGTTCACCAATCACTGGAATTTTTGACAATCCTGGGAAAGAAAAATAACCAAATGATTGTGTAATCATATCTGTTTGTCCTTTTTGATAAATAACTTTTACTAGGAAAACCCCTAGCGCCGGTGCCATCAAGTTAATGACAGTACCACTGATAATATGATCTGCTCGTAAGTTAATGGTTGCAACAGCATGTAAGAGAGAAAAGACAATCCCGACAAGGCCTCCTACTAAACAAGCAATCCATGGTGTGGCTGCGCCAAATGTATCAGCAAACGTCAAGTTAAAAATGACCGAACTGAAAGCGCCCATTACCATAATACCTTCCAAACCAACATTAACCACACCACTTCGTTCTGAGAACGTTCCGCCTAATGCTGTCAAGATGAGCGGAGTTGCATACACTAATGTTTGCGTGATGATTGAGGAAATTGTTGCTAAATCCATTAGATGTCTCCCCCCTCTTGATTGTTTTTGTCTGGCGCCGCTTCAATTGTTTCTACAATCGCTACTTCTTTTTTACTACCAGACGCTTTTGCTAACAAGAAACGAATTAAATAACTAATTCCCACAAAGAAAATAATCGCTGCAATAACAACATCAACTAATTCGGTTGGTACACCAGCTATCAACGGCATTCCTTGTCCACCAAGTTTTAACATTCCAAACAGTAATGCGGAAAGTAAAATCCCGATTGAGCTACCTGCTCCTAATAGAGACACGGCCATACCATCGAACCCAATGCTCAACGATGTGTTTTGAATAAAGAAGTTTTGGAAAGTCCCCAATCCTTGGACCGCACCACCTAAACCAGCCAGTGTTCCTGAAATCATCATGGATAAAATAATTGTTCGCTTGCTGCTCATTCCAGCATATTCAGAAGCAAATGGGTTTAACCCCACCGACCGAATTTCAAAACCAAGCGTTGTTTTTTTCATCAAGAACCACACAAGAATAAGGAAAATGAAGGCCAAGAAAATGCCGATGTTCAAACGAGAGCCATCACTGATACTTGTTAAAAACGGTGAGCGTAATGAAGCATTTGCACCAATCATTTTGGTGATCCCTTTGTTCGCCATAATACTTGGTTTCATGACATTATTAGCAATATGATTTCCTGTGTACAATAAAATATAATTCAACATAATCGTAACAATAACTTCACTCGTCCCAAAATAGGCACGCAAGAAACCTGGAATGGCTGCTGCTAAAGCTCCTGCAACCGCGCCAACAATAATCGCCACCGGCAACGCAATCATCCGAGGAGCATCAGGCATGGATAAAGCGACCCAAATACTAGCCACCCAACCACATAAGGCTTGTCCAGAAAGCCCGATATTAAAGAATCCAGCCGAATTTGCCACCGAGAATCCTAAAGCGGTAAAAATCAACGGTGCTGCGGTGACAAAAATCTCACCAATACTTTTCTTTCCTTGGAAAGCTGTTTCAAACATCGCTTGATACCCAGCCACTGGGTCATAGCCAAAGATAACCATAATAATTGCCCCTAAGAGGAAACCCATAATAACAGATAATACAGGGACTAAAATATTTCTTATTTTTTCAGAACGATTATTCAACAGTTTCACCTGCCTCTACTTTTGATAACTCAGCACGGGCTTCTTCCAATGAGTAGCCAGCCATTAACAAGCCCAATTCATTTTCTGTCGTTTCTTTCGGATCAACAATTCCGACAATTTCCCCCGCATGAATAACAGCGATACGATCAGAAACGTTTAAAATTTCATCTAATTCAAAACTTACTAATAAAACAGCTTTATTTTTATCTCTTTGTTCAATTAGTCGACGATGAATGTATTCAATAGCTCCGACATCTAAACCGCGTGTTGGTTGAGAAACAATCAACAAATCTGGATCGCGGTCAACTTCTCGGGCAATAATCGCTTTTTGCTGATTCCCACCTGAAAGCGCCCGAGCTGGTACTAATTCATTAGGAGTCCGTACATCGTATTCTTCAATTAATTCACGGGCGTGTTTGTTAATCATTCGATAGTTTAAAATACCTGTTGAACTGTATGGTTTTTGGTAATACGTTTGTAGGCCAATATTTTCAGCCAATGTCATCTCTAATACCAAGCCATATTTATGTCGGTCTTCAGGAACGTGGGCGACACCCATTTCCGTAATTTCCCGAGGTTTGCGATTAGTAATCTCTTTTTCATTCAAATGAATGGAGCCTTTTTCGACTTTGGTTAATCCTGCTAAGGCTTGGATTAATTCTGTTTGTCCATTGCCATCAATCCCCGCAATCCCAACAACTTCCCCTGCTCGGACATCTAAGCTAAGATTTTTCACTGCATCTAAGCCGCGGCTTTCTTTCACTACTAAATCTTTAATTGATAAAATTGTTTCTTTCGGTTGCGCTGGTTTTTTCTCTGTTTTGAAGGAAACAGAACGACCCACCATCATATCGGCTAACTGTTGCGAAGAAACGTCTTTCACATTGACGGTGCCAATACTTTGCCCCCGGCGAATAACCGTACAACGGTCCGCCACTTTTTTAATTTCATCTAACTTATGTGTAATTAAAATGATCGATTTGCCTTCATCGGTTAGTTCTTTCAAAATAATCATTAATTCATCAATTTCTTGTGGCGTTAATACTGCGGTTGGTTCGTCAAAAATTAAAACGTTCGCACCACGATATAAGGTCTTTAAAATTTCAACCCGTTGTTGCATACCCACAGAAATATCGCGAATATAGGCATTGGGATTTACATCCAACCCGTATTGCTTAGACACTTCTTCAATCTCTTTTTTCGCTTTTTTCCGGTCTAAAATACCGCCATGGGTAGGTTCACTACCTAAGATAATATTTTCAGTCACAGTAAAGGCTTCAACTAACATAAAATGCTGATGGACCATTCCGATTCCTAAACGATTGGCTGCAGTAGGACTTGTAATGTTGACTTTTTCGCCATTCATATAAATCTCACCTGAGGTCGGTTCCAATAGCCCTGATAAGATATTCATCAAGGTCGACTTGCCTGCACCATTTTCACCTAGCAGTGCGTGGATTTCACCAGGTTTTACTTGTAAATCAATTTGGTCGTTGGCTTTGAACGTCCCAAATTCTTTGGTGATTTTACGCATCTCAATTACGTTTTCTTCTTGAGACAAGGTCTATTCACTTCCTAACAAAATTATATTGGCAATACTTTAGAGGGTAATTTTGACCCTTAACTAAGTAGTTGAAGAACCTCAACTATTTAGTTAAAAATCCAAACATCATAAAGGGGTTCCTTGGCAGCCGTCGCTGCCAAGGACCACTTTATTTTTAGAAGGAACAATAATGATCCCTTCTTTTTTCTTTTAGGAGCTTAAATTATTCTGGTTTTTCTGGGACTTTTACGTCACCTGAGATTACTTTATCTTTTGCTGTTTTAACAGCTTCTTTTGTTTTGTCGTTTAAATAGCCGTCTGTTAAGTCAACGCCACCATCTTTTAATCCATAAACTAAATGTTCGCCACCAGGGAATTTGTCTTCTAATGCACGGTTGGCAATATCTTGAACCGCTGTGCCGACACCTTTAAGCGTTGAAGTTAACGTGAAGTTGTCTTCTTTGCCGTCTTTTGTTTTGTACTTACCATCAGCATCTTGATCGCGGTCAACACCGATTACCCAAACTTTGTCGCCAGAACCTGATTCATTCAAGTCTTTTGCTTCTTGGAAGACTCCTTGTCCAGTCGCACCAGAAGCATGGAAGATGATATCAACGCCGTTTTGGTACATTGCAGCAGCTAAAGCTTTCCCTTTGGCAGGATCAGCAAATGAAGCCGCATATTTTGTATCAACAGTAATTTCTTTACCTAATTCTTTCGCAGCATCAGCCACACCTTTTTCAAAACCAGCTTGGAAACGGTCAATTACGACCCCTTCTTCACCACCAACAAAACCGACTTTGTTCGTTTTTGTTTCGTTCGCAGCGGCAACACCGGCTAAATAAGCTGCTTCATTATCTCTAAATGTTGCAGAAACGACATTCTTTTTGCCATCGATTTGATCATCGATTAAAACAAAGTTTGTATCAGGGTTGGCATCTGCTGCAGAAGAAATTGCATCTTTTAGCAAGTAGCCAATACCAAAGATTGTGTTGAATTTACTTGATACCGCTTGGTCAATATTGGTTGTATAGTCAGCTGCATCATTCGATTGAATATATGCATACCCTTTTGAACCTTCTGGTAAATCATGTTCTTTACCCCAAGCTTGCAATCCTTCCCAAGAAGATTGGTTGAACGACTTGTCATCCACGCCGCCTGTATCTGTAATGATTACAGCACTATGCGCTGCATCCCCTTTGCCACCGCCGCTTTCAGCAGTTTTGCCTTTGCCACCACCACATGCTGCAAGTGAAACTGATAAACCTAATGCAATCAAACTAAAACCGAATAATTTTGCTTTTTTCATTTCTGTAAAGCCTCCTAAAAATAGTTTAATGTATTTAAACAACTAAGTTGTTTCTAAGGTTGGTCTGGAACTTTTACGTCACCAGAGATGATTTGTTCTTTGGCTTCTTTAACTGCCGTTTTGGCTTGATCGCTTAGGGCTTCTGTTGTTAAATCAACACCGCCATCTTTCAATCCATAAGTTAAATGTTCGCCGCCAGGGAATTTATCTTCTAAGGCAAGATCAGAGATTTTTTTCACAGCAATATTTACACCTTTAATAGTTGAAGCTAACGTTAAGTTATCATCCTTGCCATCTTTGGTTGTATATTTACCGTCTTCGTTTTGGTCACGGTCAACACCAATCACCCAAACTTTACCTTTTGAACCTGTTTCATTTAGCGCTTTGGCTTCTTGGAAGATTCCTTGTCCTGTAGTCGCCGCTGCGTGATAAATAATGTCGGCACCTGCTTGATACATAGAAGAAGCTAAGGCCCGTCCTTTTGAAGCGTCTGCAAATGTCCCTGCATAAGTAGACGTAATTTGAATATCTTTGCCTAATTTTTTGCCAGCGTCTGCTACACCTTTTTCAAAACCAGCTTGGAAACGGCCAATAACAGGTCCTTCTACCCCACCGATAAATCCTACTTTGTTGGTTTTTGTAGTGTTGGCTGCTGCTACACCTGCTAAATACGCAGATTCATTATCTCTAAACGTTGCAGAAGCGACGTTGTTTTTCCCGTTAACTGTATCGTCGATCAGAACGAAATTCGTTTCTGGGTTGGCGTCCGCTGCATCTACTACTGCATTTTTTAGTAAATAGCCAATGCCAAAAATCGTTTTAAATTGACTTGAAATGGCTTGGTCAATGTTTGATGTATAATCAGATGCTTCATTTGATTGAATATACGCATACCCTTGAGGTCCTTCTGGAAGTTTGTGCTCTTTGCCCCACTCTTGCATTCCTTCCCACGCAGATTGGTTAAAAGATTTGTCATCAATACCGGCTGTATCTGTGACCATTACGACACTATGTTGTGGATCACCTTTTGTATTGGCGTTCTTTTTGCTATTGCCGCCACATGCAGCTAACCCAATGGTTAAGGCAACTGCCGCTAATCCTAGACCTAAAAATTTTACTTGTTTCACTTTCCGAAAAGCCCCCTACTATTTTATCTATTATTTCATTCGCATTTATGCTATTGAAATCTACTTTGAGCCCAACGAAACCTTATGTCCTTTTTTTAAAAATCTTTATCTGTAAATGAATAGGGCAATAATGCCGCAACTGTCATTGTTTTGGTCGCGCCATCTTTGCC
This sequence comes from Enterococcus sp. DIV1337a, assembly GCF_051712285.1. Taxonomy (NCBI): domain Bacteria; kingdom Bacillati; phylum Bacillota; class Bacilli; order Lactobacillales; family Enterococcaceae; genus Enterococcus; species Enterococcus sp. DIV1337a. The sequence goes on along the minus strand of NZ_JBIOOP010000001.1, from coordinate 139,505 downwards.
AACTAACGTGACCGGCATTTGTGGATCAAAGAATTCAGCCATTACTTGACGACAAGCGCCACATGGAGAAATGGGTGCCTCTGTATTACCTGCTACCACTAAATGTTGAAAGCTCCGTTCATCTTCTGAAATGGCTTTAAAAATCGCCGTTCTTTCTGCACAATTTGTTAAACCAAAGGAGGCATTTTCAATGTTGACTCCTTGATACATTTTCCCGTCTGCAGTCACTAAGCAAGCGCCCACGGGAAAGTTAGAATACGGTACATAGGCGTGTGCCAATGCTTCTCCGGCACAATCAAGCCATTCTTGTTTTACTGTCATCTTTTTCGCCACACCTTCGTTCTATTTGAAATACGAATTAATACCCTTCGCCAGTTGTTCCAGAAACAATTGCTACACCCGTACTTGCACCGATACGTGTTGCCCCCGCTTCAATCATTGCTAGCGCTTCTTCTGCGTTATGCACGCCACCAGAAGCCTTAACGCCCATATCAGGACCAACTGTCTCACGCATTAAACGAATGTCTGCTACTTTAGCGCCGCCTGTTGAGAAACCAGTAGATGTTTTAACGAAATCGGCACCCGCTTCTTTGGCTAATTCACACGCTTTAACTTTTTCTTCGTCTGTTAATAATGCTGTTTCAATAATCACTTTGACTAACGCTTTTCCTTTGGCTGCATCTACTACGCCTTGAATGTCTTGACGTACTTGATCGTATTGTTGTGATTTTAATGCACCAATATTAATCACCATATCCACTTCATTCGCACCATTTTTAATCGCATCAGCTGCTTCGTATGCTTTAACTTCTGGTGTATTTGCCCCCAAAGGAAAGCCAATAACAGTACACACAGCGACGTCGGTATCTGCTAATTGCTCGCTAGCAAAAGCGACCCAACAAGGATTGATACATACAGAGAAAAAGTTGTACTCCTTAGCTTCGTCAATAATTTTTTGGACAGCGGCTTCTGTCGCTTCTGGTTTCAAAATAGTGTGGTCAATCATGCGGTTTAATTCCATGATGAGAATTCCTCTTTTCTTTTTGTTTTATTCCGTAATAATATCATGAATCAAAATAGGCTCTTCGCCGGTTGGTCCAATTTCAATGTTTTTATAAAGCAATTGTTCGACTTCTGTCACGTCTTCACGATTGGCATAAATGGTTAATAATGATTCGCCTTTTTCAACTGGGCTCCCTACTTTTTTGTGAAGTTTCAAGCCAACTGCAAAATCAATCGTATCTTCTTTCGTAGCACGACCAGCGCCCAGCAACATTGCGGCAACACCAATTTCATTGGCAACGATTTTTTGTACCACGCCTGTTTCTTTGGCAGGTAAATCAAATTGATAAGTCGCGGTTAATAATTTTTCTGGCTGGTCAACAACGGAACCGTCGCCGCCTTGATTTTCAATCATTTCTTTGAATTTTGCGAGCGCTCGACCGCTTGTTAAAGCTTCTTCTAATAAAGCCCGTGCTTCGTCTAATGTCTCAGCTTTTTTAGCTAAAACGACCATCTGACTCCCTAAGACATAGCACATTTCCACTAAATCTTCTGGCCCATTTCCTTGCAAGGTCTCGATTGCTTCAACGATTTCTAAACTATTTCCGATGGCCTCCCCTAAAGGTTGTGACATGTCTGAAATTACTGCCATCGTTTGGCGATTTGCCAGTTTCCCAATGCGAACCATTGTTTCCGCTAATCGACGAGCACTTGCTAGGTCTTTCATAAAGGCCCCTTCACCAGTAGTCACGTCTAAAACAATCGCATCTGCCCCTGCGGCAATTTTTTTACTCATAATGGAACTTGCAATTAATGGAATTGAGTCAACAGTGGCGGTCACATCACGTAACGCATAAAGTTTTTTGTCTGCTGGTGCCAGATCACCTGACTGACCAATCACTGCCACTTTTGTATCGTTCACCAATTGAATAAAACGTTCTTCTGTCAATTCAACTTTAAAGCCAGGAATCGCTTCTAATTTATCCAACGTACCACCCGTGTAGCCTAAGCCACGACCAGACATTTTTGCTACATTGACCCCGACACTAGCAACTAACGGCGCTAAAATAAGCGTCGTAGTGTCGCCTACGCCACCTGTAGAATGCTTGTCGACTTTGATTCCTTCTATAGAAGAAAGATCCACAATTTCGCCTGAATGGACCATTGCTAACGTCATTTGTGTAATTTCTTCGTCTGTCATATCTTGGTAAAAAACAGCCATTAAAAAGGCACTTACCTGATAATCTGGAATTGAACCATCTGTGTATCCGTTGATAATAAATTGAATTTCTTCGCTTGTTAGTTGATGCCCGTCACGTTTCTTTTCAATAATGTCTACCATTCTCATGAATTCGTTCCCTCCGATTTCCCGATAATGTATTATACAACAAAATCGTTCAGCTTTAAACCATTTAGTAAACCAGTTTACTATTATTTTTTTCTTGTGAAAACGCAAACAACACGAACGTTCTATTTCTAAGCTGTTTTTTAAATCGGTTTTGTACTTTTTCTAGCAATAAACGTCGCATCAAATACTTTATTCGGGACTTTCCCTGTTGGATCTGCAATAGCTTCCACCAAAAATTTTGCTGCATAATAGCCAATATCAAAACTCGGCTGATAGACGGTTGTTAAACTCGGCACCAAATATTCGGAAATTTCCAAGCCATCAAAACCAACCACCGAAATATCGTCTGGAATTTTCTTGCCCACTTCTTCAATGGCTTGATAGGCCCCCATCGCCATTTCATCATTGCCGCAAAAAATTGCTGTGATTTCTTCATTTTTCAAGACTTCTTTCGCCGCAGCATAGCCACCATGTAAGTTCAGCTCCCCTGCACAAACATAATGTGGACAAAAAGGTAAATTGTTGTCCTGTAACGCATGCTGATACGCCGTCACTCGTTCCGTCAAACGATAATAGCCGGCACTTTCGCGCAACATACCAATATGCTGATGCCCTTGTTGAATCAAATGATGGACCGCTTGATAAGCACCTTCATACTCTTTAACGATTAGTCGTCCGTTATCTCGTGGATTAATCCCGCGATCGACAAGAATGACAGGAATCGGATGTTCTCGTCGGTCTTTTAAAATATGATTTTCTGGCAAAACATTCGGCGTGGCAAAAATAATGCCGTCCACCGACCGATGAATCAACTCGCTAACATATTGCATCGCTTGCTCGGAATCATGTTTTGAATTGCATAATAAAATCATGTAGCCTAACGAATTTAAATATGTTTCCACACCTTCAATTACTTTTGAGAAAAAGAAATCCGTCACATCTGGCACAATCATCCCAATGGTTTTGGAATGACGGTTGATTACATTCGAAGCAAAGTAATCTGGTTTGTAATGATTTTCAGCGACTACCGCCAACACCTTGTTGCGGGTTTTTTCACTGAAACGACTCCCTTTATTATTCAGAATTTGTGAGACGGTTGTGACAGAAACACCAGCCATATCAGCAATTTCTTTAATCGTTAGTTTCATCGCGCCCCTCCCAACGTCTCCTTTTGCATTGACAGACATTTGTCGACGTGTTACAGTCTTCAAAATACTTATCGAATCTTTTACATTTTAACAAAAAAAAGACAAAAGAAATAGACTAAAAAGATTAAAAAACAAAAGAAAATGGAGGCTATTTTTCCATGGAAGAATCCCGTGTCCGTCAATTACCAAAAATCGAGCTGCACTGTCACTTAGATGGGTCGATTCGACCAACCACTTTACGCACCATTGCTGAAAAACAAAACATTCCATTACCCCAAGACGAACAAACCTTGAAAGAGTTAGTGGTTGCCCCTGAAAAATGCACCGATTTGAATGATTATTTAACTCGGTTCGACTTCGTGCTAACCTGTCTACAAACAGCCGAAGCTTTGCAAGCAGCGGCGTATGACGTGATTAGCCAAGCTGCCGAAGATGGCGTGGCTTACATAGAGGTGCGTTTTGCGCCTTCGCAACATACAGAAAAAGGCTTACGGTTACCGGAAATCGTGACTGCTGTTTTAACTGGCTTAAAACAAGGCGAAGAAGATTTTGGTGTAAAAAGCAATGCACTGTTATGTGGCATGCGGCATGACCAACAACAAGCCATAGAAAAAATCGTTCACTTAGCGCATGATTTCAGAGAGACAGGCGTTGTCGGCTTTGATTTAGCTGGCAATGAAGTCGATTTTCCTCCATACACATTTGAAGACGTATTAGCTTTAGCCAACCAATTGTCAATTCCATTAACACTCCACGCTGGGGAATGCGGCTGTGGCAAAAATGTCGCTGATGCTGTCACTTTAGGTGCCACTCGGATTGGTCACGGTATTGCTTTGAAAGATACACCCGAATACTTGGCGCTCTTAAAAGAAAAAAAGGTCCTTTTAGAAATGTGTCCAACTAGCAACTTCCAAACAGGCACCGTCAAAACATTGGCTGAATACCCTTTTCAACAATTTATAGAGGCTGGCTTAGCCGTCTGCATCAATACCGATAATCGCACTGTTTCAGATACTACGTTAACGAAAGAATTCATGAAATTGGCCACTTGGTATCAATTAAGTTATGACGAAATGAAGCAACTCACCAAAAATGCGCTTGCAGGTGCTTTTTTATCGCCAGACGAAAAAAAACTGTTGAACCAAAAAATTGATCAAGCGTATCTATTCTAAAAAAGAACCTCCACTAAAGTGGCGGTTCTTTTTTACTCTGCTTCTTTCACACTTCGTAAAATATAATAGCCTTTGTCTTTTGTCACAATTTCAACATTGCCAAATACTTCAGCCATTTTCTTTTCTGCACTAGGTGCACCTTGTTTCTTTTGAATAACCACCGTCAATGTGCCACCAACTTTCAACAACGGAAAAGCCCCTGTTAAAATGCCATGGACAACTTTTTTTCCTGCACGAATGGGCGGATTGCTAACAATTGCCGCGTAGGTCGTTTCGTTTAAGGTGTCATACACATTGGAGGAGTGGATATCCACAGTAGTAATTTGGTTGCGTTGGGCGTTCATTTGAGCTAGCCCAACCGCCCGTTGGTTGACATCTACCATTTCCACCAGTCGACCAGTCGCCGCCGCTAAGGACAACCCAATTGGTCCGTAGCCACAACCAACATCTAACAAACGGCCTGCTGGTAAATTTTCCCATTCAAAAGCATCAATCAACACACGAGAACCATAATCCACTGTTCCTCTTGAGAAGACCCCACTATCGGTCGTAAACTGAAAGGTCCGACCACGTAATGGAAAAGACCAGCTTTCTAAATCATGTGCTAATTCTGGATTTTCTGTATAATAATGATTCGCCATTTTGTTCTTCCTATCTATGCTTGTTTTGGTTTTAGTCTACCTTTTATTTCTCGAACAATCAAGGCACCTAATAATTCATAGCCCACTTGTGAAAAATGCAAACCATCCGCTTGTAAAAACTCATCCGTTCCGGGATAAACAGTCATCGCTTTATACAAATCAATAACTGGCAGGTTATGTGCCGCTCCGACTTCTTGTGCAACCTTGACCAATTCCTTGATACGCGTTTGTGGACGTTCTGGACGTCTGCCACTATCCGCATATGGTGGCGTAATTAAAATCACCTTTTCTGAACCAATTTCGCGAATCATTGTTTCAAGATTTTCTCTAAACGTAGCTACTGTTATATTTCGATCCAGTGACGCATCATTGGCGCCAAAGAAAATCACCACCTCATCAGGTTTCTCAATTAGCACTTCTTTATTTAATCGTTTTAAACCATCTTCTGTTGTATCGCCAGGCATTCCAGCATTAATAATGGCCACTTCTTCTAGACCCATCGCAGCAATATCCCGCTTCACTAAGTCAACAAGAACAGGTGAGACGGCTTCGTCTAAATAACCAGCAGTAATGCTATCACCAAATAATACAATTTTTCTCATGGCTTTTCCCCTCATTTCTAACAGTTTTCTCTTTTCATGATACCATTTTCATCATAAATTGGCGAAGAAGGGAATTCTTTTGTAAAATCCTGTGTTTCCCTTGTGAAATTATGGTAAAATGTACAAAGATTGAACAGGGTTTGGTGGAGGAACAATGGACGATAAAATGAATTACTACCCAATTTCCAGAGAAGAATGGCATGGGTTTTATCATGACGGCAAAGCACCGTTAACCGAAGCAGAATTGGATAACATTAAAAGTGTGAACGACCAAATTTCACTAAAAGATGTACAAGAAATTTATGTGCCCTTAACGCATCTTATTCATTTATACATGAAAGAATTTGAATCGCTCACACTTAGCAAAGGATTATTCCTACATGAATATGTCTCTGTACCACCATTCATCATTGGAATTGCCGGCAGTGTCGCCGTTGGTAAAAGCACCACCGCTCGTCTTTTGCAAAGAATTCTGGCCCGAACGTTTAAACGAAGAAACGTTCAACTCATTACAACGGATGGATTTTTGTATCCCAATAAAGTGTTAGAAGAACAGGGAATTATGGACCGAAAAGGGTTTCCTGAAAGTTATGACATGGAGAAGCTAATTAATTTCTTAAACGAAGTCAAAAGCGGCAAAGACGAAATTAAAGCACCCGTCTATTCTCACAGTGTCTACGATGTTATCGAAGGCGAATATGAGTTGATTCAACAACCAGATATTTTGATTGTTGAAGGCATTAACACATTACAGTTGCCCGCCAATCAACAAATTTATGTGAGTGATTTTTTTGATTTTTCTATTTTTGTGGATGCCGATCCAGCCTTAATTGAAAAATGGTACCTAGAACGTTTTGGGGCCTTATTAGATACGGCTTTCTTAGATCCTAATAATTATTATTACCAATATGCAATTGGCAAACGAGAAGATGCTTTCGCCATGGCACGGAATGTTTGGAAAACCGTGAACTTGCCGAACTTGGAGGAATATATCTTGCCAACGCGCGGACGTGCGGACATTATTTTGCATAAAACGGAAAATCATTTGATTGACCAAATCTATCTACGTAAATATTAAGGGTTGACGAGCTAAGAAATATCCTGTATCTTTTGTAGAAATATCCTTGAAAATTTTCAGCAGAATGCATGACTTTCAAGGAGTAAAATGTTTTAATAAGTATAGCTAGACAAAGAAGAGTACGGAACAAAAGTGAACCACTTTTTAACCGCCTGATTTTCGGCTGTTTGAAAGTAGCCCCTGCGGAATTAAGCCCAAATTTTCTAAAAATCATAAAACAATTTTTGAAAATCCTTTCTTAATTCTTGGCGCTGACCACTTTTTAACCGCCTTTTCTTTAGATAAATTTAAATGGATAAGGGGTAATAGACGTGACTAACGTTGCCGATTTGACATCTGTCGAAAAAATTATTGTTTTAGACTTTGGTAGTCAGTTTAACCAATTGATTACTCGTCGTATTCGTGAATTTGGCGTATTCTCTGAGTTATTAAGCCACCGAACTACGGCAGAAGAAATTCGCAAAATCGCGCCTAAAGGAATCATCTTCTCAGGTGGACCAAACAGCGTGTATGACAAAGATGCTTTTAGCATTGATCCAGAAATTTATGAGTTAGGAATTCCCATTCTTGGCATCTGCTACGGTATGCAATTAATGACTCATAACTTAGGCGGAAAAGTAGAACCTGCCGCAAACCGTGAATACGGAAAAGCAGAATTAGAAATCCTTGGTGATGCGACCTTATTCCAAGGAACACCTGCGAAACAAACCGTTTGGATGAGCCACGGTGATTTAGTAACAGAAATCGCTCCTGGATTCGAAAAAGTTGGGACAAGCAACGACTGTCCAATCGCTTCTATCGAAGATGCCAACCGCAAATTCTACGGTGTACAATTTCACCCAGAAGTTCGTCATTCAGAATATGGTAACGACTTATTACGTCACTTTGCTTTTGATGTGTGTGGCTGTACTGGTGACTGGAGCATGGAAAACTTCATCGATATGGAAGTCGCTAAAATCCGTGAACAAGTAGGCGATAAAAAAGTCTTACTTGGTTTATCAGGTGGCGTTGACTCAAGCGTTGTCGGTGTGCTTTTACAAAAAGCCATTGGCGACCAATTAACTTGTATCTTCGTTGACCACGGATTACTACGTAAAGGTGAAGCGGAACAAGTAATGGAAAGTTTAGGCGGTAAATTTGGCTTAAACATTATTAAAGTAGATGCGAAAGAACGCTTCTTAAGCAAATTAGCAGGCGTTTCTGACCCTGAACAAAAACGTAAAATCATCGGTAACGAATTTGTGTATGTTTTTGATGACGAAGCAACTAAACTTGCCGGGGAAGAAGGCGTTTCATTCCTAGCACAAGGAACTCTTTACACAGACGTCATCGAATCTGGTACAGAAACTGCGCAAACAATTAAATCACATCACAACGTTGGTGGTCTTCCTGAAGACATGCAATTTGAATTAATTGAACCTTTAAATACATTATTTAAAGACGAAGTTCGTGCCTTAGGAACTGAACTTGGCATGCCTGATGCAATCGTTTGGCGCCAACCATTCCCAGGACCAGGATTAGGTATTCGGGTGCTTGGTGAAATTACAGAAGATAAATTACAAATCGTTCGTGATTCAGATGCTATCCTTCGTGAAGAAATCGCGGCAGCTGGCTTAGATCGTGACATTTGGCAGTACTTTACTGTCTTACCTGGCATCCGCTCAGTAGGCGTTATGGGTGACGGCCGTACCTACGATTACACCGTTGGTATCCGTGCTGTGACTTCTATCGACGGTATGACCGCTGACTTTGCCCGTATCCCTTGGGATGTTTTACAAAAAATCTCTGTGCGCATCGTGAACGAAGTTGCACATGTAAACCGTATCGTGTACGATATTACTTCAAAACCACCTGCAACTGTGGAATGGGAATAACAACCAACCCTCTAGAAACGCCTATATAATAGGTTTTCTAGAGGTTTTATTTTTTATTGATCACTGCTTGGTCACACTTTCCTCCCGCCATTCTCCATTTTTCCTTTGCTCCACCGCCCTCAAAGTCCTATAATTTAATCATAAGAATAGTGGCTATTAATAAAATTCATCAATAAAAAGGAAGCGATTTCAACATGTCAAAAGAAACTTTTCTTAAGTATAGTTTTGTCGTCCTCTTCATAGGAATTTTTTTACTTCGTGCCCAAAAAGTTATTTCTGAGCCCCTTTCGTACTTTTTTTCGGGTGTTCTTTTGCTTATTGTTGCGTATTTAATACTCGTGAAAAAAATGAACTTTTTCTCAAATTTGCTCACAGTTACCGACCAGTCTTCTTCTACCCAACAACGAGTAGGTCAAATCTCTGGTCTTGTCAGTTTATTGATTGGTTTACTTCTGGTAATTCTTAGCTTCATTTTCTTTCTCCAACTTTGATTCCCCCTTGACTCTCCCTTCACTCTTGGCTATGATTACCTTAGCAAGTACAATGGCGTACTGTGAACAGTCGAGCAACGGCGCTCAAAAAGATTGGCTTTCGTGCATTCTTTTTGAGGGCTTTTTATTTTTTAGAAAGTAGGGAAATTGAATGAAAAAAATGTACCGCAGTCCGTATGAAGCATACCCGTATCTATCTTCTAAACCAGAAGATTTACGATGTGATTTTGAGTTAATGACTGATGAATTGGCCTCGATGACAGGTCTTCTACGAGGATATGTGCAACAATTAGACGTCCCTGAACAGCCTGCACTAACAGAAGAACTAGCCAAAATTTGCGAGTTAATCTACCATGTCAATCCAACGACCCGAACAAAATTAACAGTCACAGAGGAAGAAATAGCCTGGCTTTTGGAACGTGTCAATGCTATGAATGAACTGACATACGAAGAAAATCGTCCTTTTGTTTTACCGATGGGTACGATCTGTTCCTCTTATGCACACATTTTAAGGGCCAAAGCCAAAGATATTGTTCGTTTACTTTATCGCATGGACTATGGTGGTAAAAAAATTGATCCGCAGCTGTATGATGTAGTCAACTTACTCTCAGGTTATTTTTTCATGTTAGCTTTGTATCTAAATCAGCTCGAAAATGGTGAAGAAGTCCCCTTTGTTTCTCGCAACTATTCTGTTTAAAAAGTACACCGTCCGCTAACGACGAATTGCTAGCGGACGGTGTATTTTTATACAAGCAAGTAAGCTTCCCCTTTTGCAAATAGTTTAGCAGTACCCCCAATAATCACTCGGTCTTCTTTCATTTCACAAGTTAAAAAGCCGCCTCTTGGGGACACTTGATAGGCCGAAAGGGTCGTTTGATTGAGCCGTTTTCCCCAATAAGGAATTAAATTGGCGTGCGCAGAACCACAAACTGGATCTTCATTAATTCTTAGTTTCGGGAAAAAAGTCCGTGAAACAAAATCCACCGAGTCCCCTGGTGCCGTTATAATGACTCCTACGCCTAAATCCAATGCTTTTAATGCAGAAAAATCTGGTGTGATTTTTGCCACTGTCTCTTCGTCTTTTAAGACAAAAAATAAATCGCGGCCTAAATAAGCTTCATAAACTTCCGCTCCTAAAGCGGCTTCATACTCTGGCAAAATTGGAATTCTTTCCGGCAGGATATAAGGAAAATCTAGATAATAGTATTCCTCTTTTTTAGTCACTGCGAGCGGTCCGCTTTGACTAATAAAATGAAGCGTTTCTTCCGCAACAGAATAATAATTAAATAACACAAAAGCCGTCGCTAATGTAGCATGCCCGCACAGATCGATTTCTCGTTCCGGCGTAAACCAACGCAAGGCATAACTCTGTCCCTCTTTGACCGTAAAAGCAGTCTCTGACAAATTATTTTCAATCGCAATGTTTTGCATCACCGCTTCTGGTAACCATTTTTCCAAAACATACACAGCTGCGGGATTGCCTTTAAAAACTTCCTCCGCAAAAGCATCGACAATATAATAGGGATAACTCATTTTATTTCTCTCCTTGCATTTTTTGATAAATATATTCCGCGCAACATAAATCCTCAACTGCTAAGCCAACCGCATCAAAAATCGTGAGGCCTTTCTGCTCCGCCTTTAGTTTAACTTTGCCAGTCACTAATTCGCCGAGAGAACCTACAATTTTTTCAGCTGAAAAGGCACCTTCTGAAATCGGAATTAAAAGATCCCCGCTTTCTTTTAATGCAGCCGCGTACTCATCTACAAACACTTGACTGTTTTTAACAAGGTCACTTGTTAATTCTCTGGAAGTCGGCGTGAATGTACCAATCGCATTGATATGTGCGTTCGGCAAAACGTCTTTTTCTTCTAAAAAGGCATCCTGACTGGAAGTTAGTGTACAGATAATTTCTGCTTCCTGGACGGCTTCTTGGACAGAAGAACAACCAATAAAGGTACATGCGGGGTAATTGTGCTGTTGCTTAGCGATTAATTTTCGTGCGCGTTCTGCCGTTCGGTCATATATAAAAACCTTTTCAATCGCCCGAACGCTTTGTAGCGCTGCGAGATGAGACGAAGCTTGTTGGCCCGCACCAATCAAAGCGATACTTTTTGCCCTTGGAGCTGCTAAATAATCAGTTGCCAAAGCAGAAACAGCTGCTGTGCGAAGCCACGTAATCGCATTGGCATCCATCATCGCGACTGGACTTCCAGTAGAACTATCAAACAATAGAATTTGACCAAGATGTGAGGCCAAATTTTTTTGCGGATTTTCTGGAAAAGCTGTAATGATTTTTGCCCCAAAAAAGCGATTTTTCCCTAAGTAAGCAGGCATTAATGCAAAAAGATTCTGATTTTCTCCATCTGGTAAAACCTCTACATGGCGCTCACTTTGCGAAATTTTGCCTTTTTCCAACTCAGCAAAGCAACGTTTCATCACTTGAATTGCTTCGGAAAACGACAATTGTTGAATAACCCTCTCGTAAGAAATAATGTCCATCTGAATTCCTCCCTTTGCGCTATCATAAACCAGACAAACAATACACTCAATGCTATAATTGTATGGAATACAATTTTATAGAAAGGAAGTTCCCCTCATGCCGATTAATTCCTATGAGAACTATGCGTTGTCATGGCGCCCTGTTAAAGAACGTTTAACAAGACCTTATTACCAATCATTGGTTCAACAATTAGAAGCAGATATCTTATCTGGTGCACTTCAAAAAAATGTGAAATTGCCTTCGCAAAGAGAATTAGCTGATTACTTGGATCTGAATTTCACGACGATTGGTCAAGCCTATAAACACGCTATGGAAAAAGGCTTACTTTATACCAACATCGGTAGCGGCACTTTCGTTTCTCCCAACGCGTTTCACTCAATTACAATCTCTACCAACCAAGTAGCGGATCATCTAATTGATTTAGGGCTGGTTAGTTCCTTTGATATGTGTAATCAGCGGATTTTGCCTTTTGTTGAATCCGTTAGTAAAAATGCGGCCCTTAACAGTTTGCTAAATTATCGCGATCCTTTAGGTACGTACTTTCAACGAGCAACCGCTGCCGAATGGCTTCAGACACAAGGCGTTCGAACCAATGCTGAAGAGATTGCCATTGTATCTGGTGTCCAGAATGGGCTAGCCGTGACGTTAGCCGCTGCTTTTTCTCCAGGTCAGCGGATTGCCGTAGATCGATACACATATTCAAATTTTATTGAACTCGCCCAGCTTTATCACCTAGAAATCGTCCCGATTGGCTATGATTCCGAGGGGATGGACCCAGAGCATTTACTGCAAGAATGCAAAAAGAAAAAAATACACGGCATTTTCTTAATGCCCGCATGTAATAATCCGATTGGTTTCCAAATGTCTAGCGCCCGCCGAATGACGTTAGCTGAAATCATTCAGCAAGAACACTTATGGGTAATTGAAGATGACATTCATTCTTTTTTAACAACTTATGCGCAGCAAGCAGTTTTACCAACGTTTCAAGAACTCTTACCTCAACAAACGATTTACTTAGCGGGGATGACAAAATTTGTCTGTACAGGCTTACGCATTGCATACCTTGTTTTCCCCCCACTTCTTCGTCAAGAAATCGAGCGTGCGATTTTTAACATTAATGTTAAAACTTCTGGCTTTGATGCTGAAATTGTCACCCAAGTCTTACGCTCACCAGTTGCAGAAGAATTGGCGATAGAAAAATTGGCTTTAACAAAACAAGCTAATGACTTATTTGATACCATTTTTGGGTTAGCTAGACCTAGCAATCCTTTGCCGTACTACCGAATTATTCCCCTTTCTACCAAAAAAACGGCGCCGCAAATTGAACAAGTATTTCTTCAAAATGGAGTGCGTCTTTTTCACTCGAGCCGCTTTACTGTGCAAAATCAGCCAGATGCTTTTTTACGAATTTCCTTGGCCTCCAATCAGCTTGAAGTATTGGCGAAAGGATTAACCATTATTCAAGAACTCTTACCAACGTTAAACGAAAAGAAAGGACACTCACTATGAATTCATTGCCAATACTAGAAAAAGCCGTGGGCGCAATCACGCTGCTTTCCGAAGAACAACAAAATGCCGAATATGAAGGCTTTTTATGCCAAGTTAATGAATCGCAACAACTTATCCGCAGTCGCTTAGCCAAAAAAACGCCGAAAAAAGAAGGCTATTTTGTAGCCTTCTGGGAAAAAAATCAACAAAATCAGAACGAAGCCTTTGATGCAACGGAAGCCCCTGAAATGTTAGCAATTGTCATTGACGACCAAGAAAAGCAAGGTCTCTTTCTTCTGCCGAAAGAATGTTTAATCCAACAAAAAATTCTCAAAACGCACCAACAAAAAGGCAAAATGGCGGCCCGTTTTTATCCTTCTTGGTGCCAAAATCTTAATCAAACCGCGAAAAAAACACAAAAATGGCAACTAACTTACTTTACTGATTTATCTAAATACTAAGAGCGTGGGACAAAAATCACTTTGGATTTTTGCTCCACGCTCAAAAACTTATAAACGGCGGGAACAGAAGCAACACTACGCGTTGCTTCGATCTCAACAACTTCTAAGAGCTAAAGCTCTAAGAGTTGAAGGTCCTTCGGAAATAAGCCGAAATTCTCCAAAAATTACAGAACAATTTTCGAAAATTCCTTCTTATTTCTCGGAGTTAAACGCTTCTGTCCCGACCTCGTTTATTTTACTGTTTAGCCAATTGGTGGCGTACCTTCTGCGTTCCCAGCAATCGCTTCGATTTGAATCTGGGCACCTTTTGGTAAATCCGTCACACCAATCACTCTTCTGGCAGGCGTGCCTTCAGGGAAGTACGTTTGGTAGACGTCATCCACTGCCGCCAGCTCTTCAATCTCTTTCACAAAAATATTCACTTTCACCAGATCAGCTAAGCTGTGATCCACACTTTCAATAGTCGCTTTGATGTTTTCTAAACATTGCGTCGTTTGTTCCTTGATTCCGCCAGCGACTAACGCATTTTTTTTAGGGTCCAATGGTAGCTGAGCTGATAGATGGTTGTAATGAGAAAAAGCAACAGTTTGTGTCGAAAATGGACACTTCGGTGCGTGATCTGTATTATTTGCTTCAATAATTAATCCATGTCGATCTTCAATCGCTTGTGGTGGCGTACCATCCCCATGAGAAACCACCGCTTCTACTTGAACCACCGCGCCCATTGGTAAATCAGCAACAGCAATCACTGTTCGTGCTGGCATGTAATTGACCGTACGCGCAATTCCTGAATCTGGGAAAAAAGCGGCATATACTTGATTGACAGCTTCTAGCTTAGATAAATCTTTTAAATAAATATTGACCTTCACAATATCATCAAAAGGCACATCAATACTGGTTAAAATGGCTTTTATGTTTTTCAAACATTGTTTTGTTTGCGTTTTAACACAGCCAGCCACAACTCTGCCCGTTTGAGGATCTATAGGCAATTGTGCAGACAGATTGTTATAGTGAGAAAACGCGACCGTTTGACTGGCTAGAGCATCAATTGGTGCCTGAACAGTCTGATTTGTTAATTTAATTAAATCCCCAGCTTGAGGTGCATTAGGGATAGTTCCTTCCCCATTTGAAACAAGTGCCTCCATTTGAATAGAAGCGCCTAACGGCAAATCTGCGACGGCGACCACTGTTTTAGCTGGATAATAATGGGTAAAAAAGGCCGCATAGACCTCCTCAACTGCGGCAGCATCCCGCATATCTTTGACAAAAATGGTCATTCTGACAATGTCACTCATCACATGGTTGATACTTTCAACAACCGCTTGGATATTTTTCAAACATTGTGTCGCTTGGGCCCGAATGCCACCTTCTACCAATTGTCCAGAGGTTGGCTCAATAGGTAACTGTGCCGACAAATGATTATAGTGGGAAAATGCGACTGTTTGGGCTGCGAGAGGATGCTTTGGTGCACGCTCTGTATTTCTTGCTAAGACGATATTTTCATTACTCATAACTCTACTCCTTTTTTAGCATTCCAACAAAAATGATTCCGCTTACATTTTCAAACATTAAACTTCCAACAAGCTCCTTTTTATTTTCCTGCTTTTCTATTAGTGGTGATAGCTTTCCACCACCACTTCTTTCAGTCTACAATAAGAACAGGAACATTTCAATAAGGCATTCCTAAATTGATTGTTGGCACTCAAACAAATCTTCTTCAGTTAAAGAAGGCTGAGGTCGGGAAAGAACCGTTTAGCTCCGAGAAATAAGAAGAAATTTCCGAAAATTGTCATAAAACACAACGAGGTACGAGTTGATGTTGCATGATACACTACACTCCGTTTCGTTCGCATCAATTTCTACGCATGGAACATGCTAGAATTGAAGGACCCTGTGTTCTTTAATTTTTGGAGACCAAGTCCTTCAATTCTTAGTGATTTATCACTTAGAGATTGATGAGATCGGAGCTCTGCGAAGTAGGTATTGTTCATCATCGAATCACTACGTTCTTCGTGATTCTCAACACTTGGAAGGATTAAGATGCGCCGAACACTTGTGTGAGAAAGTCAATTTCGGCTTATTTCCGAAGGACCTTCAACTCTTAGAGCTTTAGCTCTTAGAAGTTGTTGAGATCGGAGCAACGCGTAGTGTTGGTTCTGTTCCCGCCGTTTATCAGGTTTTGTCCCAGGATCAGTCTTTATAGATAACTCGTTGCCTTTAACTAGTTTTATTTAACAACCATATACTCACGATAATTTTCCGAGAACGTATCCATTAGCGTATAAATTCGTTCAAAATCATAGTCACGACGAGGGTCATCATACCAAACACATTGAATACTTCCAATAATTGGAAGATTTGGGCTACCTGCTGGCACATCCGTAAACGCTTTTTTCGACATATTTGCTAAAGCATCGTCATATTGATAAATGCCAGAATCAACATTGCCAGCTACCCAATACCACGCATCATTGGTATTAAAAATTTTGTGTCCTTTTTGAACAAAGTACTCAGGTTTGGCTACGTCATATCCACTCCAACCTGCTGTCCAGTAAGAAATAATAATCTCTGGGTCAAATGTACCGAAAGAATCGTCGCTGTTGTAATAAATGCCATCATTAAAGCTCATTGGCTGCATGCCCGCATCTTTAATTATTTTAGCTAAATCATTCGCATAAGCGACAAAATCTTTGTAGCGCCCAGAAGATTGCAGTTTTGCCCAGCCGCCTGTGTCGACATCATTTGCATACTCATCGCCACCAAAATTGAAAATTTCACTATGCGCGGAAAAATAAGCCACGTACTTACTGATAATCGCCTTTGTGAAATTCACTGCCTTTTGGTTCCCTAAATCTACTGTTCGTTTTGAGCCATCAAAAGCGGGCTTTTTAATCGCTAGTTTTTCCATAGCCACTAACAACGCATCCATATGTCCTGGACTGTTAATCACGGGAATGATGTTGATGTTGCGCGCTTTCGCAAAAGCCAACAACCGATCCATTTCTTTTTGTGTTAACGCGTTGCCATTAGGATCATTGTAATACGCGTTGTTGCCTCGTTGGATTGCTTTTGAAACCCGGTTGTGGTTGTATTTTTTACCATTCACATTGACCGACATATCATCCAAGATAAACCGTAAGCCATCATTACCTAAAATTAATTGGACATCTGTGTACCCATTTTGACTGGCTTTGGCCACTAATTCTTCCAGTTGTTCCACGGAAAAATATTTTCTTCCCGCATCAATGGAAAAGACACTTTTTAAAGGTTGTGTTTGTTTCTCTTTTAAATTATCCAAAGCTGTTTGGACCTCCGTTTGCCAAGTAGTCACTTGTGCGGCTGTATACGTTTTTCCCGCAAGTTCTGTTGCGACTGTCTCTTTTGTTGTTTGTAGTGCTTGAATCGTTTCTGGTGTATAGTTTTCTGCCTTTTCAATGGCTGTAACTGCTTGATCCAACGCACGATATAAAGTGGTTAAGTCAATGGCTAACAGGCCTTTTTCTAATTCAGCATCATAGGTATTTGAAATCCCTTGGCCATAATCGCCACCTAAAATAGCTTTATTCACATCATAAAGCGTTGTTGCTTGTGTCACTGCTTCTGCGGCTTTATTTTGTGCTTCAAGGTCTGTGTTGGCGTAGCTAATTCGTTTTAAATAGTGTTGCGCAGCCGCTTTCATCTCTGCAAGAGAAACGCCTTTACTCTCTGCAATGGCCGTTTTTGTCCAAAGTAAATTGGAAGGTTTTATCTGATTTAAATCGTCTTCATTATAGGTGCGACCATCGCGATCTAAGGCATAGAGGAACATGCCCCCTAAATTATTTTCATAAGAATAACGAGCTACTTTATACATGTTACTTTCCATATACGGCTCTTTTGTGTCATACCAGCGGTTGCGATCTTGCTCTTCTGGGAAAGTTAATCCTGGAACAAATCGTTCCCCATTGAGAACCGGACTTAAATTATTTAATGCTCGTTGCGTGCGTTGGTCATCGCTACCATACTGTTGATACGCGAGAAAATCGAAACAGTCACTGACATCTTGTAAAGGTGGTAAATATTCTGCATTGGTATCATACAAAAATGGACGATCCGTTCCCGACTTCGGTCCAATGTATTTTGATAATGCACGAATGACACCATTAGATAGAACAATATCTTTTTCACTTGGACGAGTTTCCATGTCAATATCTAACCCATCAATTCCTAAATCATCGACAAATTTGGTTAACAACTCTTTCGCATAAGCATCAAATTCTGCTTCTGTAGGCGTTGCTCCTGCATAAGGAACTTTTAATAGTTCGCTGTAATCAATTCCACGAACTAAACGAACACCTCGTGCATGCAGTGCTGGCGCATACTCATTTTTTAACGTATCATAAAATGGCTGTGCAAGTGCTTCTTGTCCTTTTGGCACATAACTAAAGACATTCACAATGTCAATACCATAAGGAATATCGTGCATCGTTAGCCAATTTTCATCTGGCAATGTTGTATTAACCCCTTGCATCGTTTTGTCACGCCAGGCCCGATAGTAAACCATAAAATGTTTCTCTTGGGTCGGCTCATTGGCTTGGCTGACCATCGGTTGATGAAACAAACTAAATAAGATAAACGCCAAGCCAACCAATAACGAAAGACCCAGCCAACTGACAATTGTTTCTCTGTTTTCTCCTCTTCTTGTCGATAAATTGTTCCCCACTTTGAACACCATTCCTTTCTGCACTCCGTTCATTTTTGTGTATCCGCCCAAAAAGAAAGCGCATACACAACCATCAATAGAATAACAAAAAATAACGAATTTGCAAAATAGAAACTGGAAAAATGAGGATTTTCTATAAAAATCTTTCCCCGTCTAAAATCACTTTCGTTAGACGGCGTTTAAATGGTAAACTTTGAGACTTGCAAGAAAAATAGGCCTGTTTTTCTTGCAAGTCTCCTTTACTTAGTCGTGATCAACATCGGCGATTTTCACAACAATTTTCCCTTGCGCTCGTCCTGTCAATGAATAATCTACCGCTTCTTGAATTTGGCTAAAAGGAACGACTCGGTCAATTATCGGCTGTAATTTTCCCTGTTCAATGAACTCAGTGAGTAAAGCTAATTGATCGCCATCTGGACGCATAAATAAAAAATGATAACTAACATCTGTGGCTTGCTCCAAGCGATGAATCTTGCGAGTGGCTATTTTAAAGGCCCATTGTTTCCAAAGCGGCAAGCCATACTCTTTAGCAAAACGTTCATTAGGAATGCCTGACAATGTAACGACTTTTCCCTGAGGTTTAACCACTGAGAAAGCTTTTTCTAAGATTGTACCCCCCATTGTATCAAACACATAATCGTAGTCGGATAAAACTTCTTCAAAATTTTGCGTCCGATAGTCAATCACTTCATCTGCTCCCAACGCTTGAACCCATTCTTTATTTCTACTACTCGTTGTGGTGGCAACGTAAGCGCCCGCTAGTTTTGCTAATTGAATCGCAATGGTTCCAATCCCTCCTGAACCTGCTTGAATCAGGACTTTCTGGCCTAGCTGCACATGCATAATATCATGTAGCGCTTGATAACTTGTCAAACCGACTAACGGAATGGCCGCAGCTTCTTCAAACGTCAAATTTTTCGGCTTCATAGCTACAGCCGCTTGATCCACTGCAATATATTCAGCAAAAGTTCCCACGCGATTTTTGGGTACTCGCCCGTAAACTGCATCGCCCAGCCTAAAATTTTGAACATTTTTTCCAACAGAGACAACAATCCCAGCAAAATCACTGCCTAAAATCAGTGGCATTTGATAATTTAAAAGCATCTTTACTTTGCCATCTTTTGTTTTTAAATCAATCGGATTAATACTGGCAGCGATAATTTTGACCAAAACATCATTGTCATGAATGGTGGGTAAGGGCACCTCCTCGATTGCTAATTCTTTTTGCCCGTATTTATGAATTAAAGCGGCTTTCATCATTGAATCTTTCCTCTCTTTCTATCACTTTTATTGGTTTAAAAGTTTAAACCTTTAATCAATTAGTATCTTAACGAAGAATGGAATCCACGTCAAGTTTCAGCCCTCAGCGTATTTCATTGACAAAAAACACGAAAAATGGTTTAATCGTTTAAAAATACGAACCAAAGAGGCGGGAAAATATGAAAGAGTTAGAAGAAATTCAAACAGAATTTACTGCGCTTAGTGATTTTTTAATCGCGTTGGGTGATGAAAAACGTCAAGCAATTATTATTGCACTGCTAGAAGACCAAGCCTGTGTTGGCCGTCGTGTCACTGAGTTAACAGAGGCGACACAGCTCTCACGGCCCGCGGTTTCTCACCACTTAAAAATTTTGAAACAAGCCAAATTAATTGATTGTCGCAGTGAAGGAACTAAAAATTATTACTCACTTTCTCACGATATCACCAAAATTAAGCAACTCCAACAACTATTGACCCACATTACGTCGATTATGCCAGGGAGGAAGCAAGCATGAAAAAAATTCTCATAGTCCTTACAAACGTTTCTCGTTATCACGGCACCGAAGAACCGACTGGCCTCTGGCTTGGTGAAGCCACGGAGTTCGTGGAAGAAGTAACCAAAGCAGGATTTTCAGTTGACTATGTTAGTCCCCAAGGAGGCTATGTCCCCTTGGACCCCCGGAGTATGAAATATGTAGATTCATCCATTATGGCGGTTTACGAAAGTGCTGATTTTCAAGAACGAGCGCTAGCGCATTCCCTCTCTCTTGAAGAAATTGAGCCAGATGAATACGCAGCAATTTACTTTACAGGAGGCCATGGCGTTATGTGGGACTTTCCTGATAATCCTCAGTTGCAAGCAATCACTCGCAGCCTTTACGAACAGGGCAAATACCTAACTTCTGTTTGTCACGGAATTGCTGGTCTTTTAAATGTCAAAGATGCATCAGGAAATTATTTGATTGCAGATAAAACCATTACTGGCTTCACTACGGCAGAAGAAATTTTAGCCATGAAAAAAGCAGTTGTTCCTTTCTTAAACGAAACAATTGCCAAAGAACATGGTGCTACTTTTGCGAAGAAACGCCCCTATAAAGAATTTGCGTATCAAGATGGCCGTATAATCACTGGGCAAAATCCTTTTTCTGTCCGCGCTGTTGCAAGATTGTTAATTCAACAATTATCAACATGAAACAACAGCGACTACTTTTAGGTAGTCGCTGTTGTTTCATTGCTTCTTCTTTTTTCCGAAAGCCGAAGCCCTAACATAAAAAATTTTTGATTAGCTAAAGAGTAACATCGCGCCAATTAAGATAATTAGGTTAATTAAGCCTAAGACAATCATTGGTTTGGCCATGAATTTGGTCCAAGTGGCATATTGAACTTTGGAAATTTCCAAACCACCCATTACGACACCAGATGTTGGCGTGATCAAATTAATCAAGCCACAACCTGAAGCAAAAATCATAACCATCACTTCTGGACTTAAACCAATGTTTTTAGCTAACGCACCCATTACAGGAATGGAAACGTACGCTAAGCCAGAAGTTGAAGGAATTAGGAAAGATAAACCTAAGTATAAAACAAAGGCACCGATGACAAATAAGACTGGGGAAAGCCCTTGTAATAAGCCTGCCGCTTTATCAAGGATAAATGAATCTAAATACGTTTTAGACATCAAAACAGATGCCCCACGAGCAACTACAATGATTAAAACAACGGATAACATATCTTTGGCACCATCGATAAATGCTTCAATGGTTTCTTTTTCAGTAAAGCGACCAATCAAGGCAGCAATGATCCCTAAAAGGAAGAACCACATCGCTAAGTCGCCAAAGTACCAGTCACCGAAACTGTTGCCTGTTAAAACAGACGTCCATCCTTTGAAAATCGTCACTCCAAAGTCGTTCCATGGAATTAAGGAAACAATCATAATGACAAAACAGAAAGCGAATACCATTAAGATTTTTTTATGACGATTCGTAAAGGGCATTTCTTTCGACGCTGCTTGTCCATACGTTTTTTCCATATCCTCTTGTTCTTGTAAAGATAAAATTGTTGAACCTTTGTCAGCCTTCACTTTTTTCGCATAACGCATCACAATGAAAATAGAATAGCTGATAGAGGCCACCCACAAAATGGCACCGACAATTAAAATAATTCCTGTATTCGGTTGAATGCCAATACCTCGTAACGCGTCCATCGCTACCCCTGTTGAGAAGGGGTTAACCGTTGAACCGATAACACCTGATCCTGCACCCAATAGCACAGTACCCACTGCGACAAACGTATCAAAACCAGCGGCGACCATGGTGGCACTTAATAAACCATAAAAAGGAATTGTTTCTTCTGCCATTCCATAAGTCGAACCACCAATAGAAAATAAAATCATTAAAATCGGAATGATTTTCAATTCGTTCCCTTTTAACTTTTTAACGACTGATTGAATGCCTGCTTCAAGAGCCCCAGTTTGTGTCACAATATTTAAAAAGCCACCGAGTACTAAAATAAAAATATTAATTTCAATGGCATCTTTAAACCCATTGAATGGAGCCATGATAATATCCGATAATTTTGCTCCTACCACGTGGTCAACCATTTTGCCGTCAATTTCTCTTGGGGTAAATGGCTGGCCATTTAGCAAGACCGTTACGATACCTAAAACAATTAAAATAATAAATAAAATACTAAAAGACGAAAGCTGTTTTTTGTTTTTCTTCTTTTTTTCTGCCATATCCTTTCATACAGGAACCTACTTTCCTGTATCTCCCTTCTCTATGATTAATTACTCAATCGATCAATAAAGAATGGCGTATCTAGAAAAGTTAAGAATTTATGACTGTAGCTAATACGGTTCATTTGGACTAATTTTTTCATAACACTGCTTGCTGTTTCCCGCGTGGTTCCACTCATCCGTGCAATGTCATTAATGGTAATTGGACAAGCAATTGCAACGCGTTCTCTGTTGTCAATTCGTTCTCCTAAATCATTTAATAACATCGCCAGTGATGTCACAATCCGTTCACATGCATCATTGGTTGTTCCTTTTTGGATTTTTATCATGCTTTCTTTTAAAAGGATCGATTGTTCTTGAATCCAATGAATCAATTGCTGGGGATTATTTTGGAGAAAACGCTCAAACAGTTTAACTGGCACAAACACAACCTCAATATCCGTATAGGCAATCGCAGAGTCGTAATGAACCTCATCTTGAAACAGTCCGATTCTCGGAAAAAGCGCCTGCTTTTTCATAAAATGCAGATAGGAAAAATTACCACTGCGATCATTTTTTTCAATTTTAATGACACCTGAAACCAATAAAATCAAATGATTTCTCGGGTCACCTGGATAAAAAAGAACTTGGCCTTTTTTATAGGAGCGAACGAAACTCTCGTTGCGCAATTCTGTTAGTTCTGATTCAGAAAAGTATTGAAAATCTTGATTATTTTTAGTGATTATTTTCTCTATCATCATCTTAATTCTCCTAAATACTATACTTTATTTTGTCACAACCGTTCCTACGATTTCATCGCCGCTCATACTTCCTAAGTTTTCCAAAGAAGTAATAATTGCTTGTTTATTAGGTTGGCTTTCTACAAACTGAATGGCGGCTTCAATTTTCGGTAACATACTGCCTGGTGCAAAATGGCCCGCTTGTTTGTATTCTTCCAACTCTGCTACAGTGACATTGGTTAATTGTTTTTCATCTGGTTTGCCATAATTAATGCACACATAATCCACGCCAGTTAAAATAACTAGTGCATCCGCATCCACTAATTCTGCTAGTTTTTCAGAAGCAAAATCTTTATCGATTACTGCTTCGACGCCTGTTAATGCTTGTCCTACGACAGGGATGCCGCCACCCCCACATGAAATAGTAATTATATCATTTTTTATTAAGGTATTAATAGTCTCAGCCTCGTGGATGTCAATTGGCTTAGGACTGGGAACGACTTTGCGCCAGCCACGTCCTGCATCTTCTTTAAAAATAGCACCTGCTTGCATTGCTTCTTTGGCTTCAGCTTCTGTTAAAAATGGACCGATCGGTTTTGTTGGATTTTTGAATGCCTCATCTTCTGGATCCACCACCACCTGTGTTAAAACAGTAGCCACTTGTTTCTTGATGCCTGCTTTGTTTAATTCTTGATTAAGTGCATTGGACAACCAGTAGCCGATACTGCCTTGTGTCATAGCAACACATGTATCTAACGGCATCGCTGGATTTTTTTCAGAATCAGCTGCTTGTTGTTGCAATAATAGATTACCGACTTGTGGACCATTGCCATGTGAAACAATCAACCGATGCCCTTGTTTAATTAAATGAACTAAATAGGCAGATGTTTGAACTAATGCTTGCTGTTGTGCATGTGCACTAGCATCATTTGAAAGGATGGCATTTCCGCCTAGTGCAACGACCATTTTTTTCCCCATTACAAATCCTTCTTTCCTATCATAATAAAGAATAGGCCGCCCTTCAAAAGAATCTCTTAAAGGGCGAAACAATTATTCTTTTTTCAATGTTTTTGCAGTTAATTCCTACACACGAGGAATGAATAAGTTGCCTAAAGTAGCTGCCATGATTGCTTTAATGGAATGCATTCTGTTTTCTGCTTCTTCAAATTGACGACCATATTTACTGCGGAAGACTTCATCCGTAATTTCCATTTCAGTAATGCCAAATTTTTCAGCAACCATTTCTCCGTATTGTGTTTTCGTATCATGAAAGGCTGGCAAACAGTGTAATACGATTAAATCGCCATCCATGTTTTCGGTTTTTTCTAACATAGCCATATTAATTTGATAAGGTTTCAACAGATTGACACGTTCTTCAAATTTATCTTCTTCACCCATGGACACCCAAACGTCTGTATATAACACGTTGGCTCCTTTAACCCCTTTAGCAACGTCGTCTGTAATCATTAATTCTGCACCAGATTCTTTCGCAAATTCTTTTGCATAATTAACAACTTCATCAGAAGGGAACAATTCTTTTGGTGCACAAATACGAACATTTACGCCTAAAATAGCACCTGTCACTAACAAGCTGTTTGCCATGTTGTTACGGCCATCGCCGACATATACTAAAGTGATTCCTTCTAAACGACCAAAGTTTTCTTTCACTGTCATAAAGTCCGCAATCATTTGTGTTGGATGCCATTGATCCGTTAAACCATTCCAAACAGGAACGCCAGAATATTTCGCTAAATCTTCCACTACTTCTTGACTGAACCCACGGAATTCAATCCCGTCAAACATACTACCTAAAACAATCGCTGTATCTTCAACAGATTCTTTTTTACCTAATTGAATATCGTTGGCGCCTAAATACTCAGGATGGGCCCCTAAATCAATCGCTGCTGTAGTAAATGCAGAGCGTGTCCGTGTCGAAGTTTTTTCAAATAAAAGAGCGATATTTTTTCCTTCTAAATAGTGATGTGGAATCCCTTTTTTCTTCAATTCTTTTAAGTGAATACTGAAGTCGACCAAATACTCTAATTCTGCTCTTGTAAAATCTTTTTCTGCTAATAAACTACGTCCTTGAAATACTGAATTCATGATGATTCCTCCTATTTTTGGGTGTTTTTTTAAAGATCTTCACGATAAAGTGGCATGCTCATACAACGAGGGCCACCTCGGCCACGTACTAGTTCACTTCCTGGAATGTAATTCAATTTCACGCCTGCTTCTTCTAGCGCTTTATTCGTAATCGTATTCCGATCGTAAACAACAACTTCTCCAGGGGCAATTGCTAATGTATTTGAGCCGTCGTTCCATTGTTCACGGGCTGCTGCTGTTAAATTTCCAGCGCCGCAACGGATTAATTGGACATTGTCTAAATGCAAGTATTTGCATAAAATGTTATCTAATGTATCTTTTTCTTTTGTAATTTGGATGTCTCCATCTGCTTTTTCAGTGATCGAGTAAACAACCAAGCCACCTTCGATTTCTGGATGAATCGTAAATTTATCATAGTCAATCATGGTAAAAACAGTATCTAAATGCATGAATTTACGATGTTCACCGATGTCAAAAGCCAAGATATTTTTGAATCCTAATTTTTGTTCAAAAATATTTCTCGCAATTTTTTCAATTGACGCGGCATCGGTTCTTTGAGAAATCCCAATGGCCACCACTTCTTTTGAAAGAATTAATTCATCGCCACCTTCAATTCTGGTTGATTCTGAACGATCATAGACTCTAGGAACATCTTTTCCAGCAAAACGAGGATGATAATCAAAAATGTATTGCCCAAAAATGGTTTCCCGTTGTCGAGTCACTGAATACATATGATTTAAAGAAATCCCATGGCCCATTGTCGCAAAGTTATCACGCGTGAAGTATAAGTTAGGCATTGGATCAATAATGAATGGATAATCCGCTTCAACCATATCTGTTAAAAATTCTTGCTCATATTTAGGCAATTCTTGTTTTTGAATGCCTGCAATCGCTTTTTGAATAAGTTCTTCGTTGTCGTCAATTTCTAACATCAACTCCCTAACTTTTTCTTTTGCTGATTCGCTGCGGATATTGGCTTCTTCTAAGAATTGGTCAATAAATTGTCGGCGGACCTCTTCATTAATCAACGCTTCAGCAGCTAAGTCCTCTAAATAGACCACTTCGATATCTTTTGATCGTAACAAATCTGCAAATGCATCATGTTCTGCTTGTGCTTTTTCTAAAAACGGAATATCATCAAATAACAGTCTCTCCAGATAATCTGGCATTAAATTTTCTAATTCCTTACCTGGGCGATGTAACATCACTGTTTTCAATTTCCCGATTTCAGAAAATACATTAATTGGATGACTCATGTGAAATAACCTCCTCAACTTAATTACAAACACAGAATAACAGACCTGATTAACCTGAGACGTGAGCCATTTACCAAACAAAATACCAAATATACAACGGTATTCTTTCTTATGCATATTTCCAGCCTAAAAGAATGCGCTTTCATAGATATTCTAAAAAAATAATGCATAATTAAATAAAAAAAAATGCATTTATTCAAAAAAAATTATTTCTCCACACACTTCATAAAGTTATAATCTTATAGAGGTAAAAGGAAGTGAGCCAGAAGTCAAAACGACTTCTGGCTCACTTCCTTTTATACGTTACTTTTTGACAAAGGTGTTGGCTGAATAAATTGTTGAAAATACTGCTCTAGTTCTTGTGCTTTTTCTTCGGATGATGAAACAATAATAACAGTGTCGAAGCCAGCGACAGAACATTTCTTTTCACACAAAGACACTTCATCAAGTACAGCTGAAAACAATGTTGCGTTGTCTGGTAATGTATGAACCACTAGTAAAAAGGCGACACGTTCAACTTTGGTCACTACCTCACGAATTGCTTGTATCAACTGTTCTTTTTTTCGTTCTTCTAAAGAAGTGAATTGTTCAAAAATCGTTAACCGCATCTCGCCAGACTCATCTAATGCTTTGACGACTTTTAATTCCCATAAATCCCGTGAAATCGTTGCTTGTGCGACATTTATCTCGCGCTTTTTTAATTCTCTTAACAACTCATTTTGACTATGAATTACAGTTGTTTGAATGATTTCTTTAATCAAACTTTGGCGTGTTTGCTTATTCACAAATAACACCCTTCCTCCAGACATTTACAAAGCAATACTAGCAGAATCTCTCTAATTAGAATAGAAAAAGGGTCGTTTAGCCAAAAGGTTCTCATTGATTTTGCCGGATATTTCTCATTTAAAAAAGTGAGACTTGCACAATTTAGTAAAACGTTGTACAGTGATTTTAGGGAATTACTGGCACCGTTTTAAATAACAGCAATGATGTTTTTTTGCATGATTAACTGAACTGGAGGAAAGTAATGAACCGATTAAAACGCCAAACGATGATTAAGCGATTGGTCACAGAAAATGAAATCCATACACAAAGTGAATTACTAGCATTATTGGAGAAAGAAAATATTCACACCACACAAGCAACTATTTCTCGTGACATTCGTGAGCTGAATTTAAACAAAGTAGACAATGGTCAAGGAGAAGCCTATTATCGTATCTTGAATAATTCTGCCCTTCGTCCAAAATATAAAACAGATGAAGAACGTCTTGTTGACATTATTATTGAAACTGGTGTTTCTTTAACACAAATAGAGTTCACAAATCTTTTAACCGTCTTACCTGGCAACGGGCAAGCCATTGGGGTTTTAATTGATCGCATACGTATCCACAACCCTCATATCTTGGGCTGCATCGCTGGGGATGATACCATCTTAATTCTTTCAAAAAATAAAGAAGATGCCCTTGAAGTTAACAACTATTTCCAGCAGTATTTGTACCACCCATAATTTGTCACTTAGTGAAATCGACTATTTTTTGACATCATTGCTATTTTTATTAAAGATAAAAATCTCCAGAGGATACTTTCCTCTGGAGATACTATTATTTCATTGAATTTCTTACTACTAATTATTAGATAACTATTTACATAAAATTAAACAGTTCAATTCAATATAATTTTCTCATCCACAAAATCTAAAGATTTTTCGTCATGAGCTATATATATCCTTAAACTCTTTGGTAATGTATCTCTGATATATTCTAATATTTTCCTTTTACTGCTCTGATCCAAGTTACTCATGGCCTCATCTAAAATAAGTATTTTTGGCTTCCTTAACAACGCTCTAGCCAAATTTATTTTTTGTTTTTGTCCACTTGATAAATTAATTCCACCCTCTGCTATTACTGTATCTAATCCTAAAGGAAAGGAATTTATTACTTCTTCCAATCCTATATTTTTTAAAATATCATAAATATATTCATCATCAAATGAATCAGCTTCTAAGAACAGATTTTCTTTTACTGTTCCAGCCATTATAAACGGTCTGCTCGTTATCTGGATAACGTCTTTTCTATAGGAACTTATATTATTGAAAATATCGTTGTTACCAAGATATATATGTCCTTGGTCTGGTTTATAAAGTGATGCTAAGATATTACTTAAAGTGCTTTTGCCACTGCCATTTTTACCGTAGATACCATATGTTTTTCCAAAATAAAATTCTTCTGAAAAATCTTTCAAAACATAAGAAGTAGCTCCATAAGAAAATCGAAGTTTCTTTACAGATAATTTTTTTGAATTATTGAAGTCTATTTGTTTTGCGATAGATTCAGTTTCTTCTTTTGTCACATGAATGATATCATTTAACTTTCTAACCATAACAACTACGTTTTGTATCTCTTTTTGATATTCAATGATGTTTTTTACTGGTGAAGTAAAATAAGTTATCAGTGATATATAGGCTATTAGTAGCCCAATACTTATACCTCCATTAATTACTAATATCCCCCCTTGCCATAATACACAAAGTGTGCCTACTGATTCGATCAAAATAATGATACTAGATTGTACGTTCTGATAAATTACACTGATTTTTTCTTGAGAAGTCAGTTTTTTTGCATTTTTTAAAAATTTTCTAGTAAAAAAATTTTCTAATTGAAAAACTTTAACTGTCTCATATCCATTTAAAATCTCATTTAATGAAGTAATCGTTCTCGAGTTTATGTCTATAATTTTAGTATTAACGTTATTTAAAGGCTTAATAAACAATATAGTAATTAATAAATAACTAAAAAATATTCCTAAGGTAATACTAAAAAGTTCCTTACTTATAACAAATAAGATAGCTCCACCTGCTAATGCTATAAAAAATTCCAAAAACAGCGATAGTACTAGTCTAGTCAATATTGATTGTACTTGTGTAGCTATATTATATCTTGTCAGCACTTCTCCGCTGTTTTTACTTTTTAAGTTAACTATCTCCATATTTATAAGCTTATTCAAAAAAACTGAGAACAAGCTATCATTCATACGCTTTGACATTTTAGCTATAAACAACGTACGTACTATTCCTAAAATCCATTGAAATAGATATAACAAAATGATAGTCATAAATAAATAATTAAAATTATCAAGTATATTTAGATAGATTTTTTCAAAAAAGTTATATGTATGTATTTTCTGCACGCTTTTTTCTGTCTGTAATATAAAAGTATCTATAAATTTTTGGTAAGAGAAGCTTCCTATAAAAGAAATTAATGCCATTATGATTGAAAAAAATAAAACAATGCTCAAGGTTCCTTTTTCTTGCTTTAAGCTCTCATAATAAAAATTGTGATTTTTCATCTTAGGAACAGAATTTTTTATTTTATCTATATTAAAGTTCACTATTCTTCCTGTCCAAGTAGATTGAAAATCTTTTAATTCTTGTTTTAAAATCCCCAGAGCTGGGTCAAAAATTTTGATATGCTTGTTATTTATAGCTTCCACTACTACAAAATGAGCTAAACCTGATTTTGTAATGATATGTGCTATAAAAGGCAGATGTATTTCATTATTTTGTATACCTTCAATTAATTCAGCCCAATTACCTTCAAGCCCTTCAGGATTTAAGTTTAATTTCCTTGAGCCATCCAGTATTCCTTGAATCGTAGTCCCAGATTCACTTGTTTTTGTTAATTCTTTAGCTGTCACCAGAGATAACTTCCCACCAGAAAGGTTTATGATGGTTGCTAAACAAGCTGGTCCACAATCCTTTATTTCTGTTTGTCTTATCCTTTTAAACATATCTTCCCCCTATTTTGAAATATTTAGATATTACTTTTCGATATACAAAAATAAATTGAATTCCACAAAAAATAAGTACTCCTAAAAATAGTTTCAAATCATAGAATAAGAAAAAATTGAAAGGAGTAATTAAAAAAACTTGAGCACGAGTATCGATTAAAAAGTCATACAGATAGAAATATGAAATACTTGTTATAGATATCCCTATACCACTTCCTATCCATGTACCCGTTAATAATTTTAAACAAAACTCTTTAGTCAATTGTAGCGGACTACACCCGAGGGATGTTTTTATTTGTAATTCTTGTTGTGACAACAAGAATTCTCTCTTTAATTGCATAACTATGTAAAAAATAAAAAATAAAAATAATGCAATTATTAATATTAACAAACTCACTTCCAGCATTGCTAACAAGAAAGTTAATTCCTCTGAAGTATCATTATTAAACAAATGGAAAATTGGAGAGATGTTTTGAGCATCCTTTTCTTGGCTCTTTTTAAATAAATAGACATAAAAATATAATCGGACAAACACAGTAATCCATAAGTTAATAAACATTGAAAAATAGAAATATTTACTGATTGATTTTATTTTTAATAAGTAATTAGACCTATTTATAGTCAATTCTCCACCTCTATAACTTCATTCAATTTTTTTTCTGTTATTTCGTAAATCTTCTTCTTTATTGATGGAATCTGATCATAGTCATGTGTAACCACGATTAGAGGGATATTATACTTATTACTTACACGGTATAAAATATTCATTATTTTTTTTGATGTATCTGGATCTAAATTTCCTGTAGGTTCATCTGCCAAAATAAGTTCAGGATTTTTTATAATTGCCCTAGCAATAGCAACCCGTTGTTTCTCTCCTCCTGAAAGAAGAGAGATTCTCGTGTATAGTAACTCTGTAATTTTTAACTCCACAGCTAGTTTCTCAACCTGTTTTTTGATAATCTGACTAGGAATTTTTTTGATTTTTAAGGGATAAGCAATATTTTCATACGCACTTAACCATTCAATTAGTTGAAAATCTTGGTGAACATAACCTATGCTCCGCCTATACGATATTAATTTTTTCCTCGTATCTAAACAGACTTTTTTTTCATCTAGAACAAATTCTCCCGTAAAATAAGGATGTTCACCTGCGAGTATATTTAAAAGTGTTGATTTCCCTACGCCGCTTTTTCCTATAATAAAAGAGACTTCTTTGCTAGAGAATTCAACAAAATCAATTTGATAAAGGAAAAAATTTTTTTGAGTCAGTACTTTTACATCTATCAACTTAATATTCATTATCTAACCTGCAATTCATTCTAAAAATACGCTATAATGTTTTTTGATTTGTTCTTTGTATGTGGAAGTAAATTCAAATATTACTTCTTCATCAGATACTAACAGAAATTCAACAACTACTGTGCTCGTTTTTAAAAATTTATCTCCCTCAATTTTAGTGGATAAATTTTTCAAATTAACTTCACCTTGTAAAGCCTTAACTGAAAATATATCTTTTATCTGTGTATTCTGAGGAACTCCATCATTCAATAAATTAAGCGTTAATTTTATACTATTGTTAACTTCCTTTTTTAATTTACTTACTTCAACTAACTGAACATAATAATAGGGAAAGGCTATTTGTTCTGCTTCTGAATACGTTTCAACCACATCGATAGCCGAGTCATCATCTTGCTTATGCACTAGAGACTCAGGTGCAGCACATCCTGTAATAACTAACAAAGCTAAGATATTGTATAATACCTTCATATTTTTCATTCGTACAATCCTCATATTATCTGTGCAACTTCAAAAGAATACAATTTTTGTTGACTAAACTGTATTCTTTTGAAAAGACAACATTTTATCTCCAATAAGAAACAAAAATATGGTTATATACTTGCACATGTCTTAAATAACCTGCTTTACTTCCACCACCTGCATTACACAACCAACAATGCCAATGAAAACCAGCTTTAACTTCTCTTGCAACCGTTTCGTTAATCTTTTTCATTTTATCACTCCTTTCTGAATTATAAAACAAATATATTATAATTAGAAAACAATGTCAATTGTTTTAATATTAAAAAACATTGCTTGTCCAAAAGCTTGTATATAAAGTTATTTTTTGGTCAACCTTTGCATTTAGTTATTAAAGAATAAAAGCTGTAATGTAATTTTATTCTAATAAAATAATGATTTTTTCTTTTGAACACCGTCTTTTTTTGTATAATAATCAAAAAGCAAAGAAAGGTTTTCTTATGACTGAACAATTCATACTTACTTCAAACGATCAACAAACTCAGCTCAATGTACGTCATTGGCCCTGTCCTTCACCCAAAGCCGTGGTTCAATTGATTCACGGCATGGCAGAGCATATCCAACGTTATGATGAATTTGCTCGTTTTTTAAATCAATTAGGGTTTGCTGTCGTTGGTCATGATCATCTAGGTCATGGCGAATCTGTACAACCAAGCGCACCGATCTATGGTTTTTTTGGAGAACAAGGGCCTGAAAATGTCGTTACAGATATTCATCAAGTGAAACAATGGGCTGTGAATCGCTATCCACAATTGCCCTATTTTATGATGGGTCACAGCATGGGGTCTTTCGCCTTGCGCAACTATCTGCAAGACTATCCTGTGACTATGCAAGGAGTCATTTTCATGGGCACTGGAACAAGTCCGTTACCTTTAA
The DNA here is from genome assembly GCF_051712285.1 of Enterococcus sp. DIV1337a. NCBI lineage: Bacteria > Bacillati > Bacillota > Bacilli > Lactobacillales > Enterococcaceae > Enterococcus > Enterococcus sp. DIV1337a. Next base: position 106,445 of record NZ_JBIOOP010000001.1, on the reverse strand, counting down.
CCGCCGCATTGCCTTTTATTAAAAAAATGGCCGAGAAACAGCCGAAAAAACCAGCTCCGTTCATTGATAAGCTGGCATTTGGTTCTTTTAGCAAAAAATTTCCTGAAGCAAGTTCCTTTAATTGGCTTTCTAAAAATCAAGCCAATGTGGTTGACTATGAAAATGACCCATTAATGGGCTTTGTATTTACCAATAATGGTTTTGCTACCCTTTTTTCACTTGTTAAACGAGCCAATCAAAGGAATTGGTACCAAGCTATCCCAAAAGAATTACCTATTTTGATCATTAGTGGCGCTGAAGACCCAGTTGGTGATTTCAGCAAGGGGCCAGCGAAAATTCAAAAACAATTAAAGCATGCAGGTTTTCAGCACGTGACGTTACGACTATTTCCCACATTGCGTCACGAAATTTTATTAGAAACGGAAAAAGCAACGGTTTTTCAAGAAATTGGGCATTGGTTAACGGATTTAACAAACTAAAAAGAAGGTTGATGCTGTGACATCAACCTTCTTTTTTAATCTATTTTCGTTAAACCGCCCATATAAGGACGTAGAACTTCTGGAATCGTTACCGTGCCATCTTCATTTTGATAATTTTCCAAAATGGCAGCCACTGTTCGACCAACAGCAAGTCCTGACCCATTAAGTGTATGGGCATATTGAACCTGCCCCGTTTTATCACGATAACGAATCAACGCCCGACGCGCTTGAAAGTCTTCACAATTTGAACAAGAACTAATTTCTCGATACGTTTTCTGTGCCGGAATCCAAACTTCTAAATCATAGGTTTTCGCTGCCGAGAAGCCCATGTCACCTGTCGAAAGAGTAATCACTCGATAAGGGAGGCCCAATCTTTCTAAAATGTCTCCAGCATTGTTGGTCATTTTTTCTAATTCTTCATATGAGTGTTCTGCATCACTAAATTTAACCATTTCTACTTTATGGAACTGGTGTAAACGAATCAATCCTCGGGTATCACGGCCTGCGCTGCCCGCTTCAGAACGAAAAGAAGGACTTAAAGCAGTAAAATAAATGGGTAACTCTTGCGCCTCTAAAATTTCATTATTATAGTAGTTAGTTAACGGGACTTCCGCTGTGGGGATCAGCGTCAAATCACTTTCTGCAACTTGGAAAACATCTTCTTTAAACTTAGGAAACTGGCCAGTGCCAAACATTGCTTTGCTATTGACCAAATAAGGAGGAATCACCTCGGTATAACCATGTTCATAAACATGTTGATCTAACATAAAATTATAGACCGCTCGTTCTAAACGAGCCCCTAAGCCTTTGTAATAAAGAAAACGGCTACCAGATACTTTCGCACCTCTTTCAAAATCTAAAATTCCTAAGGCTTCACCGATTTCCCAATGTGGTTTCGGTTCAAATGAAAAAGTTTTTGTCGTACTCCACCGCCGAACTTCTACGTTGGCGGCTTCGTCTGCACCAACAGGCACACTCTCATGTGGTAAGTTAGGCAGACGTTCTGCAATGGCTGTGCATTGTTCTTGCAAATGAACAACCTCTTGGTCTAAAACTTTAATTTGCTCGCTAACTTCTTGCATATTTAGCAATTGTTGTGAAGCATCTTTTTGCGCACGCTTTAATTGTGCAATTTCTCCTGACACCTGATTACGGTGTTTTTTCAGTTCTTCAACTTTAACAAGTAATGCTCTCCGTTCTTCATCTAAAGCCAAAAAGCGTAATAAAACTTCCTCGTCCACACCACGTGTTTTTAACTTTTTCTGTACCACTTCTACATTTTGGCGAATTTTTTTCATATCCAGCATCTTATTTCCCTCTTCATGATTAAATTTTAAACAATGGTGAATTTTACTTTTTCAAAAATTTCATTCTTCATTCGTTGGCCAGTCGCTGTGCCAGCTAAGCCACCTAAACCCGTTTCTCTCAATTCTCGTGGTAATTGACGACCAACTTTATTCATGGCTTCCACCACTTCATCTGCTGGTATTTTATTTACAATCCCAGCTAGAGCCATATCTGCAGCGATTAACGCATTGCCTGCACCTACTGTATTTCGTTTGACACAAGGAATTTCGACTAACCCAGCTACCGGATCACAAACTAAACCTAATAAATTCCCTAAAGCCATGGCAAAAGCTTCAGAAGATTGGCGTGGTGTCCCGCCAGCCGCTTCAACAGCGGCGGCAGCGGCCATCGCTGAAGCACTGCCTACTTCGGCTTGACACCCACCGACAGCACCAGCAATCATCGCATTGTTGGCTGTGACCATCCCAAATAAAGAACTGGTAAACAAAAAACGAATTTGTTGGTCACGCGTTAAATTCAAGGTATTTTTAATCGCTGTTAAAACCCCTGGTAAAGTGCCACTTGCACCAGCAGTTGGCGTTGCGCAAACAACGCCCATTGCTGCATTGACTTCATTAGTACCTAGTGCGGCTTGAACTGCAGACATCATTAAATCACCTGATAACGTTTTGCCAGCTGCGCGGTATTTTTTTAAACGAGCCGCATCACCGCCCGTTAGCCCAGTAGGAGAAAAAACGCCTTCTCCTTCTTGCGAGCGTTTGACAGCAGCATCCATGACATCCAAATTTTGACCCATCTGCGTCCAAATTTCTTCATAGCTTTTTTGGCTACGTTCCATTTCTTGCTCAATCATCAAATCAGAGATTTTTTTTCCTGTTTTTTCAGCTTTATCGATAAATTCTTCAATCGAAAGGTACATATGTCAAACTCCTATCATAATAAGATTATTTTCGATGTGTCATCTAGTGAAAACAGTTGTTCTTTCACCGAGGAAATTGGTGCCGAATCTAAGTCAAAGATGAACAAAATTTGATCCCCTTCCACATAACGAGACACAGCATTCACTTGAATATTATTTTTTTGTAACGTATCTTTAAAAGCTTGCATCGCCTGCTCTTCTTGATTAATAACTAACAAAATAGGTAACGGACCATGTAGTTGTACATTGAAACCATCTAATTCAATGTATTTCACCTCGATAGTGCCACCACCTACAGAAATTCCTGTTAAATGGATTTCATGCGTTGCATCACTGAGTGTCACACATGCTGTATTAGCGTGATTCACTGGACTTTCTTCACTCATTTCTAAAAATTGAATCTCGATTCCTTGTTCTTCCGCAAGTTCAATAGATTGTGTTACGTTGGCATCATCTGCTGCTAGCCCAAGAATTCCGCCAATAATTGCAAAATCAGTCCCATGTCCTTTATGCGTGTCTGCAAAAGATTCATAGTATTTAATCACAATTTTTTCTGGCGTTCCACCGAATAATTTTCGCGCCGCTAAGCCAATCGCCAATGCTCCAGCTGTATGCGAACTAGAAGGACCAATCATAATAGGACCGATAATGTCAAAACAACTTTTATAGTTCATTACTTTGTTTACTTTTTTAGGTTTATTGACGGCCATAGCTGTGTTCATACGTAACTCCTCCTTTGGTTTTTACTGCTTCTTTTTCTTTCTCACTGGTTACTTCCGTCGTTCCTTCAAATTCTGGTGTATTATCCACCGCTTCAATTCTGTAACGTTTAAAGACCAAAGCACCTAAAAATCCAAACATCAGACTAACCACTGTGATAATCGCTACTGCTAGTAAAGTCGTTTGAATGGCATTGTTACCTAATGTCACAAGTAAACCAGCCCACGGTGTTGCCATTCCTGTCACAGGTACTTTTAAGCCAAAGAAGGTTACCACGATACCACTAACCATCCCTGAAAATAAATTGGTTGCGTAAATAGGAATTGGATTGGAGCTGATGATATCGACTTGTGTTAATGGCTCGATTGCCACAGCTAACGGGGTTGAAGCTGTGCCTAGTTTTAACTTTTTAAATAGCGCCGCATTGACAATGGAACTACCGTAACAGGTCAACGCACCGACAGCCATTGGTACACCAGTCAAACCAATCAAGGCAGTTAAAACCATTGAACTTAACGGTGTCATACCAACAATCGGGATAATAGCGCCTAAAATTGCGCCCATCACATATGGATTGCCATCCACTGCACTTAAAATCGTTCCCCCAATAACTTCTAGGACGCCTAATACAACGGGTTGAATAAAACCAGCAACTAACGAGGCAGCGACTGGAATGACTAAAATAACGACTAATAAGTCAATCCCTTCTGGAATACGTTTTTGCATCTGCTCAACAACAAAAGATAAAAGATACGCGGTAATAAAGGCTGGTAACAAGCTGACTTTAATCAATGACAGACCTAAAATAATTGAAAAAACTGGACTAATCCCAAAAGCGAGCGGCACAAGAGCTCCAGCCGCTAAACCACCTAGACTACCCATCGTTTCACCAATTTGCGACACATAATCTAAATGAAAAACGCCGCCTACTGCATACCGCAAAAACGCCTCTGGTAGAAAGGTGGCGCAAGCTGCACCAGACAAAGCACTTAAAGATTTTTTCCCTCGCGGTGCTTTAAAAGAGAATAGGGACATGCCACATAAAACTAAGACTAACATCAAGATTCCTGATAACGTTTTCATTTCTTTGCCTCCAAATATATTTTTTATAACGGATGGTACTCCTGAATAAAATTTTTATTACTCAACAAGTGAAAGAATGAACGAGCATCCCGATGAACTAAAGTACAATGAGTAATAAAAATTTCATTCCACATTCTGAGTATAAGACTAAACAAAAGTTTAGTCAATGTATTTTTTTAACATAAAGAATCTTATTGCTTTTCCATTAAAAAAGTATTACACTAAAATTAATTTCAGTGTAGGGGAGGATATCACTTGGAGTCATATTTACGTTTAAGTGAAGTAGATAAACAAATCTTACATTCACATGCCTTAATGCTTGATGGATTAGGGAACTTCTTTGGTAGTACCCATGAAGTCATTCTTCATAGTTTAGAAAATTTGGAAAGTTCAGCTATCAAAGTCATCAATGGCCATTTCAGTAACCGTAAGGAAGGTGCCCCCATTACTGATATGGCGTTAAAAATGTTAAGTCAAGTAGAGTCGGAACATGATTACGCTGTGAAACCCTACTACAATAAAAATCAAAAAGGGGTTATTTTAAAATCTTCCACCATTCCAGTTATCGGTGAAAATGATCGTATCATTGGATTAATCTGTATCAATATGCATCTAGAAATGCCATTAATTGATTACTTGCAAGACTTATTACCTTCGGGACAACAAAATGATATGTCCCAAGAGCTTAAAAATTCTGAACATTTTTCTGACAATATTGACGAATTAATCACTACTTCACTGACAAAAGTGAAACAAGCAGTAGAAAGCGATCCAAACGTATCACATTTGAATCAAAACAAAGAAATTGTTATTCGTTTATATGATCAAGGAATTTTTAATCTCAAAGATTCTGTCATAAAGATTGCCGATCGATTAGGTATTTCAAAAAATACCATCTATTTACATATCCGCAATCATAAAAAAGAAGAAGCCTAAACCATAAAAGCCACCAACACTAGTTAGCGTTGGTGGCTTTTATCACTTCTCTTCTATTTAATTTGGTAAATCAAACAAGTAAGGTGTCCCTATTTCTCCATTTAATGTAACATCTAAGCGATTTTTCGTGCCAGGAACTAAATTACTGGCTGTGAAATTCCCTTGGGCATCCGCAGTAAAACTTGCTAAAATCACCCGCGCATCATCTGCACGCGACACTAAAATAGTTGCATTAGGTGCTGTTTTACCAGAAATTGTCCCTTGTTTCGGATCAATCGTAATATTGCTAAAAGAAAGCTCTGCTTCTTGTCCTGAACTTGGAATATCAATTTGGACAGGTGCGCTATTTCGTTGATCAACGGTTGCGATTAATTGAGTAGTCGCTCCCGCTCTGGGACTAACTACTGTAAAGTTGCCATTGGCATCCGCATAAAAAACACCTGCTTGTGCAGAAGCATCACCAACTACCGTTGCTGTAATTATGGCATTAGGCAACGTGGTACCATTAATTTCATTTCTTTCAGGATTATAAACAACATTGGTAATTGTAATATTTGTATCAGGTGTTTGGTTTTGAGGGATTTCATTCGTTTCATCGGTTCCTACAGAGGGCTTCGTGCCATTCCCCGACGGATTTTCCCCTGCCACATCAGAATTTTGACTCGTGACAGACGAACGACTACTTTTCATTTCTTGTTGGCTAGATGATTTCTTCGTGGCGTTCTTTGTTTCTTGTTTTGGCTTAGAATCATTTGTGCTGGCTGTTTTTTTGTTTCCACAACCTGCTAAACTTAAAGACAACACACTGAACGTTAACATACTGAACAAAACAATTTTTTTCATTTTTGTTACCTCCAGAAATCTTTTTGTAATATTAACGTAACATAATTTTAAAAAACTGGCAATAATTTTTTAGTCATTTTTGATAATTTTTCACAAAAAGTAAAAACCTTCACAAAGGCGTTTAGCCATAGTGAAGGTTCTTATCTACTAAATGGATTTAATGTTTGCGATAGCTTAAATAGTAGAAGCCAGAAACAAAAATGGCGCCACCAATGATATTACCTAAATAAACAAAAATAAAATTACGGAAAAAAGCCCCCCACTGAACGCCGCCTTCAAAAATTGCGGCTGGAATGATAAATGCATTCGCCACACTATGCTGAAAACCGATCGCGACGAAAATCATTACTGGAAACCAAATGCCTAATACTTTCCCCGCTGCATCTTTCGCACCATAACAAAGCCATAAGGCCAGTCCTACAAACCAGTTACAGCCAATACCTGAAATAATTGCCTGAAGCCATGTTGCTGCAACTTTATGTTCTGCTAGAGAAAGAACCTGATTTAAATAGACTCCGCTAGTGGTTAAACCTAAATAATGGCCAAAAAAATAGGCAACAAATAGGGCACCAACTATATTTGCCAATGTAATTGTGACCCAGTTCACGAGCAATTCTCTGAAAGAGACCTTTTTAGCAAACCAAGCCGTACTCACCGCCATCATATTCCCTGTGATTAACTCACCACCAGCCATTAAAATAACAATTAGACCAATTGGGAAAACCGCAGCCCCCACTAAAGCTTGAACACTGGCTAAATCTGCTGGAATAGAGGCGGAAACACGCACATAAGCCAAATAGCCGAGAGAAATCATGGCACCGCCGATAAATCCTAAAATGAGTTTTGCTACCAAAGGCTTTTGAATTTTTCTCTGACCGTTTTCAATACTAATACTTAAAATTTCATCTGGTGTATACAAACATTTCACTTCCTTTGTTTTTTGTCCTCCTTTACTTTACCCTTATATCACAGAAATTCAAGTACTTTTGTGTAATTTTTCACTAAAAAACTGTTGTTCTTTTAATTTTATATAAAAACATCCTGAAACAAGCCTTATTTCTTGTTTCAGGATATTTACTTATCCGTTTTAAAGAGTTATCTTTTTACTTTAAAACAATAGGTTGCTGTAGCTAACGATAACAAGCTAAGACCTAAGAAGCCCCCAACTGCTGAAGTTTGTTCACCTGTTTTGGGGAGTTTTTTCTTGGCAATTTTAGTCGTATTATCCGCTTTTTTAACTGTTTCTGACGATTTTTGATTCGTCTGTACCTGTTTAGTTGCTTGACTTTCTGCTGATGATTCCTTTTTTTGACTAGCCTTGGTAGACGTCTTTGAATTGCTTTGATAATCATTAGGATCTTGATTAGACTCTTCCGCGTAAATGATAGAATTCTGGCCTTTGTTTTGGCTGTTTTCGTTTACAGTACTTGGGGTGCTACTCTCACTTGTACTGTTGGTTTCGCTGGTTGTACTTGAAGCACTGCTTTCACTTTTACTACTTGTTTCGCTGGTTACGCTTGGTGTATTGCTTGTTTCACTTGTCGTGCTTGAGGTGCTACTTTCACTTGTACTGTTTTCGCTTGTGTTACTAGTTGTATCTGTTGGTTTTTTAACTAACAGAAGTAACGCCATTTTTATGGTTTGTGTTAATTGATTAATACGCTTTTGTGCATCTGCGGGCGTTTTAAAATTACCAAGTGTTGGCTCCAATAATTCTTCATCTGACCAAGCAAGCAGTTGTTGTAACTGTTTAGGACTTTCTACGCCATTTGTTGTATCTATTAAGGCTTCTTGCATGGCTTGCCAAGAGTCTTTAGTATATGCGGACTCATCTAATTTATGAATGGTTGCTAGTTCGTTTTCTGCTTCTGCACGTTCTAGCGTGATATCGGTTTTTTTAACTAATACTTTCATTGCAGCCTGCAAATTACTTGTTAACTGGTCCACTTGTTCTTGTGTTTGGTTCTCAATTTCCGCACCTTCTGCTAACAATTGTGTCGCCTGCTGATAATAGGGAGAAACAGTCGTTTTAGGACCAAGAGCAGTGAATAACTGCCAAGAGTAAACCGTGTATTGGTTTGCTTCACCTATCGAAGCATAAACAGTTTGAAGCTTAGACAAATCAAGCTTTTTAGCTGGGGCCTCTACCGTCACTGGTACGTTCACCGTTACCAGTGACCCTGTTTCATAAGTTAATTGAACGGTCACTTTTTGTTGACCAATTTGATTTAAAACCTCTGGATTGACGACTTTAGCGGTTGGTACTTTTTCATCCGCATCATTTGTATTAGCAACCAGTTGATAAGGATCAATTGATTGTCCTTGTACAATCGTTGTAGCCACAGGGGTTGCTAAAGTATTTCTAACCGGAATTGGCGTATTTTTATATTGCTCATAAAGCGTTGGTGAAATTAACGATTCCCATGTTGCTGGCATTAAGCGATAGTCCGCCTCTGTCCAATTTTCCACCAATAATTGACCGTTTTTAAGGCCATCATCTCGGATATTCCCTTTCACAAAACTCGTTTCTGGTCGGAAACCACCACCACTAGCGATTAACAATTCCCGTCGACGATTCTGTGGAATATTATGATAATTAACAAATTGATTGTCGATAAACACACCATTAAACACATTGTTATTCCCTGTATGTCGATTGTATTCCATTCCAATTGCATATTGATTGTCCCAGTATTTCCAATCAAAAATATTATTAGCCACTAACCAATTGGATAATTCTGAAATAGCACCTTCTGCTTTCGTTTCTGCCAAACCAATCTCTGGTGTTCCATACATAATAAGACCTGTATTTCGCAAATAATTATTCATAATCGTAATATTACGCCCTGATTTAAACTTAAATCCGCCAGCTGGACCATTTTGCAGTCCGCGTAAATGATTCCCTACCACTGTGATATTTTGGGCGCCACGGAAATAAATTGCATGATCTCCCACCAAGCCATTCAAGTTTTCATTATCATAAGGTGAATAGAAAAAATTATGTTGAACGGTTACATCTTTCAACATATTATAAGATTTAACCCCGGTGGATAGATAATTTTGTTCATTAGGCACTGAAATAGCACCGGCTTCAATGGCTGTTTGTAAACGTGTAATAGTCGCTGCTAAGTCTGAACGACTGGTACTTTTAATTGCATCTAATTCTGTCACTTTTAACCCAAATAAATTGTCCACGATGTCTACATCTGACATATACTGAAAGCGACTTGGTGTGGAATAACCACCAATATAAATTGCTCGATTAAAATCAATCTTTGGTTGCATGTGTGCTGTATCTCGCATAAAAATATTACCTGAAATTTTAACGCCACTATCTGCATTTAAATTGACCACGAATCCTTTCAATGGATTATAAAAGATATTGTTTTCTAAAGTTAATTGATTCGTCAATTTCAAAGTCACATTGATGCCATCGAAGGCAATATTTTGAAGTCGGACATTGGTTTTCGTTCCGTACGTTGTGTCTGTCAGCTGAAGCGGTGCCCCTGTAGCATTATGTAAAATAGTGGCCCCTTCTGTATCACCAATTAATTGATAATTTGAAGAAATAGCAATGTCTTTCGACAGAGCGTAACTTCCCTGTGGTAAAAATAATGCCCGTTCTTCCTTTGCCGACTGACTCAACAATGCTTGCAACTTATCTGTTTGATCCTCGGTGCTATTAGGCACCATCGCTTGCGCACCAAAAATTGTTGCATCTGTTGCATCAACTGGTTCAGCCGCTTCAGTCACCATTGGTAGACCAGCCACTGTCAATAAACCAAACAGAAGAATAAGTATTGTTTTCTTCATCTGGTTCCCTCTTTTCGTTCCATCACTTCCAACGGCTTATTTTGCAAAAGTTGATACAGCGTGACGACACGACTGTCTTCGTATGCATATATTTTTTTGAATCTTGGATTCATATGTAAAACACTTGTCACCTTTAACAAATTTTGATTCGTGACTTCCAATTCTAAAGCCTCAACCAATTCCTTTAATCGGACGCCCGCACTATTTTCTTCACAACTTAAAATTCCTTCAATTTGTTCCATCCGTTTTTTCATCTCATCCCGCCTTTCTTCCCTTGCTACTTCTATTATATAGAAAAATTCTTGTGAGAAACCTCAATATTTTTTAACTACCTATCAAAAAAAGCAATAGTTCCTTTACTACCAAAGGCCAATCACCTATTATTGATGCTAAAAAAGTAAAAAAAAGCGCCTTTTTGACGTAATTTCAAGTTGAACTGGTGTAGAATTTATAAAAAATAGCAAGAAAACATCAACAAGTAGGTGCTAAGCACTTACCTATTGATGTTTTCTTCTTGTTTTTTTAATTTTTAGAAAAACTTTTTTACAATTTGTCTGACGTGTATATAAAAACAGCTCATTTTTTATTAAAGTGACGTGGTTCTTTTCTCGTTGATTCTTACTATTTTTTGATTCAATCGATTATATTGCTCAAACGTTAACTCACTTGAAAGTAAAAAGATGTCTGGATGTCCCGTTTCCACATCTGCCAAAGAAGTCACTAAGAGTAAATCAATGTTTTGCCATTCTTCTGTGCTTGCTTCACTGTATCTTAAAACTTCCAATGCATAAAATCGACGAAAATTATTTTCAATCGAAAGTTTCACACGTTCTTCTTCCAACACTGGCAAGCCTGATTTTAAGCCTAAAACAATTTTTTGTTCACGATGAATTAAATCATTGGAAAGCGCCAAAACACTAGAATAACGCAAAGCCAAAAATTCTTTATTTGTAAATAATTCATTGCCTGTTTGTTCGTAAAGTTGATTTAAGTCTTTGCTTAATTCTTCTAAAAGAATTGGATATTTTTCTTTAACTTTATTCCAAAAGACATTGTAAAATTTCACATTTTGGACATAGTAAAGTTCGGCAAACAAATGTGTAGCAAACAAATAATAAAAAATTTGCGGACGAATTTTCTCCAATTGCGGCGTCATTTGTATTTCTTCTAATAAGAAATGTTGGACTAAATGAGTCAACATATAAACAGGTGCTTCAGACTCATCAAAATGCGCTAAAATTGCTTTTGCAGTGGCTTCATCTTGATAAAATTGGTCATTAGCCAACAAGAAAAAGTACACAAAGGTTAAATCGTTTTTATTAAGGAAAAGTGTTGTGGCTGTCATCTCTTCTATAAACGCTTGATAATGTTTATTTCCTTCTAAATAAGTTTCTTGCTCAGCTGAAGGTCGGTATTCGGCGCCTTGCGCACTACGGACTTTTGAAATAGCGACCATATATTTAACCCGACGTAATACCGTTTCCGCAACTTCTACGTTGAAAAAAGCCATCATTTTTTGGACGGTTTGTGTGACTTCCGTTTCTTGGATATACTCAAAAGGCCAAGTATCACGGATTAAGTCCATAAAAATAGTGTAAGCAAAATGGCGCAAATACGCTTCATTGCCTTCAATTTTCCAGGTGCTTTTATTAATCACTAAACCCAATGGCGCTAAAATTTCTGTAAAACCTTTGAGTAAGCGCCGAATCGTGGCATCACTGGTATGATATTTTGTTGTCGCTGGCACAATTCCATTAAATCGCCCCCAGAATAAATCTTCCATTACTTGATAAGTTAAACTATCTTGAAAAATTGCTGTATAGAGTTTCTGGAATGCTTGGCTGGAAGCTAAGTTCAAGCGATAGCCATGACCCTTTTCAAACGCCAAAGAAGCATCATTATCCACAGAATAATACGTAATGTCATCTTTTAGAAGCTCTACGTATTTTTTGACTGATTTTTTGTTTAATTGTAATTCTTCGGCTAACTCATTGATGTCAATCCAGCCTTCATTAATTGGCAAATTTCTTAAAATAATAATTTTAGAAACGACATCTGTATCGAATATATCAACATATTCATCCCATTTCACTGTTCACTCAACTGCCTCTCTTCTGTTCTATTGTACACAAAATGAGAAATCTATTCCACGAAAAAAATAACAGTTGTTTCTTTTATTCTTTCGTAGATGTGGACGTTTCAGGAACAAACACGTTGAGTCCCCCAGCTTCCACCGTTACTTTAATCGGTAAATCATCGGTAGGGTCGCCATCTGTTCGTGTTTGGACTTTCTTATCTTTTTCGCCACTAATTTTAAATTGACTCCCAGAGAAATACACGACGCCAGGTATTTTATTTAATTGACCTCTGATAATTTTAGGTAAATAATAGACAAACTTATAAAAAACTAACTTAGGCAAAATGATGATGTGTACTTCGCCGTCATCTGGCGTGGCATTGGCATCGAAATTGGTAAAGCCACCAGCAGAATTTGTCATGGTCATCGTTAATAATTGGGCTTTGCCATGCCAACGTCTTTCAGCGCCATCAATTTTTAGTTTGTACTTTTTCTTTTTCATTAATAAGCGGAAAAATTGCTTTGTAAAAGCTAAAGGACCATATTTTTGTTTCTCCTGTTGGGTCACATTCGCTGCTGTGTCCGCTAATAAGCCAATCGTTAAGGTTGAAATCATTACATCTTGATTTACCATTCCAAAGTCAACTGGTGTTGTCTTGCCTGCCAAAATGGTTTCAAAGGCGTCTTCTTCTTTCAAAGGAATACTTAACACACGCGCAAAATTATTAACTGTTCCACCTGGAATAATCCCTATTTGATAGTCACGAATGGTGTCTTTAAAATTTTGAACGGCATGATGAATGGTCCCGTCACCACCAATAACAACCAAGACACCCACTTGATTTTCTTTGGCATTTTTCCGCATTTCTTCAGGATCAATATCCGGGTTGGAAGGTTGCAAAATAACCGCTTCGCCTTTCGCTTCTGCAGCTTTTTTAAAGCGTTCCGCAATCTCTTTACTTTCACTACTTCCTGAAGTTTCGTTGTATAAAACCATCATCTTTTTCATTATTCTATCCTCATATCTCTAACTAAATTTCTTGCACATGTAAAGTGTACAATATTTTAGCCAAAATACCTAAAGATATCACCGAAAAACAGGAAAGACAACGAGCAATTGCTTGTCAACTGTGTTGTATTATTCCCCTAGATAGCAAGTCCTAACGTCTTTCTGTTTATATAATTACTTTTGTCCTTTTCGAAATATTCAATAAATGCTCATCCATTCTTTGAAAGACAAATTCATTCAATTTAAAATCCCTTTGCTAAAAAATATTTTTTGTTGCTCGCAAAAATTTGCTGTTTATCTCACCTACGTTCGATATTTTAAGAAAACCGCAATCCTGAAATACATCAACAGAATTACGCTTCTAAATTCTAATACTCTCTTCTTCATTCGCTACCATTAAGAAAAAGAATCACCAAGCATTACATACTTCACCAACAAATACACCAAGCTTGCATATGTGCTAATAAAATAAACAAATTTTCTGCACTTTTGTGTCGATTTGATTAATATCTATCCAGAATCCATAATAGATGGTTTTCAATACATACAAAAATATCTCTAATGTCAATTTTGACAATAGAGATATTAAGAAGGAGAGTGATAAAACGGACTATTTATATTATTTTTATTAAACGTTTCTAAAATCTTCTTTCTTTACAAAAATTCTTACAACTTTTTATTTAGGAACTAACCAGTTAAATAGAAATACTTAATAACAGGCACTATTTTACCCTAGCTATTTTTCACATACTGCTTATTATAAAACTCTCCTTAAAAGTTTTCTCCTTGTGTTTTAAAGAGTAACAAAATGTTCACAACCATATTTTAAATAATATACATTCTTTTCATTTTGCCAGATGAGACTATCAATTACAAAAACCGTCGACTATTGAAGTCAAATCTGAAACTACTATTAAATAACTAATTTTTTTAGCACCTATAACTTTTAATTACTATCTTTTGATGAACTTGTACTTTCCACACTTGTACTTGTGTCGGTTTTTTTCCCTTTTTCAGATTTTGAAGTTTGTGAAGTTTGTGAAGTTTGCGAAGTTTGCGAAGAGCTCGAAGAACTATTATTTGTAGGTTTTTGTTCTTTTTTCCCTCCACAACCTGCTAAACCGAAAATAGACAAAATAGTGACTGTAGACAATAAGATTTTTTTCATGAATATTCCTCCCAATTAATATTTTTGGTTCAGTATATATCGTACCTTAAACTTATGAACTTTCCATGCTTTATTTTTTAAATTATAATTAAACCATTATCTACATATTATAAGGGCATAACTAATCGCGAATGCAATTGTGTTCCACGGATTAGTTATATGAACTTTTAATTGTCAACCTAAGTAGTATTTTTAGCGCATACCTAAAAATTTTTAGTTTGCTTTGAAATGAATCCAGAAAAATAAAACTAAAATATCTTTTTTCTGCTTGATGAACAGGCTAGAGTTGTGTGTTACCAAAGTAACATCTAGGGGAACCATTTTTCAGCTTACTACTTGTTATACCTTTACTTTCTCACAGAATAATTTGCATAAAAAACGTTCTTTGATGTTTAAAAGTGTAAATTTTTAACACAGTGAACATTCCTCTAGAGACAAAAATAGACCCAGAACAGTGGCTTTTCTGTTCTGAATCTATTTTTGTTAGACATTCCTATGCCTCTTTATTTCGTTCTCTTTTTATAGAAGAGCCAACTTGCCAAACCGACCAGCAGGAAGCCAATCAAGACAAAGAAGTAATTGACTTGTGTGTTGGTTTTCGGTAAACCAAGCCAACCTGTCTCTCTAGCTGCTTTCGTCGTTGTTGGTTGATTTGGTATTGTTTTTTGGGATACAGGTTGTTTCTTGTTAACAAACGTGCCCGCATCCACGAGTTCAGGTTTGTCTTTCGCTGTTGCTGCAATAGTGAATGCGACAGCTTGCTTAGACAGTTGGTAACCATCAGGTGCTTTTGTTTCCACAAAGGTATATTTACCTGGTTGTAAGTGGTTCACTTGAACTAACCCTTGGTTGTCAGAACGTAATGAACGAGCGACGGTTTGCCCTGTCTGCACATTTGTCACTTTAAATTCAGCGCCCGCTAAGGCATTCTTTTGCTGGTCAATTTTCACCAGCTTGGCAGCACCTTGATAATTAATAAAAGGTGCTTTAAGTATCACAGTGGTTGGTTTGCCTTGGCTGTCTTTCGCAATCGTAAAGCTGGCGCTTGGCGTTTCATTAAGAAGATAGCCAGTTGGCGCTTGTGTCTCCACAAAATGATACGTTCCCGGTGCTAAGTTTTTCGCAATAACTTTGCCTTGCTTGTCAGACATTAGATTGGTTTGTCCAGCCACGGTTTGCCCTGTTTCATCAATCACCTTAAACACCGCACCTGCCAATGCTTGACCTGTTTCGTTTTCTTTGGTTAATTGAGCGGTTCCTTGATAATTGATAAGATCACCTAAAGCAATTGGCTGCTCTTTTCCTAATTGGGCGGTTATATCAAATGGATGTGGCGTTGTGTCTAACAGGTAGTCTGTCGGCGCTTTCGTTTCCACCAAAACGTAATGCCCTTCATTCAGCCCTTTAGCGTAAATTTCACCAGTCTTGTCCGTTCTTATTTCAGAAACTTTTTCTCCTGCACGATTCAAGAATGTTATTGGTGAACCTTGTGGCTTATTCTGATCATCAGCTTTATAAATTGCAAAAACTGCACCCGCTAAGGTTTGACCTTGCTCATTGACTTTACGTCCCGTTACTTCCGCTTGATAATTTACAAATTCTAACTCATCTAGTGGTTGTTTATCATTTGAATTCTTCTTCACTACAAAATAAATGGGTTGTTTATTGACGATATAGCCATCCGTTGCATCCATTTCATCTAATTCATAGCTACCAGCGCCTAAATCGTCCATAGCCAATGAACCATCTTTTTCAGCAGTTACTTCTCTTTCAAAGATTTTTTCCCCGTTTTCGATTCGATACAATTTGAAAATTGTTCCTGGAAGTGGGTGCGCATTGGTATCAATTTTCTTAAAGACGGCGCGTCCTTTGAAATTGGCAAACGCCCCTAATTGGAAGATCTCTGGATCACCTTTGAAATCACCACGAATTTCTACTTTTACTAATTCAGGATAAATAATATACTCTGAGCCATCTGGTAATTTTGGTGCTTTGATTTCTTTGTAATAATAGGTGCCTGGCGCCAAGTCTCTAAAGATAATTTTACCATCTTTGCCACTCGTTGCTGTAATCCCTAATGATTGTTTATTGCGATCATATAATTCAAAAACAGCACCTGCTAATGGTTGGTCTGCGCTATTCGTTTTCACGATTTGGAAAGCCCCTTTGTAGTTCACAAAGTTGTCACTAGCAACCACGACCGCTGGTTCTCCTGCGTTTTTCTCAGCAATTTCAAATGGGACTGGCGTGGTATTTAACAAGTACCCTGTTGGCGCTTTGGTTTCTACAAAGCGATACTTGCCTGGAGCTAAGTGCTCTGCAACAATTTCCCCTTGATTATTTGTCGTCAAGCCGGTTTGAATCGTTCGCCCCTTCGCATCGAGCACTTTAAATGTCGCACCACTTAACAAGTGTCCATTCACATCTTTTTTGACTAATTTAGCTTTGCCTTGATAGTTAACAAAGTTAGCCGTTGCTACAACTGTCGCTGGTTTCCCTTGATTGCTTGCTGCAATCGTGAAAGCACTTGGCTCAGTGTTTAAAAGGTACCCTGCTGGCGCTTTGGTTTCCACAAATTGATATTTGCCAGGGGCTAAATCCGTCACTGTAACTTTTCCGTCTGCACCAGAAATTAAGTGTTCTCGAACCACTTGTCCTGTGGCATCAAGGACTGAAAATTCAGCGCCGACCAATGGATTGCCTGCTTGATCTTTTTTAATTAGTTCCGCAGAACCTTGGTAATTAAGCATTTTAACATGGACATCATGAATTTGCCCGCTCGTGTTTTGTGTCACGATGAATCGTTTTGGCGTCGTATCTAAAAGATAGCCTGCCGGCGCTTCGATTTCTGTGAACCGATAAATCCCTGGTTTTAAACTATCCACTTCCAACTGGCCATTTGCGTTGGTTCGATCAGGCGCGAGGATAACTTCTTCCCAATGAGTAAACGGTGTAGTTACGGCATGCTCTAATTTAAAGCGCGCATTGACTAACTTTTTACCCTTCTCATCTGTTTTTTCTAAAATCACTTTACTGACATCATTTTTGATGATGGTTGGTTGTGCTCCTTCGGCTGAGGTTGCTTCATTGATGGTGATGGTTTGCCCTTTGGCTAATTCGTCAGAAACTGTATAACCTTCTGGTGCTTTTGTTTCCACCAAAATGTATTCTCCTTGTGGTAGGCCGCCAAATGTAATTACACCTGTGGCATCCACTGTTCCTTCACGAAGAACTTGTGTCCGTTCTTTATTCCAAAGTTGGAAATGGGCCCCAGTTAAAATGGTCGTGCCATCCATCGCTGTTTTCTTCAACTGAATTTTACCTTTGGTGCCGCTGGCATGACCGCCACTATGATCAATGTCAACAACGATATCACCGTTATCATCTCCATGAATAATTTTTGAACCGTTCCCTGTAATGTCCACTTGGTTAGACACAGTATCCGTGCTTCCAGCAGCTGAAGAGGTAACTAAACTGCGATATTCTAAATAATACGGCGCTTCAATGTGGGCCATTTTTACAACGATTTGTTGTTGCCCTGTTTCATTATCGGTGGTAACTTCCAGTGTGTAATCTTTTCCTTCTTCTAAAACCACTGATTTATCTGGCGTAATGGTGCCATCTACACTAACTTTCGTTCCATAAATCACAATCGATGCTTGGTCAACAACTTGGTTTGGCGAAGGAGTATCTGTCACTACTACATCATCTAACACGGATTGGGAGCCATTGATCGTCACATGCCAATCGACATAATTGGGATCAGCCGGGTCAACTTCTCCAGTTTTAGCGACCGTTTCACCGCCATGGTTAATGGAAACCTTACCAATCACATCACGACTTTGGCCGTTGTTGGTGTATGAAGCGACGTTGTCATACTTTTGAGCCTCTTCAATCACCCTATCATCAATGGACGTTTTGAATTCAACAATATAGGTTTTGGTATCTCGTGGTGTTTCACGATCTGGAAAAGCAACGTCCACTGTATTCTGATTATTTTCACTTGGTTCAACCACATGAGCCATTTTGTCGTTCACTGGTTGATTTGGATTGATCTTAGCAACGGTTCCGTCTGCCAAGGTTTCTCCCTCGTAAACGTTCAAACTGCCGCCAACATACTGTTGATTGTCTAAAATAGGATCCGTTAAAGTTGCATTAATCAACGGATTATTACTTAAGTTCACGGCAATGGTCCAAGTAATTTCTTTCGTTACCGCATTGTAAACGCCACTTTTTTGGGCATTTAGTGCATAGGGTGGTAATGGTTTAAATGGCTTGGTGTCATCAGAATGATGCGAATCACCGTTTTCATCCGTCCAATCAATGGAGGCACGATTGGTAAACTGATTCGGTCCTTCTTCATTACCATCTGAATCAAGTTGTGTGACATCAAAGTTCGTTAAGTATTCAATATGAAATTTATCTGTTGTATCTGCATATTGCCCTTTAAATGTAAGCGTAAAGCCCGTTTCAGCGCCTGCAGCGTTTTGTTCAACATGTAAATCAAAGTCACGGCCTAACACTAAGGTTGCCCCTGTCGTTTGATCAGTAATTACTAAGGTACTCGCAATTAATGTTAACCCTGGTACCGGACTAAATTCATCCTTTATGACTTCATTAATCATCTGATACCCGTTATTATTGACATCCAATGTCCACCCAATCGTTGAGTTATTATAGTTTGGCTTGCCAATTCCTTTAATAATATTTTGTTGACTCGCTGTGCCATCGCCTTCTGAATGCTGACCAGTACCGACATCCACACGATTATTCACGGCGACATCGCCCTCAACAATTCCAGCAACTTTGGTTTTATAATTAACCTTGACGGCGCCAGTCACATCATGTAAAAAGTCAATCTCAAAGGAGCCATCTCCGTTGACAACCACTTTGTAATCTTTTCCTTCCACAAGTTCTGCCCCAACGACTTCATTTCCTTTGTCGTCAAACGTCACTGAATATAAATGTAAAGTGTCTGGCTCAAAGGTTAAATTATCGCCCATCGTGTCTGTTATGACTGCTTGTTCTTGCGGAATGGTTTTTTCGCCATAATTGTAGTTAATTTCCCAAGAAAATTCTTGGTTGGCTTCATCATAATCTACATTACGTTTGTCTAACATTTTGCCATACGTTGCCGTGACAGTTGCTTCAGCGTCTAACCCCTTCGGATTATTATCACTTGTTAACGTCACGTGGTTTTTAAAAGGCACATCGCCACCGCCATCTGGAATAACCGCCTCATCAATCGTGGTTTGATACTCCAAATGATAGGCTTTATTGGTGTCCCCTTTAATGGTCACATTGCCATTCTTATCGACAGTATACTCATCTGGGCTAAGTTCACGACCAACTTTTTCAACCGTGCCATCAAGATTCATGACTAATTCATAGACTTTCACTGACTTAAAAGTATTTCCTGCTGGCCACGTTTCTGTCACCGTTAAATTTGTTTGATCTTTCATCGCTTGATTGATAGCTACCGTCCAAGTGATACTACTAGGATTTGGTGTCCGATCAAAATGTCCTTGTTTATCAATCTGATCCTCCGTATCGGGTCTCACAGGAATGACAACAGGCGGTTGATGATCGTTTGTAGGAATATCAATCACCCAATCACCAGGGCCACGACCATCTGAATCATCCAGATGCGTGTCTAAAGCAAAATCGCCATGAATCTCACTTTCAGCCGTCACTCGTTCATTAAAGGTAAAACGCACGGTGCCATCTTCACTAATTGTATACGATCCATAAACATTGCCCTCGGTATCCATCAAATCACCTGAACCTGGTTTATTGGGCTTCAAATTACCAGGCAATTGAAACTCGAAGTAATCGCCGGCTTTCATTTGGGTCCGCACATCTTCGGGAAGCGACCAGTTAAACTTCCAATGAATGGTCACATCTTCTTTGTATGGCGGTGTTGCCGGTGTCCCATCAGGGTTTAAATAAATCGGATCCTCAAAATTATCGATAATCGTTGTTTCAGCATCTGTAAAATAGTCACTGATATCTGTCGGCCCCGCTGCACGTGGTTTGACAGTCGTCGACTCGGTTGTTTTACTTTCTGTCGCTTTGGTTGTGCTTCCTACAGTTTCTTCTGACGAACGAGCAATGGCGTCATTTGTAGATGTTGCTTCTGTGGAACGTTCATTCGTTGATGTCACTGAAGAACTCGTGACTGCTGTTGATTCTGTCGGATCAGTACCACTATTTAACATTAGCACCCGTTGTTGTGCCCCATAAGAAAACGTCACTTCTGTTGGTACTGAAGGTGTCGCGTTCAACGTAACAACTAACGTATCTGCTAACGCTTGTTGATTCAATTCAAGCTGAATCTGTTTCTTTTGATCATCCACTTGAACCTTACGGACATTATTGGGCGCTGCCCAATGCGCAGCTTTCAACGAAACATTGGCACTGTAATGTAATACGACCTCTTGTGTCGCTGGTTGGGCTGGTCCTTGAAGCGCTAGGGTCATTTCCTGCTGGCTGGTTTGCTTCACTTCTCCTAGTGTAATCTGTCCACTGCTGTTAACCTCTTCCGCCAACGCTATAAGCGGCGTACCATAATTTAAAACAAGCAACAAACTCAGCAAACCATAAATCCAACGATTGACGATGGAGCCATTCTTTTTCATTTCTTTCATCCTTCCTCTACTAACAACATAGAGAAGAGAACGTTCACTCTTTACCAATTTTTTATTTTAAAACAAGTGCGTGCTCTTCTGTTGTTTTTTCCTGACGAAAACAGATAGCCAACACACCTTTTCTTTTTATCTCCTTAAAACGCATTTTTACATTGCGTGTTATTCACTATAGAATAAAAAGAGTATAACGAGATTTTCCCGTCAAATTCATCAACAACTTCCTCTTCAAGCAGAAAAAGTTGACGGCTTTTCGAAACCCTTTTCAATCCCGCGAAAACACGCGCTGACACGTTTCAGATTTACATGATATCTTCTTCAACTATACCGTTTTTTAAAAATTTTTTCATAAAAACAAGTCAGACAAAAAGCCAGAACTGTCTAGGGTTTCCCATCAGAAAACACAACAATCAACTTTAGTGCTCTCGTTATTTAATCAATTGAGCGAAGATCACAATTTTTGAAACTGCGGACAAATACCGTCTTTTTTCCCTCCTACCACAGCAAACGGATGCTTTCAATTCTTCTTGATTTTTAAGAATAGATACAGTAGCATAAGGACAACGAGCTTTTTCGCTAAAAAACAAAGAACATAACCAATTAGAAAGGTGGTTATTATGTATAACTTACTGACCAAACAAGAAATTCAATTACTATCTTTGATTGAATTTCTATATGACAACAAAGAAAAAGTCCCCATGCAAGAACTGCGGCGAAAATATGAATTTTCCCACTACAATATCAACAATTTATTGAACCAATTAAATTTGTTAATTTCACGCGTCAATACACATGAAAATGTACATATTCGCATCATTAATCATCAACAGTCCATAGAATTAGTCGCCGATGAAAACATTCCGATTGAATTAATGAAGGAAGCCGTTGTGCGTAGCTCCTTAACCTATACCTTAGCAATTGAATTACTCTTAAAACGCTACACTTCCGCCAAAGATTTTTGTGATGAGCACTTTATTAATTTCTCTATTTTCAAGCAAGTCAGTGATCGATTGAATAATCAGCTAGCTAAATTTAATTGCCATTTAAATTTAAAAAGACGAGAAAAGATTTGTGGCAACGAGACCGACTTTCGAAGTTTCTTTTACTCCTTATTTTTTATTTCAGGGACTTCCCTGGTACCTTTCTTAGCTAAAAATAACCAAGCGCAATTAAAAAACTTTATCGAAATTATTAAAAATCGTTACCCTTACTTTACATATACTGATCTACGCAAATTAAAATTAATTATGTCCATAGGTTTACTGCGTTACCAAGCTGGTTTTACGATTACCGATTATCCGAAAGTTGCTGCCATTAATCTGGCCTTTCCTTATCCAGAGTTCCAATTATTAGTGAATGATTGTTTTATTGATGAACAAACGAAACGAGCAAGCTGGCAAGCAGAAATTCGCTTTTACTATGACTTATTCAGTACCTTAACCATGTATTCGCTAGAACAAATCGAAACAATTAACTTTGCCAATTTAGCCATTATGGGCATGGACCAAAGTCCACACACTACTTGGATTTTTGAAAAATGTTCCCAATTACAGTTGAACTTAAGCGCTCTTGAAGTCGTCTTTTTATTGGTGAATCTCTCCAACGCCAGTGAACGTCTAACCCATTTTCCTATTGAAGAAGAATTAAGCTATGAGGTGGCGAATGTCTCCTTATATGAAAAACAATACCCCAATGTTTCACGGACAACTGATTATTTCTTAAAACGCTTGCCTTTTGCCAAGTATCATCCTTTAGATGCTTTATTTAAAGAAACGATTTTTCTGATTATCCGTAGCGTCCTATTAAATAAACAAGTGCCAGTCAAAATTTTATTACATTCTTCAATTAATCAAATTCAAGAAAAATGGCTCACGAAAGAGATTGCCAATTATTGTGACGTTCCTTTGAAATTTGTGAACCACATTCAGGAAATACCTGATTTAGTCATTACAGATAAAAAAAACCCGCTTTTCCATGCTAGCCGTACCTTCTATTGGCATCCCGTCCCCTACTTAGATGAATACTATCATCTCAAACATGTGGTCCGGAAAATCTATTTCGACAAATTACGAGACGAAAACAGTTTGGAGGAGATTGGATGTTAACAGGCTTACTTGATACCCCTTACCGCAAAAGTTTCGCCGTTTTAGAAAAGTTATTAGAACGTAGCGAAGCTGCCGAACAAACACTGGCGCTCTCCACCTTGGCGACGCAATTAAAAATGCAACAAAAAACCCTTCTGCAAACGATTGAATTATTTCAAGCAGAAATTGAAAAAAATGGCTGGGAAAAGCTCCTTTCCTTATCCATCGACACCAAAGAAATCACCTTTTGGTTTGCCCCTTACTTCCAGTTGTCGTTTCTGATGCCTTACTTTGTAAAAAAGAGCTTCGCCTATCAAGTGCTAGCCTATGCCTTTAATCACGGCACGCTGGACAACAAGTATTTTGAAGAACACTTAGCGATTTCTTCTTCGACGTTGACTCGGAAAATCGGTCAACTGAATCAATGGCTCAAAAAATATCAAATTGAAATCAACCTAAAACGGACGAACGTCTTAGTGGGCAAAGAAAAAGATATCCGTATTTTCTTTATGATGCTTTTTTGGAACAACTACTCAGAAGATGATTGGCCGTTACTGACGGTCCCAAAGAAAGATGTCAATAGTCTCTTTAAGCGCTTAAAATATTCCGTTTCCTTTGACACAACGCAGGATTTCACGAAGGATTTGATTTTTTCTGGTGTGATTTTAGCCCGGTGGCGCAGTGGCTTCTATATGAAAGAAATGCTGGTAGAGAAAGAAACGATTGTCAATCCTTTTGTTAGTCTGACCGAGTTTAACTTGTTTTTTAAAGAAGAAGCATATCATCAAGTACCGATGAAGTTTGTCCAAAAAGAAGGCGTCTTCGCGTTCTTTTTATTGACGATTAGTGCCAGCTACGCGAAGAAGGACATTTCAGAAATTCCGGCTGCTCGCATGCACATGGTTCAGTTGTTAGCCTCACCGATTAAAGAGGTCGTTTATCAATTGACATCTTTCTATCACATTAAGTTGACGTTTCATGAATATCTTTATTTATATACGTCGATTCAAAATTTAAGTGTCTTTTTTCAAACCTTTGTGACGATTGCCAATCCCTTTGTGCAAGACAGCTTTTTGAAGGAAGCCCGTCAGAAACACCCGAGTCTCTATAAGGATATTACGCGTTTGTCTGCAGAGATGTTACCGACACTGGGGGGCAATGCTGAATTGTTGGCTGATAGTTTGTTTATGCTGTTTAGTACTTTAAAAGATCAGTCAGTCCCGCCCATTCGGGTCTTGGTCCGCACCAATCAAAGCAACTTGATTTTAGATACCCTCTACGAAAAGTTGAACAAAGCAGTGGAGAAAAAGTTGGTTTTTGTGGCCTCACCAGAAAAGCCGTTTGATGTCATCATTACGGATGTCTTTTCTGAAATGACTGCTAAAGCGACTATTCCGACATATTATGTCGACTTTTCCGCCAGCATTGGCGCATTAGCGCAGAGCTTAGCGAACTTAAATACACAAGTAGTAACGAAAAAAAGTCCCCGCCATTTTTAGAAGTTTTCACGTGAAACATTTTAAAAAAACGCAGCCTACTTCCTCTTTTGAAGAAGTGGGCTGCGTTTTTACTCTGCTGTGTTGCTGGGCGCAGGTAGCCTTCTAATTAATTGTGCATTAGTTAGATGGCGCTGGTGTGGAAGGTCCTGCGACTAGGTTCCATGTGATGTTGCCTGTGTAGTTGCCTGCTTTGATTTCGTTAGCAGTAGTGGTAAGGTTTAGTGTTACATCACGCAATCCAGCTTTCCATAATCCTTGGCCTTTACCAGAAGTAGCATTCATGAGAAGTTGGGCATCTCCCCCTAAGTCAAGTTTCCAATTTAAATATACAGGTAAATTAGGGGTAACCTCAACGGGATTTGTGTCTGCTGCGGCCCCATTAATATATGTATTCGTGTCTTTATCGTATATTAAATTAAACACAGCAATTCCCGCAACATTGATATTTCCTGCTAACTTTTCACTTCCTGATACCAGTCCAGATGATTGAGCTGTCACATGCCAACCTTCCTTAGTTCCGCGCAAATCACCAACCCCTACTGCTTCTCTCATTCCAGCTACGCTTTCATCTACTTGTGTAGGAATTGGTTTAGTCAAATCATCTGAGATAGATAATTTCCCAAAATTTAACCCTTTTGGAATAAATAGTAGATCAAAATTACTATTTGAAGCATCCGGGTCAGGCCTTACGGTATTTGGGTCACCGTTACCATCCGGCAACGTGCCCCCTTCAAACCCCACTGTCACTGGTGTTTTCCCTGTTGTAGTTGCCTGTGCCGAAAGTGGTGCCAAACTAGCGCCAACCACGGCGCTACTAACCAATAAACTTGCCAATAATTTCTTTTTCATAATATGTACGTCTCCTTTTTTTATTCTTCCATAGAGAATGGACGATTGAAAACAGAAAATCGATACGCCATCCTCTATGTATGCATCTGTGTTTAGATAGAAGGTCCTGCGACTAGGTTCCATGTGATGTTGCCTGTGTAGTTGCCCTTTTTCAATTGTTGCGTTGGGGTTGTGACATTTAACGTCATATCTTGTTGGAATAAAGCACTCCATAGACCTTGTCCTTTTCCTGCTGGTGCATTAACTAATGTAGTTGCTCCACCACCTAATTTTATAGTTGTTCCAATAAAGTCGGGGGCTGTAGAATCATTTGCTATATTAAGTCCATTCGTCTCAATGTTTTGAATATAAATCCCTGTCTTATCATCTGGGTTAACTATATACTCAGCATATCGAGGAACCAAGGTAAAATTCATCTCACCATCTAATTTATCTGTTCCGTTGCTCATTTGTGGTATCTCTGCTGTTAAATGCCAGCCTTCTTTCGTGCCTCGTAAATCGCCTACACTAACATGTTTTTGTGTTGCCCCAGATTTTTTTATAGCTGACAAATCATCACCTATTTTTGAGGTAACAAAATCTATGCTTTTGGGAATAGATAATATATCAAAGTCAGTATTAGAAGTTCCTGGGTCAGGTGCCGTTGTTGTGCCATCATTATTATCTTGATCTGGCAACGTGCCCCCTTCAAACCCCACAGTCACTGGTGTAGTCCCTGTTGTAGTTGCCTGTGCCGAAAGTGGTGCCAAACTAGCGCCAACCACGGCGCTACTAACCAATAAACTTGCCAATAATTTCTTTTTCATATATGTACGTCTCCTTTGACTCTCTGAATTTTCAGCGCCAATCTGCTTCTGCGCCGCTAAAGCTATGTTCTTATTATACAAGAACTGCCACCATTTGTAATTTTAAATATTTAACACCATCTGCATGAAAAATAACGTTTCTTGATATGACAATGTTTATCTATTGTTTAACACTGGATTTTCAATTGATTTTGATAATTAAAGATGTTATTTAATCGATTTCAACGCCAAAAAGTTTAACAAATAGCAAGAAAACGTCAAAAAGTCAGCGTTGAACCCTAACTTTTTGACGTTTTCTTCTAAAATCTTATCATTTATTTCACTATTTCGGTCGCAAACTGCCGAAAAATCATTTAATGACACACGGTTTTACATGACGTTGTTATTTTCTGTCACCAATTCTAGCTCTTGCAAGTAATGATCCAAAGTCGCGTGATGTTGATCGACATCGGCTAACTCTGTTTCAATTTTAGCTAAACGCGTGTTCATGCGTTGAATTTCCGTTAGTGTTTGTTGTAAAACATTTAAAATCCGTTCATCGTTAGGCATTGAAATCACTCCTTGTCCATTTATAGTTCTGAGCCGTGTTCAATCTCTTCAATCGTTTCAAGAGACAAATCTTTGGCATCATTTTTAGCTTTGTGGAAGACCATATATAAAATAGTACAAACGATTGGGATACAGCCTGCTAAGAAGTACATTTGTTGGAATGACATAAAGTTACGTAATTCACCTAAAACGTACGGACCAACCCCTAATCCAAGATCTAAACCGATGAAATAAGTCGATAAAGCAATCCCGATACGGTGAGGACTTGGGCTTTCTTGAAGACAAACCGCTTGGCCATTTGACATGAAGGTCCCATAACCTAAGCCAATTAACCCACCTGAAACTAATAACATCCAACCAGACGTAGTTATACTTAATAAGAACAAGCCTAGCGTTAAGAAAATGTAGCTCGGATACATGACGTAGCGTTCCCCTTTGACATCGAAAATCCGACCAGTCGATGGACGTGTTAAGGTAATCACGACCGCATAGACGATAAAGAAGAATGTGCTGACGTCCACTAAATCGATTACTTTGACATAAGAAGATAAGAAAGACAAGACACTTGAATAAGCAAGACCCATTAAAAAGGCGATAAATGTAATAAATAAAACTTTCTTTTCAACAAAACTATCAAAATTCCATTTAGATAAAGCTTCACGATGTTCAGGTGTTAACTCAATATTTTTCACTGGGAAAATGAAGCAAGCAATGGTTGTTAACAAAATTAAAATAATTGAAAAGTTAATAATGACATGGAAGTTGGCAACATTTAACAATAACATCCCAATAAATGGCCCAATGCCGGCTGCTAAACTAGTACTCAACCCATAATAATTGATCCCTTCCCCTTTTTTGTTTTTAGGGATATAGGCGGTGACAATTGCGTTAGTCGCTGTCGAAACGGTTCCGTAACCAAACCCATTTAAAAAACGGACCAGATAAAGAATGCCCATACTTGGCATATACATATACGCAACAGTCGTTAAAAGATAAAACAAAGCCCCATAACGTAAGACTTGTTTGCGCCCAATCAGTTCAAGGAGTTTCCCCATGAAAAGTCGTGCAAGCAATGTCCCGATGATGTAAATTCCTGAGGCCAAACCCGCTTGACCTAAAGTAGCGTGTAAGCTATCTTGCGCAATCACCGCAATAATAACCATTAATAAATAATAAACAAGATAGACAATGAAATTAATCACTGTAATACTGATAAAGCCTTTATTCAAAAGCTTTGTTGGTGTTTGTTCTGTCATAATTCTTTGGATTCCTCTCTCTTTTGTTCTGTTTATTTTGTGTTGCTATTTTTCAATAAAAGACCGCTATCCCCTCACTTTGATGACTTATCAAAAAATTTTCTGAAATTCATTTGCAGTTATTACTATACGAGATATCCGTTACAAAAAAATGTAAATTTGTGAATGATAAACGTTATCTACAAATAACTTCAACAAATGTTGTTGATTTTTGTTAAAAAACCAAAAATGACTAATGATTTTAATTAACCCCCAGAAAGGCATTGAGCCAATTAGCCAAGAGCTTATTTTAATTAAAATAAGCTCTTGGCTAATTGGCTCAAAATTTACTTTTCATACGAAACTTCCTATACATAGAAAAAGAAAAATAGATCATAAGTCGAGACGACTTATGACCTATTTTTTTTTAACTTTCCCTATTTTCTTCCTAAAATCCATGAAACGATGGCAACTAAAATCACTGCCCCGATAATCGATGGCACAATAGCCATACCAGCTAAGCTTGGTCCCCATGTGCCTAAAATGGCTTGACCAATTGTTGAACCAACTAAACCTGCAATGATATTGGCAATAATGCCCATTGATGATCCTTTTTTAGTAATTGCTCCAGCGATTGCCCCAATGACACCGCCGACAATTAATGCCCAAATAAAGCCCATGATTGTTTCCTCCTTTTAACCGTTTATTCTACACGTGGTTCCATATTTTCTTTGACTTGTTCTGTTCCTTTATTCACAGCTTTTTTTGCTTTTTCTGTTTGTTCAGAAGCAAATTCACCGGTACTTTTGGCAGCGCCTGTGACTTTATCTTGAACCGTTTCGCTATCTTCTTCGTATTCTTCTTTTGATTTGATATCAACTACGTTAACATTCACTTCAATCACATCTAAGTGGGTCATTTTTTTCACTTCACGACTGATTAATTCTTTCATTTTTTCATAAATGTCTTGAATATCTTTACCGTATTCTACCACGATATCCATGTCAACAGCGACTTGTTTTTTACCAACTTCGGTATCAATACCAGCTGTGACGTTATCTGTATTTACTAATTTTTCAGCAATATTTGAGAAAAAGCCGCCATCGACTGTTAATAGACCATCAACATTTTCTAAGGCTAAACCGATAATTTTTTGAACGACTTTATCTTCAAATGTTAATTCACCTTTGATTGCATGATCTTCTGGTGTGTGTGGTCCGTTTCCTGCTGGTTTTGGTACATTATTGAATTTTTCGTTACTCATGGTTCATTCCTCCTAATTTCTTCTATTATTGCTTTATTTTTAATAAAATAATAACCCATTATTGAACACGAGGTGCCGTGTTTTCTTTGACTTTTGTCTTGCCTTTAGTTACCGCATGTTTGGCTTTGTTGGTTTGTTTTGACATAAAACTACCTGTCGCTTCAGCGGCGTTACCAAGTTTATCTTGGACCGTTTCACTTTCTTCTTGGTACTCTGCTTGTGTTTTGATATCTACTACGTTGACATTAACTTCGATTACTTCCAAGTGAGTCATTTGTTGGACTTCACGAGTAATAACCTCTTTCATTTGATCATAAATGGTCTCGATATCTTTTCCGTATTCGGCTACGATGTCCATATCCACTGCGACTTGTTTTTTGCCGACCTCAGTGTGAATTCCTGTTGTAACATCGTCACTGTTAATCATTTTGTCTCGTAAATTCGAGAAAAATCCACCGTCAACAGTTAACAAACCGTCGACTTCTTCCAAAGCAATGCCAATAATTTTTTGGATTACTTTATCCTCAAACGTCAACTCACCTTTAACAATCGATACATTTGCATTTTCCATAGCCAAAACCTCCTATTTATGATGAAAATAATTTTTGACAATGCCTGTCTGTTCCAAATACAAACCTAGCCAAATACCTAGTCCTGTCAGGAGTACCACTAACAATGTTTTAAAGAAGCCGATTGACAGAAACAAGATTGCAAAAACCAAGCCGACTAAGCCACCAATTAACGGAACGGCATATTGTTTTATCCATTCAACCATTGTACATCCCTCCTACTCCACACGTGCTTGTGTTTGCTGTTGTTGTGGTCGTTTTACTGATTGAATATCTTCAAAATGAACATCAATCGTAATCTTGTGACCAGTTCCCACCAAACGAGCAAGCCGTTCTTCCATTGTTTTTGACCAAGCTTCTGTTTGTCCAATTAAATCTGCCGTTCGTTTCAGTGTACCTTTGACATTGACCTTAATGCGCCGTTTTGTCGCCTTTACACGAATGGTTGGTGCTTCCAGAAAATCGCTGTCTTGTAAGCTAGAGCGTACAAATCCTTCGATGGCTTTACGGTGTAACACTAACTTCCCTTGCTGCTCTTTTAATTCAAACGTGCCTTTTCTTCTTGGGAATAAAAGAATGAATAAAAATAGAAAGAGCATAATTCCTAGTAAAACCAGCGCTACCCAAAAAATTGCTTGACGTGCGTACTCATTGTCTTGCAAGAACCATTGAACATTATCTGGCGGCTGCCAAGCCGTCTCGGCTGACCAAGTGGTGATGGCCACCGCGCCAAATAATGCCATTAAAATCAGTGAGCCTAGAAGCAAAAGTATTTTAACAACTTTATTCACGGAACATCCCTCCTAAAGATTAATTGCTTCTCCACCAGTTACGCCATAAACTTGAGCCGTAACATAACTTGCATCGTTGGACGCCAAGAAAACATAAACAGGGGCTAATTCAGCAGGCTGACCAGCACGTTCCAGTAAAGAATGTTGCCCAAATTCTGGCAACTCTTCAATTGGTTGTCCATGATCTAATTGTAATGGTGTCCAGATTGGTCCTGGGGCCACGCCATTTACCCGAATGCCTTTTGGTGCCAGTTGTTTTGCTAAACCAACGGTAAAGTTGGCAATTGATGCCTTCGTTGCTGCATAATCCAACAAATGCTCACTTGGATTAAAGGCTTGGACGGAAGTCGTGGTCACGATGCTACTTCCAGCAGGTAAGTGAGGCACTGCTGCTTTGACAATGCCAAACATCGCAATAATATTGACATGGAAAGTGTCTATCACTTGTTCCATTGGTAATTCTTCAATAGCGGCACAGGAAATTTGTTGGGCTGCATTTAAAACAAGTGTATCTAAGCCGCCTAAAGATTCACGAGCTTGTGCAACCAATTCTGCAGGCGCTTGTTTGTCTCTTAAATCTGCTGGGAAAAGAAAGACTTTTCGGCCAGCTTCTCGTATATAGCGCGCTACCTCTTCAGCATCTTTTTCTTCACCTGGGAAAAAATGTAACGCAATATCCGCGCCTTCGCGAGCAAAAGCAATGGCGGCTGCTCGTCCAATCCCAGAATCACCGCCTGTAATTAATACCCGACGATTTTCTAATTTGTGATTTCCGACATAGCTGTCTTCCCCACAATCCGGTTTAGGAACCATTTTGTCTTGTAATGCGGGAGTTTCTTGATCTTGCTGCGGAAATCCATCACTATAAAATAACTTTCTTGGGTCTTTTAAGTTTGGTTCTGTCATGAAATCTCCTCCCTTTCTACTATTATCTTAATACAATTTTTTAATTTTGAAAAATATTTGAGCACATAAAATAAAAAAAATATTTTTAATACTCATTAAGCGAAATTTTTCGCGAAAGTATCTGAAAGCTGATTTTATTTTTCAAAACAGCGTTTAATTGACCATTTTTATCAACATTTGTTATTGACATATGATGTCCAATTCGCTTAAATAAGAAAGAAGCCAACAGGCAAAGACAAAAAATATTTAGAAATAATTGAGGAGTTACCGCCAATGAGAAATGTTTTACAAGACTACTTAGATGAGCATTCATTTCGAGTCGTTGTAAAAAAGAAGAAAAATTATTTAACTTATGAAGGACTGCAGGATCGTTATGCCTATATTTTAAAAAGTGGCATCATCAAAACCAGCGTTATTTCCAAAGACGGTCGTGAATTTAATTTACGTTATATCAACAATTTGGAAATTGTTTCATTGCTACGTGATGAATATTCAGAATTTATTGATGCACCTTTTAATATTCGCATCGAATCTCCACAAGCAGAACTTTACCAAATCGACCGTGTACAATTTTGGCGGGATATCAATAATAGTAAAGAGTTACAGATGTATGTCAAAGAATACTATCGGGACCGTCTAATGCATTCCATGAAAAAGATGCAGCAAATGTTAATGAACGGTAAATTTGGAGCCGTTTGTACACAAATCTATGAAATGTACGATTCATTTGGTGTAGAAACAGAGGAAGGTATTTTAATCGATTTCGTGGTGACCAATGAAGAAATTGCGCATTTTTGTGGGATAACTTCTGCTAGTAGCGTTAACCGGATGATGCAGCAACTAAAAGAGTTAGGGGCAATCGAACTACGTAATCGCAAAATTTTGATTAAAGATTTAGACATGATTAGAGATAACATTATTGTTTAACATCAGCACCCCCGTAAGTTTGACCTTACGGGGGTGCTTTTTCATCCACTTGACAATACGTATTACACGTATTAAAATATATCCTGTCAGGAGGTATTGTGCACATGCCAATGACACAAAAACAAATGGTCAAATTGCTAAAAAAGCTCGGTTGGTTACCAACCGATGGTGGAAAAGGCTCCCATATAAAAATGGAGATGTCTGGCAAAAGACCGATCATTATCCCACACGGAGAATTGAAAAAAGGAACCGAAATAGGGATTTTAAAAGAGGCAGGGCTGAAATAGCCTTCCTCAATGATTGATAAGGAGGCATCATTCATGCTAATTAGTTATCCTGCATGTTTCTACAGTGTCGAGAATGGTTACTATGTTTATTTCCCAGATATAGGTGGTTCTGGTACGCAAGGAGATACAATTCCTGATGCAATTGCGATGGCTTCCGATTATTTAGGTATGATGTTATCTGATGATATTGAACATCAAAGAACAATCAACCAGCCATCTCCTATCAATACGTTGTCATTAGAAGATAATAATCCCTTTAGAGATGATGATGACTTCAATTTTAACCTTGCAGACTCGTTTGTTTCTATGGTAAATGTAGAACTAAATGATTATTTAGGAACAAATACGTTAGTCAAAAAAACCGTCACCATTCCCAAGTGGTCTGATGAACTCGGGAAAAAAAATAAATTGAATTTTTCTAAAACCTTGACCGATGCTATCGTTGAAAAGTCGCTACATGTTTTAAAGTAGCCTAGAGAAAGCCCCCCACAAGTTCAAACTTGCGGGGGAGCTTTTTATTTTTCAGTGACAATATTCACAGGAAATTGTCCATAATCTAAATTAAATGTCCGACCAGCCGTCAGCTGAAGCATTTCTTTTTTCATGCCTTCCGCCAAACGTGCATCCCCAAAACTTTCAATCATATCAATAACGGTGATTACTTCTTTATAATATCTCATTTTGCCAGTGTACAGATAATACGTAAGATTTTTTAAATAACGTAAGTTAAAATGAATATAGTAGATTTCGACAGGAATCGTGGTAACACTCATTAGCGCTAAATACTCCCGGGCTTTCGCATAATTTTTCTTATAAAGTTGCGCTGTAATGATATTTAGGTAAAAACCATAGGCGACATTTAATGTTTGGGTATCACGTAATTCAGCATCTTTGACAGGAAACATCTGCTCAAGAATCTGAAGGACTTCGTTTTCAGAAAATAACGCCCCTGTATTAGTCACCATTTGATAATCGTAATATGTATAGTAGCTTTTGCTAGAGATAAGTGCGAGAATTGCCATTCGATCAGTTTCATCGAATTCTGGAATTTCCTCCCAATCATTACTGAAAGTTAGCTTAATATCTGTATAAATAGACATCTCTACTGCGTTTTTTTGGGGATTGCGCTCTAATTGATAAAAGTAATGAATCAGGTTCTTTTTTTCACTTGTATTGTTCAACCCCATTTGACAACATTCAATTTGATGCATAATTTTAGATGAAGCCGTACTTCTTGTTTCAGAGACCATATGAAAAAATTCATTAAAGGTAATCCCAAGTGACTGTAATGCTGTCATTAAATCCTCGTAACTTAGCTTGGCTTCACCAATTTCGATTCTTCGATAGGTTTGTTTCCCTTTTTTTGGTAAAACATCTTTCTGAGCAATTTTTTTCTTTTTTCTAAAATACTTTAATGCCTCTAACACATCCATAATATGCCCCTTTCTATTAATAA
Source organism: Enterococcus sp. DIV1337a (assembly GCF_051712285.1). Classification (NCBI taxonomy): domain Bacteria; kingdom Bacillati; phylum Bacillota; class Bacilli; order Lactobacillales; family Enterococcaceae; genus Enterococcus; species Enterococcus sp. DIV1337a. The sequence continues at coordinate 72,224 of NZ_JBIOOP010000001.1, read as the reverse complement.
GTTAATATTAAGTATTATTTTTTTATTAAATAAAATATAACATTTTATAAAAATTATTTTTACGAACTTTAATATTACCAAATAATCAAATAATATATTTGTTTAAATTATTTTTTTGAACATTATAATTGTCAGGCGTCAACAAATTTAAAAAAACTTTTCTAATTCGTTCTTGAAGAAACTAAGATATCTGTCTTATAATGAAATTCAATATAACTTAGAGCAGGAGGTGTCGCAATGTTTGGTTTCAATATTAGTTTATTTCTTATTACTCGGTTCCGTTAAACCCACTCTTCATTAACCATTGTACAATCAATCTCATTGAATATCTATTTCATTTTTATTAAATAACATTTTTAATAAAAGTACATATAGTTTATTTTTAGATATTTTGTTTAATTATATGAAATATATTTATTTAAATAAATAAATTACATTTAATTAAATCAGAGGGGAACAGATTGTAGCAAGTGAAGAAAAAACAGCTCTTGAGCAATATTTTCTCAAGAGCTGTTTTTCTATTTTATCTCAAAAGCGGTTTGCGTTGTGGGGTTATTACTTAATAAGGTGTTTTTATACAATAAATAGTATGCTGCCGCTGACCAACTAAAGTTTTTCGTACTTAGGCCCTTCCCTGTCAGTGGATCATAATTTTCATGAATAGGTCCTTCTCCCATCAATCCTTCGGCATGTAAGAAGAGTTTTTGTGTCATTTCTTTTGCTTCTTTTGTGTAGTCATAGTTTTGAAGAGCTTCTACACCAAACAAGGCTTGATCAAGCCAAACTGGTCCTCGCCAATATTTCGTTGCAGCAAATTTTTCATTGTCTTTGGATGCCGTTGGGAATGGCATAAAGGTATTGAACATTTCTTGATTCATCATGTTTTTCTTAACTGCCGCCGCCTGTTCTTTGGTCGCTACTTTTGCCCAAAGCGGCAACCAGCCTTCTGTTCCTTTGCCACGATTGACTAACAATTTTGTTTTCGAGCCGTCTTCATTTATTTGTAAGTCATAGAAGAAGCCCGTTTTTTCATCAAACATATTTTCTTGAATATATTTTTTTAGTTTCTTCGCTTCTTTTTGATAGTTCTTATAGTCCTCTTTTTTGCCTAGTTCTTCTGCTATCGAAGCTAAATAGCCCTTTTCAGCGTAGAGATACGCATTCAAATCCACTGATTCTTGATTAATTGAATACCCCACTACTTTTCCTTTATTTTTATTTTCAAAAACTTTAACTCCGACGTCGCCTTTGCCCACACCTTCTTTGTCAAACCGTGTAGCGTTATCCATGCCACTTTCCCACGCGGCTGCTTCAATAACAGCATCATCGTCCACTTTAGGTTGGCCATTCTTATCTTTAATGATTTGATCCTTGTCATCTTTTTGCCAGTGGGCATCGCTGACCATGCTTCCATATTCTGCTATCCCATTTTTATTGTGGTCTCGGTTGGTATACCACCAATTATGATAAGCCACAAGTTTGGGATACATTTCTTTTAAAAATTCCTTGTCTTTGGTTTCTTGATAAATATGCCAAACTGCCCATGCAGCCAATGGTGGTTTAGAATTTCGTTCATTCCAGTTGCCACCTTCACCACCACGCGCACTGTCTTGATTGTAAAAGACAGCATCAATGATCGCTCCTGCATCTTGTGGACGTACGGTATCATCTTTTTGAATTTGATAATCAAACAAGGCCCGCATATTATTTTTAGCTAACTCGGGATTAAAATCAGCCGTTGCTACATCCGCTTTCCACGAATCCCAAGCCCACATACCAATAAACCATTTATAAGACATGGACGGAACAATCCCGTCATGCTTAAAGGCACCTGCCGCACTTCGCCAATTGGTATTAATCGTTTCAATCGATTTGACTAGCGCATTTTGATATTCAGGAAATTCTGCTGTTTTCTTTTGATCAAACGTTTTATCTAGATATCCTTGCCACCTTTGCTTGTTCTCTTTGAAATAGCGCGCCGCATTTTTGGTATATTCGGGTGCTTGTTGTTGTTCCTTTGCCTCTTCTTCTTTTGTAAAAGTATAGCTTTCTGTCGTATAGGTATTGTACGTTTGTTTAGGCTTCAATTCAATTGGTTCAGCGGTCGCTGTATAATTCCGATTATCAATTTTTGTTGAAACTTTATCTGCGTGATGAATCGTATATTTTGTGTCTTTCGTAGCAAAATAATTCCACGTTTCTCTGACTTCGCCAAAATTCACTTGAATGTCATTGTCTTTAGCAGTTAAACGAGTGCCAATATCTAAGGTTTCCGTTCCCTCTTGAATTTTGTCAAAGACCGCACCTGTCCAGCTTGCTTCAAGTGACAAGGGCTCTTCACCAGTGTTTTCAAGTGTCGTTTGGATAAGCGCCGTTCGATTGCTGACAAAAATTAAAGCTAAATGAATCGTTAGATCGTCTAATTCATAGGTTTGCTCTAGGCGCCCAGGATAATAAGACAAGTCCATGCGGTTGCTTTGGCTTAAATCATAAGTTTCTCCCGTTTTTTTATTTTTGACCGTTAATTTGTTTAAACTTGCCGCCAAGTTTACTGGATATTCTTCCGCAATAATCAATGGCCCCGCAAAACCACCCAGCAGCTCTTTATTGCTTTTTTCAGGTAAATAGTAGCCATGCCATGCACCTAAATCAGAAAAATTATTAAAATAATTGGTATCGTATACGCCATTCGTCCGTTCGGTTGGTGATGCACTCACATCTAAAACATTTGCAAATTCATCAACTTTTGTTCTTTCAACACTTGCTTGCACTTCCCCGCTTAACGCAAAACAGCTGACTACGGTGATTCCTAACGCTAACCAAGTAGACACCCGTTTCTTTTTTGATAAACCCTTCATAAAACCCCTCCTATAAAATGATAGCGCTTTATACACTGATTTATTATCAGCAAGGACTATGCCAAATGGAGTGTATCCCTTTTCATTATTGAAAGATTCAACTTTCTCCAGAAAAAAAAGCGACCGTGTCGAAGTGTATTAATCAAAAAATAACGAGTGTATCGATAGTGTATTTAGTTTATGCTTCATTCTGTTTTATTTTCGTAGCTTCCACAAATTTTTCAGTAATTTTTTGCGGTCTTGTAATAACAGATCCCACCACTACGCTATAAGCACCTAGCTCCAGAACACGCTGGACTTTTGCTGGTGTGTCAATCGTTCCTTCTGCAATGATGGGCGTAGTAAAATGCTTCTTCGCTTCTCTTAACAGTTCAAAATCATTTTGTTCAATCCGCTGATTTTCACTTTGTGGCGTATAGCCGACTAACGTTGTGCCAATGTAATCAAAGCCTAACTCTGCCGCTTCAATCATCTCTTCTAGCGTGGAACAATCCGCCATCCATTCTTGGTCAGGATACTTTTCTTTTATTCTTTTGAAAAATGTGGCTAACGTTTCACCATTCGGTCGTTTCGAATGGGTTGCATCGAGAGCGATAATTTCTGGCTGAACAGCCATTAATTCATCTACCTCACGCATAGTTGCGGTAATATATACTTCTGCTCCAGGATAATCTCGTTTAATAATCCCAACGATTGGTAAATCAACCTCTTTTCGGATTGCTTGAATGTCTACTACAGAATTTGCTCGAATGCCTTTAGCACCTCCTTGTTTAGCGGCCAAAGCCATCTTGGACATGATAAAGGAACTATGCAACGGTTCGTCTGCCAACGCTTGGCAAGAAACAATTAATGCCCCTTTGATTTCTTCATTCAACATTGATCCCTCCAATTTAAAAGCGGTTACAAACACAGTATACCTACAACAGTTGAAATATGCCACTCTCCCAAATAAGAACAAACGTTTCACGTGAAACAAAAGAAAGCAAGCGGTTATAGCTTACTTTCTTTTGGCTTATTTTTAATTTTTACGCCCCTCTAAATAATCATACCCAAAATGTGCATACGCAAAAGGCGTTGCAATCCGTCCTCGCGGTGTTCGTTTAATGAAACCTTTTTGAATAAGGTAGGGTTCATACATATCTTCCACCGTTTCGGTTTCTTCACCAATATTTACAGACAAGGTACTTAAGCCAACTGGACCACCGCCGTATAAATCAATCATTGTTTTCAACAATTTTTGATCGACATAATCTAAGCCTTGATGGTCCACTTGCAGTAAGGTTAACGCTTTGTCTGCAATCGCTCGGTCGATTTTGCCATCTGATTGGACTTGGGCAAAATCACGGACACGTTTTAACAAACGATTGGCAATTCGCGGGGTTCCTCTTGAGCGGCGCGCAATTTCAAAGGCACCTTCCTCAAAAATCTCCGTTTGAAAAATATCCGCGGAACGGAGAACGATTTCTTTTAAATCCTGCTCTTGATAATACTCCATGTGAGAAATAATCCCAAAACGATCTCGTAATGGCGCTGAAAGCATCCCTGCACGTGTGGTAGCGCCCACTAAAGTAAAAGGCGGTAATGGAAAATGAACGGGATGTGCCGTGGTTCCTTGACCAACCATGATATCAATGTAAAAATCTTCCATTGCGGAATACAGCATTTCTTCCACAACTCGCGGCAAACGATGAATTTCATCGATAAATAACACATCACCAGGCTCTAATTCGTTCAAAATAGCGACTAAATCTCCCGCCCGTTCGATGGCTGGGCCACTTGTGGTCCGAATGTTCACATTCATTTCATTGGCGATGACCATCGCCATTGTCGTTTTCCCTAAACCTGGCGGACCATAAAGAAGGGTATGATCCAACGCTTCATTCCGATTTTTCGCCGCTTCAATATAAATCGTTAGTTCTTGTTTTACTTTGTCTTGACCAATATATTGTGCTAAAAATTGTGGACGTAACGATTTTTCAATTGAAGCTTCTGCTTCTTGACTTGCAGCTGAAAGCAACCGTTCTTCTTCTGTCATCGTTATTCCTCCTTAGCGTTTCATCATGAATTTTAACGCATTGCTCAAATAAACATCTGTCGTTGTCTCACCTAACGCTTCCAATTGCTTAGTGATACGCTTAATCTCTCGGTCACTGTAGCCTAGGGCACTTAATGCTTCTAACGCTTCTGCCAATGCTTGATTGCTTGTTGTCACCACTTCGGTTGCGGTCATGGCCGCAACCGCTGCTTCGGAAGACTCTAATTCGCCTAGTTTTCCTTTTAAATCTAAAATCATTTGTTGGGCTGTTTTCTTGCCAACACCTGGAAACTTCGTTAAATATGTAACATCTTCCCCTTCAATTGCATTGATTAAACCACCATGATCAGCCACAGAAGCCATGATAGCTAAGCCACTTTTAGGGCCAATTCCAGAGACACTGATTAATTTTAAGAACAATTGTTTTTCTTCTAAACTGCCAAAACCAAATAAAAGTTGTGCATCTTCCCGCACGACTTGGTGAAGATATAGTTTAATATCCGTATCCATTTTTCCTGAATAGCGATACGGGTTATCGACTGAAATCTGATAGCCAATGCCATTTGTTTCAACGACAATATAGTATGGGCTAACAAACGTTACTTTTCCAATAATATATTCGTACATGTTGTCACCTTTCCAATTGCTGATTGCGTACATATGTTCCATTTTAACACAAAGCATCAAAAAGCCATAGCGGAGAATTTTTTATCATCGACCTTGGCTACATCTATTGGTTACTTTTCACTCACTAGGGAATTAAAAAGTGCGTACTGTTTTTTTTGACATGCTTGCGTAATAATAGCGGTAGCTTCAAAAAAATAATCAAAAAGGAGACTACATACATGAAATTAAGTATCTTAGATCAATTAACGGTTCCTAAAAATCAATCAGCAAGCGACACCTTACAAGAAGCCAAAGAGCTCGCTCAGTTGGCGGAAAAACTTGGCTACACAAGAATTTGGTATGCCGAACATCACAGTTCAGACGCCTTTGCCAGTGCAACACCAGAAATTTTAGTTGCACATATTGCTAGCGCCACCGAAAAAATTCGTGTTGGCGCGGGTGGCATCATGACCATGCATTATGCGCCATTTAAAGTCGCAGAAACGTTTAAAACGTTAGCAGCTTTATATCCTGATCGAATCGATTTAGGTATGGGCCGCTCGCCTGGTGGCAGCCCTTTAACTACGTTGGCGTTAAATAATGGTCAGCCACCACAACTAGATCAATTTGATAAATTACCTGAAATTTTACTCTTTTTAAGAGAGGAATTTCCTGAAGATCATTTATATTCTAAAATTTCAGCTGTTCCGCGGGAAGTTCTATTACCACAACCCTGGTTACTAGGTGCTAGTAAAGAAAGCGCACGTTCAGCTGGTGAATATGGCATTAATTTTTCCTTTGCGCAGTTTATTCATGGACAGTTGCCCAAAGAAGTATTGTCAGCATATTACAAGCATTTCCGACCAGTAACTGAACAACAAGAGCCTCAAGCGAGCGCTGCGTATTTCACTTTTGCCGCCGACACGAAAGAAGAAGCAGAATACCATGCGGCTAGTTTCGAGCATTATATTTTTGCCACCGAACACGGGCTTCCTAATAAGTTTTTATCGCCAGAAGAGGCTCTTGCTTTTCCTTATAGTGAAATGGACAAGCAGGTGTTAGAACAAAATAAACAACGCTTTGTCATTGGCAGTAGCCAAGAAGTCGCAGAGTTTTTCCACCAACAAGAAGAATTAGGCTTAACAGAAGCGATGCTGATCACCCCAGGTTACGACAAACAAACGCGCTTTCAATCATTTGAACGCGTGGCAAAAGAATTATTGTAGAAAGGAGACAAAAATGTTAGATGTTTTAAAAAGAATTAATACACTTGCGCAAAAAGAGCGTGAACAGGGCTTAACACCTGAAGAACAAGCCCTTCGTGTCGATTTACGACAAGAATATTTGCGGACCATTCGCGAACAATTCAATAAAACGTTAATGGGGGTCACTATTTATGACCCTACTGGTGAAGATGTAACACCAGAAAAATTAAAAGAAGAACAGCAGAAACATTTTGATTAAAAGAGACACGGAACAGTCAAATCGACTATTCTGTGTCTCTTTTTAACTACTCTTCTGTTACATATGTCCACTTATAATCATATTGCGCGCCAGCACCATGGGCAACGACACCTTTCACTTCTTTACTGCGTAGATGGGCAGTCGCCTTTTGATAAAGTGGTGCTAAAGCTGTCTCTTCACCAATCAATAACTTCTCGGCCTTAACCATGTCTTCCCAACGTTTTTCAGGATCTGATGCATCTCTTGTGGCTGAAGCCTCGATCAACTCATCATAGGCTTTACTTGAAAAACGCCCACGGTTATAGTTATTGCCAGTGACAAAAAGGTCTAAGAAACTACTTGGATCAGCGTAATCCGCAGCCCAGCCACCTAAGATTGTCTCAAAATCGCCGCGACTGCCTCGATCAATTCGAACTGAAAACGGCACTGGGCTCACTGTTACATCAATGCCCTCTAAAGTATCCTTTAACGTACCTTGAATATATTCCGCTAACTTTTTCGTAGAATCGACATCATCGGCAACAATATCCATTTTGAATGTTGTTATGCCCAATTCTTTCTTCGCTTTTGCCCAATATTCTTTTGCTTTTTCTGGACTATATTCAACAATTTTTTTATTTTCATCAGCAAAATCTTTGTCATCTGTCGGTGAATACGACATCCCTTCTGGAATTAAGCCGGTAGCGACTACTGAGCCGTCGCCTAAAATTTTATCTACTAATGCGTTGCGATCAATCGCTGCCGAAATTGCTTTGCGTAAATTCACATTATTATACGGTGAATTTTTATCTCGCTGATTAAATTCCAAATAGCTAGTTCGTGCTTCTTTTTCGATAACCAATTCTGGATCCTTCGCCATTTGCTGGGCCAATTCGCCACTTAAAATAACATCGTCTGCTTGGCCATCTTGGAATAAGTTCAAGGCAGTTGGTGCCTCCTTGACAACATCAAAATTGATTTTATCTAATTTGACATTGTCTTTATCCCAATAGTTTTCATTTTTTTCTAAAGTCCAATTGGTATCTGAGCCAGCCCCTTCAAAGTTAGCTAAGACAAACGGACCATTATAGACTGCTTTTTCACTGGAAGCAGCGTAATCTTTGCCATATTTCTCTACGGTTGCTTGATGTTGCGGGAAAAATAGTGGAAAGGCCAGTAAATAATCAAAATATGGTGTTGGTTTTGCCAGTTTAATTTCTAGCTCGTAATCCCCGTTTGCTTTAATGCCTAATTCAGAAACTGTTTTCTTACCAGCTACAATGTCTGCACCATTTTCAATCATTTCTAGAAAATAAGCATACTCAGCGCCAGTCTGAGGATCTGCTGTACGTTGCCAACTAAAAACATAATCGGCAGCTGTGACAGGATCACCATTGGACCATTTTGCTTCTTCTCTTAGTTTCACTGTATACGTCAGACCATCATCACTGACTTGCACTTTTTCTTTAGCCCCTGCTGGTTGCGGCTTGCTTTTATCATCTAAACGATAAATTCCTTCATACGCATTATTCAGTGCCGTGAAACTAATTGTATCTGTTCCTAAAGATAAATCTGCAGAAGGCATTTCTTGTTGAATCACTACTTTAAATTCTTGTTTAGCGGCGGTTTTCTCTGACCCGCCCTTTGCTTTTTCGGCGCCAACTCCCCCATCACCACCACAAGCAGCTAAAACTAACAGCGTTGTTAAACTTAACCCGATAAGTCCTTTTATACGTTTACTTTTCATGCCTTTCTCCCTTCACAGAAAAAACTCTTCATTTTTTAATTTTTAGAATATTCTTATAATACTAAAATTAAAAACAAATGGCAAGTATTAAAATAAAAAAAGAACCAATCCCGAAGGACGGTTCTTAAAAAATGACTAACTAGCTTTGCTACGTCGTTTATAAATATACCAGCCAGAAGAAGAAAGTCCAACGAACAGTAAACCATATAACGCAAGCGTTTCTGTTTCTGTACCCGTTTTAGGCAAAAAGCCGCCATATTTTTTCTTCTCTGTTACGGATGGATTGCTCTGTCTTGCTCCCGCTTGGTTCTGTTGATTGGTTGCTACTGGTGTTTCTGGTGTTGGTTTCGGTTCTGGTTTCGGTTCTGGTTTCGGTTCTGGTTTCGGTTCTGGTTTCGGTTCTGGTTTCGGTTCTGGTTTCGGTTCTGGTTTCGGTTCTGGTTTCGGTTCTGGTTTCGGTTCTGGTTTCGGTTCTGGTTTCGGTTCTGGTTTCGGTTCTGGTTTCGGTTCTGGTTTCGGTTCTGGTTTCGGTTCTGGTTTCGGTTCTGGTTTCGGTTCTGGTTTCGGTTCTGGTTTCGGTTCTGGTTTCGGGGTCTCCCCTCCACCGATTAACTCTTTGTAAGCTTCTTCCGAAAGAGAAACAATTCGTTCGCCTGGGAATGGTTCTTTATATTGCGCTAAATCAATCGTCGTTGCTGCACGATATAACCGCAAGCTGGTTGCACTTTTCAAGTATTCAATTAAGACAGCATCCAGTGAAATCCCTTCTTCTCGTTCGCCACCTAGCATATCGTAACCATCACCACCAGCAGCTAAGAAATCATTGGTAGCCATCCGGTATTGTTTCTTCTCATCCAATGGTTCAAACTTTTGTGTTTGCCGATTTTTAATTTCTATTCCTAATACGCGACTACCGACAATCGTTTGTCCTGTTTCATTGCCTTCGTCACTAGCCAAGCGAGTACCTGGTTTTGTGGAATCGTAGTGGATACGAATGGAGCTTGAAACATGTAGGAAACCACCATTTGCGCCAAGTTTTGGTTGGCCAGCATCATCTAGTAAAATTGTGCCATTCTCATCTTTCTGGGGAATCGAACGAACAGACATTTCAAACATTTCTTTAACTTGAGCGCCGGTTACTTGAATTTGCGCAATGCTATTGCCAAAAGGTAACACAGCAATGACATCCCCAACTTTAATTGGCCCTTGTTTAATATCAGCGCGAATGCCGCCACCATTAGTTACTGCAAAATCAGCAGGTTGACTAAACGCGTCTTGTCCATATGACATAATCGCATCACCAATCAAATTCCCTAAGTTGGTCTCTCGTGTGCGCACATTTTCTCGTTGTCCATCCAATGTGAATGGAATATAATCGACAATTACTTTTTCATTTTCAGCGTTAAAATTCATTCGTGCTTCATCAACGATGGCTTTGACTGCCGGGTTTTCTGGCAATCCTAGCAACTCTTCTGCTGGAATCAATTTTGCTGTTTTCTTAGTTAGTTCACTCTCTGGTGCTGTGACAATTCCAACATTATTTAAATAATTACCCGTTTGAGCATAGATTACTTTGCCATAACGTTTGCCACTTTCGACGGCTGTATGCGAATGGCCATCAATCACAGTGATATCTAACTCAGGATATGTTTGATTAAGGGTTTCTGCTAGCGTATCGCCACGCCAGATATGCGGCGTCGTCTCATCTACGCCTAAATGCCCAGTAACCACGAAAGCTTGAATATCCGCGTACTTCTCTTTAATTTCCTTAATCACTGCTTCTACTTCTGGAATCGGGTCTTTAAACGTCACCTTCTCCACGTTTTTCGGGTGTGTTTTCGTTGCTGTTTCTGGGGTTGTCACACCTACAATGGCAAACTTTTTCCCAGCTTTTTCTACGATTGTATACGGATCAAAAACCCGTCCACTGCTATCTTTGTAATACGTATTACTAGATAAAATCGGAAAATTCAGTTGGTCTTTATAGCCTAGTGCAATCTCTAAACCAAAATCAAACTCGTGATTTCCCACCGCCATGGCATCATAACCAACTTCATTCATTGCTTTGGCCATATCCGCTCCTTTGGAGAAATTGGAGATTGGTAATCCTTGGAAAACATCTCCTGCATCCACCATCAAGGTTGGGTTTTCTTGGTCTTTAAAGGTTTTTAGACGCGCCATACCTAATTCGCCTTTCCCTGCTTCTAGTCGTCCATGAACGTCATTTGTGTGCATAATGGTATATGCATTATCTAAATCAAAGCCCGCATTACGGACGTCTTGTTTCGTAATAGCGGCGGCGTTTGGTGTACGTCCATCAGGAGAAGTTGGAATTTGAAGAGTGCCATCATTCACTAATTCAATTGCTTTAGCACGCCATTTTTCATCAAAATTTGTCCCAATAATTGACCAATTTCGTTCGATTTCTTGTTCTGGATCAAGCGTTCCTTTTTTCTTAATATAATCAACAATCATTCCTCGTAAGGTTTCTGGATCAGAATTTTTAATAGGTTCCCCGACTTGAATCCCTTGGCTAGCTAAACCGCCGTAACGATAATTATTCATAGCAATCGTATATTCTTTGGCAGGATCAAGCGGTTGGCCGTCAATTTTCGCATCTACAATTCGTTTACCCACTGGTTTTGAAATGTCAATCTTGTAGTCCACTCCCGAAATCATGTCATAGTTATACACACGAATGTTTGGATTAAAACTAATGGTCAAATCATCTGGCTGTGTTTGGTTATAGTACGCCCCTTGTTTTTCTAAATACTTCAGTAAGTTTTCACCGTTAATGGGAACACTCACTAAGGTATTCGGGTATTTGTAGATATCAAAAATCGTGGCATAGGAAATCTTCCCCGCAGGTAATTTACTGTCGTATTTAAACAGGGCTGCCGCACTTAATTGTGCGCCTGTTACTTCTTTTTGAACGTTATTAATTAAAGAAATCATCGCTGTTGGTTGTAATTGTGCTTCGGGAATTCCTTTAATTTCTTGTTTTGGTAAGAAATCAGCTGTGGCTGTGCCGATTTCCTCCTGAATAAACGCTCGCGTTTTTTCATGGTATTCTTTCGTCGCTGCCTTAACTGCTTCATCTGCCGGAACATTCGTTGTTGGTACAATCGTTGCTGTACCTTCTTGTACTTCCCATTTATCAGCATTTTTAGCAACTGAAAGATCAATCTTGACAACTTCTGTCCCCGTATCTTTCGGTCCGCCTACCGGTACAGTTTTTCCATTCGGCGCTGATCCTTGCTTAGTAAAAGAAAGGTGGTCATGGCCCAGAATATACGCATCAATCCCCGCGACATTTTCAATCACTTGGTCGGCACTGGCAGCTGGATCACTATTTTGTTGTCCCGCATGAATCGAGGCAACAATAATGTCAGCCTGATCGTTAGTTTTCAACTCAGCAACTGCTTTTTCTGCTTCTTCTTTCAAAGGTAAAAAATTAAGCGAAGTAACACGAGGGCCATCCCACAAAGGAATGTGCGGGATTGTTAAGCCGATAATCCCAACTTTTAAATCTGGCTGCCCATCTTGATTAAAATCAAGTTCCTTCGTGGTAGTCCCTTCAACAAAACGACGACCATCTTCCTTATTGTAGGTATTCGCAGACAAGATTGGAAAAGTGGCTTCTTGTTGAATTTTTTTGATTAATGGTAAACCAAAATTAAACTCATGATTCCCCAAAACCATTGCATCATACTTCATCACATTCATTGCGGTGATCATTGGATGGGTCTTTTCATTCACTAAAGGCGCTTTATTATACAAGTCATCTGTTAAAATAGTGCCTTGAATATTGTCGCCATTATCAATTAAAACGGTGCCTGCTGGGTTTTGTGCCCGGACTTGGTTGACGACTGTACTTACTTGGGACAAACCAACTGGTAGTTCTTTATCATCTTCATAAGACCAATTCCATAATTGACCATGAACATCTGACGTACCTAAAATTGTTATTTTTTGCGGCGTGCTCGTTTCTTCTTTTTCAGCGGTTGACGTTTCTAAATTCGTCGTCTCTGTTGGTGCCGTGGTTTCTTGTGACTGCTTGACACTGTCACTCGTAGCCTGATTTGGTGCTTCTTGTTTGCTGTCTGTTGTTTCCTGTGTGATGACTGGTTCTTGTTTTCTACTTGAATCGGTGGTACTTGTTACTGCTTCTGAACTTTGTTGACTCGTTGTTTCTATTGCATATGCCGTACTAGTAACGCTTGGCGCTATCAACGCAACAGCCATTAAAAAATGCATGCCCCACTTCACTTTTTTAAAGCTCAACTTTTTCACAAATTTCCTCCTTGTGTTTCAACCCATTTGCAACAAACAATTGTCAAAGTAACAAACAACAAAAAGAGCCTTCCCCCATCACACTGCTCTTCTTTCCCTATAATAATATATCCGTTAAATAAAAAACAGTAAATTCCGTTAAAATAAGATGTTTTTCCTGTAAATTGTTTTTATTTTTTGACAATATAGTGGATTTGTTTGTGAAAAAAATAATAATTTTAACTAAAACACGAACTTTATAAAAAAGAAAGTCTTTTTATATTGGAAAAGAAGAACAAAAACTATTTTTTTGAAAAAAATAACTAAAAATACCGAATAAACAGCATTGGTCTAGTCCTTGAACGTCTCTAAACAAATACTAGCAGCAATTGGTCTAGTCTTTAAGGAGGAAAAAGAACGCTCTTTTGCTTAAGCAAAAGAGCGTTCTTTTTTATTTGAGATTAATCCTTCATATAAGGTAACTTTTTAGCATAGCCTTCTTTATTCACTTGACGTGCCCGGGCAATCGCCAAATCTTCTGAAGGGACATCTTCTGTGATGGTTGAACCAGCAGCAGTCACCGCATGATCACCAATCGTGACTGGCGCAACAATGTTCGTTGCAGAGCCAATAAATGCGTGATCACCTACGATTGTTTGGTGTTTATTTTTGCCATCATAATTAACAAAAACAACGCCGCAACCGACATTAATATCTTTGCCTAATGTTGCATCACCAACGTATGTTAAATGGCCCACTTTTGTGCCTTCATCGATTGTTGCATTTTTTACTTCCACGAAGTTACCAATGTGTACGTTTGCCCCCACATCTGCTTTAGGACGTAAATGTGCATACGGACCTACATCGGCCCCCTCGCGAACCACACTTTCTTCAATCATAGACTGTTTAACAACCACTTGATTGCCGATGTGACTATCAATGATTTCTGAATGTGCGCCAATCAAGCAATCTTCGCCAATCACTGTTTTTCCTTTGATAGTGACTCCCGCTTCAATGACTGTGTCTGAACCAATTACCACGCCTTCATCAATATACGTTGTATCAGGATCAATAAATGTAACACCATTTCGCATATGCATTTCATTTAAACGACGATGCATAATTTTATTAGCAGTGGATAAAGCGACACGATCATTTACACCCATTGCTTCGTCAAAGTCTGCCATTTGGTAAGCAGCAACAGCTTTGCCTTCTTTTTTCAAAATTTCAATGATATCTGTTAAATAGTATTCCCCTTGTGTATTGTTTGTATCTGTTTTCGCTAACGCTTCAAACAATGATTCATTATCAAAACAGAAGGTTCCTGTATTAATTTCTTGAACACGCGCTTCTTCTTCACTAGCATCTTTTTGTTCCACGATTCGTTCAACAATGCCCACATGATCACGAATAATTCGACCATAGCCTGTTGGATCTTCAGCATGTGCTGTTAAAATAGTCGCACTTGCATTTTTACCTTGATGGTAATCGAATAAGTTTTTCAAGGTTTCCGCAGTTAATAACGGCGTATCCCCTGTAATAACTAATGTTGTTCCTTGTTTACCACCTAATAACTCTTGTGCTTGCATGACTGCATGCCCAGTTCCTAATTGTTCAGCTTGTAAGGCATATTGACTACGTTCGCCTAAATGACTTTTTATCATTTCCGCCCCGTGTCCTACAATCGTTACGATTTCTGTTGGTTCTGTTTGTTCTACTTGATCTAAAATATGTTCCACCATTGGTTTACCAGCAACTGGATGCAATACTTTGTAAAGTTTAGATTTCATGCGTGTTCCTTTACCAGCTGCTAAAATAATTGCGTATCTATTTTCCACGTTTGCCACCTCAAATTAACTAAATTGTTTGCTTTTCTTCTAAATCGTTCTCATCAATACCTTTTCTAGTTTATCTTACTCTTTTGTCTTTTTCAACAAAATAAGGCATTTAAAAGGTAGACCAATTTATTTTCTCATCTTTTTTTAAAGGAATAAAACAGAAAAAAAGAACCTGAAAATGGGATGGACCATTTTCACGCTCTTTTTCAAATTATTTCTCTGTGAAATAATTTCCTGGGACTACGCTAATCGTTTTTGTCTGTGTATCCACATCTTCCACGTACAATAGCGAAGTATAGTCATCGATTGCACGACGGCCATTGAATTTTGACTCAGCAAAAACGGTAATGCCAACAAGTTCTGCTTCAAATTCTTCAATCATACTCTTCATACCATTGACGGTGCCGCCGCCTTTCATGAAGTCATCCACGACTAAAACTTTGGATCCGCGTTTTAAGCTGCGTTTTGAAAGTTCCATTTTTTCGATACGTTCTGAAGACCCTGATACATAGTTCACGCTCACCGTTGAACCTTCAGTAATCTTAGAATCGCGACGAACAATCACAAACGGAACATTTAAGTAATAAGACACAGCTTGCGCAATTGGCACTCCTTTGGTCGCAACGGTCATTACCGCATCAATTTGTTTGCCTAAATATTTAGAAGCAATAATCCGGCCCACTTGTCTTAATAAATTCGGTTCCCCAAGTAAATCTGAAAGATAAACATAACCCCCAGGTAATAAGCGATCTTGTTCTGACAAACGATCACACAAATCCATAATCAACTGCTCCGCTTCCTCATAAGGAATTTCAGGGATAAAGCGGACACCGCCTGCAGCGCCTGGAATCGTTTCTAAAATACCTGTTCCACGTTCTTTAAATGTTTTTTTAACAATTGCTAAATCTTCACTAATGGAAGACTTGGCAGATTGGTATCGGTCAGCAAAATATGTCAAAGAAACCAATGTATGGGGATGATCTAAAAGATATTGGGTCATATCGATTAATCGTTCACTTCTCCGAATTTTCAAATTCGTCACTCCTTTTCATTCTATCGTTCCTTATTATAAGGGGTTTAACCGAAAAATTCGAGGATTTTTTTCAAATAACTGAAAATAGTTCGCCATTTCTTTTAAAAAAAAGAAATAAAGGAGAAAAACTTTCGTTTTTCTCCTTAGTTTCTTTGCATTTTTTGTTTTCGTTGGACCATAACAACCACTCGGCGATAAATATTGACTAATAAGAATAAACCAATAAAAATTAGGGTAATGCTTGCACTCGGTGGTGTTTCCAAATAATACGAGCTAGTCAACCCTGTTAGCATGCCAATCAAGCCCATAAACACACTGATGATGATCACCGTGTTGAAGCCTTTACCAATTCGCATACCAATCGCAGCTGGTAAGACCATAATTGCTGAAATTAACAAGGCCCCCGCGATCGGAATCATCACAGCAATCGCCACACCAGTAATTACATTAAAAAGCATCGACATCCAATGAATAGGTAGCCCATCGACATGAGCAGTATCTTCATCAAATGTTAAAACGTACATTGGGCGTTTAAATAACATAAACAATAAAACTAAAACTACGAATAAAATCGCCAACATAACCACTTGATCCCACGTAATCGTGACGATGGAACCAAATAAATACGATTGAATACTAGCAGCTGAATTGCCTCCTGTTAAATTCATTAAAACTAATGCCAAAGCCAAACCGCCTGACATTAAAATAGCAATCGAAATTTCTGAATAGGTGCTATAAATCATTCGTAAATATTCTAGAATGATTGCAGCCACAATTACGACAATTAGGGTCATTAAATTAGGATTCCAATTAAAAAAGAAGCCTAGTGCCACACCGGCTAATGACACATGTGAGAGGGTATCTGCCATTAAAGATTGTCGACGAATAACTAGAAAGACGCCGAGCATTGGGGCAATCACTGAGATAAACAGTGCTGCTAAAAAGGCCTTTTGCATAAATGCATAAGAAAGCATTTCTGCCATACGATTCACTCCTTACCGCTAAAATGAACACTACCATTGTAGCGACGTTTAAGCGAATTAATTTTTTAATTCCTGCTTATTTTTAAATTTTTCCAGCATTTCTTTAAGCCGTTCCTTGGCTTTCGTTATGATCGAGCCAGATAACGTTTTATTGGAAAATTTACGTATACGATTCTTCACTCATATGGAAGCAACGCCATTTCGAATCTTCTTTGCGGACAAGACGAATTTGACGATCTACATAGGTTTTGATATCTTCATGATCATGCGTAATCATCAAAATAGCTTTTCCATGTTCATGCGCACTGTGTTGCAACAATTGATAAAATTCGTTTCGCGATTGTTCATCCATACCTGTTGTTGGCTCATCTAAAATAAATAAATCTGGATCGGTCGCAAATACTCGCGCTAAACTAATCCGTTGCTTTTGCCCGCCAGAAAGCTCGCCAATTCGTTTGTGGCGCATTTCCCACATATCCACTGATTTCAAAGCTTTTTCCACGTGAAGATGATCTTTTTTCGTCAACGGTTTGAACCAACGATTTCTAGGAAAGCGACCTGAACGTACTAATTCAATGACGGTGCTAGGAAAGCCCGCATTGAAAGAAGCGACTTGTTGTGGAATGTAGCCAATGCTGATTTTTTCACCAGCACTATTTTTTTTAGCAACCGTAATTTTGCCACTTGTTGGTTTTAATAACCCTAAGGTACTTTTGATCAGCGTTGACTTAGCAGCGCCATTTTCTCCTGTTAAAATAACGAATTCCCCTGGATCAACATAATAAGAAACATCTTCTAAAACAGGTTCATCATCATAATAGAAGGTTAAATTTTCGACTTCAATATAATGCATAAGTTGGCTCCTTTCTGTTGCCAGATTAATGGATGCTTTTTTGCAAAGCAGCGAGATTTTCTTTCATGACAGACACATAGTTCTCGCCTGCTTCTTGTTCTTTTTGAGTTAAACTCTCTAAAGGATTCAATACGGCTAATTCGACGCCTGTCTCGTCTGCCAATGTTTTGGCTACTTTTGTAGAAGCCGATGCTTCAAAATAGATCACAGAAACATTGTTTGTTTTAATATATTTTTTTAATTCGGCTAAACGACTTGGCGAAGGTTCTTGGTCTGGAGAAATCCCAGCAATCGGTTCTTGGATCAAGTCATATTGTTTCGCCAAATAGCCAAATGCAGCATGTTGCGTCACAAAGGTCCGATTTTTAGCGCCTACAAACGCAGCTTGGTATTCCTTATCTAGCGCAGTCAATTTTTCCAAATAAGCAGCAGTATTTTTTTCAAATACGGCTTTTTTCTCAGGATATTTTTTGATAAGCGCATCCCGAATCGCTGTCACTTCTTTTTGCGCTAACACGGGATCTAACCAGACATGCGGATCCAGTTCGTGGGAATGGTGATGACCTTCATGACCTTCTTCGCCAGATTCTTCCTCTTCTGTTCCTTGCATCAATTGAATGGATTGACTGGCTTCCACGATTGAAACTTTTTTCGTGTCCAAGTTTTCAATAACATTCGGAACCCAAGTTTCTAGCTCTTTACTATTATAAACAAAGACATCCGCATCAGTAATTTTCGCTAAGTCTTTTGCGCTTGGTTCATAATCGTGTGGTTCCGTTCCAGCTGGAATCAACAGCTCAACCTCTCCCTCATCACCAACGACTCGTTTTGCGAAGTCGTACATCGGATAAAAAGTAGTCATTACCGTGAGCTCTTTCTTCTCTTTTGGTGATTGTGTGGTTTGCCCACAGCTAGCTAAAAGAAAAGCACTGATTGCTAAAGCAACGCCGATTATCAAACGGCGGTAGATTTTCGTCATGTTCTGTCCTCTTTTCGATTTACCTGTTATAAACCGTAATATTTACGATTTGCCAGGAATAATGTACCAAATGGAACACGGGACGTCAAGGAATAAATTTTAAAAAACAACAAGACAACATTTTGGCTAGCTGTCTTGTTGTTTTTACTTATTTCAATGTCCGAACCAAATAAACTTCTTCGCAAAAGCCTTTAAGTCCATTATAAATCCGTTGTGCTCGTGTTTTCTTTTCACACAAAGCAAAGACTGTCGGTCCACTGCCACTCATCAACGCTGCATCAGCGCCGTACTTCAGCATGCGATCCTTGATTTGCTGCACGATCGGATGTCTGGCAATCGTGACACTTTCCAACGCATTGCCGACCGTCTGGGTCATCCCAGTATAATCACCATTTTCAATGGCTATTCTTAGTCCAGCAATATCTGGATGATGCAATTCATCTACCGCTAAATCATTAAAAACGGTACTGGTGGATACACTAATTCTTGGCTTAACTAACACAATCCAACATTGAGGCATGGTCGGTAATGCTTCAATTTCCTCCCCACGTCCGTTTGCAAAGGCTGTTCCACCCCTCAAACAATAAGGAACATCCATACCAATTTGGCTACCAATTTCACAGAGTTCGTCCATCGTCAACCCCAGATTCCACAGTTTGTTCAAGCCTCGTAATGCTGCGGCACAGTCACTGCTACCACCTGCTAAACCAGCTGCCACGGGGATGCGCTTTTCAATATATATTTTAATTCCTTTATGAATATTATAGGTACGCTTTAATAAATCAACTGCTTGATAGACATGATTCCGTCGATCCACGGGTAAAAAAGAGCTGTCCGTTTCAATACGAATGATGTCTTCTTCTAGATTTTCAAAAGTTAAATGATCGGCTAAATCTACACTTGCAAAAATAGATTCAACTTCATGATAGCCATCCACACGCTTATGGAGAACATCTAACCCAAGATTAATTTTCGCAGGAGCTCGTTCGATTATTTCCATCGGTTCCCTGATTCACCTTCCTTAATCTTTTGTCTACCAACATTTTAATCTTTTAGATTCTATCATATGTCCATGAAGAAGTACACCGAAGATTGCTCTTTCTCAGACGACGGATTGTTGAAATTAAAAAGAGCTTAGGAACGAAGGGCTCTTCCTTCACTCCTAAGCGGACTTTCTAAATTATACGGCTTGACCGATGAATTCGATTTCAACGGTGCGTGTTAAAACATCTGAATAGCTATAAGATACACGTTCAAATGAGTTCTCGTCTGGATCCAAGTCAACAACAAAAACAGATGGATAAGTCTCCGTTAAGATTCCTTTACGTTCTGTTTGGCGCTTTCTTCCAGTCTGAGCAACTAACATAATTTCACTGCCGATACGGCCTTCCAAATCTTTCTTAATTGACGATAACGTTGTTGGCATTGCATTCACCTCGAGAAACATTATACCACTTTTTTTAAAAAATTTCAAGTTTATCATACTAGAAGTCTGTTTGCAACTACTTTTGCTCGACAAATCGACTGTTTTGTCGAATTTTTATTCATTTTCTAATGTATATTTCATTTTTGCTTTGGCACGATCATAGGCACTTCGGACAGCTGAAAAAGTTCCCCCACGTGCTTTAGCGATTTCTTCTAACGTATAGCCTTTTAAGTATGCGTTTAAAATTTGTTGTTCCAACGAGGAAAGACGTGTCGGAAAGGCTGCCAATTTTTCTTGAATCATTAATTGACCTAATGGGTCGGTTGCC
This sequence comes from Enterococcus sp. DIV1337a, assembly GCF_051712285.1. Lineage (NCBI taxonomy): Bacteria > Bacillati > Bacillota > Bacilli > Lactobacillales > Enterococcaceae > Enterococcus > Enterococcus sp. DIV1337a. The sequence goes on along the minus strand of NZ_JBIOOP010000001.1, from coordinate 51,823 downwards.
GCTGTCCCTAAATAGTCCACTAACTCTTCACCAGCGCTTTCTAAGCGTTGTTCCAGGGAAATAGATAAGGTATCTGTTCGCCGCTTATAGGCGCATTGATGGCGAATTAAGCTATGTACGTGATTTTCAAAATTTCGTTTAAAAAATTTTCCTAATGATGCTTGTTTTTCTGAATCAAATCGTTCTAACGTCCGAAAGAAGACAATTCGTCCTTCTTGAAGCCAGTCTTCAGTATCATAATCTTTTAAATAGTATTTTTTCATGCACTTATAAATCACTGGCTGATATTGCCCATATAAGGCTTGAAATTGTTCTTGGTCTCCTGCTAATGCTTGTTGAATCTGTTCTAACATAAAAAGCCCTCCTTTTCGATAAACGTATCGAATGATTTAGGAGAGCATAGCATGTTAGAAATTTATGACTTAAGCGAACATTTGTTTAATCTTTTTTTTGAGACAATTCTTCTAGCTTCTCAGAAAGTTTTGATAACTGCTCCACGTTCCATGGAGAATTTCGACGAAATTGCTGGAAATGGATATCCGTTGCATGAATGGCAATCGTCTTTTCTGTTTTCTGGACAGCTTTGTAAAGTTCATTGGCCGAAGTCCGCAATGCACCTTGTGAAAAGACCACCCATTGTTCAGCCAAATCACTCGTTGCGACTGTTACTTGCGTTAAACGATCATTTTTTTCACCAGCTAGACGTTCAATATAACTATCTGCTGTTTCATCTTCTTTGGTGAAAACCACGGTCAAAAGGTACTTTTTGTACGTCTGCTGAATGCCTGGGACTAATTGGGCATCAAAGACCACAATGATTTCCAACCCTTCATATTTGGCATAGTTGGACAGACGACTAAGAAGCAGTTCACGCGCATCCTCTAAACGCTCTTGCTTTTTCAACTGGACCAATTCTGGCCAAGCACCAATCATATTATAGCCATCAACGATTAACAATTGTTTTTTCATACAATCGCCTTCTTCTATAATGGGTTGCGGCCACGATAGACTTCATACATTAGCAAGCCTGCAGCCACACCAGCGTTTAAGCTTTGAACGTGTCCAGTCATTGGAATCGTTAATAATTCATCCACTTCTTTATGAAGACCTTGACTCATGCCACGACCTTCATTTCCGATAATTAAGGCAATTGCGCCTTGTGTATTCCAGCGACGATAATCCGTCCCAGACATATCTGTACCAAAAATCCAAAATTGATTCTCTTTTAGCGTTGCAATACTTTGCGCCAGATTCGTTACACGAGCCACTGGAATATGTTCCACGGCCCCTGTTGACGCTTTGGTTACGGTTGGTGTAATTCCCACTGCACGATGTTTCGGAATGATAATACCATCCACGCCTGTCGCATCAGCAGTTCGCAAAATTGAGCCAAAGTTATGTGGGTCCTCTAGACTGTCTAAAATTAGGAAAAATGGTGTTGCTGTCTTTTCTTTTGTTTGTTCCAATAATTCTTCTAAAGTTAAATATTGATACGCCGTGATTGCTAAAACCATACCTTGATGCACACCGTGATCACTCATCGTATCTAATTTTGCTTTAGGCACCCATTTGACTGGCACCGCCTGTTCTTTCGCTGCTTGTTTTAATTGCTCAATTTTCTCGCCACGAGCATCTTCTTGTAAAAACAATTTATTCCCGCGTCCTTGCTGCAACGCCTCGACAGTGGCATGGAAACCAAAGACAAAGTTATCTGCTAGCTCTTCTGAGGTTCCATCAGCACCTGCTGTCGCTGGTCGTGGGTTCCGTTCTTTTGAACGCTTGTCTGAACGTTCGGGACGTTTCTTACCTTTTTTAAAAGGACGAGATTTTTCATTTTTCATTGGTTTCACCTACTTTCTTGATACACCAGTTAATTAATTCTTCTAAACGTTCTTTTTGTTGTGTTAAATGTAAATAGCCCATCAAGGATTCGAAACCGGTCGCTACCCGATAGGTTGTCACATCAGCATTTTTAGCAAAGGTGTGACTTTTAGCATTTCGACCGCGTTTGTACATCACTTCTTCTTCCTCCGTTAGCATTTCTCCCGCTAACATCGCTTGCATTAAGCTTGCTTGGGCTTTTGCTGACACGTAGTGTGTCGCCATGCGATGCAAAACATTCGGTTTCGTTTGTCCTAAGGAAACTAAATAATCACGAATGTAAATTTCATAAATCGCATCGCCAACATAGGCCAAAGCTAAACCATTTAATTGTTTGTAATCTCTCATTCACTTCTTCTCCATCTCGTTCCTTGCGGAGTATCTTCTAAAACAATGCCTTGTTCTTTTAATAAATCGCGGATTTCATCACTTCGGGCAAAATCACGGTCTTTCCGTGCTTGGTTCCGTTCTTCAATTAACGCATCGACTTGTGCATCCACTAATTCTTCGTTTTTAAAGAATAAACCAAAAATAGCTAACCAGCCACTGAAAAGCTTATCCATCGCCACTAGAATTGGTTCCGAAACTGCCGCTTGTTCACTGTACTGATTCATCATCTTCGCTAATTCATAAACGACCGTAATCCCGTTAGCTGCATTGAAATCATCGTCCATTTCCGTAATAAAACGTTGTTCTAATTCGTTTAATTGCGCTAAATAGTGTTCATCCTCTGGCAAACTTGCAACAGCATCTGCTTGTCTAAAACGTAAATTTTCAAACGCATTTTTCAATTTTTGATAATTGGCTGCTGCCTCTTTTAGAGTGCTTTCGCTATAACGAATCGGACGACGGTACTGGGTGGTAGACATAAAGAAACGTAAAATTTGCGGATCCACTTTTTGAATCATTTCATGAACAGTAATGAAGTTACCTAGGGATTTACTCATTTTTTCATCGTCTTCACCAATTGTGACATAACCGTTATGCATCCAGTAATTGGCAAAGGTATGGCCTGTTTTGGCTTCGCTCTGTGCAATTTCATTCTCATGATGTGGAAATTCTAAATCTTGTCCACCACCGTGAATATCAATCGTCTCTCCCAAGTGTTTTGTCGCCATGACAGAGCATTCAATATGCCAACCAGGACGTCCTTTCCCCCAAGGAGAATCCCAAGAAATTTCATCTTCTTTGGCACTTTTCCAAAGAGCAAAATCCAATGGGTCTTCTTTTAATTGTTGTTCAACGCCAGTTCGTTGACTTGCCCCCACTTCTAATTCATCAATCGATTGATGGCTTAATTTACCATAATTAGGGAATTTACGGGTGCGATAATACACATCACCTGCGACCTCATAAGCAAAACCTTTTTCAATTAAAACGTCGATAAAAGCTAAGATATCAGGCATGTGGTCCATCACCCGAGGATGTAACGTTGCTGGTTGGACATTCAATGCTTGCGTGTCTTCTTCAAAGGCTTGGATAAAACGATCTGCCACTTCCGGCGCAGTAATTTTCAATTCTTTAGCTGCCTTGATAATTTTATCATCGACATCTGTAAAGTTTGAGACATAATTCACTTCATACCCACGATATTCAAAATAACGACGAATCGTATCAAAGGCGATTGCACTGCGCGCATTACCAATATGGATATAGTTATAAACAGTTGGTCCGCAAACGTACATCCGAACTTTATGCGCCTCAATTGGCGTAAATACTTCTTTTTCTCTGGTCAATGTATTATAAATTTTAATCATGCCCTTTTTCCACCTTTCTTCCATTTAGACGAACGACTTTCGCAGGAACACCCACAGCTGTGGCATCTGCTGGGATGTCTGAAATAACAACAGCACCCGCACCAATTTTTGAACGTTCACCAATCACAACTGGCCCTAAAATTTGAGCTCGTGCCGAAATCATCGCTCCTTTTTTCACTGTTGGATGGCGTTTACCCGTATCACGACCGGTCCCACCTAACGTCACTCCGTGAAACAAAACAACATCTTCTTCTATTTCCGCGGTTTCCCCAATCACAATGCCCATGCCGTGATCGATAAAAACTCCCGCCCCAATTGTGGCGCCGGGGTGTATTTCTACGCCCGTTATGAAACGCCAAAATTGTGCATGAATCTTCGCCAATAAAAACAACTGATGCCTATATAAGAAATGAGACAAGCGATGCCAAAACAGGGCGTGCAAGCCAGGATACGTTAAAAGAACTTCTAGTGTGGTCCGCGCTGCAGGATCGTTTCTTTTAACAGCTGCGACGCTACGTTTCAACCAACTCATATAGTGAACTCCTTTCTATTATACAAAAATAAAAAACGTCTTTTAAGCAACAAAAAAACGTTGCTTAAAAGACGCCCATGCGTGGTTCCACTTTTCTTCACAAGAACTAGCTCTTGCCTCGATACAGTTAACGCCTGCCGACGTCTTCGGTTACTTTTTTCACCAAAGCCACTCATAGATGCATTTCGACAAAAGATGCTCGCTGTTCTCACCACCCACAGCGTCTCTGAAATCCATCTGATTGTCTACTTCTTCTATTCTTTGTGTTTTTATAACACTTTATTTAAATGATCTAATGCTTTTTCTTTGCCTAATAATTCGATAGTTTCGCCTAATTCAGGACCATGCATTTGTCCAGAAACAGCAATTCGAATTGGCATAAACAAGTTTTTGCCTTTAACGCCGGTTTCTTTTTGGACGGCTTTAATCGCTGCTTTAATACTTGGGACATCGAAAACGTCCAAGGCTTCTAATTGTTCTTTAAACGCATGTAACACAGTTGGCACTGTTTCTCCTTGCAAGAATTCTTTCGCAGCATCATCTAAAACTGGATGTTCATTAAAGAACAAGTTTGATAGTTCCACAATTTCAGCTGCATAACTCATTTGTGGTTGATACAAACTAACTAATTGTTTTAACCATTCGATTTTTTCAGGAGATGGATTTTCTTCAACACGACCGTCAGCGACTAAATAAGGAAGACACATATCAGTTAGTTCACCTAAGTCCATTTGTTTCATGTATTGATTGTTAATCCATTCTAATTTTTTCGCATCAAAGGCCGCTGGTGACTTGCTTAAGCGTTGTTCATCAAACAATTTAATCAAGTCTTCTTGTGAGAAGATTTCTTCTTCGCCAACAGGAGACCATCCTAGTAAAGCAATAAAGTTGAACATGGCTTCTGGTAAGTAACCTAATTCACGGTATTGTTCAATAAATTGTAAAATTGTTTCATCACGTTTGCTCAATTTTTTGCCAGTTTCTGAATTAATGATTAAGGTCATATGGCCAAAGACAGGTGGTGTCCATTCAAACGCTTCGTAAATCATTAATTGTTTTGGTGTGTTCGCAATGTGATCATCGCCACGTAAAACGTGAGAAATTTTCATTAAGTGATCATCTACTGCAACGGCAAAGTTATACGTTGGCATCCCATCGCGTTTTTGAATGACAAAATCGCCACCAATGTTATCTGACTCAAAAGTAATTTCACCTTTCACGATGTCATCAAATTTGTATTCTGTGTTACGTGGCACACGGAAGCGAATCACTGGTTCTAGACCAGCCGCTTCTTTGGCTGCTTGTTCAGAAGGTGTTAAATTCGCACAAGTGCCTGCGTAGTGAGGCATTTCACCACGAGCTTGTTGTGCTTCACGTTCTGCTTCTAATTCTTCTGGCGTACAATAACACTTATACGCACGATTGCTACTTAATAATTGATCAATCAATGGTTGGTAAATTTCTTTACGTTCTGATTGACGATATGGACCATATTCTCCCGGATGAGCAGGTGATTCATCCCATTCCATCCCTAACCATGCTAAGTTTTCCAACTGACTTTTCTCGCCGTCTTCGATGTTCCGTTTTTGGTCGGTATCCTCGATACGAATGATAAATTCTCCGTCATTGTGGCGGGCAAATAAGTAGTTAAATAATGCGGTTCTTGCATTTCCAATGTGCAAGTGTCCAGTTGGACTTGGTGCGTAACGCACACGAACTTTCGTCATGTTCATTCCTCTTTCCATTTTTTAAAAACAGACGGTTTAACGTCGTTTTCAGTTATTTTTCCAATAAAGCAACGGCAATTGCGCCGATTCCTTCTTTTTTACCAACAAAGCCCATCGTTTCCATGGTCGTTGCCTTAATGTTCACTTGTGTGACTGCTAAGTGGCAACTCGCGGCTAGATTCTTTTTCATCTCTGCCAAGTATGGGCTCATCTTTGGCTCTTCCGCTAAAATTGTACAATCAATATTGCCAATAGTAAAGCCCGACCGCCCAACTTTTTCATTTACTTTTTTTAATAAGTTTACAGAATTCGCATTTTTGAACTGCGGATCGGTTTCGGGAAACAGTTGTCCAATATCACCCAGACCAGCGGCACCAAGGATTGCATCAATAATTGCATGTGTTAAAACATCGGCATCTGAGTGACCTAACAGACCTTTTTCATAAGGAAGAGTAACCCCACCAATAATTAAAGGTCGTTGCGGAACTAATTGATGAACATCAAAACCTTGACCAATTCGAATCATACTAAGTCCTCGCTTTGCTTAATTTTTATCGTTTTTAGGATGGTTATCCTTGCGATCATTAATCCCGCGACCCGCATGCGCCGGTTTGGCAAAAATCATACGTCCAGCTGCGGTTTGTAAAGCACTTGTAACGACCACTTCGATTTGCTCATTCATGTAATGCTGGCCATCTTCTACCACAACCATTGTGCCATCATCTAAGTAAGCGACCCCTTGTTGACGCTCTGTTCCGGCTTTTACAACCATCACATTCATCGTTTCACCTGGAATCACCACTGGTTTCACAGCATTAGCTAAGGCATTAATGTTTAAAACAGGCACATTTTGAAATTCAGAGACTTTGTTTAAGTTGTAGTCATTGGTCACAACCACGCCATCTAATAATTTTGCTAATTTGATTAATTTACTGTCTACTTCAGAGATATCCTCGAAATCTCCGTCATACATCTCAACGGAGATACCTTCTTCTTTTTGTAAAGCGTTTAAAATATCTAAGCCACGACGACCTCTCACCCGTTTTAAACTGTCTCCAGAATCAGCAATGTATTGTAATTCATATAAAACAAAGTTAGGGATGAGCAAAACACCTTCTAAAAAGCCCGTTTTAGCGATATCGTAGATTCTGCCATCAATGATGACACTGGTGTCTAAAATTTTGTATTTATGGAAGTTGTCTTCCACTTTACGTTCCAACATTTGTCCTTCGGTGTCTTCCGTATTTGCTTTCTTTTGGCGAGGTGTAAAAACTTTTTTCCACTCCTCAATCCGTGTTGTTCCCATTCGAAAACCTAAGTAACCCAGAATAATCATAACTAGAATTGGCAGTAAACTATTCACGACAGGAATTTGTAAGTTGTACATGGGAATGGAGATAATGACGCCAATTGTTAAACCAATGATGGCACCAATACTTCCAAATAATAAATAGGTTAAACTCATTTCATTTAAAGCTGCTTCGATTTTTTTGACAGCGGAAACAATATACTTTGCTAACCCTAAAGATAAAATAAAGAAAATAATTGCACCGATTAATCCGTTCGTAAAGTTATTGTTTAACCAACTGTTATTGCCTTGCTTAGCCATTTCCCAAGCCATTGGGAAAAGAGAAATTCCTAAACTTGCACCAGCAATGATCATCAGCAACGTGATGATTCGTTTTTGCATATAGCCATCCTCCTCGTTTATTTAATAAAGACGTCTAGTGTTGTGGGGCGTATAAAAATCATACGCCACCAACAAACTAAACGGATTATTTCTACTTTCATTATTTAAAAACTTTTCTTAACGTTTCACCAATTGTTGAAACGCCAATAATTTCAATACCTTCAGGCGCTTCCCAGCCACCAAGGTTATTTTTAGGGACATAGACCTTTGTAAAGCCTAGTTTTTGCGCTTCACGCACTCGTTGTTCAATACTATTCACGCGGCGGATTTCACCAGTCAAACCAATCTCACCAATGAAACATTCCGAAGATGAGGTTCCTTTTTCTTTATAGCTAGAAGCAATACTGATTGCTAACGCTAAATCAATGGCTGGTTCATTAATTTTGACTCCACCAGCAGCTTTTAGGTACGCATCTTGGTTTTGTAACAAAAGACCTGCCCGTTTTTCTAAAACCGCCATGATTAAAGAAACGCGATTAAAGTCCAACCCGGTGGTCGTTCGCTTGGCATTGCCAAACATCGTTGGGGTAACTAACGCTTGGATTTCCACCAAAATAGGGCGTGAACCTTCCATTGCTACCACAATTGAAGACCCGGTGGCTCCTTCTAAACGTTCTTCTAAAAAGACCTGAGAAGGATTCATAACTTCAACCAATCCATGTGTCTGCATTTCAAAAATACCAATCTCATTCGTTGAGCCAAACCGATTTTTGACAGCCCGTAAGATTCTAAAGGTGTGATGCTTATCTCCTTCAAAATAAAGAACCGTGTCTACCATATGTTCCAACATCCGTGGCCCTGCGATAGACCCTTCCTTCGTTACGTGTCCGACAATAAAAATGGCAATTCCATTCGTTTTTGCCAGTTTCAATAATTCGGCAGTTGTTTCTCGGACCTGACTGACACTACCAGCAACGCTGGTAACATCTGGCTGCGTCATTGTTTGAATCGAGTCAATAATGACATAATCTGGTTCTAATTTTTCAATGGCTCGTGATATTTCGTGCATATCTGTTTCTGCGTATAAGTAAAATGTCTCGTTGACGGTGCCTAAACGCTCCGCTCGTAATTTAATTTGCTCAGCACTTTCTTCACCAGAAACATATAAAACCGTGCCACCTGTGGCTGCTAATTGTTGCGATACTTGTAAGAGCAATGTTGACTTACCAATTCCGGGATCGCCACCGATTAAAACTAATGAACCTGGAACAACGCCACCACCTAAAACACGATTCAGCTCCGCTAACTCGGTTTTTACACGGGGCTCTTTTTTAGGTACGACTTCAGATAGCCGTTGTGGTTGTGTCTTTTTACCAGTCAAACTTACTCTAGCACGACGATCAGAAGTATCTTGAATAACCTCTTCCACCATCGAATTCCATTGCCCGCAATTAGGACAGCGGCCGAGATATTTTGGAGACACATACCCACAGCTTTGACATTCAAATTGAACTTTTGCTTTTTTTGCCATGTAGAATCTCCTTATCTGTTGTTTATTTTAACATTTATTAAATGGTTTGAATAACGTTGCCTACTGAAAAAATGGTCTTTATTTTTGTCCAGACGAACCAAAACCGCCCGTTCTTTCTGCCTCGACTTGGTCATCATCTGCTAATAAAAATGGCTTAAAAATCCCTTGGCCAATTCGTTCACCTTTTTCAATGACAACATCTTCATATCCAAAGTTTAAAAATTGGAACATGATATGCCCCTCATTATTCTCGTTATTATAATAATCACTGTCAATGACTCCAACACCATTCGCTAAAAGTAGGAACCGTTTTAGCGGGTTCGAAGAACGACTCACCAATTCTAAATATTCAGAATCAGGCATATACGCCTTAATTCCTGTTTTAACTAAAATTGGTTTGGGATTTTCTCCAGCTTGTTGTAACTTCCAAAGACTTGGTACAACAACCGTTTCGGCTGCTTGAAAATCATACCCAGCGGCACCTTTTGTTGCTCGTTGTGGGACACTCAAGCCCTCTTCTTGATACTTAGAAATAATCTCAAAACCACGTTGTTTCATATTCATTCTCCCCTACTGTCTAAACTACTCCTATTTTACCATAATCTCTGATACTCTGGTTGTTTTTAGTAAGTTTCTCATTTCTAAAAGCCCAGTTAATCTAGACTACGCAAAAAAGAGAAGAATTTTTGTTTATTTTCCTTCTTTTAGTCTATCATCTTCTCTTAAAATAAACAGACCAAATCCCAAAAAGTCCCAAGATTCCCTCAAAAAGTTCACACTTTCATTAAACTTTCTTTACTATTCATTATTTAGCACTTTCTAGTAGCCGCTGATTTTGTTATAATGAGTGTCAAATTTTACTGTAAAAAGAAACGAGGCACTTATGAGAAACAAACTCCAACAGGCCAAACGAATTGTGATCAAAGTCGGAACCAGTTCTCTGATTTATCCCAATGGCAATATTAACTTAAAAGCAATTGATCAATTAGCCTTTACTTTGAGTGATTTAAGCAACCAAGGCAAAGAGATTATTTTAGTTTCTTCTGGCGCAATTGGTGTCGGACTGAATAAATTAAATCTATCTGTGCGCCCAACGACAATTCCAGAACAACAGGCAGTCGCTGCAGTCGGCCAAGCAGAATTAATGAACATTTATAATCAGCGGTTTTCAACCTATAGCCAACAAATGGCACAAGTTTTATTAACTCGTGATGTTATTGAATACCCTGAAAGTCGCAATAATGTTACCAATACTTTTGAACAACTGCTAAAAATGAATATTATTCCTATCGTTAATGAAAATGATACTGTCGCAATTGAAGAATTAGACCACTTAACCAAGTTTGGGGATAACGATCAATTGTCAGCCATTGTCTGCCAAATTGTTCAAGCTGACTTGTTAGTTATGTTATCAGATATTGATGGTTTCTTTTCAGACAACCCTACTGTCAATAAAGAAGCCACGTTATTTTCTGAAATCAATGAAATTAATGAAGACTTGTTCCAAATAGCTGGCGGAAAAGGGAGCCGCTTTGGCACTGGTGGAATGTCTAGTAAATTAAAAGCTGCCGAACGTGTGTTAGCTAATCAACAGGCGATGATTTTAGCAAACGGAAAACAGCCAAAAATCATCTTTGAAATTTTAGAAGGAAAAGATATCGGTACGTTATTTATTAAAGGAGGGCCTGAAAGTGACTGATTTAAAACAACTGGGGCAACAAGCCAAAGAAGCCTCTTATACGCTAGGCTTGATGGATACTCGTCAAAAAAATTCATTGTTAAACAAAATGGCCGCAGCCATTGAAGCCAATGCGCCCCGCATTTTACAAGCAAACACATTAGATTTAGAGCAAGCCGCTACCCACGGAATTTCTGAAACAATGCAAGACCGCTTACGTTTAACAGAAGAACGAATCACAGCGATGGCCGAGGGTATACGCCAAGTTGCTACTTTACCAGATCCAATTGGGGAAGTAGATAAAATGTGGCGCAATGAAGCGGGGCTGTTAATTGGGCAACAACGTGTGCCTTTAGGTGTTATTGGTATCATTTATGAATCGCGGCCAAACGTGACAACAGATGCCGCTAGCCTTTGTTTTAAATCGGGAAATGCTGTTATTCTTCGGGGCGGAAAAGAAGCGTTTCACTCCAATCAGATATTGGTGACAATTTTACAAGAAGCGCTAATACAAGAAGCCGTTTCTCCCCATCTCATTCAATTTGTTGATGATACTTCTAGAGAAACAGCCCAGCAACTTATGCGCTTAAATGACTACTTGGATGTCCTCATTCCACGTGGCGGCGCCAACTTAATCAAAACTGTTTTGACAACAGCCACTGTTCCTGTTATTGAAACAGGAACAGGCAATTGTCATATTTACGTGGACAAAGACGCCCAGTTAACAATGGCAACTGAAATTATTGTCAATGCTAAATGCCAACGTCCTTCTGTCTGTAACGCCGCCGAAACGTTATTAATTCATCAAGAAGTTGCTGAAGCCTTTTTACCAACAATTGAAAAAGCCTTGAAGGAGTTTCACGTGGAACTTCGGGCAGATGAACGTGCGTTAGCAATTTTTGAAGAAGCCATTCCAGCGACTGAACAAGATTGGGAAACGGAATTTCTCGACTTTATCTTAGCAGTGAAAGTCGTTGATTCTTTAGACGAAGCCATCTATCATATTAATCGCTACAATACAAAACATTCTGAAAGTATTATTAGTGATAATTACTTTGCCACACAACAATTTTTACAACAAGTCGATGCGGCCGCTGTTTATGCGAATGCTTCTACTCGCTTCACGGACGGTTTTGAATTTGGTTTTGGCGCCGAAATCGGCATTAGTACGCAAAAACTACATGCCCGTGGACCTATGGGCTTAGCAGAGCTGACTTCGACAAAATATGTTATTTATGGAAATGGGCAAGCACGTTCTTAGAAAGAAAAACCCTTGATTTAAAAATCAAGGGTTTTTCTTTCTCCTCTCCAATGTGCATTTTTACACATGGAATTGTTCACAGTTCCACAATCTATTCTTCATATTTTTTTTGAATCCTCATTATACTTTCTACATACGCTTGTTTCACTTGAACTGGCTCTAAAATTGTTACTTCTTCACCAAAGCCCATAAAATAGTTGGCTAAAAATTGTGTTTCTGTTGGATGAATCTGTCCAACTAAAAAACACTGCGTGGGCGTTTCTTCCAACTGAATATTGTCAAAGCGATGTTTATAAAAAAATTCTCTGCCTTTTTCTGTAATGATTGCTTTAAATGGCATCGTACGTGCCGTCGTTTGTTGCTGACGATACGATTCTTTCAGTTCTTCAGTCGTAAAATCCAGTGTTTGGTTTAACTGCTGAATAGCCTCCATAAAATCACAGCGGTAAGTACGCCAAACCTTTTTAGTCACATCATAGCCTGAACAATACCAATACCCTTCTAAAATAGTTAACCGGGTTGGTAAGATTTTTTTCGTTGTTGCTTCATATCTGGTATAGTTAAACTGAATTACTTGTTGCGCCAAAATACAATGAAACAGCCGCTCTAAATTGCCTGGTGCTTCTACTTGTTCAATTCCTTCGTAATAGACAACCTTACTCATTTGACTGATTTTAAATTGGGTTGGTTCATCTAAAGAATGCAATAATTTTTGCTGAATTTGCTGATAGGAATGACCAAACGGTGACTCTGCGACTAATTTCAGTAATTGTAACGAAAAAAAGAGCGCTAACACTTCATTTTCATTAAAATAAATCGGTGGCAACAACGGTTTGTTTAAAACTCGATAGCCACCATAACGACCATTCTCCACATATAGCGGTACGCCTAAGTTTTCCAAAGCTTCAATATCCCGCAAAGCTGTGCTTTTAGAAATCCCAAAAGTTTTCATTAACTGATTTAAATTAAACTGAGGATGGGTTCTCAAGAAAAAAAGTTCCTGATTTAAACGTTCTGATTTTTTCATTTTTCCCTCCATCGGTGTCACTTTTTGATACCTTTTATTGTTATGCTTATCTTATCAATCTTAGGAGGTTCAAACAATGAAAAACACACAATTTGCCCTTTTTATGGTCTTAAATGGACGAGCAACGGAAGCCTTGACGTTTTACCAAGAAGCCTTTGCTGGTGATATTCTTTTTAAAATTACTAATCAAGAATTTAAAGAGCGCTTAAATCCTTCTTTGACCATTCCCGCTGGCGAAGAACACTGGCTTTCTCACTCGATTTTACAAATGGACACTTTTCAATTACAACTAGCTGATAATCCTTTGTTTGCAGGAATGAATACCACGCCCACAGAACAATTGACCCTCAGCTTAACCGTCGACAGCCGTCACTCTGCCAAAACAATTTTTGAAAAACTCACGCGCCATCCCGAATCCTGTATTATCCAAGAACCAATTGAAAATGAATTTGCAACATTTTATGCGATTGTGAAAGATCCTTTTGGTTTAGTCACTCAAATTACTCAAGAAAAACAAGCAGATCCTACCAAGAAAGGACGTTAGCCGAAGAATGCGAACCTATGAATCAAAAGAAGCCTTGATTGAGGCCATTCAAATAGCTTCAACAAAATATTTAGCTGAATTTGCAGAAATTCCTGAAACACTTAAAGATCACCGAATTGAAACAGTAGCTAAAACACCTTCAGAGAACTTAGCCTATCAATTAGGTTGGCTCAACTTGCTGCTTTCTTGGGAAGAACAAGAACAACGTGGTCTGACCGTTCAAACCCCAGCTGAAGGCTATAAATGGAATCAACTGGGCGCTCTCTATCAATCATTTTATCAAACCTATGGACAAATGAGTTTAGAAAGTCAGCTGATTGCGTTGCAAGACATCTTAGAAAAATTACTTCATTGGATTGACTCGCTTTCCGAAGACGAATTATTTTTACCTCAACAACGGGCTTGGGCGACTACCAAAGCACAATGGCCTCTTTGGAAATGGATTCACATTAATAGCGTTGCCCCTTTTACTAGTTTCCGAACGCAAATTCGCAAATGGAAAAAAGTGTGTCTTTAAAAAGTTATCCACATTTTTTCAAAAAAAGTTTGACAAGCATTTTTAAATTCTCCACAGAAAACTTTGTGGATGAAATTTCTTATTTTTTCCAAAAAACTTTTCCACAACACTTACTTATTCGCCATCAAATCCTTGCCAATTCTAGAAAAAAGAAGATGAAAACGTTGTTTTAATAACGTTTTCATCTTCTTTCAACTTTAGTGGTTCCTTTACTTTTAGCAAGCAGGACTTCTGAACTTATGTCGAATTTTTTTAGCAACTCGAAAACTTATCCTTGTGGATAAACCGAGATAAAAAGCTTTTTTGTGGTTTTCAACAGAGTTATGCACAAAGTTATCCACAGGGCGTTTTCAGCAATTTTTCGGAGAATATTCGTTGTTTAATCTGATGATTTAGCATTTGAATGTCGATCCCTTACTCCTAATTATTCTTCACTCCACCCTTAGGATCCTAATAAAATTTTAAAGTTTTTCTTCTATTGGTACATCAAATAAAGAGTATGATAAACTATAGGTACTTTCGAAAAATCAGGTGAGGTTATTTATGAAAAATAAAAGTAGGCAGTTTTTAAAAAACAACTGGCCTTATATGTTAGCCAGTTTCTTCATTCCATTTTTAATTATGGCAATTATCTATTTGAGTATTGGGATTTATCCAGGAAGTAGTCGCAGTATTTTAGCCAGCGATGCCTTTTCTCAATTTTCAAATTTTCACGCAAGCTTTAACAATGTTCTTCATGGAAAACAAAGTATTTTCTACACGTGGAATGCTTCTTTGGGACTAAACTACTTGTCCTTAATTTCCTATTATCTTGGTGGCTTATTTACGCCGCTCGTCGTGTTCTTTAACAATCAGAACATGCCTGATGCGCTCTATTTCCTAACGTTATTGAAAATTGGGAGTGCTGGCTTGAGTTTTTGGTTCTTGGCAAAACAAACCTTTAAGATTCCAAAATGGTCCCATGTGACTTTAAGTGTCTCTTATGCACTAATGTCCTTCATTGTGGCCCATTCAGAATTAATTATGTGGCTAGATGCCTTTATTTATCTGCCACTCGTAATTTTAGGAATTCATCGTTTAATGGACCAACGAAAGCCGACGTTATTGTTTGTCAGTTATTTCTTGCTTTTTATTACAAATTATTATTTTGGCTTTATGATTGGGTTGTTTTCCTTCCTGTACTATTTTGCACGAACGTTTACAGACTGGCAACGTTATAAATCTCGAATCGTTGCGTATTTTACTACTTCTCTTTTAGCTGGTGGAGCATCCATGATTATGGTCTTACCTGCTGTCTTAGATTTACGAACCAATGGTGAAACTCTTTCTGAAATTACAACCTTTAAAACAGAAGCGACTGCCTTTTTAGATATTATTATGAAAAATATGATTGGCGTTTACGATACAACCAAATATGGGTCCATTCCTTTTATTTACATTGGGTTGTTGCCTTTGATTTTCTGTCTCTTCTATTTCGTTACGAAAGAAGTCCCATTGAAAAACAAACTACTTTTTGGTAGCTTGTTTGTCCTCTTGATTGCTAGCTTTTACATCACGCCACTAAATTTATTCTGGCACGGCATGCATGCGCCGAACATGTTTCTTTTCCGCTATAGTTTTCTCTTTTCATTCCTAGTTATTTTGCTTGCTGGTTATGGTTGGGAAAAATTTGAAAAGGATGATCTCGGCGTCTTAAGCGGCTTGATTTTGATTCTTTTAGCAATTTTTGCTCTTGCAATGGGCACAAAAGGTGCTACTAGTTATACGTATGTGACTTTAACCTCTTTCGTATTAACGGCAACTTTTTTACTATTATACTTTTTCGGGATTGCTTTTTATCAATTGAAAAAAGCGCCTATGCAATACTTAGTGATATTGTTATTGCTGCTCGTTTCTGGTGAAGCAATCATTAATACACGGGCGATGGTCACTGGTATTTTAGATGATTGGAACTACGCATCACGTAGTTTGTATTCTGAACCTTATCCTGACTTAAAAAATCTAGTCGATCAAACAAAAAAAGAAAATGATACCTTTTACCGCTTAGAAAATTTAAATGGTGTTTCGGCCAATGACGGCATTAACTATGGCTACAGTGGCATTAGCATGTTTTCTTCCGTGCGGAACCGACATTCTTCAACATACCTAAACGCCTTAGGTTTCCGCTCGCGAGGCACGAATTTAAATATTCGTTACCAAAATAATACCTTGTTAATGGATGCTTTGATGGGCATTAAATACAATATTGCTGAAAATAATCCAATGAAATTCGGCTTTGAGCGACAAGCTGCTGCTGGTAAATATCAGCTTTATCGTAACGAAAATGCTTTGCCGTTAGGATTTTTAGCAGACAAAGAGATTTACAATGTTCGGCAACCTCTCAATGATAATTTAGGTAGTCAAACAAATTTACTAAATGCTTTAGCCAATACCAATGAACGGTATTTTACCTTTTATCAACCAACGATGACGCTTCAAAATAACGTGACAATTACGCAAAATACAGCTGGCGTAACTTTTACGGAGAAACAACATAACGTAGCCAAAGAGATTTCTTATACAGTCAATGTGCCCGCCAATACGCAAGCTTATTTGAGTTTATTCCCAACAGATTTTGCTCAATTGGAAAGTTCCACTACGACGGTCACCGTGAACGGCTCAAGTCAGCAATCACAAATTGGTATTACGGGCCAATATTATAATTTAGGCTACTATCCAAAAGATACAACCGTTAACTTCAAAGTAAGTTTTTATGGAACCAAAGCAGTAAGTTTTGTCCAGCCGCAAGTGGTTGGCTTAAATACCAATGCATTTGAAAAAGCCATTTCCGCCGTGCAAGAAAAAGGCGTTGATTTAACCACTGGCAAACGCTCTGCTTCAGGTACCTTTACCGCCGACAAAGATCAAGTACTCGTCACTACAATTCCTTATGACAAAGGTTGGCGTGTCAAAATTGATGGCAAAAAAGTGACCCCAAAAGCCTTTAAAGATGCCTTTCTAAGTGTTCCTGTCAGCGCTGGAACCCATACTATTCAATTCTCTTATTTACCAGAAGGATTGATTCCTGGCATCGTGTTATTCATTCTATGTACTGGTGGTTTCGTTGCCTACGTAACCTTGATTCCTGCTAGACGAAACCGTAAAAAAGAAGACAAATAAAAAATCACGCGATGGCTAAGTCATCGCGTGATTTTTTAAATTTCAGTCATTGCTTCTTCCACAAGCGAAACACTTTGATGTCTTCCTTTCGTAATCAACAAGGAAAGTTGCACAAAAGCAAAGAGCACACTGGTCCGCTTAGGATAAGCAAAATAACGAGGTTGCCAACTAGTGACATATTGTTCTTTGCGCTTGCGTGTATCTTGAAACGCATAAATTTGATAACTATACTTGTAAAAAATATTAACAAAGCGTTCTTTTAAGAAAGAGTACTTGCTCTCACCTACATTGGCCAACGGCGCCATCCCAATATCAATTAATTGATAGCCTTGCTGTTGATACGTTTCAATAAAATGAGTGAACAAATATTCCCTAGTAAAAGCAGGTGCTTCTGAACGAATACGTAACAAATCATACGAAATACTTTTGCCTTTTTCCATTTCTTTTCCCGTAATAAAACCGATGACCGTTTGTTTCTGTCTCACCAAGCCTACGCTACTACATTTCAAGTACTCGGGATCCAACCGACCACCAATAAAGTAGCGCTCTTTTTGATTTCGTGACCAGTCCGCAGAAACTCGTTCTAACTCTTGATATAAGGCATCACTAATCGTTTCGGGATAAAATTCAAACTGAAAATCTGCTGCTTCCGCTGCTATTTTTTCAGTCACTGTTTCCGTCCAGGCTGTTTGCTTCACTGTTGACGGCTCATCAAATTGAATCAAGCCTTCTTCCCCAACTTTCATAAATTCAAAGCCGCAATCGTGAAGATTCATAACATATTCTTCCGAAATACGATAAAAAACTAATTGATAGCCTAACAAATCAGCTTGATCCATAAACGCCAGTGTCGCCGCGGTCCATTTCTCTCGTTGCCCAATCGGATCAGCCAAGACAAAGCATTTATTAAACTTCATTTGAAACCCAAAAAGTACTTGATCTTCGCCTTCTTCTTGGTAATAAAAATGGCCATAATCCTTTAAATACAAAAATTGACTGCCTTCGTTGCCACCAAATTTTTCCAAAAAGCGTGTCAACCGTGCTTTCTCAAACCCCTCACCTAAAGTAACAGTTGTTTCGGCTAAATATTGATACAAAAAGAATAAACCAATCAAGGAAATACTTAAACCAATCAATCCGTTAAACCAAA
The DNA here is from genome assembly GCF_051712285.1 of Enterococcus sp. DIV1337a. Lineage (NCBI taxonomy): Bacteria > Bacillati > Bacillota > Bacilli > Lactobacillales > Enterococcaceae > Enterococcus > Enterococcus sp. DIV1337a. The sequence goes on along the minus strand of NZ_JBIOOP010000001.1, from coordinate 33,429 downwards.
CATCATCTGACGGAAACAACAAAAAGTGATTGATAACTTGATTGCCACCAGCTGGTCGTGCGGCGTAATAGCCAGCAACCGCATAACCGATAAACAAGCAGCCAAACAAAATACTATCTACCGTTAAAGCGCCCCATGAATAAACAAACTTTTCACGATAAAATTCTTTACGAGCCAAAATAACCGCCAATAAAATAACAGCATAAACAGCAATTAACTGCCACGAAGTCGTTCGTGCCACCGTATTTACAATACAAAATCCTAGTAAAATAATTGTAGGCCAATAAGCTTTTTTCACTTTCATAGAAATGCCTCGAGCTAAACCTAATAACAAGAATCCTACAAATAAATTCAATGTTTGATCTAAAAAATTAAAAGAGAAGGGAAGTAACACTTGGAATAGACGACTGACATTCGACAAATTCGTCACAGTCGACAATAGAACCATCATAATTCCTGCAAAATATAACGCCGCCACCAAAATAAAATGAGCTACTTTTTGTGAAAATAACCGAGGTAAATTATCAAAAAATTGGTTGACTTTCATGCCTGCTTGTTGCAAGAACAAAATAACTCCTGTCATAAAAGGCGTCACATAATAGAACAAACGATAATACAACAACCAGACGACCGCTTGTGATCGATCAATCCCTAATTGTGATAAGCCCAAAATCATTAACACATCAAACGTTCCCATACCGCCAGGAACCATAGTTAACATCCCAATCAACGTGGCGATAACAAACATTGGGTAGACAGAAACCATCGAAACTGGCACCTGCATCAAACGACCTATCATTAAGAAAGCAAACATCCCACCTAGCCATTGACCTAATGAAGCGCCGAATAAAAGGAGCACCGCTTTTGGAAAAAATGTTTTAAACAATGTTCGCCGTTTTAAATACGTGAAAAACCAGAGCGCTGGCGCAATCAGACTGCCCAATAATAACCAAACCCAATATTCACGAAAAACATTTTGGTTTCGAATAAAAAATAAATCAACGAACGCCACAAAAGATAAAATTGATAACCCTGAAATCAAGAACAGAGCAACTTTTGAGACCGTTGCTACAACCTTGCCCCGTGGTACATCTTTTCCGTAAAAATTAATCCGTAACGTTGCCCCAACTACTCCGCCAAAACCCGCTAAATTGTTAATGGTATTGGTGACCCAAGCCGAAGTTAACCAATCCATTCGTTTCATTGGTGGCTTACCTTCTTTTTCCAATAATTTAACAACTACATAGTCATAAAGGAGCATTGGAATAACCCCTAACAGTCCTGCCAAGACCATGCCAATTAAACGACCCGTACTTTGTTGTTCCATCGTGGAAAAAATATCCGCCCAAGTCATGCCTTGAGCGATATGTGTCACTTGGTTAGCCACGAAAACTAATACAGAACCAAGAAAAATTAGTTTCAATAATAAACTGTGTTCCTTCAACCACTGCGTTAGTTGGCTAATATTTTTTTTCATCTTATAGCCTCTTTCATATCTCTTTTCTATTCATTTAACTTTCGTTTTATCGATTTTCTTCCATGGTAGCCTATTTGCTGAAAATTTTCCAGCACGGCTAGACATTTTGGCTGAATCGTATTGTTTTATTGAAAAAAAAAGAGTGAGAAAAAAATCGTCTTAGATTTTTTTCTCACTCTTTTAACTGTATTTTTTACGCCACTACTTCTGCGATAATCTCAATCTCTACCAACACATCCATCGGTAATTTAGAGATTTCAATCGTTGTGCGTGCAGGATATTCCGCACTAAAATACTCAGCATAGACTTCATTGAATGCCGGGAAATCCGCCATATTTTGTAAATAGCATGTCGTTTTGACTACATGCGCGAAATCACTACCAGCTTCTGTTAAAAGCCCTTGAATATTTTTCAGCACTTGATTAGTTTGTTCTTTAATCGTTGTCCCAACCACCTTGCCTGTTTCAGGATCTAGTGGAATCTGACCAGAAGTAATCAATAAACCATTCACAATTTTTGCTTGTGAGTATGGCCCAATCGCTTGTGGTGCTTGATTTGTTTTAATTGTTTTCATTTCTTTTCCCCCAGTAAATGACAAGTTGTTACTTTTTGTTATTTTATTTGTTTCTATTTTTCCATTGTACTGCAACCATTTTCGGAATGCTATCTTTTCTCAATTATTCCCAGGCGCTGATTCTGTGCCACCCTTTTGTAAAACAGCTTCAAAACCTCGACGCATCCTTTCAAGTCCCTCGTGTAGTTTTGCTTGTGAACAGCCAATATTTAACCGTAAAAATCGTTGTCCATTGCCGCCATATATCGAGCCGTCCATAATGGCGACTTTTCCCACAGAAACTAAAGCCTCTTGTAAGCGGATCACATCTGGAACTGCCGCTGATACATTCAACCACATTAAGTAAGTGGCTTCCAGCTCCGTCACTTTAATTTTTGGCAAATACGTCTCTAAAAAATCTTTCACGTAACGTTGGTTCTCTGCTAAATAATCATTCAACTCGTCAACCCAAGCACCACATTTTTGATAGGCCGTCATGGTTGCTAGCATTCCCAAAATACTGGTTGATGATAAACCATCGGCGTTTTTTAATTTGAGCTGAAAAGAGTCACGCAATTCGTTATCTGGAATTAAGGCGTAAGCAAAAATCAGCCCTGGAAAATTAAAGGTTTTCGTGCCACTGGTAATAATGGCAGACTTTTTATAATTAAACTGCGTAATTGGTCGATGAACATGGCCTTTATTAACGATATCCATATGAATTTCATCAGATAGTAAAAACACATCATACTGTTGGCACAATGAAACCATTCGCTCTAATTCCCATTGCGCCCAAACACGTCCTGTTGGATTATGCGGGGAACATAAAAGTAAACAGCGATTTTCTGGTTGTGCTAGTTTTTTTTCTAAATCAATAAAATCAATGCTGTAGCGCTTCTCTTGATAAAGCAGTTCATTTGCCACTACTTGCCGCTTATTTTCCTGAATAACTTTAAAAAATGCATCATATGCAGGTGTTTGTAAAATAACGCCCTCCCCTTCGTTAGTTAATAATTGAATCAAAGCAGAAATCCCATAGATAACGGTCGGGGTATACATAATCCAGTGTTCTTCAATCTTCGTCTGGAATCTTGTCTGGTACCACGTTTGAATTGCTTCTTTTAATTGCGGATGGTTCCACCTCGTATAGCCAAATACGGGATGTTTCAAACGCTCCTGTAATGTTGCCAGAACTGCCTCTGGCACAGCAAAATCCGTATCGGAAATAGTGAAGGGAAGCAAGTCCGCTTCCCCAAATCGGTCTTCTACAAAATCCCACTGTGTACAATACGTTCCTCGTCGATCAATTGCTTTATCAAACGACACACTCTTCACCTTCTGTCTTTTTTCTAACCTAAAATCATCTCTAATTGATTACGGACCGTTGTCACTTTGGTTCCGATAATCACTTGCACATTCTGCGCATCTAAATGCACGACACCTAAAGCCCCTAATTGCTTTAATTTGTCATCATCTACTTTATTAGCATCTGCTAACACTAAACGTAAACGCGTAATGCAATTATCAATAGCTTGAATATTCTCTTGTCCACCCAAAGCCGCTAAAATCCCAGGCGCATCATAGCCACCCGTTTTCTTATATTGAACTTCTTGATCGGTATATTCAGTCTCACCTAAGACCTTGTCTCGTCCAGGTGTTTTTAAATCAAAGGTTACAATGACTGTTTTAAAGACGAAATAATAAATAACAAACCAGATAGCGCCGACAATGAGAACCCACCACCATTTTGTATAAGTTCCTTGTAACAAGCCAAAAATAATAAAGTCCAGTAGTCCCCCATCAGTGTTCCCAATCACAACACCCAATAAAGCCATTACCATGAAACCTAGACCAGTCATAATAACATGAAACAGCCATAATAATGGACTAATAAATAAGAATAAAAATTCAATTGGTTCTGTAATGCCAGTGATAGCCGTAGCAATCACACCTGAAAGGAGTAAGCCTTTAATCTTATGTCGATTCGCCGGAGCTGCAGTATGATACATCGCAAGCGCCGCCGCTGGTAAGCCAAAAATAAAGGTCGGCATTTTCCCTTGTGACAAGAAAGCTGTTGCGCTTGGTGAAATCGGTAAATTATTTTGCAATTCTGCATAGAAAATATTTAACGCACCAAACACTTCTTTGCCAGCCACCACCGCTGAACCCCCTGCTTCAGTAAAACGAATCATGGAAACCAAAATATGATGCAACCCAAACGGTAACAGTAGACGTTCCCCTGACCCAAACAGAAAAGGCCCAAAAATACCAGAACGTTGGATAAGTTGGCCAATCGCCATAATCATTAGCGCGAAAAGTGGCCAAACTAACGGAATTACTAAGCCCACGAATGCCATCACTAATGAAGTAATAATTGGTACAAACCGTGCGCCAGAAAAGAAGGCAAAACTATCTGGTAGTTGCACCGTATAAAATCGATTATGCAACTTATATACAATAAGCCCAGCGATAATTCCACCAAGAACGCCCATTTCAATCGTTTGAATCCCAAAAACCATTCCTTGGCCGGCTTCCCGCAACTGTTCAGGATCCACAAGGCGATTCGTCTGCACTAAATAGAAATTAATCGCTAAATTCATCACCGTATAGCCTACGAAACCTGAAAACGCAGCAATTCCTTTTTCTTTCCGAACTAACCCCAACGGAATGGCCATTGCAAACATGACAGGTAAATAGGCAAACGCAAAACCACCAATTGTCGACATAAATTGGAAAATAATTTTTACTGCGGGCTTTCCTAAAAACGGGATCGTTTCAATCATGGATTCACTGGAAAAAGAACTTCCTAATCCCAACAAAATCCCCATAAAAGCTAATAAAGCCACTGGCAACATAAACGTTTTACCTAATCCTTGGAAAAACTCCCAGAAAGTCGCTTTCTTTTTCTTTACTGCCATTTCTTAACTCCTCCATTCATTCTTTACAAAACTAAAAATGATTGCGTTTACATTCATTACCCTCATTATAACTAGCCCAAAACAAAGAAAAAAGAGGCTACACTCTTTATGTATCCCCTTACATCATTTAGTATGGTGTTGCATAAAATTACCGCGGCTGCTTTGCCTCTGCATACATTAATAAAACCGTATCGAACAAACAAATGACAGCAATTCTTGAACTTAAATCCACGCGCTGATGATAACGTGTCGTCCCTTTGGCAAATAACGTCGTCGTCGACAATTTTTCCAAGGTGCTTCCTTTAGTGGAAATCAAACTAATCATCGGCACTTGCTGTTCCTGCGCTACACGTGCGTACCCTACAACCCCCTTAGTTTCTCCTGTATAACTGACAAAAATGGCTAAATCCTGTCCATCCAGATTCTTAACTGCTGCTGCTTGTTCATCCCAATCAGATCGTGCATAGGCTTTTTTTCCTAAAAATGTTAGCTTTCGTGCAAAATCAGTACAAATAGGAAAACTGCCACCAACACCGAACACTTCAATCGTATTCGCACGCTCAATCATTTTAAGCATTTCCGCGACTTTGGCTTCATCCATTTGTTGAAAACTATCTTGCACATTGGCAATCAACTGTTGCGTAATGGCTTGAAAACTACGACTATCGCTTTCTGTGCTCTCGCTCTGCACCGATTGGACGATCGCGTATTTTAATTCTTGGAAGCCTCGATAACCTAAGTGTTTTGCTGTTCGAGAAATAGTGGCTGTTGAGACAAACAACGCCTGCGCCACCTCATAAATGGTTTGTGAACTAATTTCCGTCATATGCGTCAAAATATAATCCAATACTTGATTTTCAATTTTACTTAAATGATTTCGTTTCTTTTCTAACAAAGCGATTAATCCCTCAGTCGACATCCAATCCCTCACTTTAAATCCTTTTTTATAATTATACACCAGAATATTCTGATTATTTCAATAAGAAAGTCCAAAATAACCAACAGCGGCTCCATCATTCGCCAGAGAAAAAAATCAGCCTTCCGATGGAGGTGTTTGTTGCGCTTTCTTGCTATACTCTGTATATAGAAAACAGGAAAAATTTGGAGGTAGTACGTATGAATAATCAACGACCAATGTTTATAAATATTCTTTTAGTGGTCCTTTTATTTTTAGTTGTCGGTTCACTCTTTAGTGCCGTTGTCGGTATCGTGGGAAGCTTATTGTGGCTAGCAGTAAAAATTTTAGTTCCCGTAGCGATTATCGTGTGGCTTGTTCGAACAATTTCGGGAAATAATGGCAACTGCCACCGTCGTTATTAAAAAAAAAACAGGTTTTCCAAAAAGGAAAACCTGTTTTTTTACTTCTTTTATCTAAAAGCATATACAATATTGCTAATACCAAACATCATAAAGTAAAAGCCAACTAAGAAGCTTAAAGTTAATGCTGAAGACAATGGATTAAATAATAACATTACACCTAAGATAATCCCTAAAACATCAACAATTAATGTGAACCAGAAGTAACCTGTGCTTACTCGTTTAGCAAAATCTAAAGTAAATAAGCCAAAAATTGAGTCGAATAAAAACCAAATTGCAAAGACAAATGGTAACACAGCGACACCAATATTTAAGTTAAACAATAAGTAAACACCAATTAGGATATCAATAATCCCTAAGATGATTGGTGCATAAGCTTTGTAGCCTAGCAATTCTTTCATACGATTACGTACAAAAATTTCGAAAACTCCTTTAATAATAGCAAAAATCGCAAAAACCATCACAATGGCAATTAAATTACCGGCAGGATTTTGAAAAGAAATTAATGCAGTCAGAACAAATAGAATTCCTAATACTAATGAACCCCAATCTATTCCATGATGTTGTCGTTGTTCCATGACACTCACTCCTCTATAAAATAATTTATTACACTTATTATGTTACTACTATTTTACAAGGTGTCAAATATTTTCATCGTACTTTCTGAAAACCATTTCAATGATAACTCCATTAAAAACAACGTATCACTTGATTGTCTCTTTTTTGGTGCATAATTGTGTCTTTTTTGTATAAATAAGTCCCTCGTTTTTCCACAAAAAAACCGCTACTTTTTCATCTAGTTTATAAAAAAGTAACAGTTATAAATTATTTTTTCTTTTTTCCGATTGAGAGGATCCCTCTTTTTATGACATCAAAGAAACTCAAAGATTGGACCATATGATCTGGGTCAACATATTCACGAATAGCTCGTAACACTCGCTTCGGCTCTTTTGAAGCAAACGTATACGTCCCATTTTTCTTGGTTTGAATCGCATAACGAGGAATCCATTTTCCTTTGAACATTACTGAAGCCAACACGTAATCGACTTCTTCCCACGGAATTTGGATAAACTTACGTGGATCTTTGGCATGGTAAAATTCAAACCCGCGGTCACCTATCATAATTTGTCCATAATCTGTTAATCCTGTAAATGCCGTCGCATCTATAACTAAATCAACTTTTGTGTTTAATGATTGTACCATGTTATCTGCTCCATTTCATTCGACTAATTCCTCTTTATTATACGTTTCTTTCCTGATCGAAACAAACAAAATTACATCTTTGTTTAAAAAAGCGGAAGAAAAGTTTCTCGACTTCTCTTCCGCTTTTTTTGATTAGAAGTAATGAACTTACTTCCTCATTCTTATAATAAGCCGATTAAGTGGCCGACAACGCCGACTACGAATAAACCAAGAATGATAATGATTGGGCTAACTTTTTTCTTCAATAACCACATACATAAGAATGTAAGTAGTAATGGTGCAAGACCTGGAATCAATTGATCTAAGTTATCTTGTAGAGAAGTAACTTTCGTTGGTGAAAGCGCCAATCCTTGGTTCACTTGTTCAAAAGCTTTATGCATTCCTTCACCGCCAGCAGGAAGTTTATCCCACTCGATATAAGCACCTTTGTCTAACTTAACTTGTGAGACAATTGGTAAGAACTTAATCGATACCCAACGTTGAACTAATGCGGCCAGTACGAACATCCCTAAAATAGAAGCACCTTTTGTAATATCTTGTAGTAAACCACCTGAAAGGTCATCAGTAATTTTAGAACCTGCTTTGTAACCAAACTCTTGTGTATACCACATGAATGACCAACGAATTAAGTTCCAAGCAACGAAGAATAAGATTGGGCCTAAGATGTTACCACCCATTGCTAAGGAAGCACCTAAAGCTCCTAACATTGGACGAACAGTAAACCAGAAAACTGGGTCACCGACACCGGCTAAAGGACCCATCATCCCAACTTTAACCCCTTGAATCGCTACGTCATCAACTGGTGCGCCATTGGCACGTTCTTCTTCCAAAGCTAATGTTACACCAAGAATTGGTGAGGCAATGTATGGGTGTGTATTAAAGAACTCTAAGTGACGTTTTAACGCCGCTGAACGTTCTTCTTTCGTTTTATATAATTTTTTGATTGCTGGAATCATTGAGAATGCCCAGCCGCCGTTTTGCATACGTTCATAGTTCCAAGAACCTTGGATAAATGTTGAACGCCAAGCTACAGCTAAACGATCTTTTTTAGTTAATTGAATTTTTTCTGCCATTTTCTTTGCTCCTCCTTCAGAATTAGTAGTCGTTTAAAATATCGCCTAATGGGTCGCCAGAGTTGCCTCCGCCATTTGAGTTAGAAGAACCGCCCATTTTAGATAAGTTCAAGTAAATAAGAGCTAAAGCGACACCTAAAGCACCTAATGCGATTAATGTTAATTGAGAAATCGCTGCGACTACGAAACCGATAATGAAGAATGGCCATACTTCTTTTGTTGCCATCATGTTGATTACTAATGCATAACCTACGGCAACGACCATACCACCACCGATAGCCATACCATCAGTTAACCAAGCTGGCATTGATTCTAAGAAATTACGAACAGTGTCAGCAGGAATGAATAGTAAAGCACCTGCTGGAATTGCAATCCGAATACCTTGTAAACATACAGCGAAAATGTGTAACATTTCAACTTGTTTAATGTTGCCTTTTTCAGCAGCCGCGTCCATCATGTGAACGATTGGAACCGCAACTGTCCGAACGATCATTGTTAAGAATAAACCTGCAACCGCTAAAGGAACTGCGATGGCAATCGCTGAAGGAACACCTTTAACACCTTGGCCACCTAAAACTAAAATAATTGCTGAAGCAACAGATGCTAAAGCGGCATCCGGTGCAACGGCAGCCCCAATGTTCGCCCAACCTAACGCGATCATTTGTAAAGTACCACCTAAAACAATTCCGGCTTCTAAATTACCAGTAACTAATCCGATTAATGTACATGCTACTAACGGTTGGTGGAATTGGAACTCATCCAAAATCCCTTCCATACCAGCTAGAAAGGCAACGAGTAAAACTAAAATAATTGATATAACAGACATGATAAGCCTCCTATTTTGATTTGTATTTGGCGAGTTACGCGTTTGCTAACTCATTTTTTGCTTTTTTCAAAATTTCGTCCATATTCGCTTTTGAATCATTTGGCACTTTACGCACATCAAATTTGATGCCTTTGGCTTTTAATTCATCAAACGTATCAACGTCTTCTTGACCCATTGATAATACTTTGCTTACAACGACTTTCCCAACAGAGTGAGCCATTGAACCAACGTTTACTTCTGGAATTTCTACGCCGCCTTCAACCACTTTTAAGACGTCTTCAGGATTTTCAAATAATAATAATGCTTTTGTATTGCCAAAACGTGGATCTTTCGCTACTTCAATCATTTTACTGATTGGAACAACATTGGCTTTTACTCCCGGAGGAGCTGCCTGTTCGATTAATTTCTTACGTAAGTCGTCTTTTGCAACGGCATCAGAAACAACAATAATTCTGTTTGGTTGTGTTGCTTTTGTCCAAGCTGTTGCTACTTGACCATGTAATAAACGTGAATCAATACGTGCTAGCACAAATTTAATTTTGCCATCGCCAACAACTGTACCTGGTGGTAATGAACCTTTTGGCTGTGCATCTTCTGTCGCAGCAGCTTTTGGTGCTTCTGCTGGTTGTAACTCTTCTGGTTTAACTTTGACACCATCTTTTGCTGTTTCAAGAATGTGTGTCGCAATTTCTTGTGCTGATTCCATAGAGAAACGAGAAGCATATGCTTCAATAACCATTGGTAAGTTCATACCTGCAACGATTGCCCATTTGTCTTTATGATCTTCTAACAATGAGTTCGCTTGGTTAAATGGTGTTCCTCCCCATAGGTCAACTAAAAATAGTACTTCGTCTTGATTGTCAAACGATGCAATGGCTTCTTGCATTTTTGCTTTTACATCATCGGGACCTTCGCTAGGCATTAACGTAACTGCTTTTACATTTTCTTGTTCGCCAAAGATCATTGCACCAGATTGCAAGATCCCTTCAGCAAATTCACCGTGACTTGCTAGGATAATTCCTACCATTTTTATACCTCCTGTATAATTGATGTTTTTTTTCATGGTTGTACTGCTAAACGCTTTCACTTTTTGAAAAAAATCAGATAAATCAGATTCTGACAAAAATAAATGAAAAAATTTCAATAGTTCTTGATTTTTTTCAACATCAGCACTTGCCTTTATCAATACAGTTCATGAAGCAATGATGTTGGTCCTAGGCCACCACATCCTTTCAATGTCTTTCGTCTGTAAAAATTAACGTCAGCTGGCGTTATTTTCTTTGCTACGCTCTTTTTTCAGTAAATCCATCAAATTCACTTGGCTGTCTGCTGCGACTTTACGAATTTCCAATTCAATACCTTGTTCATTTAAAAACAGAAATGCTTTTAAATCGTTGGCATCCACTGCAACTGCATTCGTAATCATTCGCTTGCCTGTGCTGAAACTCATTCCGCCAATATTCACAGAAGTTAGTTGTACACCGCCTTCGACCACTCGTTTCACGTCCAAAGGATTAGTGAATAACAACATGGCTCGAAACGAATCAAAACGAGGATCAGGGTAAACATCAATCATTTTTTGAACAGTGATGACATTTACTTTGACACCAGGTGGAGCAGCTTGAACCAACAAGGCTTTTCTCAAATTGTCATGAGCAACGGAATCACTAACCACTAAAATGCGATTAATGTTCGTCAATTTTGCCCAAACAGTTGCTACTTGGCCATGAATTAATCGATCATCAATTCGAGCTAAACGAATATCCATTACCATCGGGAATGCTCCTTTAAATTCATTTTTAAAGGTTAGGACCTTTGTCTTTTTACTTAAAAATTTTAGGTAAAAAGGGACACCTTATTATAAGCAAGTTTCGTGCCAACTTTAGTGTATCGGTTCGAAACCTAGAAAATTATAGGTTTTTTTAAGAAAATCAAAAAATCGATACACTAATAAATAGTGTATCGATTTTTCTGTATTAATCTAGTGTATCAATTTCGGTGATTTTATCTTCGATACACTGGGCATTTTTGACTAACTGTGCGATAAAATAAACTTCTTCTGCTGGAACATCCATATTAAGAGTTTCTTCCATAGTCTCAATTGAGGCCACAATCACTGGATAAATTGGCTCTTGAACCAATCGACCAAGTTCCTTTTCAGAAACCGTCAGTGTATCATTCCGTAAAATACGCTCCAACATGCCCGATGTGTGCATAATCAAATTGATGTAAAATGTGTACTCTTCTGGCATCGCTAATTGGGTTTGGATATTTTTAGCGAATGACCACAACAGATCAATGATTTTTTTTCCATTAATGAAAGTGAAACTTTGCTCCATATATTTGAGACAAATTTCTTTTGCTGCCGCTTCGTCCAACGGCTTATTCATTACTTCTTCTTTCCGCTCTGCTAGTAATTGCTGAATAATTTTTTCTGCTTCACCGGAAAAGAAATTTTCCATGGAAATATAAGGAACACCAATTTTGGGATTGGTAATCCCAGTAGTCGCAATAATTTCATAGTCTTCTTGAATTTTAGGCAAGACTTCTTTCATATTTACAATGGACAAAGGAATCACTTCTAAATGCCAGTCTATTTGTGGCAAGACAGCTTCCTCAATAAGCTCTTTCATTCGGCGGGCAGTTCCTTCTCCAGAAGCGCAGATAGCAATAATTGCTCTTGTTTTCCAATTTTCAATGATTTGTTTCGTTTCACTTTGGCGAATATCGGCATAGCCATGAAAGTTTTTTAAGGACTCATGAAGTGTTTCCAATTGTGTATCAATTAATGCGGTTTTGCGGGCCGCTTCAAGAACAATTGGCGTGGTCACCATGTCTACTGTCCGCACATCAATGCCTGTCTGGCGTACAATTTCTTCTGAAAACGTACTTAATGAACCCATATCCACCAATAATAGTACGCCATTTTCTTCATTCACTTCACCAACTGCTTCAACGATTTTACGCAAAGCTTCTTTCGGTGGCATATCTAAAGGCATATCCACAGCCTTCAAATTATCAACATTTAACAATTGAGAAACCACTTGTACCATACTGCTAGCAGTACTATTTCCGTGCGCAGCCACGACAATGCCAATCCGGCCAGCCTCAGGATTTTCTCTTAAAGAAATGAGCAAAACAGCTAAATAGTAACTTTCAGATTCAGGAATCTCCATCTGATAACTACTTTCAATAATATTTTTAATTTCTTTCGCTGTTTCAAACTCTGTTGGATAATCTAAAACCATATTTCGAATACTTTCATTTAAAGGATGCTTAGGATCTTTGCCTAATTGGATGCGTTTCAAGAAAGAACTAATGTGTAAACTCATTGCATAAATAAAGTTGGGTTGAAACGAATACGATAACCGCTTCGCTGCAAAATTATAAATTTTCTTAGTGACATCAATAATTCGTTGGTCAACAATTTCAGCCAATTTATTTTCTGTATCAAAGGTGAATCCATAATCTTTGTAGAAAGATTTTAAATGAACATTGATATCCGTTGTAATAAAATTATTAATTAGTTCTTGGTCCAAGCCGTCTGCTTTTAAGAGAGCCGCTTTATCTCCAATAATCTCATATAGATTGTAAGGTAATTCATAGGCATCTGACTGAATAGCTACTAAAGATTCATTTGGTGATACCACTAATTGCGGTTCCAGATATTTCGATAACTCCGACAATACTTCTCGATTACTGGCAAGTTGCATAATGCCTTCTTTAATATTGTCCGTTAATTCGTCCATCGTAATCATTAATTCCTCTTGTTCCATCTGATTAAGGAACCCTCGCGCAGTCACAAGTTGCACATTCGATTTTAGCTGACCAACATTTCCATAAGAAACACTTCCAATTAACGCTTTGACCACATCTTCTGACAAAGAGATTCGCCGTTGAATCCGCGCTGCTTCCATTGAAACCATCACTTTTAGGAGGTCAATTTTTTCTTTCGCAGGACGGTCACTAAAGTTCGGTAATTGAATGATAATCGGAATGCGTCGCACAAAAGTATTCAATAAAGAAGAAGTAGGATTCTCCGTCGTAGCACAAATAATCCGAACATCCGCATGATGTGATTTCACTGTTTCACCTAAACGCGCGTACACGCCGTGATCCATAAAATAAAAAATCATTTCTTGTCCTTCGGGTGGTAACCGATGTACTTCATCTAAAAACAGAATGCTGCCATCTGCTTCATCAATAATCCCTTCTTTCGCTTTCGTAGCGCCTGTGAAGGCCCCTTCTACATACCCAAATAAATGCGACATCAAAAGTTCTGGATTATGCGCATAGTCTGCACAGTTAAACACCACAAACTCTTTTTCTTTGGCCACAATTTGGTTCAGCTTCGCAAATTGAAACATGGCGTGAGCAAAATAAGTTTTCCCAGAACCTGTTGGTCCAGTAATTAAACAATTCAAGCCTTTTGGCGGATATAAAATTGCTGCTTTGGCTTGTTCAACCGGCGTTTTCATGCTCCCAGCTGAACCGATAATTTTTTTGAAAATATCTTCAACTTCTGGGGTTTTACTTGTCGTGACTACTGGTTCAACCAATGGTTCGATAAAAGTTTTTGTGGAGTGATCCATTGATTTTTCCCGATAACTTTTAACTGGCTTGGTTAATGGTCGATGCTGAAACGCCACCTGCGCGACATATTTTACTGGTCGACCAGATAATTTTTTCAAGCGCCCTTCACGAACGAGTTGATTCAAATCTTTACTAGCATTGGTCCGCTGAATGTTTAAACGTTCTGAAATTTCTTGTGTCGTGACTCCCGCATCACTTGTTAAGGTCATTGGCGTTAAATTCTTCGTTTGCTCTTTAACATATTGATAGATTTTTTCAATCCGCTTCATTTTTGATGGCTCCTTTAATCGATACACTAATTAATTTACATGATACAGTGTATCATTAAAAAAATACACTAAAAACCCTTTCATGAAAAAAATTTCTGTTTCACATGAAACATTTTAAAAAAACGCCTTTTTTCTATAAAAAACCCACCTTTTTATTCGTTTCTGTAAAAAGATTGAAACTCCTTGAAAAAAGGTTCTGTAGCCGATATAATGCAGAGAGGTTCAAGAATATATTAAAAGCGAGGAAAACAATTGATTACTGTTAATGATGTAAGTTTACAATTTCCAGATCGTAAACTTTTTGAAGAAGTGAATATTAAATTTACTCCTGGCAACTGTTACGGCTTAATCGGCGCAAATGGTGCAGGAAAATCAACGTTTCTTAAAATTTTATCAGGTGAGATTCAACCGACAACTGGCGTGGTTTCAATGGGTCCTAATGAGCGACTAGCAACGCTGAAACAAAATCACTTTGACTACGAAGACTACACTGTTTTAGAAACTGTAATTATGGGACATAAACGTCTTTACGAAGTAATGAAAGAAAAAGATGCTATCTATATGAAAGAAGATTTTTCAGATGAAGATGGGATTCGTGCCGCAGAACTAGAAGGCGAATTTGCTGAACTTGACGGTTGGGAAGCAGAACCTGAAGCAGCTGTTTTACTCCAAGGGCTAAACATTCCAGAAGAATTACATGATCAAAAAATGAGCGAATTAACAGCTGGTCAAAAAGTCAAAGTATTATTAGCTCAATCTCTTTTTGGTAAACCAGATGTCTTACTATTAGACGAGCCGACAAATGGTTTAGACACCCGCTCAATCAATTGGTTAGAAGAATTTTTAATCAACTTTGAAAATACCGTTATCGTGGTTTCCCATGACCGTCATTTCCTAAACAAAGTCTGCACTCACATGGCAGATTTAGACTTTAGTAAAATCAAACTTTACGTTGGTAACTATGATTTCTGGTTGGAATCAAGCCAACTAGCGACAAAATTGCAAGCACAATCTAATGCCAAAAAAGAAGAACAAATCAAAGAATTACAAGACTTTATCGCTCGTTTTAGCGCCAATGCCTCAAAATCAAAACAAGCAACGTCTCGTAAAAAAATGTTAGATAAAATTACCTTAGATGACATTCAACCTTCCTCTCGTCGTTATCCATTCGTTGGTTTTACACCAGAACGTGAAATCGGCAATGACTTATTACAAGTTGAAAATGTCTCTGTAACGATTGATGGCAAAAAAATCTTAGATAATATCTCGTTCAACTTAACAAAAGATGATAAAGTTGCATTCATCGCTGACTCAGATATTACAACGACTACGTTATTCAAAGTGATTATGGGCGAAATTACTCCCGATACAGGTTCTGTTCGTTGGGGTGTTACAACCAGCCAAGCTTATTTACCAAAAGACAACAGCAAAGACTTTGAAGAGCCATTAACCATTTTAGATTGGTTACGTCAATTTGCTGGTAAAGAAGAAGATGACAATACGTTCTTACGTAGTTTCTTAGGTCGGATGTTATTCTCTGGTGAAGAGGTACTAAAACCAGTCAATGTTCTTTCTGGAGGCGAAAAAGTGCGTGTCATGCTTTCAAAATTAATGCTTTCCAAAGCCAATGTCTTAGTTTTAGATGATCCAACGAACCACTTAGACTTAGAATCAATTACTGCGTTAAATGATGGTTTGATGGCTTTCACTGGTTCAATTCTTTTTGCTTCACATGACCACCAATTTATTCAAACATTAGCGAACCGAATTATTGCTGTTTCTGATAAAGGGGTCATTGATCGGGCAGAAACAACCTATGATGAATTCTTGGAAAACCCAGAAATTCAAAAACAAATGGACGTTTTATTCAGTTCAGACTATTAAAAAAATAGAGAAGTCATTAAAAAATGACTTCTCTATTTTTTATTTTCTTTTTTCACCAAAAGAAAACACAGCAATACAACCTATTCCAGTATGACTAGTAATGGTGGGTCCTAGAGGATAAATCAGTATCTCCTTAACCTCTATTTCTTTTTCGATTAATTCTTTGACTTTTTCCGCGTCATCTTTCGTTCCCGCATATGCAATCAATAGTGTTTGTTTCATTGGCTCTACAATGCCTTGAATCGTTTCTTGCGCAATCTTTTGCAAGGACTTGTTTCGTCCACGAGTTTTACCAACAGATGCTAATTTGCCCGCCGCATCCACGCGAATAATTGGTTTAATGTTCATTAAGCCACCAAGTGCAGCCGCTGTTTTAGAAATCCGTCCGCCACGTTCTAAATGCTTTAAATCATCTACTGTGACCCACGAATGAAGTTTCATTTTTTGCTCTTCAAGATAGGCGACAACGTCTCCTAATGAATGGCCATCTGTTTGTAATCGAATGGCTTCTCGGACTAACATCCCTTGACCTAAGCTAGCTGCTTTTGTGTCAATAATATGAATTTCTACATTATCGTACTCTTCTTTTAACATCTCCACTGATTGCAACGCACTTTGATAAGAGCCACTTAGCCCAGATGAAAAAGCTAGATATACCACCGGTAGCCCTTGCTCCACAAAAGGACGGAAAAATTCATTGTAGCGTCCCACATTAACTTGGGACGTAGTGGGCATACTTCCATTTTTAATAGCCGTTAAGAAGTTCTGATAATCAAACGTTTCACCTAAATCATCGCGATATTCTTTCCCGTCAATTTGAATATTCATGCTAATAAAAGGTACTTGTTTTTCTTTTAAGTATGTATACGGCAAGTCACAACAAGAATCTGTCACTAATTGATAATTCACGGACAATTGCCCCCTTCATGTTTTCTTTTATTTTACCATAGTTTTTCATTTTTATATAAAATTAAAAAAGAACGTAAAGGCTGAATTGGCATAAGCCATCCTTTACGTTCCCTTAAAAATCTGCTTAAATTTGTGCCCAAACGCTTTCTAAAACGTTCGTTTGGTTACGGTCTGGACCTACAGAGAATGTTGAAATGCGCACACCAACTAATTCTGAAATCCGATGCACATAGTTGCGAGCATTAGCGGGTAAATCGGCTAGAGTTTTGCAACCAGTGATATCTTCAGACCAACCTGGTAATTCTTCATAAACTGGTTTACAGCGGCTTAATTCTTTCAAGCTTGCTGGATAATGATAAATTAATTCACCATCAAGTTCATAAGCTGTACAAATTTTCACCGTTTCTAAACCACTTAACACGTCAATCGAGTTTAATGACAAGTTTGTAATCCCTGATACACGTTTTGAATGACGCATAACTACTGAATCAAACCAACCGACCCGACGCGGACGTCCTGTTGTTGTTCCGTATTCTTTACCGACACGACGAATGGTTTCTCCTGTTTCATCAAATAATTCTGTTGGGAATGGGCCGTCACCGACACGTGAAGTGTACGCTTTGCAGACACCAACCACTTTATTAATTTTTGATGGACCAACGCCACTACCGATAGTTACGCCACCAGCTACTGGATTAGAAGAAGTAACAAATGGATAGGTTCCCTGATCGATATCCAACATGACACCTTGTGCCCCTTCAAATAAAACCCGTTTTCCAGCATCTAATGCATCATTTAAAATAACCGAAGTATCTGTAACATATTGTTTAATTTGTTGTCCGTATTCATAGTATTCTTCAAAAATATCATCAAATTCAATGGCTTCGCTATCAAACATTTTCACGAATTGACGATTTTTTTCTTCTAAGTTAATTTGCAAACGTTCCGCAAAAATTTCTTTATCCAATAAATCAGCGATACGGATTCCCACCCGTGCTGCTTTATCCATGTAGGCTGGGCCAATTCCTTTAATCGTTGTCCCAATTTTATTTTCACCTTTCGCATCTTCTTGCAATTGATCTAATTTAATATGATACGGCA
This sequence comes from Enterococcus sp. DIV1337a, assembly GCF_051712285.1. Lineage (NCBI taxonomy): Bacteria > Bacillati > Bacillota > Bacilli > Lactobacillales > Enterococcaceae > Enterococcus > Enterococcus sp. DIV1337a. The sequence continues at coordinate 15,306 of NZ_JBIOOP010000001.1, read as the reverse complement.
AGATGACATGGGCCCGATCTGAAATACGTAAATTATCAGTGGCAACATTATTTTCTTTTAAATAAGCTAATTCTTTTACTAAAGATTTTGGATTCACAACTACGCCATTACCAATTACACTAATTTTTTCTTTATAGAAAATCCCTGAAGGAATTAAATGTAATTTATACGTTACGCCGTCGAATTTAATGGTATGTCCGGCGTTATCTCCGCCTTGGTAACGAGCGATCACTTCTGCGTTTTCACTTAGAAAGTCTGTAATTTTTCCTTTACCTTCGTCGCCCCATTGCGTTCCAACAACTACTACTGATGACATTCGAACACCTCGTTCATAATTTTTTTGTCCTGAATCATTGTACCAATAAAACCAGTCCCTTTCAAGGGTAAAAATCGAATATTGTTTCACAATCAAAAGCGTTTCTGTCGAAAATACGAACATTTTTAGTTGCGTTTTTGTAAAACAATAAAATATACGAATATTGTTCGTGTTTTACTCTCTGGTTTTAATCCCTTAGTCATTAAAAAAACGAACTCAAAAAATGAGTTCTTTTTTTTAAAATTCTGTCCTCGGCGAAAGCGAAGAAAATTTATTATATTCTTTAATGAAAAGTAATTCGACCGTTCCACGCGCACCACTACGGTTTTTCTCAATGATAACTTCTACAACATTGTCAACTTCTGGTGGCTCATGATCGCCGTCCTCTCCCTCACCACGATCATAGTAATCATCACGATAAAGAAAGGCAACGATATCGGCATCTTGCTCAATGGATCCTGATTCACGAATATCACTTAACACAGGACGTTTATCTTGACGTTGTTCCACGCCACGAGAAAGCTGGGACAAAGCGATAACCGGGACTTTTAATTCTTTCGCTAATTTTTTTAATTGACGTGAAATATCAGAAACCTCCTGTTGGCGGTTCTCTTTTCCAGTTCCTTCAATCAGTTGTAGGTAGTCGATCAAAATTAGCCCTAGGTTGCCTTTTTCTTGTGCTAATTTACGACATTTCGCACGAATTTCGGTAATTTTAATCCCTGGTGTGTCATCAATATAGATATTCGCACGGGACAAACTACCCATCGCAATAATTAAGTTTTGCCATTCTTCTTCAGATAATTGCCCTGTTCTTAAATGGCTGGCCTCAATGGATCCTTCTGCACAAAGCATCCGGTTCACTAATGATTCTGCCCCCATTTCTAAACTAAAAATAGCGACAGCTTTATCTGTTTTGGTGCCGACATTTTGGGCAATATTTAAAGCAAAAGCGGTTTTCCCTACCGCTGGACGGGCCGCTAAAATAATTAGCTCTTCCGCTTGCAAGCCGGCAGTCATTTTATCCAACGCTTGATAGCCTGTAGGTAAACCAGTAATCTCTTCATCATTTTGGTATAATTGGTCAATATTGGCAATAGTTGTATTTAGAACATCTGAAATTGATAAAAAGCCACTACGATTCCGCTTTTCGGAGACTTCTAAAATGCTTCGTTCTGCATCATCCAAAATAGATTCAACATCTTCACCTTGCTCAAAGCCTTTAGTTACAATCTCTGTAGCAGTTTGGATTAAGTTGCGCAGCAACGATTTTTGTTCAACAATTTTTGCATAATAAATGACATTGGCAGCTGTCGGTACAGCTAAAGCTAAATCTGACAGATAACTTAGTCCACCAACATCTTCTAACAAATTCTCTTGTTCTAGGCGATCTTTGATTGTTACCACATCAATCGCTTCATTTCGGTCGCTTAAGGTCATCATCGTTTGGAAAATCAACTGATGACTACGACGATAGAAATCTTTAGGTTCCACATATTCCATCGCTTCTATTAGCACATCTGCATCTAAGAAAATAGAACCTAAAATGGCTTGTTCCGCTTCAATATTTTGTGGCGGTACCCTATCTTGCAATAATTCATTCATTTTGTTCTCTCCCACGATGTCTTACTTTCTGGTTCATTTAGTCTATCCATTTTAACACAATTTCATTAAAAAAAGTACATTTTTTCTCTACCGATTTCTCTATCTTTAGTTCACTTTTTAAATTTTCAAAAACATATAAATAATTAAAATATAATTCTTTGGTTAATTTAAAATGTTATATATTTTATTTTCGAACAACCGTAAAATAAATTTAATAATTAATTTAATATAAAAAAGAAGCCGGAGGAATCGGCTTCTTTTTTATCGATTATATTATTCCGCTACGACATGAACCTTAATTTTCGCTGTAACTTCATGATGTAGTTTAACCGGCACGTTAGTGTAACCTAGAGAACGGATTGGATTAGCTAATTCAATTTTGCGTTTATCCAATTTTACATTGTATTGTTTGTTTAAGGCTTCTGCAATTTGTTTTGAAGGAATTGAGCCAAATAAACGGCTGTCTTCCCCAGCTTTTGCCTTGATTTCTACAACAGTTTTTTCATCTTCTAAAAAGGCTTGCATTTCTTTTGCTTGTGCTAATATTTCTGCTTCATGTTTTTCTTGAGCTTTCTTTTGACCCGCTAACGCACTCATGCTTCCTTTGTTGGCTTCTTTTGCATAACCGTTTTTAATTAAAAAATTTTGGGCGTAACCAGTTGGCACTTCTTTTACGTCCCCTTTTTTTCCTTTTCCTTTAACATCTTGTAAAAAAATAACTTTCATTTCCTTCACTCCTGTTCATACATTTCATTAATATTTTGACGAATTACATCAAGTAGTTGCTCTTTTACTTCCGCTACTGTTACGTTTGATAATTGTACTGCCGCATTAGTAAAGTGACCGCCACCACCTAAATTTTCCATAATAATTTGAACATTAATTGAACCATTACTCCGAGCACTAATGCCAATCTGTTGATCCGTCCGCTTGGTAATGACAAATGCTGCATTAATCCCAGCCATAGAAAGTAATGTGTCCGCTGTTTTGGCAGCTGTCACACTATCATATTCTTTGTCTTCACTCCCTGCAACAACGACGGTATCTTTTGTGACATATTCGCTTTTAGAGATTAAATTGTTCATTTCAAGATAGCTTGTAAGATCAGAACTTAATAGATATTGTACTAAAGATGAGTCTGCTCCACAAGTTCGTAAATAACTAGCCACATCAAATGTTCGCGCCGTTGTTCGTGTATTGAAACTTTTCGTATCAACCACAATACCCGCCAACATCATGGTTGCTTCAAAGGCCTGCAGTTTGTTTGCGCTATTACTTTGGTATTCGATCAATTCTGTGACTAATTCTGAAGCAGAAGAGGCAGAGGATTCAATATAAGAAAGCAAGGGTTTTGCTGGAAATTCGTCTCCTCGTCGATGGTGATCGATGATTACTACTTTATCAAAACGCTCATAGAGCTCTTTTGAGATCGATAGAGACGGTTTATGGTAATCTACCATAACTAATAAGCTACTTTCTTTCTTGCGCTTCATGGCCTCTTTAGGACTAATAATGCACTCTTCTAATTCTGGGTACTCTTTAATCGCCTCTAGCACTCTTTTGACATCGGGAATGATTTCATTTTCATCTAAAACAATCCATGCTTTTCGATTATTAAACGAAGCTAAACGAGCAACCCCAAATGCTGAACCTAACGCATCCATATCTGGATAACGATGACCCATAATGTAGATGTCAGCGGATTCCGCAATAATTCCTTTAATTGCCATGCTCATTGCGCGAGAACGCACTTGAGAACGTTTAGTCGTTACTGCCGTTTTCCCACCAAAAAATAACGGCTTCGCTTCATCTTTGGCTTCTTTTACAACCACTTGGTCGCCGCCACGAACTAAAGCTGTATCTAGGTTCGTTTGAGCCGTGGTCCCGGTTTGATCTAATGTTGCCCCCCCATAAGCAATACCCATACTTAACGTAATGGCTACTTCATGGTTAGCTGATTCCTTACGGATAGTATCCAAAATAGAAAATTTTTCGTCCATCATTTTTTGAATATCTTCCCATTGAGCAATGAAAAAATAACGTTCTGCGTTGATCCGCTTATAAAAAACTTTGTATTGGTCCATCCAATCAGAAACCATCGTCGTAATGAAACTATTCAAATAAGAAATTTCTTTCTCATCCATTGTATCGGTGACATCATCATAATTATCGACAGACACAATGCCAATAGCCGTTTGCATTTCGACTTTTTCTTGATACAAATTACTTTCTTTAGTGATATCTTCAAAAGTAATTGTATGTTGTTCTTTATTGACGCTAAAGCGATAGGTATTTTCGTCAATCGTAAAGATATCTTGGTTTCGTTCTGCTAATTCTAAATAAGACGTAACTTGGCTAGCGGTTAACGTTAGCTGATTGTCTTTATTAAAAATAGAAGCAGCATAAGGATTAAGCCATTCTACCGCACGTGTTTCCCCGTTATACGTAATAATCCCCACAGGTACTTCATTTACAACATAATCCAACGATTGTTCAGCAATGGAACTTGCTTCTTGAATCTTTTCTACATTCGTAATTTCTACATCTCTAATCAACAGCCGAATAACCACTAAGAGAAAGATATCTAATGCGATAATCACCGCTAATAGCAGCCATTTATTTGTTAGTAAGAAATAGAGGAGAAATTCTACTAAGAGAAGCCCCACAACAATTAAGAAACCGTTTTTTTGAATTCTCTTCTTTTGCATTTTTTTGCCTCCAATCTTTCTGCAGACCTTTGAGGCGACTTGTTCCAACGAGCATATTGCTCTGGTGATTCACTAGTTATTTCATCCTTTATTTTATCACAAAACACTTCATTCTGCGAACCTTGTTATGTTTCACGTGAAACACTAGTCAAGATAAAAAAGAACCAAAGAGCAAGCTCTTTGGTTCTGGAAATTGTCATAAAATTATTGTTCGTCACTAACGAATGGTAATAATCCCATGATACGTGCGCGTTTAATAGCAATCGTTAATTTACGTTGGTTTTTAGCGCCAGTACCTGTAACACGACGTGGTAAAATTTTGCCACGTTCTGAAATGAATCGTTTTAACAATTCAGTATCTTTATAATCGATGTATTCGATGTGGTTTGCTGCGATGTAGTCGACTTTACGACGTTTACGTCCGCCTCTTCTTTGTTGTGCCATTCTTGTTCCCTCCTATCAAATTCGTTTAGAATGGTAAATCATCATCTGAAATGTCGATAGATGAACCTGAGCCACCAAATGGATCAGAATCTTTATCGAAATCAGGCATACCGTTATTGTTTTGCGACTGAGAAGATGATGGATTGAAACTATTGTTGTTGTTATTAAATCCAGAACCGGCATTGTTATTACCAAAGCTACGATTTTGTGATTGATAACCATTTTCGTTGTTATTAAAGCTACCGCCGCCAGTTCCTCTTTGCTCTGAAGCAGAACGAGATTCTAACAATTGGAAGTTTTCACAAACCACTTCAGTTACGTAGACACGTTGACCTTGTTGGTTCTCGTAATTACGAGTTTGAATTCTTCCGACAACACCTAATAATGTACCTTTACGGGCATAATTAGCCATTGTTTCTGCGGGTTTACGCCAAATCACACAGTTGATAAAGTCTGCTTCACGGTCACCATTTTGATTCGTAAAGTTACGATTTACAGCAAGTGTAAAGGTCGCAACAGCTGAACCACTAGCGGTGTAACGTAAGTCAGGATCTTTTGTCAATCTTCCGACTAATACAACGTTATTAATCATTCAAAACATCTCCTTTCGTCAATAAATGTTTCATGTGAAACAAATTATGCTTCTACCTTCACGATCATATGACGAATAATATCGTCATTGATTTTTGCTAAACGATCAAACTCATTGATTGCGCCAGCTGTTGATGGAGAAGTAACGTTAACGATATGATAGATGCCTTCACGGAATCCGTTCATTTCATATGCTAAGCGGCGTTTTTCCCAATCTTTAGATTCGATAACTTCTGCTCCGTTATCTTTTAAGATTGTGTCGAAACGTTCTACTAAAGCAGTTTTTGCTTCTTCATCAATGTTCGGACGAATAATGTACATGATTTCATACTTCGTATCTTGACTCATTGATTTTCACCTCCCTATGGACTTCAAGGCTCTTAGTTGGCTAAGAGCAAGGAGAACATACCTAAAAAGGTAGTTCACAATCTCTAATTATATGCTAATTGATGGACAAAAGCAAGAAATAGTTTTGAAAAGCCCCAATAAAAAAGTTTCGCCAACTGGCGAAACTTTTTTATGTTATTCTTCTGTTTCTACTGTTGTTTCATTTTCTGTTGTTTCTACAACTTCTACGATTTCTTCTTCCACTTCTTCTGGTTCTACAACAGCCATTGTTACCACTTTGGCGCCATCTTCCATTCTCATTAAACGAACCCCTAATGTTGCGCGTCCTGTTTGAGAAACAGAATCAACGTTAAAGCGGATAATGACACCTTTGTTCGTGATTAATAAGATATCTTCATCCCCATTGACCGTGGTTAAACCAGCTAATGGACCATTTTTCTCAGTGATATTTGCTGTCTTAATCCCTTTACCGCCACGTCCTTTAACTGGATATTCAGAAGCTTTTGTACGCTTACCATAACCATTTTCAGTAATGACTAGGACTTCTTTATTTTCATCCAGAATCGCTGCGCCGACCACATAATCATTTTCGCGGAGACGGATTCCACGAACACCTGATGCTGTCCGGCCCATATCACGTACAGTAGTTTCATCAAATGTGACAGAGTATCCTGCATGTGTTCCGATAATCATCTTCTGATTGCCATTAGTCGTTACCACGTTAACTAACTCATCATCTTCTTTTAAGCTAATGGCGATTAATCCATTACTACGGATATTAGAAAAGGCTGTTACGGCTGTCCGTTTGACGGTTCCTTTTAAGGTTGTGAAGAATAAGTATTTACCTGCTTCCGCTTTGCCCTCAACAGAAATAATCGCTTGAATTTTTTCTGCAGAATCAATTCCCAGTAAGTTAATCACTGGAATTCCTTTTGCTGTTCTACCGTATTCAGGGATTTCGTAACCTTTTGCTCGGTAAACTTTCCCAGTGTTCGTAAAGAATAATAACGTGTCGTGTGTTGAACAAGAAACTAGGTTTTTCACGAAGTCATCATCATGAACGCCCATGCCTTGAACACCACGTCCACCGCGGCGTTGCGCCCGGAATTCGGAGTTTGCCATCCGCTTAATGTAGCCGTTATTGGTTAACGTAATCACGACTTCTTCTTCTTCGATTAGATCTTCATCTTCAAGACTTAGGACTTCACCTACTAATAATTCTGTGCGTCGTGCATCACCAAATTTTGTGCGAACGTCATTTAACTCTGTTTTAATGATTTCAATGACGCGTTCTGGGCGGGCTAAAATGTCCTCTAAGTCCGCAATGAATTTCAATAGCTCTTGATATTCATTCTCAATTTTGTCGCGTTCTAAACCTGTTAAACGGCGTAAACGCATATCTAAAATCGCTTGCGCTTGACGATCTGAAAATTCAAAGCGTTCAATTAACGTTGCTTTTGCTTCGTCATCTGATTGTGACCCACGGATAATGGCAATGATTTCATCGATATGATCTAAGGCAATTCGTAGACCTTCTAAAATATGCGCCCGTGCTTCTGCTTTGTTTTTGTCAAAAATCGTCCGGCGAGTAATGACTTCTTTTTGGTGCTCGATGTAATTTTCTAAAATACGTTTCAAACTTAAAATTTTCGGTACGCCTTTTTCGATGGCTAACATGTTAAAACCAAAAGATGTTTGTAAGGCAGTCATTTTGTATAAGTTGTTTAACACAACAGAGGCACTCACATCTCGACGAACATCGATGACGATCCGCATGCCTTCACGAGAAGATTCATCCCGCAAATCAGTAATTCCTTCAATTCGTTTATCTCTGTGTAATTCAGAAATTCGTTCGATTAATTTGGCTTTATTCACCATATAAGGCAATTCAGTTACTAAAATACGTTCTTTTCCATTCGGCATTTCAGTCAATTCAACTTTTGCACGAACAGTAATCGAACCTTTCCCTGTTTCATATGCTCGGCGAATCCCTGATTTCCCCATCACTAAACCGCCTGTTGGAAAGTCTGGTCCAGGTAACACTTCCATCAATTCATTCGTCGTTACATCAGGATTGTCCATCAATAAACTTGTTGCATCAATCACTTCACTTAAATTGTGTGGCGGGATATTTGTTGCCATCCCCACCGCAATCCCCGTTGTTCCGTTAACTAGTAAGTTTGGAAAACGAGCAGGTAAAACTACTGGTTCTTGTTCTGAATCATCATAGTTTCCTTGGAAATCGACTGTATTTTTGTTAATATCTCGTAGCATTTCTAAAGCAATTTTACTCATACGTGCTTCGGTATAACGCATAGCGGCAGCGCCGTCACCATCGACAGAACCGAAGTTTCCGTGGCCGTCAACTAACATCGCCCGATAACTAAAAGGTTGTGCCATCCGCACCATTGATTCGTAAATTGCACTGTCCCCATGGGGGTGATATTTACCCATAACATCCCCAACAATCCGGGCTGATTTTTTGTGTGGTTTATCAGGGGTTACCCCTAATTCGTTCATTCCATATAAGATTCGGCGATGAACAGGTTTTAAACCGTCACGAACGTCAGGTAACGCGCGGGCTACGATAACACTCATTGCGTAGTCAATGAAAGATTCTTTCATTTCGCTGGTCAGATTGACGTCTTGAATGTTTTCTTTAATTTCTTCACTCATGAATTTTTTCCCCTCTAAATATATGTTCTAGCGTCTCTTACAACGTTGCGACACATTAAATATCCAAGTTTTTCACGTAATGGGCATTTTCTTCGATAAACGCACGACGTGGTTCCACACGATCGCCCATTAGCATTTCAAAAATTTGGTCAGCTTCAATGGCATCATCGACACTCACTCGCGCCATTAATCGTTTTTCTGGGTCCATTGTTGTTTCCCAAAGTTGGTGATCATCCATTTCACCCAAACCTTTGTAACGTTGGACACTTGGTTTTGGTGAAGCAGGTAATTCTTCTAACACTTTTGCTAGTTCCTCTTCAGCATGTTTGCCCGGTTGAACATAGGTGATGTTTTTCCCTTGTTTCACGCCATATAGTGGTGGTTGGGCAATATACACATAACCAGCTTCAACAATTGGACGCATGAAGCGATAGAACAAGGTTAATAACAACGTTCGAATATGCGCACCATCGACATCGGCATCGGTCATAATCACTAGTTTATGATAACGTGCTTTAGAAACATCGAAATCTTCGCCGAAGCCTGTTCCCATCGCTGTAAATAATGACCGAATTTCTTCATTGGCCAAAATTTTATCCATGCTGGCTTTCTCAACATTCAAGATTTTCCCACGAATTGGTAAAATGGCTTGAAATTCACGGCTACGTCCTTGTTTTGCTGAACCGCCGGCCGAATCTCCTTCGACGATAAATAATTCGCATTTTTCCGGATCTTTACTTGAGCAATCAGCCAGCTTCCCTGGCAAGTTGCTAATTTCTAAAGCGCCTTTACGACGGGTTACTTCACGGGCCCGTTTTGCTGCTAAACGAGCTTTAGAGGCCAACATCCCTTTTTCGACAATTTGTTTGCCGACTGTTGGGTTTTCCATCAAGAATTTTGTAAAGTATTCTGAGAATAGACGATCCGTAACGGTCCGTACTTCTGAGTTTCCTAGTTTCGTTTTGGTTTGTCCTTCAAACTGAGGATCTGGGTGTTTGATGGAAACCACTGCGGTTAAGCCTTCACGAACATCTTCCCCAGTTAATTTTTCATCGTTTTCTTTCATCAATTTTTGTTTACGTGCATAATCATTAATCACACGTGTTAAAGAAGTTTTAAAACCAGATTCATGCGTTCCGCCTTCATAGGTATGAATATTGTTGGCAAAACTTAAGATATTTGAGTGATAGCCGTCTGTATACTGCATTGACACTTCCACTGTAATATCTTGTTGCTCACCTTCAATGAAGATTGGCTCTGGGAAAATAACGTCTTTGTTGGCATTTAAATGCTCAACATAACTCTTAATCCCGCCTTCATAGTGATACTCTTTTTTATCTTCTTGTCCTTCACGTCGGTCTTCAATTGAAATGTGTAAGCCTCGATTTAAAAAGGCTAATTCACGCACCCGTGTTGCTAATTTATCAAAATCATAAACGGTTGTTTCTGTAAAAATTTCAGGATCTGGAATAAAGTGAACAGTGGTGCCATGACGATCCGTTTCTTCGATAACTTTTAGGTCATCAACAACCGCACCACGACGATATTCTTGGTAATACACTTTGCCATCTTTATAAACACGAACATCTAAACTGGTCGATAAAGCATTAACAACAGAGGAACCAACACCGTGCAAGCCCCCTGATACTTTATAGCCGCCACCGCCAAATTTCCCGCCGGCATGTAGCACTGTAAAAACTGTTTCAACAGCTGGGCGGCCTGTTTTGGCTTGAATCCCGACTGGAATTCCACGACCATCATCGATAACAGTAATACTATCGTCTGGTTCGATAATTACTTGAATTGATTTAGCAAATCCTGCTAAGGCTTCGTCAATAGAGTTGTCAACGATTTCCCATACTAAGTGGTGTAACCCTTCGCCACTAGTAGAACCTATGTACATACCAGGACGTTTCCGGACAGCTTCTAAGCCCTCCAAAACTTGAATCTGACTAGCGTCATATTCTTGCGCACGTTCTCTCATGTTTTTTTCTTCTTCTGTCATGTCGCTGAATTCCTTTCTATCTTGCCTTGTTGAACATAAAAAATATCTGGTTCAACTGTTAGCTTGTCTTTTATGTGATCTAAACTAGTTGTCGTTAAGAACGTTTGAACTTTACCTTCAATCGTTTCTAACAAGTGAATTTGACGTTCATTATCTAATTCACTCATGACATCATCTAGTAATAACACAGGATATTCTCCTGTTTCTGAATGCATCAAATCAATCTCTGCCAATTTAATACTTAAAGCTGTCGTTCGCTGTTGACCTTGTGAGCCATACGTTTGAACATTTTGACCATTGACAATAAATAGCAAATCGTCACGATGAGGGCCTAAAAAAGTATTCGCTTTAAACAATTCACGTTTACGATTGTTCATTAATTGTTGGAGCAATTGATTTTGAAGTGCTTCTAAGGAAAGATCCGTGTTGTCAATTGGGATGCTTGATGCGTAGTCAATGGTGAGCGTTTCGCGTCCATGACTAATTTTTTGATGGAGTAAGTTTGCCCAGTGCTCTAATTTTTTAAGAAAACCTAACCGAGCGTATAGAACTTTCCCGCCAAATTCAGCTAGCTGCTCTGTCAAAATATCTAGATAAACAGCATCTGTCTGTTTCTTTTCAGCTAGTTGTTTTAGGTATTGGTTCCGTTGTTTTAAAACAGACTGATATTGGACAAGATCATAAAGATAAATAGGACTCACTTGTCCGAGTTCCATGTCAATAAATTTCCGGCGGACTTGGGGTGAGCCTTTCACCAAAGATAAATCTTCTGGAGCAAATAAAATAACATTCAGTTGCCCAATGTACGCACTGAGCCTTTTTTGCTCAATGTGGTTAACCTTGGTTTTACGTCCTTTGTTGGAAATTAAAATTTCCAATGGTACGGTGCCTGTCTTTTTTTCAACCACACCGCTAATTTTAGCTGCTGCTTGTTCCCAGCCAATTAATTCTTTTTCATTGCTGGTTCGATGACTTCGTGTCATTGCTAGAACATAAATGCTTTCTAACAAGTTGGTTTTTCCTTGGGCGTTTTCGCCTAAAAAAAGATTTAACGTTTTTGGAAAATCTAAGCTGACTGTTTCATAATTACGATAATGCTGAAGTGTCAGCTCATTCAGCCGCATCGTCGGACTCGTTTCCGTTTTTCACCATAAAAAAAGTACCTTCTTCAGGTAGCTCAATCATCATGCCCGCATAAAGTTTCCGTCCGCGACGATTTTCCAACTCGCCATCAACAAACACGCTATTGTCTGCCAAATACCATTTGGCTTGGCCGCCACTACCAATGACGTTGATTTCTTTAAGAAACTGACCAAGCGTTATATACTCAGTTGCTAAAACAAACGTTTTTTTCAATGTGCATCCCTCTTTTTTCTAATACGTTCTCATATATATTATACCCTTTTTCATAAGAGAAAACAAATTTATCTGTCTAATTTTCATTCTAAGCAATTTTAATTCTAAATGACCGAAAATATTATTAGGATAAAAAAACTCTTAAAAAGCATTTTAAAACGGAAATTGATATTTTCTTGAGAAAAAAGGGGCCTGATTTTGCAAAAATGACGAGTATCATTTAACTAAAAAAACAATTAGGGGTAACTCAAAGACAAAAGAAGAGGGCGCGCAATGAAGAAAAGTAGCTTGTAGAGGTCTGAGCGTCGTTTTAAGCAATGCTAACTTCTTCCGCTAGGAAATATTCATAAAAAAATGAACAGCTCTTAAACGAAAAATTAAAGGGCTTTTTTCTTTATCCACGAAAAAAAAAGGCAGAATTTATTCGTCAAATGATAGTTCAAACATTCACAATCATATTAGCGTAAAAGCTATTCTAGTTTTAAAAAGCTTATCTAGCAGCGTTTATCGGCTTTAAATAGACGACAAAAAAGAACCTTCGGCGATCATAGTGATTTTCCGAAGGTCTTTTTTAAACATGATTAATTTGTACGAACCGGTGTAATTAGTTGAATGAAATCTAGTTCTGTTTCGGTTGGCTCCAATGTAAACGGACGAATTGGAGAAAGGAATTTCACGGTAATATTCATATCGCCAAACGCTCGCAACGCATCTTTCATATAATCTGGGTTGAAAGAAATATCCAACGCTTCACCAGAAACATTTTCATAGTTTAAAGCTTCTTCGACTTTTCCAATTTCAGGTGAATTTCCATATAAAACAACAGAATCTGGTGAAATTGAAAGGCGAACAATATTGTTACGTCCTTCATGAGAAAGTAAAGAGGCACGTTCGATTGCTGAAAGCAATTCTGGTACATAAAATTCAATTTGCGTGTTATGACTAGTTGGAATTAAACGGTTGGTATCAGGATAATTTCCTTCTAACAAACGAGAATAGAAGTACATTGTTTCTGTTTTAAATAGCACTTGGTTTTCCATAATGCTGATTTCAACCATTTCTTCTTCATTGGTTAATGAACGAGAAAGTTCAGTTAAACTTTTTCCTGGAATTACAATGTTAAAGTCTTCTACTGCTTGTTCTGTCGGGATCACACGTTGACTTAAACGATGTGAATCTGTCGCAACGGCAAGTAATTTTTGATTTTCTAAAATAAAGTGGACCCCAGTTAAAATTGGACGACTTTCGTGCATCGATACAGCAAAACCTGTTTCACTAATAATTTTTGTCAATAAATGAACAGGTAATTTCATTTGGTTTTGAGTATCAATTACTGGTAAGTGCGGATAATTGTCAGCATCTAATCCATTAACCGTAAAATCAGCTTTTCCTGAAGTAATTGCAACTTGATTGTTATCTAGAACTTCCATTGTGAACATATCTTCTGGTAATTTACGAATAATTTCGCCAAAGAAACGAGATTGTAAAACGATGCTACCTGTGCGTTCAATGGTCATTTGAGCTTTTTCATCGTCTTTACTTAAAAAACTTTCAATTGAAATATCCGCGTTACTCCCAGTAAGTGATAAGCCATCTTCTGATAAGACAATTTTAACACCCGTTAAGATTGGAATCGTTGTTTTAGAAGAAATTGCTCGTTGAACAGTTTGTAATTCTTGTAAAAAGACACTTCGTTTGACCGTTAATTTCATAATGTAAACTCCTTTTTAAGTATTTTCAATACGTTCTAATTTTGTACGCCACTGTTTTGTATATTATATATAAATAAATAATAAAAGTAATAGGGCATGTTGATTCTGTGGAAAAGTCAAAAAAGCATTGGTTTTACTAAGTTATCCACTTGTGTATAAGTTGTGGATAACTTTGTTCTTTTTTGTTTAGTTTTCCACATCCTAAGAGTTCAATAAATTTTTAATTTCACTGACTTCTTTTTGAATCGCTGGATCTTTTTCCAATAATTGCTGAATTTTTTCGTGCGCATGAATCACCGTTGTATGATCTTTGCCGCCAAATTCGGCACCAATTTTTGGCAAGGAATTGTCGGTCATTTCTCTAGCAAGATACATTGAGATTTGACGAGGAACCACAATTGTTTTCACCCGTTTTTTCCCTTTTAAATCTTTAAGAGGCACATGATAATATTTGGATACTTCTTCTTGAATTTGTAGGATGGATAATTGATTTTTACTACCAACTGATTTTAGAGATTTCAAGGCGTCCGCCGCTAAACTAGTGGTAATATCTTCTCCATTAATAGTTGCAAAGGCTTGAACGCGGACCAAAGCACCCTCTAATTCACGGATGTTGGAATCAATTTGACCAGCGATATAACTTAGTGTATCATCCGGAATTTCTAAACGCTCGGCATCTGCTTTTTTGCGCAAAATTGCAATCCGTGTTTCTAAATCAGGCGGAGTGATATCGACAGACAAACCCCAAGCAAAGCGAGAAACTAATCGTTCAGGTAATTTTGGAATATCATTCGGCGGGCGATCACTTGTTAAAACAATTTGTTTATTTTCATTGTAAAGATCGTTAAAGGTATGGAAAAATTCTTCCAATGTTGCTTCTTTTTCCGCCAAAAATTGAATATCATCGACTAATAATAAGTCAACATTGCGATATTCTTTCCGAAATTGTTCGGATGTCTTTGTTTGAATTGAGTTGATAAATTCATTCGTAAACGTTTCGCTACTAACATATTTGACTTTGGCATCTGGTTGATTCACTAACATTTGATGACCAATGGCATGCATCAAATGGGTTTTCCCTAACCCTACACCACCATAGAAGAAGAGGGGATTGTAAATCGAACCAGGATCCTCGGCAACAACAAGCGCTGCAGCGTGAGCCATCTGATTTCCTTTACCAATAACGAAGGTGTCAAAAGTGTACTTAGGATTAAGCATCGCTTTTTTACTTTGTTCACTAAAAACAACTTCTTCTTTGGCAGGTTCTTCGAGTTCTTGTGCCAGTGCTGTGTCTTTTTCATCGGCAACAACAAAATGGGGCATCACTTCTGCACCGGTCAATTTAAATCCAGTTTCGACAATTTTTGCCGAAAGATTTTTTTCCCAGTAATCACGATGAACCGCAGAAGGGACTTCTAGCCACAATTGATTGTTGTCTAATTTCAAAGGGCGTGTGGTTTTAATCCAAGCATCAAAACTTGGCGCCGACAAAATCGCTTGATAGGCTTCTTCAAGGCTATGCCAAAAACTTTCCACGTCGGGCAT